>NZ_CM176571.1:3025000-4020205 GCF_058105145.1 Thioclava sp. ISO4
CTGATGACCGAGTGAATCGCCCCCTCTCTTCGGTGAATCGCCTCCCCTGCCCTCACACCCCCCAGAATCGCGAACGCCGCCCCCGAAGGAGCGGCGTTCGGCAATGTCGAAGAGGGGTCGAGGTCAGGCGCGCAGAATTCTCCCGCGCGCTTTCCAGATCGCGGGGATCAGCATCACCGCGTAGATCGCCGCGAGGATCACCATCAGCAACCAGATCCGCGTGAAGACCATCCCCACCGCGATGACCGTGCCGATCAGCAGCACGCCCACCGCGCGGCGCGGAATGCGCATCGCTTTGGGCGAGAAGGTCTTGATCCGCGAGATCATCAGCAGGCCGACAAAGCCCAGCCAGACCGCCACGGCCACGGGCACCGCGCGCGCATCGCCGAGATCGGCAAAGCTGATGAACATCGGCAGTAGTGCGAGCCCTGCCCCTGCGGGTGCGGGCACCCCCGTGAAGTGGCGCATCGACTCGGGCTCGGCGCGCATCACATTGAACCGTGCGAGGCGCAGACAGGCCGCACCGGTATAGACCAGCACGAAGACCCAGCCGAAAGCGTGGGTCTCCCCCAGGGCGAAGCGGTAAAGCAGAAGCCCCGGCGCGACTCCGAAGCAGAGGAAGTCGGACAGGCTGTCGAGTTCCGCCCCGAAATCCGAGGACGCGTTGAGTCGCCGCGCGAGCAACCCGTCCATCCCGTCGATCAGCGCCGCGAGCAGGATCAGCACCACCGCGCTCTCGAACCGGTCATCCATCGCGAAACGGATCGAGGTCAGCCCCAGCCCCATCCCGGCAATCGTGACGAGGTTCGGCACCAGCTGCAGAAATGGCAACCGGTCCTTTTCATGCGGGTCGAGTTCGTGGTCTTTCATCGCGCCCTCCTCGAGCCTCTCTTACCGAATGCCGCCGGAGCGCGCTTGTTCCGTGCTTTCGAGATCGGCAATCACGGTTTCGCCCGCGACCATGTTCTGGCCGATGCAGACGAGCGGGTTCACCCCTTCGGGCAGGTAGATATCGAGACGCGAGCCGAACCGGATCAGCCCGAACCGTTCGCCGGTCATCAGGCTCTGGCCTTCCTTCGACCAGCACAGGATGCGTCGGGCCACCAGCCCTGCGATCTGCACCACCCCGTATTGGCGCCCGTCGGGCAGCGTCACGGCAAGCCCGTTGCGCTCATTGTCCGAGCTCGCCTTGTCGAGCGAGGCATTGAGGAATTTGCCGGGACGATAGGCGACCTTCGAGATCCGGCCTGCACAGGGCAGCCGGTTCACGTGGCAATTGAAGACCGACATGAAGACCGAGACACGGGTCATCGGCTTGTCGCCAAGACCCAGCTCCGCCGGCGGCACCGCCGGCTCCAGCAGCGAGACCACGCCATCGGCGGGCGAGACCATCAGCCCCTCGCGGGTGGGCGTCACCCGCGGCGGATCGCGGAAGAAGTAATAGCACCAGACGGTCAGCCCGACCCCGATCCAGCCCAGAGGCTCCCAGATCAGGAACAGGATGAAAGTGATGCCCGCGAAGATGGCGACGAACTTGCGCCCTTCGGGATGCATCGGTTTGACGAAGGTGGAGAGCATGGAGACGGACATACGGGCCTCTTGAACTGTTTGCCCGTGCTTACCCCAGTTGCGCGGCGATGGAAACGGGGCGGGAAACTGGTGCCGGAGGCGACCTTATCCCTGACTCTTTCTGTCGGATTGACATTTCCGATAAAACTACTCACCTATAGGCGGACAGGAATCCCCCCTCCCCGGAACCAGGGCGCACGACCATGATCATCTGCCATTGTCAGACCATCACCGATCGCGACATCCACGCCGCGATCGACTGGATGCGGGCTTCGGACCCGAGCACGATCATCACGCCGGGCAAGATCTATCACGCACTCGGGAAGCGGGCCGATTGCGGCGGATGCATGCCGCTCTTTCTTTCCACGATGCGCAAGAATACCAATTTGAAAGTGCCGGTCGAACTGACCGGGCTGAGACAGGCACCAATGGAAGGAAGACGACATGAAGGGCGACGCTAAGGTTATCGACTATCTCAACGCAGCTCTGCGCAGCGAATTGACGGCCGTTTCGCAATACTGGCTGCACTTCCGAATGCAGGAGGATTGGGGCCTTGCCGCGATGGCGAAGAAATCGCGCGAGGAATCGATCGAGGAGATGCATCACGCCGACAAGCTGATCGCGCGCATCCTGTTCCTCGAAGGCCATCCGAACCTGCAGAAGCTCGACCCGCTGCGCATCGGCGAGGGCCCGCGCGAGACGCTCGAATGCGACCTCGCAGGAGAGCATGACGCGCTGACCCTCTATCGCGAGGCGCGCGACCATTGCGAAAGCGTGCGCGATTACGTCTCGAAGGATCTGTTCGAAGAGCTGATCGCGGATGAGGAAGGCCATGTCGATTTCCTCGAAACACAACTCGACCTCTACGACCGCGTGGGCGCGCAGAATTACGCCCTGCTCAACGCAGCCAAGATGGACGAGGCGGAGTAAACTCCTGCCCCGCGCAGGTCGAAGATGCTCGAAGGCGCTCCGAACGGGGCGCCTTCTTCATTGTTGCGGATGACAGATCTGGGGGCGCCGCCCCCGCTTCGGCTTCGCCGAATTCACCCCCGGGATATTTGACGCAGTTGGAAATCAGAGCCCGCGCGGCCCTTCCAACTGCCCGAAATATCCCGGGGGAGGCGCGGCACGCGCCGGGGGCGGAGCCCCAAACGAAAAGCGGCCCCCGAATGGGAGCCGCTTTCCAAATCGTATTCGCGAAGTTTAGCGCTTCGAGAACTGGAAGCTACGACGGGCTTTCGCACGGCCGTATTTCTTACGTTCCACAACGCGCGAGTCGCGGGTCAGGAAGCCTGCGGCTTTCAGAGCCGGACGCAGCGAGGGATCGTAGAGCTGCAGCGCTTTCGAGATGCCGTGCTTGACTGCACCGGCCTGGCCCGAGAGGCCGCCGCCTGCGACGGTCGCGTAGACGTCGAACTGGCCGTCCACATTCGCCACGCCGAAGGGCTGGTTCACGATCAGCTGAAGCACGGGACGCGCGAAGTACTTGTCCATCGCCTTGCCGTTCACTTCGACCTTGCCGGTGCCCGGCTTGACCCAGACGCGGGCGACCGCGTCTTTACGCTTGCCGGTGGCATAGGAGCGGCCTTGCGCGTCGCGCACGGGCTCACGGGGCGTGGAGGTTTCGGTTTCGGTGGCGCCAGCGTTGTCCGAGCCGGTCACGACCGATTTCAGATCGTCGAGGGTCTTGATATCGTCGGCCATGATCAGCTCCGGGTGTTCTTCTTGTTCATCGACTTGACGTCGAGAACTTCAGGCTGTTGCGCTTCGTGCGGATGCTCGGCACCAGCGTAGACACGCAGGTTCGCCATCTGCGCACGACCCAGACGGTTACGCGAGATCATGCGCTCGACCGCCTTCATAACCACGCGCTCGGGATGCGCGCCCTCGAGGATCTGACGCGCGGTGCGCGACTTGATCCCACCGGGGTGGTTGGTGTGCCAGTAGTAGGTCTTGTCGTCACGCTTCTTGCCGGTCATCTGCACCTTGTCGGCGTTGATGACGATGACGTTGTCGCCCATATCCATGTGCGGCGTGAAGGTGGCCTTGTGCTTGCCACGCAGACGCATTGCGACGATCGACGCGAGACGGCCCAGCACGACGCCTTCAGCGTCGATGATGACCCATTTCTTCTCGATCTCCGCGGGTTTTGCGGTGTAGGTTTTCATCTGTGATCTGCCCTTGTGGGGTATTTCGAATTCTGATGGGGGCTTTTGCGCGATTCCGGACGCGTTTTCAAGTGCATCATTTCTGAATTTTATCAGCAAAAACAATGCGATAAAAATTAGGTATTAAAATACCCCACCTCTCGACGCGATGTTGGGCCGGGTTGGGGGCTCTGCCCCCGGCGCATCCGCGCCTCCCCCGGGATATTTGCGCCAAGGCGAAGGCGCAAAGAGTGCAGCCCCCTACCCCATCGCCCGCGGCGGAATCGAATAGGTCATGCTTGCGCGCGCGACGGGCCGATCGTCGCCCTCGGAATAGATCAGCGCATCGCCCACGGCGAGGACGCGGCCCAGCTTGAGCACCCGGATCTTCGCGATAAGGTCGGCCCCTGCGGCGGGCTTGCGCATGAAATCCATGCTCGCATTCGTCGTCACCGCCAGCGCCACGCGCCCGATCCGCGCGAGGATCGCGATATAGATCCCGACATCGGCCAGCGCGAACATGTTCGGGCCCGAGACCGTGCCGCCGGGCCGCAAATGGCGCTCTTCCACCTTCAGGCGCACCACGAGCTCGTCCTCATCGAGCGCGTCGATCGCGAAGTCGCCTTTCACCTGCGGAAACGCCTCGTCGAGAAATTCCGCGAGCTCGTCGCGATCCATTACCAGCGCCATGCGCCCTCCCCTTTCCTTGTCCCTCGCTCGCCCCTAGAGTTTCGCCAAAGAGGAGGAGTTTCAATGACCGATCTGGTGATCCGCGAGGATAATGGCGCGGTGGCGCATCTGACGATGAACAGCCCCGGCAGCCTCAACGCGCTGTCCGATGCGATGCTGGCCGCGCTCAAGGCGCGGTTTTCCGAGCTGGCCGAGGATACAAGCATCAAGGTCGTCGTGCTGCGCGGCGCGGGCAAGGCGTTCTGCGCGGGCCATGACCTCAAGGAGATGCAGCGCGGGCGCGAGGCCGAGGATCAGGGCCGCGCCTATTTCGCCGATCTCTTCTTCCGCTGCGCCGAGGTGATGCAGATGATCCCCGCCCTGCCGCAGCCGGTGATCGCCGAGGCGCATGGCATCGCGACCGCCGCCGGCTGTCAGCTGGTCGCGTCCTGCGATCTGGCTGTGGCGGCCGAGGGGACGCGGTTTGGCGTGAACGGGGTGAATATCGGGCTGTTCTGCTCGACGCCTATGGTGGCGCTCTCGCGCAACGTGCCGCGCAAGGTGGCTTTCGAGATGCTGACCACCGGCGAGTTCATCGATGCCGCCCGTGCCCGCGAGGTCGGATTGGTCAATCGCATCGCGCCGCATGAGGAGCTTGGCGCCGAGACCGAGAAGCTGGCGCAGACCATCGCAGGCAAGCTGGGCGCCGCCGTGAAGATCGGTAAACGCGCCTTCTACGATCAGGCCAATATGGACCTCGCGCAGGCCTATGAGCACACGGCCGCGGTGATGGTCGAGAACATGCTCTGGCGTGATACGAAGGAAGGCGTGCAGGCCTTCATCGAGAAACGCAAGCCGGACTGGGCCGAATGAGGGGGCGGGGTACCCCCGCTCAGCCCACCACCATATCGTCGCGATGGATCAGCGCCGCGCGGCCGGGATAGCCGAGGATCTCCTCGATCTCGCCCGAGCGGTGCCCCGCGATCAGCCGCGCCTCGTCGCCGGTATAGCGCACGAGCCCTTTGCCCAGAACCGCCCGATCCGGCCCCGCGATGGTGACCGGGTCGCCGCGCCCGAAGCGCCCGACGACCTTGGTGATCCCGGCGGGCAGCAGCGACTTGCCCGAGCGCAGCGCATTGGCCGCCCCCTCATCGACGAACAGCTCGCCCCGCGGCTTCATCGCCGCAATCCAGCGTTTGCGCGCGGCCTGCGGATCTCCCTCGGGCAGGAACCAGCTGCAGCGCCCGCCCTGCTCCAGTGCGGCAACCGGATGCTCGACAAAGCCTTCCGCGATCGCCATCGCACAGCCCCCCGCCACCGCGACCTTCGCGGCCAGCAATTTCGTCTTCATCCCACCCTTCGAGAGGCCGGAGACGGGATCGCCCGCCATCGCCTCGATCTCCGGCGTGATATGCTCGATCACCGGCAGATGCTCGGCGCTCGGATCGGTCTTGGGGTTCGCGGTGTAGAGCCCGTCGACATCGGACAGCAGGAGCAGCTGATCCGCCCCGATCGTCACGGCGATCTGGGCGGCCAGCCGGTCATTGTCGCCGAAGCGGATCTCGTCGGTCGCGACCGTGTCGTTCTCGTTCACGATGGGCACGACGCCGAGGCTCAGCAGCGTCTCCAGCGTCGCGCGCGAATTGAGGTAGCGACGCCGGTCCGCAGTGTCTTCCAGCGTCACCAGAACCTGCGCGGTGCTCACGTCATGCGGCCCCAGCACTTCCTCATAGGCCCGCGCGAGGCGGATCTGACCCACCGCCGCCGCGGCCTGGCTCTGCTCCAGCGGCAGCGTTTCGCCCGCGAGACCGAGCACCCGTCGCCCCAGCGCAATCGAGCCGGACGAGACGATCACGACGCCCGTGCCGCGGGCGCGCAAAGCCGCCACATCGGCGGCCAGCGAGCGCAGCCAGTCCGCGCGCAATCCGCTCTGATCGACAAGCAGCGCCGATCCGATCTTGATCACCAGACGCTTCGCCTGCGCCAAAGCGGGCGCGCTTACGGTTGCCATGCTCCGCCCTCGTCCTCCGGCTTCGGCTTGTCCTTGGCGATCTCCGCCCAAAGCGCGCGCAGCACATCCGGCACGCCCTTCTTCGACACGCCCGACATCAGCATCACGCGGCCACCCGAGGCCTCTTCCAGCTCCGCCTTGCGCTCGGCCAGCGTCTCTTCGTCAATCGCGTCGATCTTGTTGAGCACGGTGACGCGCGGCTTCTGAGCGAGGATTTCCGAATAGGCCTCCAACTCGCCGATGATCGTGCGCCAATCCTCGACCGGGTCCTCCGCCGTGCCATCCACCAGATGCAGCAGCACCGAGCAGCGCTCGACATGACCGAGGAACTGATCGCCCAGACCCCGCCCCTCAGAGGCGCCCTCGATCAGCCCCGGAATATCGGCCACGACAAATTCGCGCCCGTCGATGCCGACGACGCCGAGGTTCGGGACCAGCGTCGTGAACGGATAATCCGCGATCTTGGGCCGCGCATTCGAGGTCGCAGCCAGGAAAGTCGACTTGCCCGCATTGGGCAGACCCAGAAGCCCGGCATCCGCGATCAGCTTCAGGCGCAGCCAGATCGTGCGCTCGACACCTTCCTGACCGGGATTCGCGCGTTGCGGCGCGCGGTTGGTCGAGGATTTGAAATGCAGGTTGCCCCAGCCGCCATTGCCACCCTTGGCAAGCAGCACGCGCTGGCCCACCTCGGTCATGTCGGCGATCAGCGTCTCCTGATCCTCGTCGAGGATCTCGGTCCCGACCGGCACTTTCAGCACGACGTCATCGCCGTCCTTGCCGGTGCATTGGCTGCCCATGCCGTGCTGGCCGGACTTGGCGAAGAAATGCTGCTGGTAACGGAAATCGATCAGCGTATTGAGCCCTTCGACCGCCTCGATCCAGACCGAGCCGCCCTTGCCGCCGTCGCCGCCATCGGGGCCGCCGAATTCGATATATTTCTCGCGCCGGAACGAGACGCAGCCCGCGCCGCCGCCACCCGAGCGGATATAGACCTTGGCGAGATCGAGGAATTTCATGGTCAGGCCCCTTTCATCAAGGCGCCGGGATAGCTGCCCGCGCGCGCAGGATCAAGCGCCGCGTGGGGGCGCTGCCCCCACACCCCCGGGATATTTTCACCAAGAGGAAGGGGAATGCGCGTCGCGAGGCGGGGTCTCGCAGATCATGTCGAAGTGCCGGAGCTTGCGCCCAAGCGCCCGGTTATCGACAAGCGACTCGCCTATGGTGCGGAACCCGAGCTTCTCGAGAACCCTGCGCGAGCGGCGATTGCCCTCGAAATAGCCCGCCGCAAGTGGCCGCGCGTCCGGGACCTCGAAATGCGCAGCGATGACGGCGCGACCGGCCTCGGTGGCATAGCCATTGCCCCAATGACCTCGACCCAACCAATAACCGAACTCGCCGACCTTCCCGAACAATCCACAAAAATCGCCCTGTCGCGTGATTCCCCAGACTCGCCCGAAATTCTCGCGATTGGCAGCGACCAGCGCCTCGGCATCGGTTTTGCTGTAGGGATGCGGCATCCGCGTGAGCCAGCGCGCGACCTCGAAATCATTCGCGGCATGCGTGATCGCATCGACATCTTCCGAAGTCAGCGGACGCAAGACGAGGCGCGGCGTTTCAATGAGATGCATCTTCCTCTTGGTCCAAATATCCCGGGAGGGTTCGGGAGGGCAGCGCCCTCCCGTTCCCGCTCTCGGTCTGCACTACATCTTGCGCAGATAGGTCCAAGTCGGAACATGGCGACCGCGCGCGAGCGACCAGCTTTCCGCATCGCCCAGATACTCGAAGCCGCAATTGGTCAGGACACGGGCCGAACCCGGATTGTCCTGAAAGACCTCGGCAAAAAGCGTGCGCGCGTTTTGCGGGTTCGCCGAGATGATCGCCGCGACCGCCTCGGAGGCGAGGCCCGTATTCCAGAAGCCCGGCCCAACCCAATAACCGATCTCGGACTGATCGTCGTCGAGACGGGTCAGCGAGACGACACCCAGAAGCTCGCCCATGCCATGACGCGAGCCATCGATCGCCCAGACGTCTTCGACGCGGTCTTCAGCCTGTGCGCGTGTGATGAAATTCTCGGCCGTGCCGGGCGGCAGCGGATGCGGTATCGCGCGCGTGCCTTCGGCGACGCGTTTATCGCCGGAATACATCTCGATCAGACCGGCATCCGAACGGCGCAGCGGGCGCAGCACGAAGCGCTCCGTTTCGATCACGGGTTGGGTGGAAATCGTCTCCTGGTACATGGGCGCTCCTCCTCGAAACGCGGGCGAACCGGCGGCCCCTCCTGCCGCGTGGTCCTAGTAAATAAATAGGACAGGAAGATGACGATACATCCCCCGACCCGGTAAATTTTCTCGCCGCGATTGCAAACATTTGCGTGCTGCACCGCAACGAGAAAGGGGACCGGCCTTTCAGCCGATCCCCCGATTTTGTGACACTTTCGTCGGTCGGGTTACTCGGCGGCCTCCGCAGCCGGGAGGACCGATACGAAGGTGCGGCCCTTGAGGCCTTTATGGAAGGTGACGCGGCCTTCAGCCGTTGCAAAGATGGTGTGATCCTTGCCGAGGCCGACGCCCTCACCCGGCCACCACTTGGTGCCGCGCTGACGCACGATGATGTTGCCCGGGATCGCTGCCTGACCGCCGAACAGTTTCACGCCAAGACGACGACCCGCAGAGTCGCGGCCGTTACGGGATGAACCGCCTGCTTTCTTGTGTGCCATGGGTGTCTCTCCTTATTTCGCGAGCTCTTTGGCCTGCTCGACCCAGTCGGGCTTGACCTTGGTAGCTTCAAAGGTTTCGGGATCGACCGAAGCGAGCTGGGCGAAGGTGGTGATGCCAGCTTCGTTCAGCTTCTTCTCGGCCGCCGGGCCGAGACCGGTGATGACCTTCAGATCGTCCGCTTCCGCGACGGCGGCATCAGCCTTCGGCGCGGCTTTCGGAGCAGCAGCGGCCTTGGCGGGCTTGGCCGGAGCGGCTTCGCCTTTACCACCATGCGCCGCACGACGTGCGATCGCGGTGCCCACGGCTTCCTTCACGCCCGACTTGTCGCCGCCGGTGGCGAGGACGTCGGTGACGCGCAGCAGGGTCAGCTGCTGGCGGTGACCACGGGTGCGCTGCGACGAGTGCTTACGACGACGCTTGTGGTAGGTGATGACCTTGTCGGCCTTGATGTTGTCGATGACTTCCGCCTGCACGGCCGCACCTTCGACGAGCGGGGTGCCGAACTGGGGCTTGTCGCCGCCGACCATCAGAATCTCGTTGAACTGGACTTTATCGCCAGCTTCGGCTGCGAGCAGTTCCACGCGGAGCAGATCGCCCGCCTGAACCTTGTATTGCTTGCCGCCGGTCTTGAGGACCGCAAACATGGGTCTTTCCTTTTCTTCATCCGCGCCCTGTGGCCCCTGATCGGAGTTCGTTGGACCTGTCGGCCCGCCGTCGGACTGCGCGCTCCTCACGGGAGCGAAGTTGCAAAAACGAGGCCCGGCGGAAAGAAGACTCTCCGCCGGGTCGGGCCGATATCGGGGATCAGCCCCCATCTGTCAAGGAAAATCGAGGTTTTATCCGCAATCGCTCCAGCGGGCGAGCGCCTCCGCCGCAGAGAGCCTTCGCCCCTGCGCGCCCGCCTGCCCCGGCGTGGCCGAGAGCCGCGGCGCGGGCGCGGGCTGGGCGATGCCGTCGAGCTCGACATACGCCTCCCGTTCGGCGTTCTGCGGATGCGCGATGGCTTCGGCAATCGACAGCACCGGCGTCGCGCAGGCATCGCTGCCCGCGAAGACCTCGGCCCAGTCATCCCGGCTGCGAGTCGCGAAGCGCTCGGCGAAGACATCTCGCAAGGCCGGCCAATTCGCACGCGGCTCGCGCGCAGGCAAGTCCTGGGGCGCGAATCCCAGCCCCGCGATCAGCGCGGCATAGAATTGCGGCTCGAGCGCCCCGACCGCCATATGCCCGCCGCAGGCGCATTCATAGACCGTGTAGAACGGCGCGGCCCCGTCGAGCAGATTCGCCTGCCGCCGATCCACCCAGGCCCCCTGCCCGGCCATGCCGGTGATCATCGCCATCAGATGCGCGACCCCGTCGGTGATGGCGCAATCGACGACCTGCCCCCGACCGGTCTCGCGCGCCTGCCACAGCGCCGCCAGCATCCCGAAGGCCAGATAGATCCCGCCACCGCCGAAATCGCCCAGAAGATTGAGCGGGATCGCGGGCGCCTCTCCGCCCATCGCGTGCAGCGCCCCGGTCAGAGACAGGTAGTTGATATCATGGCCCGCGGTTTGCGACAGCGGCCCCTCCTGCCCCCAGCCGGTCATCCTTCCATAGACCAGCGCCGGATGATCGGAGAAATCCTCGGGCCCCAGCCCCAGCCGCTCCATCACGCCCGGGCGCATCCCCTCGATCACGCCATCGGCGCGCGCGATCAGCGTGCGCACCGCCTCGCGCCCGGAGTCGGATTTGAGATCCAGCTCCACCACGTCGCGGCCCCGGTCGAGCACGTCGACCTCCAGCCCCAGAACGTGATTCTCCGCCCCGCCCGAGCCGGGCCGCGCGATACGGATCACCTCGGCCCGGAAATCGGCCAGACACATCGCCGCAAATGGCGTCGGCCCCAGCCCGGAAATCTCGACAATGCGCAGCCCGCTGAGCGGCCCCGTCCCCTTGCCCCCGGTTCGCTTGGTCATGCGCCCCTCCTTGTCGCCCCGTCAGAGGGGCTCTGCCCCGCTGGCTCCGCCAGCCCCCGGGATATTTCTGCCAATCCGAAAGAGAATGCCCTCCCCTTCGGCTTGGATCAAATATCCCCGCCGGAGGCATCCGACCGAGCCGCACGCGGCAAGGTCAGGCCTCTTGCGCCTTCTCTTCGAGCTCGAGCCATTCGACCTCGGCCGCGTCGAGCGCCGACTGGCGGTCGCTCAGCATCTCGGTGGCCTTGGCGAATTTCACAGGCTCGCGGGTGAAGAGATCGGGATCGGCGAGCAATTCGTTGATTTTGGAAATCTCATGCTCGAGCTTTTCGATCACGCCGGGCAGCTCTTCCAGCCGGTGTTTCTCGGTAAAGCTGAGGCCGGTTTTCTTCGGCGCAGCTTTCTGGGACGCGGCGGGTTTCGCCTCTGCCTTGGGTGCGTCCTTCTTCGGCGCGGGCTTGGCCTCCGGCGCGGCCTCGGCCTTCTGCGCCTGATAATCCGACCAGCCGCCCGCATAGACGGTGGCGCGCCCGTCGCCTTCCATCGCGATGGTCGTGCTGGCGACCCGGTCGATGAAATCGCGGTCGTGGCTGACCAGCAGCACCGTGCCGTCATATTCGCCCAGCAGGTCCTGCAGCAGATCGAGCGTCTCTACATCGAGATCGTTGGTCGGTTCGTCGAGAATCAGCAGGTTCGACGGCTTCGCCATGATCCGCGCCAGCAAGAGCCGCGCGCGCTCGCCACCCGAAAGCGCCCGGATCGGGCCGCGCGCCTGCTGTTCATCGAACAGGAAGTCCTTCAGGTAGCCCACGACATGTTTCGGCGTGCCGCGCACCATCACCTGATCGGAGCGCCCCTTCACCGCCATGTCCGGGTCGTTCACCAGCCCGTCCCACAGCGTCTGCTCGGGGTTGAGCGTCGCGCGTGCCTGATCGAAGACGGCGATCTCGAGATTCGTGCCCAGCTTCACCGCGCCTTCATCGGGTGCGACCTCGCCGGTCAGCATCTTCAGAAGCGTCGTCTTGCCCACGCCGTTGGGACCGACGAAGGCCACGCGATCCCCGCGCAGCACGCGCAAGTCGAAATCCTTCACGATCTGCTTGTCGCCATAGCGCTTGGACAGGCCCGTGGCCTCGATCACCCGCTTGCCCGATTGCTGGCCCGAGTCGAGCTCCATCGCAGCGACGCCCTGCCGCTTGATCTGACCCGCGCGTTCGGCGCGCAGCGCCTGCAGCGCGCGCACCCGGCCCTGATTGCGCTTGCGCCGGGCCGAGATGCCCTCGACCGCCCAACGCGCCTCGGCCTTGATCTTGCGGTTCAACTTATGACGGGCCTCGTCTTCCTCGGCCCACGCTTTCTCTCGCCAATCCTCGAAAGTCTCGAAACCCTGCTCGTTACGCCGCACCTCGCCCCGGTCGATCCAGAGCGTGGCCCGCGTCAGTGCGCGCAGGAAGGCGCGGTCGTGCGAGATCAGCACGAAAGCCTTGCGGGTCTCCTTCAGCTGGTTTTCCAGCCAGGCGATCGCCTCGATATCGAGATGGTTCGTCGGCTCGTCGAGCAGCATCAGCTCCGGCCCCTCGGCCAGAAGCTTGGCCAGCGCCGCGCGGCGACGCTCGCCCCCCGAGGCGGTCTCGACCGGGGTCTCGGGTTTGAACTTCAGCCCCTCTGCGACCATCTCGACTTTGTAAGCCTCGGCCGGGTCCAGTTCGGAGGCGGCGAAATCGCCCAAGGTCGCGAAGCCCGACAAATCGGGCTCCTGCTCCATATAGCCCACGGAAATGCCCGGCGGCACGACCCGCGTGCCCGAATCCGGCTCTACCAGCCCGGCCATCACCTTCATCAAGGTGGATTTGCCCGAGCCGTTTCGGCCCACCAGCGCGACGCGGTCGCCTTGCTGGACGGTGAGGGAGAGCCCTTCGAAAACGGGATTGCCGCCGAAGGTGAGCGAGATGTCGGAAAGCTGTAAAAGCGGTGCACGTGCCATGCTCGCGAGCTAAGCGGGCCTTGGCGAAAGGTCAATGGGCCATGCGCGACGCAGCCCCTATGCGCGCCCGCGCCTCCTTCTCCTTGAGACAAATATCCCCGCCGGAGGCCTCCGCCCTCTCAAGCCGCCCAGCCGCCCGGCTTATCGCGCCAGCGCCCGCAGGCTGCGCCGCCGCGCCTCGGGGATCGCGGCGATCTCCAGTGCGGTGAAGACGTGACAGGTGTCGAGGTCGCGGTCGATCACCGCGTGATCCGACACCCATCCCCCCATGCCGAGATAGCTGCGCAGCAGCGGCGGCAACGCGCTGACATCGCCCGCCTCCCCCGCCAGCGCCGCGGGATAGTCCACGCGTTCGGGGGCTTTGGGACGTGGGCGCAACGCGGCGGGACCAAGCGCGCGGGATGCGAGATGGGCGAGACCTGCGCGATGCGCCTGCCAGTCGCTGCCCGTGAAAGAGGAACACCCGATCAGCAGCCCGGCCCCGCTCTCCTCCGCAATCCGCGTGATCGCGGCCCAGCCCAGACGCAGCACGTCCGGGTCGCGCAGGCCCGGACGGGTGCAGAAGCGCCCCAGCTCGAGGATCGGCCCGGCCCATGCGGCGAGCGGCGCGAGATCGTAGAACTGGGCGCAATAGCCCTCAGGCAGCGCGGCCCCACCCTCCAGCAGCAAAAGCCGCGCGGCGGCGGCGGGTCCGTGATCGTCGCAAATCAGGATGTGGCGGCAGAGCGGGTCGAAGCGATCTGCATCGGAAGCCCCGGCCCGGAACGCATCGGCGCGCAGGCGCAGCACGGCCTCTCTATCTGTCGGGCTTGTCGCCTCGCGGACCTGATAGGCGCCTTTTGCGAAACTCAGGGACATGCGACCTCGCGGGTCATGGTGGCGGCCGGCGATCGGCCGCCCCGCCGCGATCAGTTGTTGCCGAGAACCTGGCCGGCACTGACACGACCGATCGAGCCCATCAGCTGACGCAGGAAGCCGACGCCCTTGACCTTGCTCTCGGTCACGCGGCGCGACAGCGTCACGACCTGACCTTTCTCAAGGCCGAAGCGTTCGACATTGGACACGACGCCATTGTCGTTGAACGACACGGCGACGACTTCGCGCTTGATTTCCTCAGGGGCGTGCCAAGTCACGGTTTTCCAGCGCGAACCGACGTAATACCAGCCCGAGCCTTCCAGCAGCCCGGTCGAGCTGGGCCGCCCGATCGCGGTCGCGACATCGTCACGCGTGCTCTTGCCGACCTCGATCTGCGCGAGGTCTTCGTCAATCGGCACATAGCCATGGTTGCGGTAAATCGGAGAACAGGCACCCGCGAAAAGCACCACGCCGAACGCGATAAACAGCATGGCCTTGCGCATCATAGAACCGATCCCCACCTGCAACCCCCTATTGCCTCTGACACTTCGGGCTTTTAGTGACGCTTACATCATGACTGCGCCGCCCTCAAGCGCTAGAGCGCGCCGATTGGGCACTCGGGCGCATGCAAGGGGTCGCCGGACAACGCCGGGCGACCCAAAACAAGGAGCCGGACATGACACAGACCCCCGTCGATCCCGACCTGCCCGCCGCCCCCGAGACGATCTGGAGCGAGCCCATGCGGCTGGCCGATCTGCCCAGCCGCAAGCCCACGCGCTTCGACATCGAAGCCAAGGGAGAGCGGCTCAAGGCGATCGCAGACTGGGCGGATATTCGCGGCGTCGAGGCGTTGCGCCTCAAGGGCGAGCTCGCGCCGAAGGGGCGCTCGGACTGGGAATTGCGCGCGACCCTCGAGGCTCGCGTGGTTCAGGATTGTGTGATCACCCTCGCCCCAGTCACGACCGATATTCGCGAAGAGGTCGTGCGGCGTTATCTCGCCGATATGGAGATGCCGACCTCCGAAGAGGTCGAGATGCCCGAGGATGACACCGCCGAACCGCTGCCCACGACGGTGAGTCTCGGCGTGGTCGCGCTCGAGGCGATGGAGCTGGCCCTGCCGCTTTATCCGCGTGCAGCAGACGCGGAACTGGAAGGCGCGCAGGTGACCGAGCCGGGCGCGGAGCCGCTCAGCGACGAGCAGATGAAGCCTTTTGCCAATCTGCGCGACTTGCTTGCCAAGGGCGAAAACGGTAAGGGCGACGCATAGTGGAAGACGCGGCTTCGGGCCGCCCGAAACCGCTTGAAAAATGGCCGGAAAAAAGGCTTGCACGGAAAAAGAATCCGAGTATGTTCCCGGCCTCATTCGACGTTTGGCTTCGCACCCCGAGAGACGCTTTCGGCCAAGTGACGAAACCACAAGGAAAATCAGGGCTGTAACGCCGCAAACACGGGCTACTGGCCCCCGAAACCCCGAGGTTGAGACATGGCTGTCCCTCAGAATAAAGTCACGCGTTCGCGCCGTAACATGCGCCGCGCCCACGACTCGCTTACCGCTGGCAACCCGGCGGAATGCCCCAGCTGCGGCGAACTCAAGCGCCCGCACCACGTCTGCCCGTCCTGCGGTCACTACGCCGACCGTGAGGTCGTCGCTCTGACCGAAGAGGTCGATCTGGACGACGACGCGGCGTAAGCCCGTCGACCCGCGCCGCACGTCATGCAAGATACGCAGGACCAGCCGCAGTCGGGATCGCAGATGAAGGCCGCAGAAATGCGAGCCGCCCAGAAGGGCAAAGCGCCGGCGAATGCCGGCGCTGTCGTTCTGTCCGTCGATGCGATGGGTGGTGATCTTGGCCCCGAGGCCACGATCGCCGGCGTCGCGAAGGCGCATCGCGCTCACCCCGATCTGCATTTCATCATCCACGGCCCGCGCCCGCAGCTCGAACCGCTGATCGCCAAGCACGATCTTGGCGACTGTGTCGATCTGCGCCACGCCGAACGAACCGTCACGATGGAGGACAAGCCCGCGCAGGTTCTGCGCACCGGGCAGGACACCTCCATGTGGTCGGCCATCGAATCGGTGCGCGACAAGGAGGCCGATGTCGCGGTTTCCTGCGGGAATACCGGGGCGCTGATGCTGATCTCGATGATGCGGCTGCGCAAAATGCCGGGCGTGAACCGTCCGGCGATCGCCTCCTTCTGGCCCTCCCGCGGGCCTGCGGGCTGGAACGTCATGCTCGATATGGGCGCCGACGTGAAAGCCGATGCGGAGGATCTTCTGACCTACGCCCTGATGGGCACTTCCTACGCGCGCAACGCGCTGGGGCTGGAGCGTCCGCGCATCGGGCTGCTGAATATCGGCACCGAAGAGCACAAGGGCCGCCCCGAGCTGCGAGAAGCCTATGAGCTGATCAGCAACGCGCAAGAGGCGGGGCAGTTCGACTTCGCGGGATTCGTCGAGGGCAACGAGCTGGCCGGTGCGCGCGCCGACGTGATCGTGACCGACGGCTTCACCGGCAATGTCGCGCTGAAAACCGGCGAGGGCACCGCGAAATTCGTGGCCGAACTCCTGCGCGAGGCGCTGACCTCTTCGGTGATGTCGAAGCTGGGCGCCCTCTTCGCGATGGGCGCGCTCAAGCGCCTGCGTCACAAGACCGATCCGCGCCGCGCCAATGGCGGCGTCTTCCTCGGCCTCAACGGCACGGTCGTGAAATCGCACGGCTCGGCGGATGCCACCAGCTTCGCCGCCGCGATCGAACTGGCCGCCCGTCTGGCACGCTCGGGCTTCGGCGCGAAGCTTGCCGCACGGGTTGCCACCACCCTTCCCTCGGGGCAGGATGAGACCAAATCCGGCGCGCCATCTGCCGCCGAGAAAAGCGAGAGCAGCCAATGACGATCAGATCCGTGGTGCGCGGCGTAGGCCATTACCTGCCCGAGCGCGTTGTCGAGAACGCCGAGTTCGAGAAAACGCTCGATACCACGGATGAATGGATTCGAGGCCGTACCGGGATCGAGCGCCGTCATATCGCCGCCGAAGGGGAATACACCTCCGATCTCGCGATCAAGGCCGCGAAAGCCGCGCTCGAAGACGCGAATATGAGCGTCGACCAGATCGACGCGATCGTCGTCGCGACCTCCACGCCCGACAGCACCTTCCCCTCCGTCGCCACGATGGTTCAGGCGGGCTTGGGCTCGACCACGGGCTTTGCCTATGACGTGCAGGCCGTCTGCGCTGGCTTCATCTTCGCGCTGACCAATGCGAACGGACTGATCCTTTCCGGTCAGGCAGAGCGCGTGCTGGTGATCGGTGCCGAGACCTTCTCGCGGATCATGGACTGGACCGACCGCGGCACCTGCGTGCTCTTCGGCGACGGCGCGGGCGCGCTGGTCCTCGAGGCCGCCGAAGGCACCGGCACGGCGAATGATCGCGGCATCCTGTCGTCCGACCTGCATTCCGACGGGCGCTACAAGGACCTGCTCTATGTCGATGGTGGCGTCTCCACCACCGGCACGGCGGGCCACCTGCGCATGCAGGGCAACGCTGTCTTCAAACATGCCGTCACCAAACTGGCCGAGACCGCGCATAAGGCGCTCGATAAGGCCGGGCTGACCGGCGAGAACGTCGACTGGATCGTGCCGCATCAGGCCAACCTGCGCATCATCGCGGCCACGGCCGAGCGGATGCAGCTGCCGATGGACCGCGTGATCGTCACGGTTCAGGACCACGGCAACACCTCCGCAGCCTCGATCCCGCTGGCCCTCTCGGTCGGCAAGCAACGCGGCCAGATCAAGGAAGGCCAGGTGCTGGTCACCGAGGCGATCGGCGGCGGTCTGGCATGGGGTTCGGTCGTCCTGCGCTGGTAAACGCGGCCTCTGTGCACACGTTTTGCCCGGCTTGCGCGCAAACGCGCGTGAGCCCGCGCATCAATCCCGTCCGCCAAGTGCTTGATATTGACTCGGGAATTGCGGTCGGTCACTGTTAGCGAAATCGTTTATCCGGGGGGATAGGATGTCGAAGACCCTGACGCGCATGGATCTGAGCGAAGCGGTGTTCCGCGAAGTTGGATTGTCGCGCAATGAATCGGCGCAGCTCGTTGAAAGCGTGCTGCAGCATATGTCCGACGCCCTCGTGGAGGGGGAGACGGTCAAGATCAGCTCTTTCGGCACCTTCTCGGTGCGCGAGAAAGCCAAGCGCATGGGCCGCAATCCCAAGACCGGCGAAGAGGTTCCGATCTCGCCGCGTCGCGTGCTGTCCTTCCGTCCCTCGCATCTGATGAAGGACCGCGTGGCGGCGGGCAACTCGAAGTAACCCGATAACAAATGACAGGTCCTACCGATGGGTAAATCCGCCGACGCGTTTCGGACGATCTCTGAGGTTTCAGACCTTCTCGACACGCCGACCCATGTTCTTCGGTTCTGGGAGAGCAAGTTCACGCAAGTGAAACCCGTGAAGCGTGCAGGCGGGCGGCGGTATTACCGGCCTGCCGATGTGGCGCTTCTGGGCGGTATCAAGCATCTGCTGCATGAAGAAGGCATGACCATCCGCGGCGTGCAGAAACTGCTGCGCGAGGAAGGCATCCGCGAAGTGGCTGCGCGTGGCGAGGTCAGCGTCGAGGATGAGCGCGAGGCCGATGAGGCCACGCAGAGCACCCCGGAGCCGATTGCCCCGGTTGCCGCGCCCCAGCACAGCCCGGCCCCGCAAGAGGCGCCTCAGGCGCAGGACGCGACCCCGAGCGCGCCCGCGCCCGAGACGACCGAGGCCGCATCGGAAGAAATCGCCCCGCAGGAGGAAGCCCCGCAAGAGGCGGCCTCTCTCGAGGACAGCGCTCAAGATACAGCTCAAGACGAGTCCCAGACCGAGGCGTCGCCTGAGCGCCCCGAGGAACTGCCCGATCTTGCCCCCGCCGAGGAAGCACCCGTCGAGGCCCAACAGGGCGGCTCGGTGACGCCCTTCCCTGCCCCGTCGCAGCCTTCCTTCTTCGACGAGTCGGAAACCGCCTCCGGCGAATCCCCCGAAGTGGACGAGTCGGATGACGACGTGGAAGCCCCGATGGCGCTCGATGTCGAACCCGAGCCGGAGCCGATGGCCCCAGTCGTGGCCATGACGATCGACCGTGGTCCGCAGGAACGCGCCGCGAAGATCGCCGCGCGGGCCGATCTCGCACGGCTGTTACATGGGCTGCGCACGCTCGATCCGGCGCGGCTGAGCCCCGCCGATCGGGGCGATCTGCGCATGTTGCGCCTGCGTGCGCAGGCCCTTCAGGTGCGGCTCGCACAGCATGGCTCCGAGCGAGCGGAATGAGTGATCGCAACCCCGGACGAATTGGCGTGAATTTTCTCTCACTAACTGCTTGCACCCGCCGCCCGGTTCGCACTATATCCCCCTCGTCGGGCTGTGGCGCAGCTTGGTTAGCGCGTCCGTCTGGGGGACGGAAGGTCGTGAGTTCGAATCTCGCCAGCCCGACCATTTCGACAAACGCCCACCCTCTTATCGGGGTGGGCGTTCGTGTATCCGGAGGAGGGATCGGATGACCATCGGCGTGCTGCCAGACACGATGCTGCAAGAGATGATTTCGCGGGGCGAGATCGCCGCCGAGCCAGCCATCATTCCCGAACAGATCCAACCAGCGAGCCTCGATTTGCGGCTCGGCACCGTGGCCTACCGGCTGCGCGCCTCGTTCCTCGCGGGCAAGGGCGCGAAGGTCTCGCACCGCCTGCATGACTTCGAGATGCACCGCATGGCGCTGACCGATGACGGCGTGGTGCTGGAAAAGGGCTGCGTCTATCTCGTGCCGCTGATGGAGACCCTCGCGCTGCCCGAGGGCGTCACGGCGGTCGCCAATGCCAAAAGCTCCACCGGACGGCTCGATCTGCTGACTCGCCTGATCACCGATGACGGCACCGAGTTCGACCGAATCCCCGAAGGCTATAACGGCCCGCTCTATGCCGAGATCTGCCCGCGCAGTTTCTCGGTGCTGGTGCGGCCGGGAATGCGACTCAACCAGATCCGCTTCCGCGCCGGGCAGGCGGTGCTCAGCGATGCCGAGCTGAAGATCCTGCATCAGCAGGAGCCGCTTGTGGATGGCCCCGCGGTGATCGACGAGGGTCTGGGCTTCTCGGTCGATCTCAAGCCCGCCGAGGGCGATCTGGTGGGCTACCGCGCCAAGCCCCATACCGGGGTGATCGACATCGACAAGATCGGCCATTACCCGGCCCGCGATTTCTGGGAAGAGGTGCGCGCCTCCGATGGCCGCATCATCCTCGATCCCGGCGCGTTCTATATCCTCGTCAGCCGAGAGGCCGTGACGATCCCGCCCGATCACGCCGCAGAAATGGCGCCCTATCTGGCGATGGTCGGCGAATTCCGCGTTCATTATGCGGGCTTCTTCGATCCCGGCTTCGGACATGGCGCTGCCGGCGGGACGGGCTCGCGCGGGGTGTTGGAAGTGCGCTGCCACGAAGCCCCCTTCGCGCTCGAACACGGGCAGGTCGTGGGCCGTCTCGTCTATGAGCGCATGGCCGAGGAGCCGCGCCAGCTTTACGGCAAGGACATCGCCTCGAACTATCAGGGACAGGGCCTGAAGCTCGCCAAGCATTTCCGGATGGGGTGAGCCGGGAAAAGCGGCCTTCCAGTGGAAGGACGCCCGGCGAACGCCCGAAGCGCAAGCGAAGGGCCGGGGCAGCGACTCTGTAGCGACTGAGGGCAGCGCCCGAGCCTCGGGTGGGCGATTGGCGCACTTTGTGGCCTGGCACTTTATCTCGCAAGCCCGCAGGTCGGTCGAGCCCGCGCTGACACCGCCTATGCGCCCTCCCGTGGGGAGGGTCGGGCGCGGCCCGGGGCTGGTCGCCCCGCGCCCTCAGGCGGGCACCATCGCCCTACCCCGCCTGCTGCGTCACGTCGTGGCCATAGATCCAGTCGAACCGCCCCACCAGCCGCTCCGGCGTAAAGCGCGAGGCGGCACGCAGCGCGAGATGCCCGATGGTGCGCGGCGCTCCCGACAGGTGATAGTTCCGCGCGTTCTTGTTCGCAGCAGTCACGATCTGATCGCAGCGATCCCAGCGCGCGTTCTGATAGGCGGCGAAGGCCACGTCGTCGGTCTCGTAATTGGCAAGCGCCTCGGCCAGAACCCAGGCATCCTCCATCGCCATCACAGCCCCTTGCGCAAGGAAGGGCAGCGTCGGATGCGCGGCGTCGCCCAGAATCGCGACACCGGGCGCGAACCAGCGCTCGGCCACGGGGTGACGGAACAGGCCCCAGAGGTTCACCTTCTCGACCTGATCGAGCCATCCCCGCACGGTCGGGCAGAAATCCTCGAAGGCGGTCCGCAGATTGATCGGGTCATCCTCGAGTGCCCAGCTTTCCTCGACCCAGCGATGCCGCTCCTCGACGGCCACGACATTGCGCAGCCCCCGGCCCAGCGGATAGCTCACCAGATGCTTGCCCGCGCCCATGAAGACCTGCGCGATCTTCGGCTCGGAATCGTCGCACGGCACCAGCGCGCGCCACGCCACCTGATGGGTGAAGAACGGCGCCACCCGCCCGTTAAGCGCCTCGCGCGTCTTGGAGTTGAGCCCGTCCGCGCCGATCAGCAGGTCGGTCTCGATCTCGGCGCCCTGCTTGGTGTGCAGCACCGGATGCGGCCCGGACAGGTCCACCCGCTCGATCTGTTGCAACAGGCGGATTTTCACCCCCGCCTCGCGCGCCCCATCGGCCAGCAATTCGATCAGCCGAGCGCGATGGACGAAATGGTAATCCGCATCGGGGCGCAGCCGCGCCATGTCGAGCTTGGCGACCTGGCTCCCGGTCTCGCCATCGACGAGCCGCACCGCCTCGGCGCGCGGCCCGGCAGCCTCCAGCGCCTCACCCAGCCCCAGCGCCCGCAGCACCGCCGCCCCGTTGGGCGAGACCTGCAGCCCGGCGCCCACCTCGCGGATCGCTTCGGCCTGTTCGAGCACCTCGACATCCGCGCCGCGCATCGCCAGAGCCCGCGCTACCGTCAGCCCCGCGATCCCCGCACCCAGAACCGTAACCTTGCGCCCGATCAGCATGGGACCTCCTTCAAAAGCGAACACCGGCACCTTGGCGGTGCCGGTGTCGAAATGTTTTGCGCGCCTTCCCGCCCGAAGGCAACGCGCGTTTTGTGCATCACCACACGCAGTCCGCGCAGGCGATCAGTCGTCGCGATGCACCCGTTCGCGGCGCTCGTGCTTTTCCTGCGCTTCCAGCGTCATCGTCGCGATCGGACGCGCATCGAGACGCTTGAGCGAGATCGGCTCCCCGGTCTTCTCGCAATAGCCATATTCGCCATTTTCGATCCGACGCAGCGCCGAGTCGATCTTGCTGACCAGCTTGCGCTGACGGTCGCGGGTGCGCAGTTCCAGCGCACGATCGGTTTCCTCGGAGGCGCGATCGGCAATATCGGGAACGTTGCGCGCGGATTCCGCGAGACCTTCGAGCGTTTCAGCGGATTGTTCGAGAAGTTCGGCCTTCCACGCCAGAAGCTTTCTGCGGAAATACTCCAGCTGCCGGTCATTCATGAAGGGTTCATTCTCGGCCGGACGATAATCATCCGGAAGGAATACTTCAGCTCTCATACCTGCCCTCTCATACGTGCCGGGGGCGTCACCATGATCGTCATTCGCCATCGGCCAACTCTCCTCGGGCGAGGCAATACCCCAAGAACACTGTATTGTCACGTCCGCATTCACCCGGACTGCGTGTTTCCTCATCAAATCTTACGCCCGGGTTGCGGCAGCATTTTGGCGCAGATAGGTTGCAAACGATTTGCGCAAGATCATTGCGCAGCGATCTCGAAACCGGAGCGTGTTCCCCGTGCAATTTCAATCGACCGACAGCTATGTCGCCCCGCCCGATCTGACCGTCGCGGTCAATGCCGCCGTGGCGCTGGAGCGCCCCCTTCTGGTGAAGGGCGAACCGGGCACCGGCAAGACGGAACTCGCGCGGCAGGTGGCGCAGAGCCTCGGGATGGAGATGGTCGAGTGGAACATCAAATCCACCACCAAGGCGCAGCAGGGGCTTTACGAATATGACGCGGTGAGCCGGCTGCGCGACAGCCAGCTGGGCGACGAACGCGTCAACGATGTGAAGAACTACATCCGCAAGGGCAAGCTCTGGCAGGCCTTCGAGGCGGGTAAGAAAGTCGTGCTGCTGATCGACGAGGTCGACAAGGCCGATATCGAGTTCCCCAACGACCTGCTGCAGGAACTCGATAAGATGGAGTTCC
This sequence comes from Thioclava sp. ISO4, assembly GCF_058105145.1. Taxonomy (NCBI): domain Bacteria; kingdom Pseudomonadati; phylum Pseudomonadota; class Alphaproteobacteria; order Rhodobacterales; family Paracoccaceae; genus Thioclava; species Thioclava sp. ISO4. Next base: position 3,048,150 of record NZ_CM176571.1, read on the forward strand.
ACGTCTACGAGACCGGCGAGACGATCCGCGCGGCCCACCGCCCCGTCGTCATCATCACCTCGAACAACGAGAAGGAACTGCCCGACGCCTTCCTGCGCCGCTGCTTCTTCCACTACATCCGCTTCCCCGAGCCGGAGGTGATGAAAGACATCGTCGCCGTCCACTTCCCCGACATCAAGGACCGCCTGCTGACCGAGGCGCTGAGCCAGTTCTACGAGATCCGCGAAACGCCGGGCCTGAAGAAGAAACCCTCGACGAGCGAAGTGCTCGACTGGCTGAAACTGCTGCTGGCCGAGGATCTGAACCCCGAAGACCTGAAACGCGAAGGCGCGAGCCTGCTGCCGAAGCTGCACGGGGCGCTTCTGAAGAACGAGCAGGACGTGCATCTGTTCGAGCGGCTGGCCTTCATGGCGCGGCGGCAGGGGCGGTAGACGCCCGCCCTCATCCGGCCCCTCACAACGAAAGAGAAGGTGACCCCATGTCCGACAGATACAAACTCCCCCACCAGATCGGCATGGGCGGCGTCGCCCTTGGCAACGAGTTCCGCGTCACGACCGACCGGCAGGCGGCGGACACGCTCGAAGCCGCATGGGAGGCGGGCATCCGCTATTTCGACGTGGCGCCGCATTACGGGGTCGGTCTGGCCGAGCGCCGCTACGGGCAGTTCCTGCATCACAAGCCGCGCGAGAGCTTCGTGCTCAGCTCGAAGGTCGGGCGACTGCTGAAAGCCGGGCCAGAGCATCGCAACCAGCAGCTCATGCCCTACGCGCCCTCGCCCAATATCGAGATCTATGACTACAGCCGCGAGGGCACGCTGCGTTCGATCGAGGACACGTTGCAGCGCACCGGGCTCGACAGTCTCGACGTGGTTTTCGTGCATGACCTCTCGCCCGATAACGGCGCGCTCCCGAAGGACTGGCTGGAGCTGTGGCCCGAGGCGGTCGAGGGCTGCTTCGCGACGCTCTGCGAGCTGCGCGACCAAGGCGTGATCAAGGCTTGGGGCATGGGCGTGAACCGGCCCGAGCCGATCCTGAAATCGATTGAAGATAGCGATCCCGACCTGCACCTGATGGCGAGCCAGTATTCACTGGTGGAACATGACCACGCGGTAGAGACGGTCTTCCCGGCGGCGCGCAAACACGGCAACAGCTTCGTCATCGGCTCGGCGCTGAATGCGGGCTTCCTTGCAGGGCTGCACCGCTATCACTACGGCGACAAGAACAGCGTCATCGCGAAAGAGCGGATGGAGAAGCGCGACCGCCTGAGAGAGGTCGCTTTCGATCACGGCGTGAACCTGCTCGCGGCCGCGCTGCAATTCGCGAAAGCGCCGGATGTGGTGCAGACGGTGGTCGTGGGGCTTGGACGTCCCGACGAGGCGATCGATGACGCGGCGGCCATGGACATGCCGATCCCGGCGGAGTTCTGGCAAGACCTGCGCGCGGCGGGGCTGATCCATAAGGATGCGCCGACGCCCGAGTAAGGGTAAAATGCGTGAAGATGCGAAAGGGTGCCCCGGACCATCCGGCGGCGCCCTTTTCTATGGGTTCACATGCGCCGCGTGATCCGCGCCGCCTTACGTGCCCGTTTGACGGCGTCGCGCGCGCCCTGCTGGGCTTTACGCTCATGCGCCGTCATCGGGCCCGCGCTCTTGCCCTTGCCGCCCCGCTTCGAGGCCATGCCGACGCCCTTGTTGATCCCCCAGTTGATCCCGCGGCGCAGGAACATCCGGATGATCATGTTGATGATCTGGTTGAGGTTCATCTGATCCCTCTCAATCCTCGAACAGCTCGGACTGGCCGGTCTGGGCTTCGTCCTCCTCGCCCTCTTCGTCGTCATCCGAGCCTGCACCCGGAAGGGGACGCGAGTCCAGCAGACCGGCGGCGCGCAGCTCCTTGAGGCCCGGCAGATCGCGGGCGCTCTCGAGGCTGAACTGGTCGAGGAATTCCTGCGTCACGACGAAGGTGACGGGGCGGCCCGGCGTCATCCGGCGGCGGCCGAAGCGAATCCATTCCATCTCCAGCAACTGGTCGATCGTGCCGCGCGAGACGGCGACGCCGCGGATCTCTTCGATCTCGGCGCGGGTGACCGGCTGGTGATAGGCGATGATCGCGAGCGTCTCGACGGCGGCGCGGGACAGTTTGCGCTCCTCCACCGTCTCCTTCTGCATCAGGAAGGCGAGATCGGGCGCGGTGCGCACGGCCCAGGCATCGCCGACCTTCACCACGCGCACGCCGCGCCCCTCGTAGCGTTTGCGCAGATGCACGAGCGCCTCGGCGGGGTCGCAGCCATGCGGCATCCGCTCTTCCATCTCGCGCAGGCGCACGGGTTCGGCAGAGGCGAAAAGGATCGCTTCGACCATCCGCTCCTGCTCGGCGATGGGCGGTGCCGCAAAGAGGGTTTCTTCTTTTTCTTCAGTCTGTTCCGGCTCGTCGTTCATGTCTTCTTCCGGATCGAAATGGGTTGGAACGTATCGCTCTGGCGCAGCTCGATCTGGCCCTGCTTGGCCATCTCCAGCGAGGCCGCGAAGGTCGCGGCAGTGGCCGAGCGTCGGCGTTTGGGATCGGCAGTCCAGCCATCGGGCAGGAAGGTGGTCAGCTCCGACCAGCCGCCCGCGAAACCGATCAGCCCGCGCATCCGGTCCAGCGCCTCCTCCATCGTGAAGACATTGGTCCGATCGAACGCGTAGGGGCGGAACTCATCGCGCGTGCGGATGCGCGCATAGGCCTGCATCAGGTCCATCAGTGAGGCCGAATAGGTGACCTTGCGGACGCGCTCGACCTCTTCCGAGATGCCGCGCGCAAAGGTGTCGCGCCCCAGCCGGTCGCGCGCCATCAGCTGCGCCGCCGCCTCGCGCATCGCCTGCAGGCGTTCCAGCTGGAAGGCCAGATGCTCGGCCAGATCTTCCGCCGAGGGGCCTTCGGCCTCCGGGTCGGGCGGCAGCAGCAGCCGCGATTTCAGGAAGGCGAGCCACGCCGCCATCACGAGATAATCGGCGGCCAGTTCGATGCGCAGCGCCTTCGCGCGGTCGACGAAGGCCAGATATTGCTCGGCCAGTTGCAGCACGGAGATTTTGCGCAGGTCGACTTTCTGGCTGCGCGAAAGCGTCAGCAGCAGGTCGAGCGGGCCTTCGAACCCGTCGACATCGACGATCAGCGCCTCGGCCTGAAGCCGATCCGCTACCGTTTGGGAGTCGAACAGATTTTCGGTGTCACTCATCCATGCCGCCGCTCAAGAGTGCCTCAAGTTCGGCATCGAGCGCGGCCATGTCAACTGTCTCGGGCGGCAAGCGCCGGTCCAGCGCGGCCTCGGCGCGCGCCTTTGCGGCCTCGCTCATCGCCGGGGCGGCCATCGCCACCTCCTCCATCGCGGGCATGTCGCCCTTGCAATGGAGCACCAGATCGCAGCCCGCAGCCAGCGCGGCAGCCGTGCGTGTGCCGAAGCCGCCAGCCAGCGCCTCCATCCCGATATCGTCGCTCATCAGCAACCCGTCGAAGCCGATCTCTTCACGGATCATCGTAATGATCTTCGCGCTCTGCGTCGCGGGGGCATCGTCTAGCGCGGTGAAGCGGATATGCGCGGTCATCCCCAGCGGCAGATCGTTGAGCGCCTTGAAGGGTGCGAAATCACGCGCGATCAGATCGGCTTTGGAAGCCTCGACCACCGGCAAATCCTTGTGGCTGTCGGAGATCGCACGGCCATGGCCCGGAATATGCTTGATCACCGGCAGCACGCCGCCTGCCAGCAGCCCCTCGGCCGTGGCGCGGGCATTGGCGATCACGGTGGCGGCGTCCTCGCCCAGACAACGGTTTTGCAGGAAAGGATGGGTCAGAATTCCCGCGATATCGCAGGTGGGCGCGCAGTTCACGTCGATGCCGACCGCGCGCAGCTCCTCCGCCATGATCCGCGAGCGCAGCCAGAACGAGCGCGGCGCCTGCGCCCCTGCCCGCTTCGCCTGCTCCAGCGGGGGCAGCCATTCGCGCCATTGCGGCCCACGCAGCCGCTGCACCCGGCCGCCTTCCTGATCGATAAGCACCGGCGCATCGCGCCCTACGGCCCCGCGCAGCGCATCGGTCAGCCGGGCGACCTGCTCGGGCGTGTCGATATTGCGCGAGAACAGGATGAAGCCCCACGGGTCGGCCTCGCGGAAGAAATCGCGTTCACGCGCGGAGAGCTCGGTCCCCTCGCAGCCGAAGATCGCGGCGACGCCCATCAGCGCGCCTGCGTCGGGATGCAGTTCTGCCGCTCGGCCACGAGGGCGGCGCAGAACTGGCGCGCTTCGGTCACGTCGTCGAAGCCCGCGACGCGCAGGCGATAGAAATCGCGCCCGCCGGAGCTCGCCTTCTGAACGACGCGCTTCTTGCCGGACATCAGCGCATCGAAGCGCTTGGCGATGCGGTCCCATTCGCCCTTGGCCGCGGCCTCGGTGTCGAAGGCGCCAAGCTGCACGAGGCGCGTGCCCGCCGCCAGATCCGCAGGATTGATGTCAACGACGCCCGCCTCGGCCTGACCGGAGGACATCTGCTTCGTCACCGCCTGCTCCAGCGCCGCCGCCAGAAGCTGATCGCGCATCGGCTTGGCCTGCGGGCGCGGCGAGCGCGAAACGCCCGGCACCGAGGCCGGGATCACGCCGCTGACCGTGTCGCTCTCGGGTGCGGCCTCCTGCGCGACCGCGTCGGGGCGCGTCTCAGGCATGGCCGGGCTCATCAGCGCGGGCTTGACGGGAATGTCGGGCGCGTCCTTCACCTGCGAGGGATCGGCATTGAGCGCAGCAGGCTCGAGCGCCGCGATCGCCGCCTCCACGGCCGGATTGGCCGCAGTGTTGGCCTCATCGCCAGCCACCTTGGCCTGAGCCGCCAGCTCGCCCATCGGCTTGTCATCGTCGGTGAAGCCTTCCGGGCTGGGCGCGAGCGTCACTTTCTCGGGCGCAGGCGCCGCCTGCCCCGTGCCAGCGACATCGTTCACCGCAAGACCGGTATGGCGCGCAAGTTCGCCGCCCGGATCCTCGGGCGCGATCCGGGCGGGCCCGTCCATCGCGCGGATCACCGGCACGCCGTTGAGATCACGCATCGCCAGCTTGTAGCCCCAGACCACCAGACCCGCGATCATAGCCACGGATGTCAGCGCGCCGGCCACATTGACCCAGCGCGACACGACGCGTGGCGCACGTTCAGGAGCGGGATCTTCGGGATACGCGTAATGGGGCTGCGGGTGTTCATGCCCGTAACCCCCACTCTCGCGGTAGTCGTAGGTCGTCATGCTCGTCGCCTCGCCGCCGGTTGCCCGGCCTTGCCCGGTTGACCCGGAATTTGCCTGTTCCCGGCGGCGTGCGTTTATCGCATCTCTTCAGCCGGGGTCACGCCAAGAATACCAAGACCGGCGGAAATGACAACGGCGCTGGCACGGGCAAGGGCGATTTTCGCCGCCGATGCGGCCTCGTTGCCCTCCTGCAGGAAGCGCAGGGCCGGCTCGTCATTGCCACGGTTCCACAGGCTGTGCAGGTCGGACGCGAGATCGTAGAGGTAGAACGCCACCCGGTGCGGCTCGTTCGCGCGCGCCGCGATCTCCAGAAGACGCGGCCATTCGGCGATCTTCTTGACCAGTTCCAGCTCGGACGGATGCCAGTCGCCGGACAGATCGACCTCGGCCAGACGTGCGTCGGACATGTCCCAGCCAGCTTCCGCCGCCTTGCGCAGCACCGAGCAGACCCGGGCATGGGCATATTGGACGTAGAAGACCGGGTTGTCCTTGGACTGCTCCAGCACCTTGTCGAAATCGAAATCCAGCGGCGCGTCGTTCTTGCGGGTGAGCATGTGGAAGCGGGTCACATCCGCGCCCGCCTGCTCCACCACGTCGCGCAGCGTGACAAACGTGCCCGCGCGCTTCGACATCTTGAAGGGCTCGCCATTCTTGAACAGCTTCACCAGTTGGATCAGCTTGATATCAAGCGTCACCTTGCGATCGGACAGCGCCGCAACGGCTGCCTTCATACGCTTCACATAGCCGCCATGGTCGGCGCCGAAGACGTCGATCAGCAGGTCGTAACCACGGTCGATCTTGGTCCAGTGATAGGCGATATCGGGGGCGAAATAGGTCCAGGAACCATCCGACTTCTTCACCGGACGATCCACGTCATCGCCATAATCGGTCGAGCGGAACAGCGTCTGCTCGCGCTCTTCCCAATCCTCGGGCAGCTTGCCCTTCGGCGGGTCCAGCACGCCTTCGTAGATCAGACCCATATCCTCGAGCCGCTTCAGCGCCGCTTCGATCTGGCCGGTGCCGTAAAGCGATTTCTCGGAGGAGAACACGTCCATCTTCACGCCGAGACAGGCGAGATCCCCGCGGATCATCTCCATCATCTGCTCGGTCGCGAATTCGCGGATATCTTCGAGCCAGTCTTCCTCGGGCTTGTCGAGCAGGCTCTCGCCATACTTCGCCTTGATCGCCTCGCCGACCGGGATCAGGTAATCGCCGGGATAGAGCCCCTCGCGGATTTCCGGCTCGAGGCCACAGGCTTCGCGGTAACGCTCGTAAGCGGAACGCGCGAGCACATCGACCTGCGCGCCGCCATCGTTGATGTAATATTCGCGCGTGACGTCGTAGCCCGCGAAATCCAGCAGGCTCGCCAGCGCATCGCCGAAGACCGCGCCGCGCGTATGGCCCACATGCATCGGGCCGGTGGGGTTCGCGGAGACATATTCCACGTTGACCTTCACGCCCTTACCCAGATCGGAACGCCCGTAATCCGCGCCCTCTTTGAGCACGGCGTGGGTCACATCCGCCCAGACCTTCGGATCGAGGCGCAGGTTGATGAAACCGGGACCGGCCACATCGGCGCTGACAATCCGGTCATCTGCGGCCAGCTTGCCCGCCAGCGTCTCGGCGATGTCGCGCGGCTTCGATTTGGCGGGCTTGGCCAGCACCATCGCGGCGTTGGTCGCCATGTCGCCATGCAGCGGATCGCGCGGCGGCTCCACCGCGACGTTTGCGTAGTCCAGCCCCTCGGGCAGCGCGCCCTCGGAAACCATCTGATCAAGTGCCGCAATCACCGCGGCGCGGATGTCGGAAAACAGGTGCATTCTCATTGTCCTTATTTGCGCTCTCCCCTGCCAGAGCGCGCCGGGCGCGTCAATGGCCCGAGCGCGGGCAGAGCGGGGCCCGAGCGGGGGCCAAGACGACGCGGGCGGCCCGGCATCGTCTGCCGGACCGCCCGAAATCGAACCTTGCGAGAGGATCAGTCCTCGGCGGTGAAGCCCGCAGCCTCGATCCCGGCCACGGCCACTTTCGCATCATTGTCCGAGGTATCGCCGGTGACGCCCATCGCGCCGATCACCGCCCCGCTCTCGTCGCGGATCAGCACGCCGCCGGGCACCGGGCAGGTCTTGCCGTCATAGATGCCGTTCACCGCAGCCATGAAATAGGCCTGCGCTTCGGCCCGCGCCATCTGCGCCTTGCCGCCCATGCCCAGCATCACCGCGCCATAAGCCTTGGCGCGCGCGATCTCGAACCGGCCCGGCGCGGCGCCATCGGCGCGCGCGAAAGCCAGCGGGTGGCCGCCCGCATCCAGCACGATCGCCGAGAGCGGTTTCAGTTCGTCTTCCACACCTTGCGCGAGCGCGGTGTCGATCATCTTCTGCGCTTGTTCGAGCGTGATCATGCGCGTTCCTCCTTCACTTGCAGGCGGCGCTGATGCAGCACCGGTTCCGTATAACCCGAGGGCTGGACCGTACCCAGGAAGCACAGATCACACGCCGCCTGGAACGCGAAGCCGTCATAGCCGGGCGCCATCGGGCGGTAGTTCGGATCGCCCTCGTTCTGGCGGTCGACGACCTCGGCCATCTTGCGCAGCGCCTCCATCACCTGACCTTCGCTGACCAGCCCATGTTCGAGCCAGTTCGCGATCGCCTGACTGGAAATCCGGCAGGTCGCGCGGTCTTCCATCAGACCGACGTCGTGGATGTCGGGCACCTTGGAGCAGCCCACCCCCTGATCGACCCAGCGCACGACATAGCCGAGGATGCCTTGCGCGTTGTTCTCGATCTCGGTGCGGATTTCCTCTTCCGAGTAGTTCTTGCCGCGTGCGAGCGGGATCGTCAGCAGATCGTCGAGCCGCGCCGGGCGGTTCATCGCGGCGATCTCCTGCTGGCGACGCTTCACATCGACCTTGTGGTAATGCGTGGCATGCAGCGTGGCCGCCGTCGGCGACGGCACCCAGGCGCAGTTCGCACCCGCGAGCGGGTGATTGACCTTGGCCTCGAGCATATCGGCCATCCGGTCGGGCATCGCCCACATGCCTTTGCCGATCTGCGCCTTGCCGGCGAGCCCGCAGGCCAGCCCGATATCGACGTTGCGATCCTCATAGGCTTCGATCCACGGCTGGCCCTTCATCTCGCCCTTGGCGAGCATCGGACCGGCCTGCATCGAGGTGTAGATCTCGTCGCCCGTGCGATCGAGGAAGCCCGTGTTGATGAAGGCCACGCGGTTCTTCGCGGCGCGGATGCATTCCTTGAGATTGACCGAGGTGCGGCGCTCCTCGTCCATGATGCCCAGCTTCACGGTATAGCGCGGCAGGCCCAGAACCTCTTCGACCTTGTCGAAGATCTCGGTCGCGAAGGCGACCTCTTCGGGGCCGTGCATCTTCGGCTTCACCACATAGACCGAGCCGGTGACCGAGTTGCGCGGGCCTTCGGTCTTCTTGAGGTCATGCATCGCGCAAAGCGTGGTGACCATCGCGTCCATCAGCCCCTCGAAGGCTTCTTCGCCATCGCGGGTCAGGATTGCGGGCGTGGTCATCAGGTGGCCGACATTGCGCACCAGCATCAGCGAGCGGCCCTTCAGCGTGACCTTCTCGCCACCGCCACCGGTGAACTGGTAATCGCCTTCGAGCCGCCGGACCGTCTTCTCGCCGTTCTTCAGGACGTTTTCGCGCAGATCGCCCTTCATCAGGCCCAGCCAGTTGCCATAGGCCTGAACCTTGTCCTCGGCATCGACACAGGCGACCGAGTCCTCGCAATCCATGATCGTGCTGATCGCGGCCTCAAGGATGACATCGGCGATATCGGCGGGATCGGCCTGACCGACCTCGGTGGTCGGGTCGATCTCGATCACGAGATGCAGACCGTTATTTTCCAGCAGAACTTCGGACAGCGCGCCCTCGTCGGAGATGTTGAAGCCGAGGAACTGCGCCGGATCGGCCAGCCCCGTTTCGCCCACCGCGTTCTCCACGAAGAAGACGCCGTTCTCGACGCGCAGCGCGGTCACACCGGTCCAGCTACCGCCTGCAAGCGGCACTGCCTCGTCGAGAAATGCCTTCGCGCGCTCGATCACGCGGGCGCCACGCTCGGGGTCATAGCCCTTGCCCTGCGGCAGATCGCCAAGCGCATCGGTGCCGTAGAGCGCATCGTAAAGGCTGCCCCAGCGCGCATTCGCGGCGTTGAGCGCATAGCGCGCATTGGTGATCGGCACGACAAGCTGCGGACCGCAGACGGCGGCGAATTCGGGATCGGTTTCCGGCGTCTCGATCTTGAAGTCGTCGCCTTCCGGCAGGAGGTAGCCGATCTCTTGCAGAAAGGATTTATAATCTTCGAAATCAAAGCCTTCGGCGCGGTGATGCGCGTGCCAGTCGTCGAGCTTGGACTGGATCGCCTCGCGCGTCTCCAGCAGCGCGCGGTTCTTCTGTCCCTGCGTATGCAGCAGGTCCGACAGCCCCTCCCAGAAGCGCTCCGGCGCGACGCCGGTTCCCGGCAAAGCCTGATCCTCGATGAAGGCGGCCAGTTCGACCGCCACCTGCAGTTCGTTACGTGCGACCCGCTGTGCCATTGTGCCCTCCCGGTTTTCTTAGACGCGTACTAGATGAAACCGCTGGACGAGAATGTCCAGCGGATTGGCGTCAGCGCGCGGGAAGACGCTAAGACGGTGAATGGGCGCAAAAAGCTCAGCGGCTCACGGAAACGTGGGCAACGCAGGCGCGCGAGACCCGTCCGAGCTCACTGCTGGATCGGGTCGGCCTCGGTCGCGTCGCCATTGCTTTCAGCAGTGCCGACGCCGGTCGTCTCGGGCGCTTGCGTGGTGGACAGCCCCCCTTCACCCAAGGGAACGCAGCCCTCCCGCTTCGGGTTCACCCGGCGCGCCACCCGCGTCTCTCCGAGCGGTCCGCGAAACCGCTTTGAAAACCCCGAGTGGGGCGGATACTGTGCCGCCAGCTGCGGGAGTGCGACACCAAGATCGGATCGCGCCCGCCCGTCACGAGAGGCGCTGCTCACGCAAAGGCGAACTTGCTTTCGCGCGGGCGCACTCCACCTGAAATAACCCGAAGTTAATTAGGAATATCGTTAGAATGTCCGCTGAACTGACGGCTGCCGAAGCCCCTGCCAAGCGCCTGAGCGACTACCGCCCCTACCCCTTCACCCTCGAGACCGTGCGGCTTGATTTCACGCTCGACCCGGATGCGACCGAAGTGCGCGCGGGTCTTTCCTTCTCGCCCCGGCAGGAGGCGGCCGCGCTGGAACTCGATGGCGAAGATCTGGAGCTTGTTTCGGTCGCAGTGGACGGGCGGGCGCTGACGCCTGACGACTACGAACTGAGCAAGACGGGCCTGACGATCCCGGCGCATGTTCTGCCCTCGCAGCCCTTCACGCTGGAAACCGTTACGCGGATCGCACCGTCGAAGAATACCGCGCTGGAAGGGCTTTATATGTCAAACGGCATGTATTGCACGCAATGCGAGGCCGAGGGCTTCCGCAAGATCACCTTCTACCCGGACCGCCCCGATGTGATGGCGCGCTTCCACGTCACGATCACCGGCGACCAGCCGGTGCTGCTGGCGAATGGCGATCTCGTCGAGAGCCGCGACGGCTATGCCGAATGGGTCGATCCGTGGCCCAAGCCCGCCTATCTCTTCGCGCTGGTCGCGGGCGATCTGCGCGCGCATTCAGGCACATTCACCACGATGTCGGGCCGCGAGGTCGCGACGAATATCTGGGTCCGTCCGGGCGACGAGGATCGCTGCGACTTCGCCCTGCAGGCGCTCCACCGCTCGATGCGTTGGGACGAAGAGGCTTACGGGCGCGAATACGACTTGGACATTTTCAACATCGTGGCCGTCGATGACTTCAATATGGGCGCGATGGAGAACAAGGGGCTGAACATCTTCAACTCCAAATGGGTTCTCGCCTCGCCCGAGACCGCGACCGATGCCGATTACGAGCGTATCGAGGGCATCATCGCGCATGAGTATTTCCACAACTGGACCGGCAACCGGATCACCTGCCGCGACTGGTTCCAGCTGTGCCTGAAGGAAGGGCTGACGGTCTATCGCGATCAGCAGTTCACCGGCGACATGCGCGGCCATGCGACGAAGCGGATCGACGATGTGCTGGCGCTGCGCGGGCGGCAGTTCCGCGAGGATCGCGGCCCGCTGTCGCACCCGCCGCGCCCCGATCATTACCGCGAGATCAACAACTTCTACACCGCGACCGTCTACGAGAAGGGCGCCGAGATCGTGGGGATGCTGCATCGCTTGCTCGGCCACGAGGGCTACCGCGCCGCGCTTGATCTCTATTTCGAGCGCCATGACGGGCAAGCCTGCACGATCGAGGACTGGCTGAAGGTCTTCGAGGACAGCTCGGGCCGCGATCTGAGCCAGTTCAAGCGCTGGTATACCGATGCGGGCACGCCGACCCTGCGGGTGCGCGACAGCTTCAAGGACGGCACATACACGCTTGAATTCGAACAGGAAACGCGCCCCACGCCGGGCCAGCCGGAGAAGCTGCCGCGCCACATTCCGATCGAAGTCGGCCTTCTGTCCGAGAATGGCGACGAGGTCGTGCCCTCCACCATTCTGGAGATGACCGAGGCGAAACAGAGCTTCACCTTCGACGGGCTCGCGACGCGCCCCGTGCCCTCGATCCTGCGCGACTTTTCCGCCCCCGTGCGGCTGGAGCGCGACGCCGACACGTCCGAGCTGGCCTTCCTGCTGACCCATGACCGCGACCCGTTCAACCGCTGGGAAGCCGGCCGCGCGCTGGCCCAGAAAGTGCTGATCGGGCGCGTACTGGGACAGGAGTCCGACGCGTCCTTCTCCGATGCGATCGGGGCGCTGCTGCGCGACGAGACCGCCGATCCGGCCTTCCGTGCGCTGTGCCTGAACCTGCCCTCCGAGGACAGCATCGCGCAGGCGCTCTACGATCAGGGCGAGACGCCCGATCCGGCGGCGATCTACGCGGCGCGCGAAGGGCTCGCCCGCGATCTGGCAAATGCGCATAAGACGCTTCTGGCCGAGATCTTCACCAGCACCGAAGCGACGGGCCCCTATAGCTCCGATCCCGAGCAGGCCGGTCCGCGGGCGCTGCGCCTTGCGGTCCTGCGGCTTTTGAACCGCATCGACGGCGGGGCACGGGCGGGGGCGCTATTCGCCTCGGCCGAGAACATGACCGAAAGCCTCGGCGCGCTCGCAGCTCTGGTGCAGACCGGGCAGGACGCCGCGGCCATGGCCGAATTCCGCGACCGCTGGCAGGGCGACCGGCTGGTGATGGACAAGTGGTTCCTCGTCCAGCTGGCCAATTGCCCGCCAGAGATGGCGCTGGAGCGCGCCGAGGCGCTGACCCGCGATCCGCTCTTCACATGGAAGACGCCGAACCGCTTCCGGGCATTGATGGCGGGGCTTTCGGGCAATCACGCGGGCTTCCACCGCGCGGACGGGACGAGCTATCGCTTCTATGCCGATTGGCTGCTCAAACTCGATCCGGTCAATCCGCAGGTCGCAGCCCGCATGTCCACCGCTTTCGAGACGTGGACTCGCTATGACGAAGGCCGGCGCGAAAAGATGCGCAGCGAGTTGGAACGGATCGCCGCCCAACCGGGCCTCAGCCGCGACCTGTCGGAGATGACGCAGCGTCTCTTGGGCTGATTTCCGCTCAGCGCCCGCGGGCGCGCCCATCTCACCACGGATTGGCCGCATTCTCGGCCCATCCGTGCCGGGTTCTCGAACTACGAAACGCGGACGCCCGCGCCATGCGGGCGGCACGCAATTTCGCGGATGGGCTCGACCATGGACGACAACGAATTTGAGTATCGACACCAAGCCCGCCGGGCGGGCGGGTATCTCGCCCTCGCCTTCGGGATGGCGCTGCTTTACGGCGCAATGAAACTGACCGCGACGACCTGGATTCATGTCGCCGCGTGGATCTATCTCGCCCTCACTTTGTACAAGCTGATGCGCAACCGCTCGGGGCTGCTGCGGATCACGCCTGCGCGAATGGAAGTCTATCGCAACGGGCGGCAATTGGGCACGTTCCCGCTTGCGCAGATCGATTCGGCGCGGCTGCGGCAGCGCAAGCTTGCGGGCGACGAATGCATGGTCACGCTGCGCGACGGACGCCGCGCCTACCTTCCGCGCGAGGCGACGCCGCCGCTCGACCGGCTCAGCGCGATTTTCGAATCTTATGGGGTGCCGGTGGTCTGATCCCCAATCCGGGGCGGTCGCCCTCTTGCTCCCGCCCCTGCCCTGTCCTAGAAGCTTGCCCAAGCCTTTACTGACAGGATGTGGACATGCTCGACCATCTCGAATTCCAAGCCCCCGAACCCAAGGTCATTGCCGGTGCCAAATCGGATTGGGAGCTGGTGATCGGGCTTGAAGTCCACGCGCAGGTGGCCTCGAAAGCCAAACTGTTCTCGGGCGCCTCGACCAAGTTCGGCGCAGAGCCGAACTCGAACGTGGCCTTCGTCGACGCGGCGATGCCCGGCATGCTGCCGGTGATCAACGAGTTCTGCGTGGCGCAGGCGGTGCGTACGGGCCTCGGCCTCAAGGCCGATATCAACCTGCGCTCGGCCTTCGACCGGAAGAACTATTTCTACCCGGACCTGCCGCAGGGCTACCAGATCAGCCAGCTCTATCACCCCATCGTGGGTGAGGGCGAAATCATCGTCGACATGGGCCCGGGCGTCGCCCGCAAGGTCCGGATCGAGCGCATCCACCTCGAGCAGGATGCGGGCAAGTCGATCCACGACATGGACCCGCATATGTCCTTCGTGGACCTCAACCGCACCGGCGTCGCGCTGATGGAAATCGTCTCGCGCCCCGACATCCGCGGCCCCGAGGAAGCGGCGGCCTATGTCGGCAAGCTGCGCCAGATCCTGCGTTACTTGGGCACCTGCGACGGCAACATGCAAAACGGCAACCTGCGCGCCGACGTGAACGTCTCGATCTGCAAGCCGGGCGCTTACGAGAAATATCAGGAAACGCAGGATTTCAGCCATCTCGGCACGCGCTGCGAGATCAAGAACATGAACTCGATGCGCTTCATCCAAGCCGCGATCGAATACGAGGCGCGTCGCCAGATCGCCATCGTCGAAGACGGCGGCGAAGTGGTGCAGGAAACCCGCCTCTATGATCCCGACAAGGGCGAGACGCGCTCGATGCGTTCGAAGGAAGAAGCGCATGATTACCGCTACTTCCCCTGCCCCGACCTGCTGCCGCTGGAAATCGAGCAGGCCTGGGTCGACGATATCGGCGCGACGATGCCGGAACTGCCCGACGAGAAGAAGGCGCGCTTCGTCAAGGAGCTGGGCCTGTCGGAATATGACGCCTCGGTGCTGACCGCAGAGGTCGAGAACGCGGATTACTTCGAGGCCGTGGTGGCCGAGGCCGGTGACGGCAAGCTCGCCGCGAACTGGGTCATCAACGAGCTGTTCGGTCGCCTGAAGAAGGAAGATCACGACATCTCGTCGAGCCCGGTCGATGCCGCGCAGCTTGGCGCGATCATCCGGCTGATCAAGTCCGACAAGATCTCGGGCAAGATCGCGAAGGACCTGTTCGAGATCGTCTATACCGAAGGCGGCGACCCCGAGAAGATCGTGGAAGAGCGCGGCATGATTCAGGTCACCGATACCGGCGCCATCGAGGCCGCCGTGGACGAGGTGATCGCCGCGAACCCCGAGCAGGTCGAGAAGGCCAAAGCCAACCCGAAACTGGCTGGCTGGTTCGTCGGTCAGGTCATCAAGGCTTCGGGCGGCAAGGCCAACCCCAAGGCGGTCAACCAGATCGTCGCGCAGAAGCTGGGGCTGTAAGCCTCACGAACAATTCCGATCAAGGCGCCTTCGGGCGCCTTTTTCATGCCGGGACGGAAAGAATTCGGGAACAAGTCTTCGCGCTTGTGGCTTGGGGAGACGCGCCCTAGGCTCACGCGGGCGTGATTGGGAAAGGGTTTGCGATGAGTGGCTTGCTGGCATTGCTGGATGACGTGGCGGGGATCGCCAAGGTGGCGGCGACCTCGATCGACGATGCGGCAGGTCAGGCGGCCAAGGCGGGCTCGAAAGCCGCTGGCGCGCTGATCGACGATGCCGCCGTCACGCCGAAATATGTTCACGGTTTCAAGCCCGCCCGCGAATTGCCGATCGTGGGAAAAATCGCGCTCGGCTCGATCAAGAACAAGCTGATCTTCCTGCTGCCAGCCGCGCTGCTGCTGTCTGCCTTCGCGCCGTGGCTGATCACACCCTTGCTGATGCTGGGCGGCTCTTACCTGTGTTTCGAGGGCGCGGAGAAGGTCTATCACCTGTTCAAACCGCATGAGCCAGATGCCGAGGGCCATGTCGCGGCAGAGACCGCCGACCACCTCGAGGAAAAGCGCGTCAAAGCCGCGGTGAAGACCGATTTCATCCTCTCGGCCGAGATAATGACGATCGGCCTCGCCGCCCTGCCCTCGGGCCAGCCGATCTGGATGGAGGCGATCGCGCTTGCGATCATCGGCATCGGCGTGACGGTGCTGGTCTATGGCTCGGTCGCGTTGATCGTGAAAGCCGATGATGCGGGGCTCTGGCTGGCCGAGAACGGCAACCTTGCTGCGACCCGGGCCTTCGGGCGCGGCATGGTGAAAGTGATGCCATGGCTGATGAAGACCCTGATGATCGTCGGCACCGCCGCGATGATCTGGGTCGGCGGCAATATCGTGCTGCACGGTCTGGCAGAGCTTGGCTGGCACGCGCCCTACGACTGGATCCACCATCAGGCCGAGGCCGCCGCCCATGCGGCAGGCACCGCGGAGGGCTTCGTCAGCTGGGCCGTCACCGCGTTCTTCGATGGCATCTTCGGGCTGATCTACGGGCTGGTCCTGATCCCCGTCGTCACCCGGATCATCCAGCCCATCTACCGCGCCGTCACCGGCAAGGAAAAGCCCGCGCACTGAGCGCAAGCGGACAGGTTGAGGCCACCCGCGCCGCCCGATAGGCTGGGCGCGAACAGATCGCAGGGAGCGCAGATGACCGAGTATTTCGAGACCCAAGAACGCCGCCGCATCGCCTATAACCTGACGCCGGGCAAAGGGCCGGGCGTGGTGTTCCTCGGCGGGTTCAAATCCGACATGGAAGGCACGAAGGCGCTGGCGCTCGAGGACTGGGCCAAGCGTGAAGGTCGCGCCTTCCTGCGCTTCGACTATTCCGGCCACGGCGTCTCGGACGGCGCATTCGAGGACGGCGCGATCGGCGACTGGTTCGAGGATGCGCGCGACGTGATCATGGCCAAGACCGAAGGTCCGCAGATCCTCGTTGGCTCCTCGATGGGCGGCTGGATCTCGCTCCTGATGTCGCGCGAACATCCCGAGAAAGTCGCGGGCCTCGTCACCATCGCCGCCGCCCCCGATTTCACCGAGGACGGCTATTGGGCGAGCTTCGACAAGGAAACCCGCCACAAGCTGGAAAGCGAAGGCTCCATCGCGATCCCGTCCGATTACGGCGAGCCCTATGTCATCACGCGCCGCCTGATCAACGAGGGCCGCGAGCGGCTGGTGCTACGCAGCCCGCTGGCGCTGCCCTTCCCCACGCGCTTCCTGCAAGGCACCGCCGACGAGGCCGTCAGCACCGAAACCGCGATCCGGCTGCTGGAGCATGCCGAGGGCGCGGACATGCGCCTGACCCTGGTCAAAGGCGCCGATCACCGCTTCTCGGACCCCGATTGCCTCGCGCTGATCGAGACCGCGCTGGCGGAGGTGCTCGCCCGGCTGTGATCCGCTGCTTGCGGCATTTCGATTTGCTTGACCTCGACCCTTGCGGCACACTCGACGCGAGAAGCGCGAAAACGCGCCGCGATTGAGGTTTCGAGCGATGCCAAGCGACCCGCTGGTCTTTCTACCCGGATTCATGTGCGACGCACGGCTGTTCTGGCACCCGCTGCAGGAACTGTCCTCCGAGCGCTCGGTGATGGTGGCACGGCTGCGTGGCGCGACGATCGAGGAGATGGCGCAGACCGTGCTCGACGAGGCCCCGCCGCAATTCGCGCTGGTCGGGCATTGGCTGGGCGCGATCGTCGCGATCGAGATCCTGCGCCGCGCCCCCGACCGCGTCAGTCAGGTCGCGCTGCTCGACGTCTCCCCCCTGCCCGAGATGCCGCAGGTCGCCGCCGCGCGCGAGACGCGGATCGTGAAGGCGCTCACCGGGCGGCTCGACGAGATGATGCTCGAAGAAGTCCCCGCCGAGAGCCTCGCTCCCGATCCCGGCCGCGCCGAGATTCAGGCGATGATGCTGGAGATGGCGGCAGGCTTGGGCGCCGACACGTTCGAGGTGCAATCGCGCGCCCTGATGCGCCGCCCCGACCTGCAACGCACGCTGCGCGCCACGAAAACCCGCGCGCTGCTGATGTGCGGCGAATACGACAAGATCTGCCCGCCGCGCCGCCACGAATTCCTCGCCGAACTGATGCCGCATGCCGAATTCCGCCTCATCCTCGGCGCAGGCCACCTGAGCCCGCTGGAGCAACCCGAGAAGATCACCCAAGGCCTGCGCGACTGGCTGGAGGCGCCGTTATTGTTAGCGTGATACAGAGGGTCTCTTTGCGGACGGAGCAGGCATTCGCCGATCGCATCGCGCATTCGCCGTCGGGTGGACTTTCCGAGCGTTTCCTATTCTAAAGGGCCAAATTGTTATCGCTAACAGGAGGTCAGATTGCCCGACCACAAGACGACGAACGGGGGCGGACGGGCGCCACTGATCCTTTACGCGCTTCTGACTTCACTCACCGCCATCAGCATCGACGCAATACTTCCCGGACTTCATTCCATCGAAGAAACTCTCCGGGCCCAGCCACCACTTCGAACGCAACACGTAGTATCGCTGTTCGTCTTCGGAATGGCGTTCGGCGAGCTCTTGATTGGCCCGGCCTCCGACGCCTTTGGACGCAAGACCGCGCTGATCGCCGGCCTCGTCGTTTATGTCGTGGGCACGTTGCTCGCGATGACGGCCGGTTCCCTCGATGTCTTAATCATAGGCCGCATCCTTCAGGGCCTTGGTGTATCCGGCCCCAAGATCGCGACGCGGGCAATGATCCGCGATCAGTTTGAAGGTGACGCGATGGCCCGCGTAATGTCGTTCATGTTCACGCTCTTTGTCCTGGTCCCCATGATCGGGCCCGCGCTTGGTCAGGGCATCGTCGACTTGGCCGGATGGCGAGGCGTGTTCGTCATGTATCTTGTGCTGGCCCTCGCGCTCAGCTCATGGATGGTTCTGCGACATCCCGAGACGCTCCCCCCGGAACGGCGGATTCCCATTCGTCTCAAACCTATGGCTTCGAACGCCGTCCGCATCCTGACGAACCGCCGCGTCGCTCTCTTGATCATCGCGACCGGGTTCATCTTCGGGGCCCAGCTCTTCTATCTGAGCGTTGCGGCGGAACTATTTTCGGACGCCTATGGTATCGACCGGGCCTTCCCGCTTCTTTTCGCCATCCTCGCAGGCGGGATCGGCCTGGCATCATATACGAATGGCATGCTTGTCGAACGCTTCGGGGCCAACGCAATGGCTCGCTCGGGCTTCGTGGGAATGTGTGCCTCGAGCGCAGGCATGCTCATGGCCTGCCTTCTGACCAATGACCAGCTGCCTCTCGTGATGTTCATGGTGCTTGGGTTCGGGATGTTCTTCGCGATCGGCGTCCTATTTGGAAACCTGAACGCGATGGCAATGCGCTCCCTCGGCGACGTCGCCGGGATCGGATCATCCCTACTCGCATCCGGTTCCAGCCTCGTCGCCACCCTTTTCGCTCTGGCCGCAGGCAGTTTTTATGCAGGAAACGTCGTCATCGTCCCTGTGGCTTTCCTGTTGGCGGGAGCTTCCGGTCTCTTGCTAACCGTGCTCGCCTTGCGGAGTGATGGAACGTCGATCTCGGCAGCCAGGCCGGGGGCTAAGAGCGACGGATAGGGAGCGAAGCGGCCAAACGCCGTGATCCACATCAAACGAAAAACGCCGCCCCCTTGGAGCGGCGTTTTCAATTTCGCGAAGGTCGAAGTCTCACCCCGCCTCGGCCGTCTTCACCGGCTTCTTGCGGATCGGCGTGACCGTCGCGGGCTTGCCCTTCCCGGGCGCGGGGTTGTCCGCGTTCTCGTCGATGAAATCGAGCACCAGCGGGCGGATGTTGTTGCGCCAACTGGAGCCTGCGAAGATGCCGTAATGGCCTGCGCCGGGCTCGAGGTGCTGCTGCTTCATCGAATCCGGCACGCCCGAGCACAGATCGAGGGCGGCGACGCATTGACCGGGGGCGGAGATGTCGTCCTTCTCGCCCTCCACGGTCTTCACCGCGACCTTGGTGATCTTCGAGATATCGACCATCTTGCCCGCGACTTCGAAGCGGTTCTGGGCGATCTCGAGGCCCTTGAAGATGCGCTCGACGGTGGAGAGGTAGAACTCCGCCGTCATATCCATCACCGCGAGATACTCGTCATAGAAGCGGTAATGCTTGTCATGCTCGGAGCCTTCGCCCTGCGCCTCGCTCCAGATCTTTTCCTGGAAGGCCTGCGCGTGCTTGTCCATGTTCATCGAGATGAACGAGGCGAGCTGCATCAGGCCCGGATAGACCAGACGGCCCGCGCCCTTGTATTTGAAGCCGACGCGCTGGATCACCATCTGCTCGAGCTGGCCCATCGTGACACGGCGCCCGAAATCGGTGACCTCGGTGGCCTGTGCGTCGGGGTCGATCGGACCGCCGATCAGGGTCAGCGTGCGCGGCTGCGCGGCCGGGTCTTCCTCGGCCAGATAGGCGGTCGCCGCCAGCGCGAGCGGTGCTGGCTGACACACCGCGATCACGTTGCAGTCAGGGCCCATCTTCTTCATGAAATCGACAAGATAGAGGGTATAATCCTCGATATCGAACTTGCCTTCGGAAACGGGGATGTCGCGCGCATTATGCCAATCGGTCACCCACACATCCGCATCGGGCAGCAGCGAGGCCACGGTCGAGCGCAGCAGCGTCGCGTAATGGCCCGACATCGGCGCCACCAGCAGGATGCGCCGCTCCATCGGCTCGCGACCGTGAACGTTGAAATGCACGAGGCTGCCGAAGGGCTTGTCGAGCACGGTCTCGACCTCGACGAGGTGATCGCGCCCGTCCTCCGCCGCGATCGAATGGATGCCCCAGTCGGGCTTGATCACCATCCGTGCGAACGAGCGCTCCGTCACGCGGCCCCAGGCCGACATGATCTTGAACATCGGATGCGGGGCGAGACCCCAGACCGGGTAGGAGGCCATGGCGCGCGCCGAGGCGCCCATCCACTCGTTCGTGTTCCTGAAGGTCTCCATCAGGTCGTAGGACATGATCGTTTTCATATACAACTCCTCGGGGCGGGCCACGCACTCACTCGGCAATGGAAACGCCGCTTTACCCCAAGACTGCGGCGATATTATGCTGGTGCAGAGGATAGGGAGGAATATCATTTATGACAACCGAGGAGACGGACAAAATTGCTGCGTCGCAGAAGATGCAGGAGAACCTCGCCCGCATCGAAGAACTGACCGAGCGCATGGTCGATGCGATCGCGCATAAGCGACCGGTGAATCCGGCCCTCGAAGGCCCCGGCGCCGATCTCTACATGACGTCCTCCGCCGCCATGATGAATGAGTGGCTCGAAAAACCCTCGAAAATCCTCGAAGCCCAGGTGAATTACTGGGGTCAGGCGATGAAGCATTACCTCGAAGCGCAGGAGGCCCTCGCCAAGGGCGCGTTCCGCCCGCCGGAAGACCCCGGCCCGTCCGACCCGCGCTTCGCCAATCCACTCTGGGACAGCCACCCCTATTTCAACTACATCAAACAGCAGTATCTGATCGCGGCGAAAGGCGTGAAAGAGGCAGTCGACAAGCTCGACGATCTCGACCCGGTGGACCGTCAGCGACTGAACTACTTCTCGCGCCAGATCATCGACCTGATGGCGCCCACGAATTTCCTCGCGACGAACCCCGACGCGCTGGAGAAGGCGATCGAGACCGAGGGCGAGAGCCTCGTGAAAGGGCTCGAGAACCTCGTGCGCGACATCGAGGCGAACCGCGGCGACCTACTGGTGACGCTGGCCGACAAGGACGCCTTCACCGTGGGCGAGAATATCGGCACCGCCGAGGGCGCGGTGGTCTATCGCAACCGCCTGTTCGAGCTGATCCAGTACACGCCGACCACCGAAAAGGTTCACAAGACCCCGCTGGTGATCTTCCCGCCCTGGATCAACCGTTTCTACATCATGGACCTGAAGCCGCAGAACTCGCTGATCCGCTGGATCGTCGATCAGGGCTTCACCCTCTTCGTGGTGAGCTGGAAGAACCCCGACCAGAGCTATGCCGATGTCGGCATGGATGACTACGTGCAGGAGGGCTACCTGACCGCGATCGACGAGGTGAAGAAGATCACCGGCGAGAAGAAGGTCAACGCGGTGGGCTATTGCATCGCGGGCACCACGCTCTCGCTGACACTGGGCCTGCTGAACAAGCGCAAGGACAAGTCGATCAACTCGGCCACCTTCTTCACCACGCTCACCGACTTCTCGGATCAGGGCGAATTCGCGGTTTTCCTGCAGGACGATTTCGTCGACGGGATCGAGCGGCAATGCAAGGCCGACGGGGTGCTCGACAGCTACTTCATGTCGCGCACCTTCTCCTACCTGCGCTCGAACGACCTGATCTACCGGCCCGCGATCCGCAGCTACATGATGGGGGAATCTCCGCCCGCCTTCGACCTGCTGTTCTGGAACGGCGACTCGACGAACCTGCCGGGCAAGATGGCGGTCGAGTATCTGCGCGGGCTCTGCCAGAAGGACCGCTTCGCGCGCGACGGCTTCGAGGTGCTGGGCGAGACGGTCAAGGTCTCGGACGTGAACGTGCCGCTGATGGCAATCGCCTGCGAGACCGATCACATCGCGCCCTGGGTCGCCTCGTTCAACGGGGTCGCGAAGATGGGATCGAAGGACAAAACCTTCATCCTGTCGCAATCGGGCCATATCGCCGGGATCGTGAACCCGCCCAGCAAGAAGAAATACGGCCATTACACCTCCCCCGCCCCGATCGCGAATCCCACCGAGTGGCGCGCGCAGGCGGAGTTCCACGAGGGAAGCTGGTGGCCGCGCTGGGGCGAATGGCTGGCCAAGAAGTCCGGCGCGATGGTGCCCGCACGCCAGCCCGGCGATGCAGATCACCCGGTTTTGGCTGATGCGCCCGGCACTTATGTCAAAGAGATAGTTAAGATATAGCTTTCCCGCTTGGGTTGAAAATTTCTGCGGCGCAGCAATTCTTCTCTTGAAATGCTGCGCCGCAGCATGTATATACGTTGCGTAACCCAAAGGGCCCCGCCAACGTTCCAGACCACGGGCCCCAACCCAACGGAGCACTCACATGGCTAAGACCCAAGACTACACCAAGATCATGCAGGACATGATGGCGTCCTTCCCCGTCGACACCTCGAAATTCCAAGACGCTTTCAAATCGCAAGCGGCTCTGGGCGAGAAGATGTCGCAGGTGGCGCTTGAAGCTGCCGGCAAGTCGACCGAAATCTCGACCAAATGGACCAAGGGCACCATCGACAAGATGGGCGACCTGACCAAAACCAAGGAAGAGCCCGCCGATTACGCCAAGGCGATGAGCGACTTCGCATCGGCTTCGGCCGAGATGGCTGCCGAGAACATGGCCGCTTTCGCTGAAATCGCGAAAAAGGTTCAGATGGACACCGTCGAGCTGATGATGGCTGCCGGCAAGGACATGTCGGAAGAAGCCTCCGCAAACGTCAAGAAGGCGACCGCCGACATGACCGCTGCGACGAAGAAAGCCACCGCGGCTGCGAAGTAAGAATTCACCGCGGGCACCGGCTTCCTCCTCCCAGTCGGCCCCGCGTATCTCGGGCGCGCCCTCGTGGCGCGCCCTTTTTCTTTTATTGCTTTTGGCAGCGCGGCGTCACACAATCGCTGCACAAGCACAATCCGGGGAGGATCGCATCACATGGCCGAAGACGAAAAGCCCTTGCTGATCAAGCGTTACGCCAGCCGCCGTCTCTACAACACCGAGACCAGCGATTACGTGACGCTCGAAGACATCGCGAAATTCATCCGCGACGGGCGCGAGGTGCAGATTGTCGATCTGAAATCGGGCGACGACCTGACGCGGCAATATCTGCTGCAGATCGTGGCCGAGCACGAAAGCCGCGGCGAGAATGTCCTGCCGGTCGACGTGCTGACCGATCTGGTGCGCTCCTATACGGGGGCGGCGCAATCGGTGGTGCCGCAATTCCTCGCAGCCAGCTTCGAGATGCTGCGCGAGGGGCACTCGCAGATGCTCGAGAACATGAACAAGATGCCGAATCCCATGTCGTCCATGCCGGGCTTCGAGGCGCTGCAGGCGCAGCAACAGGCCTTCTTGCAGAACATGATGGCCGGCTGGGGTACGGCAGGTTCGTCCGGCCCCGCGCCCGAAAGCGGCGACGATCGCGGCGAGTTGGACTCGATCAAGAAACAGCTCGCCGATCTGCAGAGCAAGCTCAACAAGATGTAAGCGAGAGGCGCCCGAGCGGCGCCTTTTTCTTGGCCCATAGACAAGGGGGCTCTGCCCCCTCGGTGCTGCGCACCTCACCCCCGGGATATTTTGACCAAAACGAAGGGGCAGCCGCCTCTGGTCTTCGCCTTGGCCGAAATATCCCGGGGGGCCCGCAGGGCGGGGGCAGCGCCCCCTCCTGCGTTTTGTCGCCCTCCGGCGACGGGGGCAGCGCCCCCTGCGACATCTCCCCCTGCCCCGCCCCATTGACAGCCGCGCGCGAGCCGCGCAAAAGGCTCGGGAACCATATATCCCGCAACCGGGCGTTCCGTGGGCGCCAAACCGACGAGGAGGACGACATGTCCCAGATCTCCCTCACCTTTCCCGATGGCAATTCGCGCGACTACGACGCGGGCGTGACGCCGGCCGAAGTGGCCGCCTCGATCGCGCCGTCGCTGGCGAAGAAAGCGATCTCCGCGCAGGTGAACGGCGCGCATTGGGATCTGCAATGGCCGATCCAGGAAGACGCGCAGATCGCCATCAACACGATGCAGGATGACGGCCCCGCGCTGGAGTTGATCCGCCACGACCTCGCCCATATCATGGCCCGCGCCGTGCAGGAGCTCTATCCCGGCGTGAAGGTCACGATCGGCCCGGTCCGCGACAATGGCTGGTTTTATGACTTCGACCGCGAAGAGCCCTTCACGCCCGAAGATCTCGGCGCGATCGAGAAGAAGATGCGCGAGATCATCAACGCGCGCGACGCCATCAAGACCGAGGTCTGGAGCCGCAAACACGCGATCGACCACTATCTGACGACGAACGAGCCCTACAAGGTCGAGCTGATCAACCGGATCCCGCAAGGCGAGGACATCCGGATGTATTGGCATGGCAACTGGCAGGATCTCTGCCGTGGTCCGCACCTGCAGCATACCGGTCAGGTTCCGGCGGATGCGTTCAAGCTGACCCATGTCGCGGGCGCCTATTGGCTGGGCGATTCCAGCCGTCCGATGCTGCAGCGCATCTATGGCGTGGCCTTCAAGACCAAGAAGGACCTCAACGCTTGGGTCACGATGATGGAGGAGGCCGCCAAGCGCGACCACCGCAAGCTCGGCCGCGAGATGGACCTCTTCCACATGCAGGAAGAGGCGCCGGGCCAGATCTTCTGGCACCCGAACGGCTGGACCATCTACACCGCGCTGCAGGACTACATGCGCCGCAAGCAGCGCGCCGACGGCTATGTCGAGGTGAACACGCCGCAGGTGGTGAACCGCAAGCTCTGGGAAGCCTCGGGCCACTGGGAGAACTATCAGGAGAACATGTTCATCGTCGAAGTCGACGAGGATCATGCGCGCGAGAAGACGGTCAACGCGCTCAAGCCGATGAACTGCCCCTGCCACGTGCAGATCTTCAATCAGGGCGTCAAATCCTATCGCGACCTGCCCCTGCGCATGGCCGAGTTCGGCTCCTGCGCGCGTTACGAACCCTCGGGCGCGCTGCACGGCATCATGCGCGTGCGCGGCTTCACGCAGGACGACGCGCATATCTTCTGCACCGAGGATCAGATCGAGGTGGAAACCGAGAAGTTCATCAAGTTCCTCTCGGGGATCTATGACGATCTCGGCTTCACCGACTGGCGCATCAAGCTGTCGACGCGCCCGGAAAAGCGCATCGGTAGCGATGAGAGCTGGGATTACACGGAAGCCGCGCTCGGCAATGCCTGCAAGGCGGCTGGCTACGACTACGAGATCTTCGAAGGCGAAGGGGCGTTCTACGGGCCGAAGCTGGAATTCGTGCTGACCGACGCGATCGGGCGCGACTGGCAATGCGGCACGCTGCAGGTCGACACCAACCTGCCCGAGCGGCTGGATGCGGAATTCGTGGGCTCGGACGGCGAGCGCCACCGCCCCGTGATGCTGCACCGTGCGGTGCTGGGCTCGTTCGAGCGCTTCATCGGCATGCTGATCGAGAACTTCGCCGGCAAGATGCCGCTCTGGCTCGCGCCGCGTCAGGTGGTCGTGGCCTCGATCGTCTCGGATGCCGACGACTACGTGCTGGAAGTGACGTCGAAGCTGCGCGCCGCCGGCATCCGCGCCGAGGCCGACACCCGCAACGAGAAGATCAACTACAAGGTCCGCGAACATTCGCTCGGCAAGGTCCCCTATATCTTCGCGATCGGGATGAAAGAGGTCGAGGAGCGCACCGTGTCGGTCCGCAAACTCGGCGATACCCGCACCTCCACGGTGGCGATCGACGATATCGTGGCGCAGCTGATCACCGAATCGACGCCGCCCGATTTGCGCGAATAATCGCCAATTCAACGGCCTATCTCGAATTTTCACAGACCTGTGAGGGGCTTACGCCCCTCATGGAATGTCATTGCATTTTCGTAATTCTCGGAGAGACTTGAATATGCGTGTGTTACAGACTTTCCTACCGCCTCGCTTCTGAAAAAGGCAGCCGGAAGACCCGAAAGAGACTGGCTGCACGGCCCGGACGCAATATCGCGCCGGGAGACTACGAAGGAGAAGACGGTAATGGCCACTGGCACCGTGAAATGGTTCAATTCCACCAAGGGTTACGGCTTCATCGCGCCCGACGAAGGCGGCAAGGACGTGTTCGTGCACATCTCTGCTGTCGAACGTGCGGGGCTCAAGGGGCTCGATGACAATCAGAAGATCCAATATGAGCTGCAGTCGGGTCGCGACGGCCGCTCCTCGGCATCGGATCTGGTCCTGCTCTGATCGGGTGATCGGACGGTAAGGATTTGAAACGGCGCGCATCGCAGGATGCGCGCCGTTTTTCTGTCTCAGTCGTTGGTGAGGGGCACCCCTCTCAGAGCCACTCGGCCTGCGTGGCCTTCGCCCAGCCCAGCGTGAGCTTGTCGCCTTCGCGGATCACCGGGCGCTTCATCAGCGCGGGGTGCTCGCTCAGCAGATCGGCGACGGGCTTTTCGCGCTCATCCTCGGGCAGGTTGCGCCATGTCGTGGAGGCGCGGTTGACGATCTTGTCGCCGAACGCGGCTTCGAGTTCCGCGACCTCGGCCCCCGTCAGAGGCTCAGCCCGCACGTCGCGGAACTGCACATCGCGCCCGGCCGCTTCCAGCGCTTTGCGCGCCTTGCGCACCGTGTCGCAGGTCGAAATCCCGTAAACGATCATATCCCCTCCTCCAGCGCGCCGTTATCCAGATGCAACACACGGTCCATCTTGGCGGCGAGTTCCATGTTATGCGTCGCGATCAGCGCCGACAGGCCCGTCTCGCGCACCAGCCCCATCAGTACGTCGAACACGGTGTCAGACGTGGCCGGGTCGAGATTGCCGGTGGGCTCGTCGGCCAGCAACAGGCTCGGCCCGTTCGCGAGCGCCCGGCAGAACGCCACACGCTGCTGCTCGCCCCCCGACAGCGCCGAGGGGCGGTGATCCATCCGGCCCGCCATGCCGACGCGGCTCAACAGGTCCTTGGCCCGCTCTTCCGCGGCCTTGCGGCTGACGCCATTGGCGAGCTGCGGAAGCACGATATTCTCGACCGCCGAGAACTCCGGCAGCAGGTGGTGGAACTGGTAGACGAAGCCCAGCTTCTCGCGCCGCGCCGCCGTGCGTTTGCCATCGCGCGCACCGGTCAAGTCTTCGCCGTCGATCAGAACCCGGCCGGAATCGGGCGTGTCCAGCAGCCCCGCGATATGCAGAAGCGTCGATTTCCCCGCCCCCGAGGGCGCGACCAGCGCCACGACCTGCCCTTTCGGAATGGTCAGATCGAGACCTTTGAGTACCGTGATCTCGTTCGGCTTGCCCCGGTTGTAGCACTTTTCCAACTGTTCGCAGATCAGCACGTCATTCATAGCGCAGCGCCTCCACCGGGTTCATGCGCGCAGCACGGCGCGCCGGGAAGATGGTCACGATGAAGCTCAGCGTCAGCGACAGCGCCACCGCCTTGGTCACGTCCCAAGGCTGCAATTTCGCGGGCAGGTGATAGATACCGCGGATCGACGGGTCCCAGGCATCGCCGCCATTGAGCCAGTTCACGAAGCCCATGACGTGGTCGATATTCACCGAGAACAGCACCCCGATCCCCAGACCGGCCAGCGTCCCGATCACCCCGGTGAAGGCCCCGCACAGGAAGAAGACCCGCAGGATCGAGCCCTCGCTGAGCCCCATCGTGCGCAGGATGCCGATGTCGCGGCCCTTGTTCTTCACCAGCATGATCAGCCCCGAGGTGATGTTCATCGAGGCGATCAGCACGAGGATCGAGAGGATGATGAACATCACGTTGTCCTCGACCGTCAGCGCGCGCAGGAAACTCGACGAGGCGTCCTTCCATGTCCACAAAAGCGTGCCCTTGCCGCTCGCATCCATGATCGCAGGCTCCCATTCGGCGATGCGCTCGGGATCGGCCACGTCGACGTCGATCTCATCCACCCCGCCCTCGCGGTTGAAGAAGCTCTGCGCCTCCTTGAACGGCATATAAAGCCGCGTCTGGTCGATGTCATACCGCCCGGCCGAGAACACATACGAGATCTTGTAGGCGTTCACCCGCGGGCTCGTGCCGGACGGCGTCTTGGCCCCGTTGGGCGAGATCACCTTGACCGTGTCGCCCACCGTCACGCCCAGATCGCGCGCCATCCCGATGCCGATCGCGATGCCTTCACCGTAATTGTCGATATCGCCCTGCGCGTCGTCGGAATGCGCGATATTGGGGATATTCTTCAGATCCGACAGCGCCAGCCCGTAGACATCCGCCACGTTGGAGCGGTCGCCGAAGCTGACCATCGCCTGTCCGCGCACCGCCGGGGCCGCGCTGACCACGCCGGGGATCGCCTTGATCCGCTCGGTGCGCGCGGCATAGTCGCGGATCAGCTTGGAATAGACGCCCGAGCCCTCGGCCACTTCCATCGGCGCGGAATAGACGGTGATCTGCGGGTTCGAGCCGACGATGGTCGAGACGAACTCGGCGCGGAAGCCCGCGCGCACGGCAAGCGTCGCGATCAAGGCGGCCACGCCCAGTGCGATGCCGATCAGGGAAATCCATGTCATGACCGAGACGCCACCTTCGGCGCGGCGCGCGCGCAGGTAGCGCCATGCGATCATGAACTCGAAACGGGAAAACGGGGCAGTGCGTGCGGCCATCGGCTCCATCCACGAAAATTCGGCGCAAGCTGGCGCGGCGGGGTCGAAAGGTCAAGCCTGCGCCCGGTCATAGCGGCGAGAGCGCGCCTGTTTCGGCTTGGTCGAAATATCCCGGGGGAGCCCGGAACGGGCGGGGCAGAGCCCCCTATTTGCAGCCCAGCGTGCCGGGCACATCCGCCAGAAGCGGCGCCATGCCCTCGGCCAGATCGGCCGGGTAATCGGTCTGCACGGAGGCGAGCACCGCCCCACCCGCGCAATCGAGCCGCTCGGTCTTGCGCAGCGTCACCTTTCCAAACGAGTCCTTGGAGCGGATAGCGAACCCGTCCTCGGTCACGTTATCCGACAGCACCGTATCGCCATCGAGCAGGATCGTGTGCAGCAGTTGTTCATGCGCGACCGTGAGGTCGGCCCCCTGATCGACATGGGCGCGCAGCGCGACATGGGCGGTCTTGTGCGGGTCGATATCGGGGGCGGAGAACAGGATCCCGCCCCCCGGCATCTCATCCGACGTCCAGCCCTGCGGCACTTTCGCCGAGATGCCAAGCGCCTCGCTCGACCACGCCACGAGACCCT
This sequence comes from Thioclava sp. ISO4, assembly GCF_058105145.1. NCBI lineage: Bacteria > Pseudomonadati > Pseudomonadota > Alphaproteobacteria > Rhodobacterales > Paracoccaceae > Thioclava > Thioclava sp. ISO4. The sequence continues at coordinate 3,077,598 of NZ_CM176571.1, forward strand.
GCCCCGTGCCTTCGGCCAAAGCGGGCCCGGCGAGCAGGCTCGCCGCGACCGCGCTGGCCGCGAAGATCAGATCAAAGCCCTTCATAGATGCCCACGATCTTCTCGACCGCCTCTTCCGCCGGCATCTCCTCGCTCTCGCCGGTGCGGCGGCAGGTCAGTTCCACCTTGTTGGCCGCGATCCCGCGCGGACCGACGGTGATGCGCCACGGCAGGCCGATCAGGTCCATGGTGGCGAATTTCGCGCCCGCGCGCTCTTCGCGGTCATCATAGAGCGGGTCGAGCCCGTGATCGAGGAAGGCGCGATACAGCGCTTCGCAGGCGCTGTCGCAGCTGACATCGCCCTGCTTGAGATTGACGATACCGACATGGAACGGCGTCACGCCCTCGGGCCAAATGATGCCCTTGTCGTCGTGGTTCGCCTCGATCAGCGCGCCGACGAGACGGCTCACGCCGATCCCGTGCGAGCCCATATGGACCGGAACTTTCGTGCCATCCGGGGTCTGGACGGATGCGCCCAGCGCCTCGGAATACTGCGTGCCGAAATAGAAGATCTGACCGACCTCGATGCCGCGCGCGACGCGGCGACGTTCTTCCGGGACCTCGTTGAAGGCCGCCTCGTCGTGGGTCTCGTCGGTGCGGGCATAGCGCGAGGTGAACTCCTCCAGCACGCTCTGGCACTGCGCCACGTCGTCATAGTCGATCTCGCGGTCGCCGAAGGTCAGATCGGTGATCTCGCTGTCGTAGAACACTTCCGACTCGCCCGTCTCGGCCAGCACGAGGAATTCATGCGTGTAATCGCCACCGATCGGGCCGCTATCGGCGCGCATCGGGATCGCCTGCAGCCCCATGCGCTCATAGGTGCGCAGGTAGCTGACGAGGTGGCGGTTATAGGCGTGCAGCGCGTCTTCCTTGCTGAGGTCGAAGTTGTAGCCGTCCTTCATCAGGAATTCGCGGCCGCGCATCACGCCGAAGCGCGGGCGGATCTCGTCGCGGAATTTCCACTGGATCTGATAGAGCGTCAGCGGCAGCTGCTTGTAGCTCGACACATGCGCGCGGAAGATATCGGTGACCATTTCCTCGGCGGTGGGCGAATAGAGCATATCGCGCCCCTGCCGGTCGGTGATCCGCAGCATCTCTTCGCCATAGCCGTCATAGCGGCCCGACTCGCGCCACAGATCGGCCGATTGCAGCGTCGGCATCTGGATCGCGAGATGGCCGGCGCGCGCCTGCTCCTCGTGCACGATCTGCTCGATCCGGCGCAGCACCTTGAAGCCCATCGGCAGCCAGGAATAGATCCCTGCCTGCTGCTGCTTGATCATACCCGCACGCAGCATCAGCCGATGCGAGGCGATCTGCGCCTCGGCGGGGGTTTCCTTGAGAACGGGAAGAAAATAGCGGGACAGGCGCATGAGCGGTCCTTCGAGGGTTGGTGTCAGACGTTGCGTTTGGCCTAGAGGAAACGGGGGCGTTGGGCAAGATGGTGGCGTCTTGGCAGCGTCGCAGAGTTGTTCCATGCTACGGGTATTGTAACGCGAGCATTTAATGGCAAAGAAACCTCGTCCCGAAGACCTTCTCGACTGGATTGGGCTGACCGACGCCCCGGACTGGAGGCTGGCCCGCCCCTATGGACGGTTGGTCGGCTTCGTTCTGTCTTCGGTTCTAATCTTTGTCCCGATACTTGTGGTGTGCGCATTGATCGCGGCCTTCGTCGTCGTCCTTGGAACCGCACATCAGGTCTGGACTGGCGCTGGTGGCCCCAATCTGGGTGCTGGAGCCTTGATTGCGGCAATCCTCGGCGCGCCCTTTGTGATCTGGGGCACGGTGATCAAGCACCGCCAGCTTGGCTTCCAGAAGGAGGGCCATATCACCGACCGCATCTCCAAGGCCGTGGAGCAGCTGGGAGCGGAGAAGGTTGTGCGCGTACATCGTCGCAACAAGGAAGGCACCCTCCTTTACGAAGACGGGAGCGACAGCAAGCCAGACTTCAAGAAACCGATCATTACAGAACTGAGCGAACCCAATATCGAGGTGCGGATCGGCGGACTTCTCTCGCTGGAACGGATATCGCAAGACTCTTTGACCTACGACAAGGAGCGCGACTATGTGCGGGTGATGGAAGTCCTCTGCGCTTATATTCGCAACAACGCGCCAGCAGAGAGCCACGAAGAGAACCTAGATGAAGTTTCGTCACCGCGATCTGACATCATGATCGCAATGAATATTCTTGGAAAACGACCTACTGCGGGCAGAGAAGTTGAGGCAGCGACTCGCGGTCATACTATCTGGGAGACCTTGCTTGAACTCTCGGTAGAGAACAAACCCGCCGGCAAATATTTCGCGAAGATCGCCGCTGCGCTGAAAGAGCGGAATTCAACCCAAAAGAGGAGATATCGACTGGACCTCAGGTCATGTGACCTCTCGTCGATCGTCTTGGAAAACGGAGATTGGAGCAATACGGACTTTTCCGGATCTGTATTCCGCAAAGCTAAGCTCAGGTCATCAGTGCTACTGGATTGTAACTTCTTTCACTGTGATATGCGGGAGTGCAGCATCGACCACTGCAATCTTTCTTTTTGTACATTCGCGGACACGAATTTCGGGCAATCTTTCTGGAGTTTCAGTCAGTTCATCGCAAGCAGCTTCTCTGGAGGGCGTTTACCGGACACTCCTCTTTCAAGTAACAAATTTCTCGGCTCAAAATTTGAAGGCATGTCGTTTCATATCTCTCCAGAGATTGATTTTCTTGAAGATTCCTACGGCGACGGAAGCAATCGCTTCTACCACCGCTACACGATTCGTCCCCTCGAGATCGCACCACCGGTCGGATGGGCGACTGAGGACTTAGGCCTAGACATACATATGGCCTACTTTGACTGGCTGAACAGTCATCTCCCGACCAGTCGTTCCGACGCGAAGCCTTGATTTCCCACCGCATTTCGCCACGTTAGAGCGAACGCATCGCTGAAAAGGACCGCGCATGGCCCTGCCTGCCCGCCAGCAAGTCACCTATTGGTCCGTCGCCGCCTTGGTGCTGGTCCTGTCGCTGTGGTGGCTGGGCAATGTCATCCTGCCCTTCATCATGGGCGGCGCGATCGCCTATTTCCTCGACCCGCTGGCCGACCGGCTGGAAAAGCTGGGGCTGAGCCGCGCGGTCTCTACCGCGATCATCGGACTGGCGACGGTGCTGATCTTCGTGATCCTCGCGCTCGCCGTGGTGCCGATGCTGGCGCGGCAGCTGGCGCAGCTGGTCGCCCTCGCGCCCGATCTTCTGGCCTCGTTGCAGACCTTCCTGAACGAGCGTTTCCCCAATCTCCTGCACAACTCGGTCGTGAACGATACGCTCAACAGCCTCGGCACCGCGATCAAGGCGCGCGGCGGCGAATTGGCGGCGACCCTGCTAAGCTCGGCGATGACGCTGGTGAATGTGGTCGTCTTCATCGTCGTGGTGCCGGTCGTGGCCTTCTACATGCTGCTCGACTGGGACCGGATGGTGGCGAAGGTCGACGGCTGGCTGCCGCGCGATCACGTCCACACGATCCGCACCATCGCGCGTGATATCGACCGGGTGCTCTCGGGCTTCGTGCGCGGTCAGGTCACGGTCTGCCTCGTGCTGGGCACCTTCTACGCGATCGCGCTGATGGCGGCGGGGCTCGATTTCGGGCTGCTGGTGGGCTCGGTCGCAGGCGCGCTGACCTTCATCCCCTATATCGGCGCGATCATCGGCGGCGCGCTCGCCATCGGCCTCGCGCTGTTCCAGTTCTGGGGCGAGTGGTTCAATATCGGAATCGTCGCGGGCATCTTCGTGCTCGGCCAGTTTCTCGAAGGCAATTTCGTCACCCCGAAACTCGTGGGCGATTCGGTCGGGCTGCATCCGCTCTGGCTGATCTTCGCGCTGTCCGCTTTCGGCACTTTGTTCGGTTTTGTTGGCATGTTGGTCGCCGTTCCCGTCGCTGCGGTGATCGGAGTGGTTGCGCGCTTCTTCATCGACCAATATCTGCAAGGGGCGCTTTACCGAGGGCAAACGGAGCGCGAGCCGATAGCCCATTCGCCGATCTCTCTCATCAACGAGGAGACCGGGGAAGTGACGGGCGCGACCGAGACGACCGAACACGAGAGCTGAGAATGGCCGAGCAGTTGACCTTCCCGCTGCACCTGCGTTCCGCGCAGGGGCGTGAAGACTTCTTCATCTCGCCAGCCAATGCGCTGGCGGTGACGACCCTCGATGCGCGCGAAACATGGCCGCTGGGCCGGATGATCCTGATCGGGCCGGAAGGCGCGGGCAAGACGCATCTCGCGACGATCTGGGCCGATGAACAGGGCGCCGACATCCTGCCCGCGCGCGATCTGACCGAAGAGATGGCCCCTGCCCTCGTAGCCAAGGGCGCGACCGTGATCGAACGGGCCGAGAGGATCGGCGCGGATGAGGCGGGCCAGCGCGCGCTGTTTCACCTGCACAATCTGATGCAGGCCGAGGGTGGGCGGCTTTTGCTGACCGCGCGCACGCCACCGCGCGACTGGGGGATGACCCTGCCCGACCTGATCAGCCGGATGGAGGCGACCGCGACGGTGCGGATCACGCCCCCCGATGACGCGCTGCTGGCGGCCGTTCTGGTGAAGCTGTTCTCGGACCGGCAACTGACCGTACCGCCCAACCTGATCGGCTGGCTGGTCACGCGGATGGACCGCTCTCTGGCGACCGCGCGCAAACTGGTCGCGGCGCTCGATCGGCAGGCGCTCGCACAACGCCGTGCGATCACCCAAAGACTGGCGGCGGAGGTTCTGGACAGTCTCGACTGAGCCGCGCAAACTGTCACGGAGCCATTACAAAATCCAACGATAAGCGCGCCATGACCCAAGCAGATTTCCTCAAGACCCCCTTCCCCACGCCAATCGCGCTGCCCGAGTCGGAGATCAGCGGACCGGGCCGGTTCTTCAACCGCGAACTGAGCTGGCTGGCCTTCAACTGGCGGGTGCTGGAAGAGGCGCGCAATCCGCGTGTGCCGCTCCTGGAGCGCGTGCGCTTCCTGTCGATCTCGGCCACGAACCTCGACGAATTCTACACCGTGCGCGTGGCGGGCCTGATGGAGCTTGTGCGCGAGAGTAACGTGAACGCCTCCGATGACGGGCTCACCCCGGCCGAGCAGCTGGAGAAGATCAACGCCAATGCCCGGCGGCTGATGGACACCCAGCAGGCGACGTGGTCGGCGCTCAAGCGCGAGATGGAGCGCGAGGGCATTCATGTCGTGAGCCGTTCGCGGCTGACCAAGCGCGATCTCGACTTCCTCTCGGATCACTTCCTCAACAACGTCTTCCCGGTGCTTTCGCCGCTGGCGATCGACCCCGCGCACCCGTTCCCCTTCATCCCGAATACCGGCTTCTGCCTCGCGCTGGAGCTGGAGCGGGAAAGCGATCAGCGCCGGTTGCAGGCGCTCTTGCCGATCCCGGCGCAGATCGACCGTTTCGTGCGCCTGCCGGGCGAGGCGCGGTTCCTGCCGCTCGAACAGCTTCTGATGCTGCATCTGAGCTCGCTCTTCCCGGGCTACAAGGATGTGGGCTCGTGCTCGTTCCGGGTGCTGCGCGACAGCGATCTGGAAGTCGAGGACGAGGCCGAAGACCTCGTGCGCGAGTTCGAGACCGCGCTGAAACGCCGCCGCCGCGGGCAGGTCATCCGCATGTCGGTCTCGCCCGGCGCGCCCGAAGACCTGCAGGCGCTGGTGATGCGCGAGCTGCATGTCGATCCCGAAGAGGTGGTCGAGGAAAAGGGCCTCGTGGGCATTGCCGACGTGAAGGAACTGATCCTGAGCGAGCGCCCCGATCTGCTCTGGCCGCCCTTCATCCCGCGCGTGCCCGAACGCGTGCAGGACCACGAGGGCGACATGTTCGCCGCGATCAAGCAGAAGGACATCCTGCTGCACCACCCCTACGAGACCTTCGATCTGGTGGTGCGCTTCATCGATCAGGCGGCGAACGACCCGAACGTGCTGGCGATCAAGCAGACGCTCTATCGCACGTCGAAGGACAGCCCCGTCGTCTCCTCGCTCTGCGAGGCGGCTGAGAACGGCAAATCCGTGACCGCTCTGGTCGAGCTGAAAGCCCGCTTCGACGAGGCCGCCAATATCCGCCAGTCGCGCCGTCTGGAGCGCGCGGGCGCTCATGTCGTCTATGGTTTCATCAACTACAAGACCCATGCGAAGATCTCGACCGTGGTGCGCCGCGAGGGTGATCAGCTGGTGACCTACACCCATTACGGCACCGGCAACTACCACCCGATCACCGCGAAGATTTACACCGATCTGAGTTTCTTCACCTGCGACGCGGCGCTGGGGCGCGATGCCACCAAGGTCTTCAACTATCTCTCGGGCTATGTGCAGCCCGAGGGTCTTGAGAACCTCGCCATCTCGCCGATCACGCTGAAGCCGCGCCTGCTGGACCTGATCGACCGCGAGATCGAACACGCCAAGGCGGGCAAACCGGCGGCGATCTGGGCGAAGATGAATTCGCTGATCGAATCCGACGTGATCGACGCGCTCTACCGGGCCTCGCAGGCGGGGGTGAAAATCTCGCTCGTGATCCGCGGCATCTGCGGCATCCGCCCCGGCATCAAGGGCCTGTCCGAGAATATCCGGGTTAAATCCATCGTCGGGCGGTTCTTGGAGCATTCGCGCATCGTCTGCTTCGGCAATGGCCATGCCCTGCCCTCCAACGACGCGCGGGTGTTCTTCTCCTCCGCCGACTGGATGGGGCGCAACCTCAATCGCCGGGTCGAGACGCTGGTGGAGGCCAAGAACCCCACGGTGAAGGCGCAGATCGTCAGCCAGATCATGGCGGCGAACATGGCCGACGAGGCGCAGAGCTGGATTTTGCAGCCCGACGGAAAGTTCATCCGCCACCTGCCCGACGACCGCGAGGACCTGTTCTCCTGCCACCGGTTCTTCATGGAATACCCCTCGCTCTCGGGCCGGGGTTCCGCTGGGGCAAGCGACGTTCCCGAACTTGCCCATAGCTTCGACTAGCCCTAGCGTGGAGGCCGGACGACTCGAACGGACGGGCAGATGAGCAAAGACAAAGCGGCGCCGGCAGTTGATGACAGCGACGATTGGGATCCGTTCGGCCAGCCTCTCTTCGATGACCCATCCGTGCGCGCGCTCTCGCGCGTCGGCGTCGTCGATATCGGCTCCAACTCGATCCGGATGGTGGTCTTCGATGGCGCGGCGCGCAGCCCCGCCTATTTCTTCAACGAGAAGGTCATGGCGGGTCTCGGCCAAGGGCTGGCGGAGACAGGCAAGCTCAACCCCGAGGGGCGTGAACGCGGGCTGACCGCACTCAAACGCTTCGCCGCGCTCGCCGAGGGGATGGAGATCGGCCCGCTCACATGCGTCGCCACCGCCGCGATGCGCGATGCCGAGGACGGCCCAGAGTTTCACGCCAAGATCGAGAAAGAGACCGGCCTCAAGGTCCATATCGTCGACGGGCTGGAAGAGGCGCGGCTGTCCGCGCAAGGGGTGCTTCTGGGCTGGCCCGAGGCCGAGGGTCTCGTCTGCGATATCGGCGGCAACTCCATGGAATTAGCCGAGATCCGCGGCGGCAAGGTCTGGCGGCGCGCGACCTCGCAGCTTGGCCCCTTCCGCCTGCAGCAGATCCCCGGCGGCAAGAAGGCGATCGCCGCCCATATTCAGGCCACGATCAAGGAGCTGGCCGAGAAGGTCGGCACCGAACACGAACGCATCTATCTCGTCGGCGGCTCGTGGCGCGCCATCGCACGGCTCGACATGGAGCGGCGCGACTATCCGCTGCTGGTGCAGCACGAATACCGGATGAAGCCCGACGAGCTGGGCGAGACGATCGAGTGGATCGGGAAATCCGACATGGAGAAGCTGCGCTCCAAGACCGGCACCTCCGCCGCGCGGATGGAACTCGTCCCGCTCGCCAGCCAGGTGCTGCGCGAGTTGATCGCCACCTTCCAGCCCAAGGAGATCGACGTCTCCGCCTACGGCATCCGCGAAGGGCTGCTTTACGAACAGATGCCCGAACGGCTGCGCCGCCGTGATCCGCTGGTGGAAGCCGCGCGCCATACCGAGCGCGTGATGAGCCGGATGCCCGGCTTCGGCAAAAAGCTCCACGCCTTCATCGAACCGATCTTCGGGCCCCTTCCGCCCGAGAAATTCCGCCTCGTGCGCGCGGCCTGCCTGCTGCATGACACGACATGGCGCACCCATCCCGATTACCGCGCCGAGGCCTGTTTCGAGAACGTCACCCGCGCGAACTATTCGGCCATGTCCCACCCCGAGCGGATCTGGCTCGGCGTGGCGCTCCTGCATCGTTACAAGAACTCGCGCAACGGCTCGCGGCTGGAGCCGTTCCTGCCGCTGCTGTCGGAAGAGCAGATTCAGGAGGCCGAGGTTCTGGGCAAGGCGATGCGCTTCGGTTCGATGTTCGCGACCCACAGCCCCGCCGATGCGGGCGAGCTGAAATATTCGGCCAAGATGGGCGAGCTGGAACTGAAGCTGACCAAGCGCGGCAAGGCGCTGATGGGCGAGGTCGCCGAGTCGCGCTTCCGCTCGCTTGCGAACGCGCTGAAGGCCGAGCCGATCATCACCGATTAAAGCTCGATCCCGCCCTCCGGGATCTCGACCGGCCCGCCTTGCTCCGGGCCGTCTTTCTGCGGCGCGTCCTCGGGCGGCTCGGTCATCAGGGGCGGCGGCGGCGGCGCGTCCGGGCTCCGCCGCATGATGATATCGCCATTGGGCAGCCGCTCGGGCGCCCCGTAATTCGACATGTCGTCGACCAGCGCGAGGAACTGGCGCAGCTTCGGCCCCAACTGGGCCGCGGCCTCCCCCAAGCCTTTCTGCATCTCGTCGAGTTGCGGCTTCATCTCGTCCATCAGCCCGCGAAACAGCGTCTGCGCCCCCTCCTGCAGCAAGGAGAACCCGCGATCGACATCGCCGCCCTCCTCCTGCGCGGAGACGGGCGTTGCCAGAAGGGCGAGCGAGAAAACGATGACAAGCGGCTGTTTCATACCCTCGATCCTACGCGCAAGCGGCGCGAAAATCACGCCCCCGAGATCACTCGATATCGACCGAGACGGGAAAATGATCGGAGGCCTGCAAAAGCGCCTCGCGCAATTCGGGCACGCGATAGATATGCGGGTCGTCGAACGGGTGCCAGATACGCCACTCCCGCGCCCGTGCCGCCAGATCGGGCGAGAGCATCACATAATCCAGCATGGCCGAAAAATACTGCTTCTGATCAACGAGGTAGAACCGCGCGGAACTCGGGGCTGCGGCCGTGTGATGGGCTTTCGACAGCCGCGCATGGGGATCGTGCAGTCGCTCCGCTTCCGGGCCGCCCTCGCCCGCGACAATCTCCACGCCCGAGCGTCCGAACAGCTTCTCGTATTCGTCGAGCCCCGGACCGTCGTTGAAATCGCCCAGCACGATCAGGCTGTCGCCCGCCGCCAGATGCTCCTCCACGCGGCCCCGGATCCAGATCGACTGCGCCAATTGCTTGCGCCGGTTCTCTATCGCCATGCGGGTCGCGGTCTCCGGGCTCGTCGCACCATGCGGGGCTTTCGACTTCACATGCACGCCGATCATCCGCATCACCTCCCCGGACCGCGTCCCCAGAACCACCTCCAGCGGCGGCTTGGAAAAGGTGACCGTATCCATCCGCGCATCGATATCGAGGTCGATCCGCAGGCTGCCATCGAAACGCGGCCACGCCTCCGAGCTTTGCGGATCATGCCGCGCCGTCACGACATCGGGGTCATAGAGCAGCGCCAGCTCCTGCTGCGTGTCGTTGGAAAAGCCCAAAAGCGCACGACGCTGGCGCAGCCCGAACCGCTCCGCGAAGCCTTCGAGCATATCCACCGTTTTGTGGCGATGATTGTCGTCGGGCGCCTCGACCACCAGAAGCACATCGGCCTCCAGCGCGCTCATCACGATCGCGATCGCCCCGGTCTGCTGGCTGCGCGTCACGTTGTAGCGCGCCGACCATTCACTATCGTCGAGAAGCGCCCCGTTGCGCGCGAAAAGGCTGTTGAACCACTCGATATTCCAAGTGGCGATCCGCATCACGCCTCCGCATGGCTGGCGCGGATTTCCTCCCAGGCCTTGTTGAGCGCGATGACCCGCGCCTCGGAGAGCTGCACGGCCTCTTCGGGCAGACCACGGGCAATCGCCCGGTCTGGATGGGCCTCGCGCACCTTGTTGCGCCAGACCTTGCGCACCTGATCGAGCGGCGTGCCCGGCTCGACCTCCAGCACGGTCCAGGGATCGGGATCGGCATCGTCGACGAAGGCCGAACGCATCGCGCGGAAACAGCATTCCTCCAGCCCGAAAATCCGCGCGACCTCCAGCAGGAAGGCATCCTCGCCCTCGTGGTAATCGCCATCGGCCAGCGCGATGAAGAACAGCCCTTCGAGCACGTCTTTAAGAACATCCGCGCCGGGGCCGAACATATTGGCGATCTTGCGGGCATAGGCGTCGAAGCCCGCCACATCGGTGCGCGCCATGTTGAAGACGCGCGCGGCATTGGCTTCCTCTTCCGGCGGGATTTGGAAAATCCGCCGGAACGCCGCCACCTCGTCGCGCGTGACCTGCCCGTCGGCCTTCGCCATCTTCGCCCCGAGCGCAATCACCGCGATGGTGAAAGCAACAGAGCGTTCCGGCGGCTGGCGCAGATTGTCGAAGACCGTCGACAGCGCCTCCCCCCGCCCGAGAGCGGAGAGCGCCTGCGCGATACGCGACCAAAGAGAGATGGGCTTGTCCATGGTTCAAGTCTAGCCGCGCTGCGGCGGAAATGCACCCGCGCAAATCCGCCCTGTGATTAAATCATTGTAATGTTTTGAAATGACTGGCGGCGCACAGGGTTCCCCCGCGCGCCGCCCAAATTCAAAGCAAAGCCCGGACTTCGCCTTGGTCAAAATATCCCGGGAGGGGGGGCGTCAGCGCGGGGGCAGAGCCCCCTCCCCCCTCAGCGCCCTCAGGCCCGCGCCTGACGCACGATGTCGAGGATCTCGCGCGCGGCCAGCGGGATGTTCGTCCCCGGCCCGAAGATCGCCTTCACGCCCGCCTTCTTGAGGTAGTCGTAATCCTGCTGCGGGATCACGCCGCCGCAGATCACGATGATATCCTCGGCGCCCTTCTCCTTGAGCGCCTCGATCAGCTTCGGTGCCAGCGTCTTGTGACCCGCCGCCTGCGACGAAATCCCGACCACATGGACGTCATTGTCGATCGCGTCCTGGGCGGCTTCTTCCGGCGTCTGGAACAGCGGGCCCACATCGACGTCGAAGCCGATATCGGCGAAGGCCGTCGCGATCACCTTGGCGCCGCGGTCGTGGCCGTCCTGACCCATCTTCACCACCAGCATCCGCGGGCGGCGGCCCTCTTCCTCGGCGAAGGTCTCGACGTCCTTCTGGATCTGCGCGAAGCCCTCGTCGCCGTCATAGGCCGCGCCGTAGACACCGGCGAGCGTCTTCACCTCGGCGCGGTGACGTCCGAACACCTTTTCCATCGCCATCGAAATCTCTCCCACAGAGGCCCGGGCGCGTGCAGCTTCCACCGCCGCCTCGAGCAGGTTGCCACCCTCGGAGGCGCGGCGCGTCAGTTCCGTCAGCGCCGCCTCGCAGGCCGCCTCGTCGCGGCTGGCCCGCATCTTCTCGAGCCGCGCGATCTGGTTGTCGCGCACCTTCGCATTGTCGATGTCGAGAATATCCAGCTCGTCCTCGGTCTCGCGGCGGTACTTGTTCACACCGACCACGACATCCTCGCCCCGGTCGATCAGTGCCTGACGCCGGGCGGCGGTTTCCTCGATGCGCAGCTTGGGCATGCCCGAGGCCACGGCCTTGGTCATACCGCCCATCTCCTCGACTTCCTCGATCAGCTCCCAGGCCTTCTCGGCCAGTTCCGCCGTGAGGCTCTCGACGTAGTAGGAGCCCGCCAGCGGATCGACCACGTTGGTGATCCCGGTCTCTTCCTGCAAGATCAGCTGCGTGTTGCGCGCGATCCGGGCCGAGAACTCGGTGGGCAGCGCGATCGCCTCGTCCAGCGCGTTGGTGTGCAGCGACTGCGTGCCGCCAAGCGCGGCCGACATCGCCTCATAGGCGGTGCGGATCACGTTGTTATAGGGATCCTGCTCGGCCAGCGAGACGCCCGAAGTCTGGCAGTGGGTGCGCAGCATCGAGCTTTGCGGCTTCTTCGGCTCGAACTCTTCCATGATCCGGCTCCACAGCAGGCGCGCCGCGCGCAGCTTGGCGGCCTCCATGAAGAAGTTCATCCCGATCGCGAAGAAGAAGCTCAGACGGCCCGCGAACTTGTCGACATCCATCCCCGCCTTGATCGCGGTGCGCACGTATTCGCGCCCGTCCGCTAGCGTGTAGGCCAGCTCCTGCACGAGGTTCGCGCCAGCCTCCTGCATGTGGTAGCCCGAGATCGAGATCGAGTTGAAGCGCGGCATCTCGTTCGAAGTGTATTCGATGATATCCGCGATGATCCGCATCGAAGGCTCGGGCGGATAGATATAGGTGTTGCGGACCATGAACTCCTTGAGGATGTCGTTCTGGATCGTGCCCGACAGAACGCTGCGATCATGGCCCTGCTCTTCGCCGGTGACGATGAAGTTGGCGAGGATCGGGATCACCGCGCCGTTCATCGTCATCGAGACCGAAATCTGATCGAGCGGGATACCGTCGAACAGGATCTTCATGTCCTCGACGCTATCGATCGCCACGCCCGCCTTGCCGACATCGCCGACGACGCGCGGGTGATCGCTATCGTAACCGCGGTGGGTGGCGAGGTCGAAGGCCACCGACACGCCCTGCTGACCGGCGGCGAGCGCCTTGCGGTAGAAGGCGTTCGACTCCTCGGCGGTCGAGAAACCCGCATATTGCCGGATCGTCCACGGACGGCCCGCATACATCGTAGCCCGCGGGCCGCGCGTGAAGGGCGACAGGCCCGGCATGGTGCCCAGATGGTCGAGCCCCTCCACGTCCTCTTCGGTGTAAAGCGGCTTGACCGCGATCCCCTCGAGCGTGTTCCAGGTCAGGTCGTCGAACGGCCTGCCACGCAGTTCCTTCTCGGCGAGCTTACGCCAGTCCTCTTTCTTGTCCGTCATGGCCAAATCCTTCTTCCACTGTCGCCGCGGCGGGTGTCTTCCCCGCATCTTCGGCCGTCATTTCCACGAAATTCAGTCCCGGCGGCGCGTGGCGCAACCAGGTCAAATCCTCCAGATAGCGGGCGGTCATCTGCGCGCGCTGCGCCTGATCGAAAGGCATCCAGCGCCCCGGCCCCGCCGCGACGCGGTGCCCGGCGCGCAGAAGCCCCTCGCGCAGCGCCGCGCGCCCCGGGGCCGCATTGCGCTGCCGGCGGGCGTCGTACAGCCCCGTAGGCAGGCTTTCGCCCGGCACAAGCGCCTGAAGCTGGGCCTGCGGCGCCGCCCCCAGCGCCTCATGGCTCCAGACCGTGACCGGGGCGCCAAGCGCAGTCTGCGCCTGCGCGATCACCTCCGGCCAGCCGCGCGGATGATCGGCAAGCCGTGCAAGCCCGCGCGCATCGGGCAGGCCTGCGCCCCGCCCCGCCATCACCGACAGCACCGAGGACCACCACATATCATAGCGCCGCATCGACAGCGCCACGCCGCTCAGATACCCGCCCAGCACCTGTCGCGCACGCTCCAGCCGCCCCGCGGCATCCGGGTAGAGCGTCAGCATATCCACGCAATGCGGCATCGCGCCCAGCAGGTTCTCTTCCGAGATCACCAGATGGCGCATCCCCTGATCGGCGAGCCGGTCCAGCTCGAACGCCAGCGCGGTTCGCAGCCGCGACAGCGCCGCCCCATCCTCGGGCGTCACCAGATCGGGGCGCTTCACTAGCCCCGAGAACAGCCCCGCCCGCGTCCGGTCCGGCCCCCAATAGGCGATCCCGCCTGCGGCCAGCGCGTCGGCGTTTTGCAGCATCCACGCCTGAAACGTCGTCGTCGCAGTGCGATGCGCCCCGATATGCAAAATGACATCCATGCCCGGCCCCCACGGCCCCGGGTCCAAGCGGCACCCTACCGCAGCCCCGAAAACCCGGCGCCAGTCTGCACCGCGATTCCTTGCGGCGCGCTTAAAGGCCGCATTTCGCGAAAATTCGCACGGTCTGGCATGGTGCGAGGGGGCTCGCACGCATATATCAGGAACGAGAGAGGAGCCCATGACCCGTCTATTATCCCTTGGACTCGCTGCATTTCTTGCGCTGACGCCCTTTGCGGCCGCAGCCCAGGACAGCACCGTCGATCTCGCCGTGGCAGAGCCCGAGGTCACGCCCCCCTTCGCACCGGTCGATGGGGCGGATGCGGATCTGGACGCGTTCGTCTGGCAGAAACGGCCCATCGTCGTCTTCGCCGACAGCCCGCTCGACCCGGCCTTCAAGGAGCAGATCCGGTATCTGAAGGACCATTGGGCGGAGCTGGCCCGGCGCGACGTCGTCGTCATCACCGACACCACGCCCGATCCGGCCAGCGACGTGCGCCGCACGCTGCGCCCGCGCGGGTTTTCCCTCGTCATCATCGCCAAGGACGGCACGGTGAACCTGCGCAAGCCCGCCCCGTGGGACGCGCGCGAGATCGTCCGCTCGATCGACAAGATGCCGATCCGGCGCGACGAGATCCGCGAAGAGCGCGGCTTCTGACCACATCCCCGCACAACACCGCGCGCCAATAGATCGCGCCCCGCCGTGGCGGGGTGAGCCGGTCGCCCGGCCTCCCTATGCCACGGCGCGGGCGTCACTTATTCGAACTCCATGATGATGTCGTCGACGGCAAGGCTCGCGCCCGCCTCGGCGTTGATCTTCTTCACGGTGCCCTTCTTCTCGGCGCGCAGGATGTTCTCCATCTTCATCGCCTCGACGGTGGCCAGCGGCTGACCCTCCTGCACTTCCGCGCCTTCCTCGACCGAGATCTTCACCACGAGGCCCGGCATCGGGCAGAGCAGGAATTTCGAGGTATCCGGCGGCAGTTTCACCGGCATCAGCTGCGCGAGCTCGAACTGGCGCGGCGTGCGGACATGAACCTTCAGATCGGCGCCACGCACCCGGATGCGGAAGCCCATCGGGATCTTGCCGACTTTCAGCACCAGCGGCGCCCCGTTCACCGTCAGTTCGGCCAGCGGGTCGCCCGGCGTCCAGTCGCTCTCGACGCGCATCTCTTCGCCATCCTCGAACAGGATGGTCGAACCGTTGCGATCCGCGTTCACCTTGAGTTTGAAATCCTCATCCTGCAGCGAGGCGGCCCAATCCTTGCCGACCTTGCGCTCGTGATTGCCGAGCGTGCCGGAGATCTTCGTGCGCCGGATCTCGGCCACGCGCTCCATCGCGGCGGTGGCGGCCGCGACCTTGCGCAGCATCCCCGCGTCCAGCGTCACACCGTTGAACCCTTCGGGATATTCCTCCTCGATGAAGGCGGTGGTGATGTTGCCGGTCACGAAGCGCTCGTGATCCATCACCGCAGCACAGAACGGCAGGTTGTGACCGATGCCCTCGACCTCGAACATATCGAGCGCAAGACGC
Organism: Thioclava sp. ISO4; assembly: GCF_058105145.1. NCBI lineage: Bacteria > Pseudomonadati > Pseudomonadota > Alphaproteobacteria > Rhodobacterales > Paracoccaceae > Thioclava > Thioclava sp. ISO4. Next base: position 3,093,140 of record NZ_CM176571.1, read on the forward strand.
ATCTCTTCGATCGCCTCGCCACGGCTCGGCGCCCAGGTGCAGAGCTTGGCGATCATCGGGTCGTAGAACATCGAGATCTCGCCGCCCTCGAAGACGCCGGTATCGTTGCGCACGATGCCGCCCGAAGCGGTCTTGCCTTCCACCGGCGGGCGGTAGCGGGTCAGACGCCCGATCGAGGGCAGGAAGTTGCGATAGGGATCTTCGGCATAGAGACGGCTCTCGATCGCCCAACCGTTGATGCCGATATCTTCCTGTTTCATCGGAAGTTTCTCGCCATCGGCGACGCGGATCATCTGCTCGACGAGGTCGATGCCGGTGATCAGCTCGGTAACCGGGTGCTCCACCTGAAGACGGGTGTTCATCTCGAGGAAGTAGAAGTTCTTCTCACCGTCGACGATGAATTCCACCGTGCCCGCGCTGCAGTAATCCACCGCTTTCGACAGGGCCACGGCCTGCTCGCCCATCGCCTTGCGCGTTTCGGGGTCGAGGAAGGGCGACGGCGCCTCTTCGATGACCTTCTGGTTGCGGCGCTGGATCGAGCATTCGCGCTCGTTCAGATAGACGCAGTTGCCGTGCTTGTCGGCGAGCACCTGAATCTCGATGTGGCGCGGCTGGGTCACGAATTTCTCGATGAAGATACGGTCGTCGCCGAAGCTGTTCGCCGCCTCGTTCTTCGACGACTGGAAGCCCTCGCGCGCCTCATCGGCGTTCCACGCGATGCGCATCCCCTTACCGCCGCCACCGGCGGACGCCTTGATCATCACCGGGTAGCCGATCTCGTCGGAGATCTTCACCGCTTCCTCGGCGTCCTCGATCAGCCCCATATAGCCGGGCACGGTCGACACGCCCGCCTCTTTCGCGAGCTTCTTCGAGGTGATCTTGTCGCCCATCGCCTCGATCGCGCCCGAGGGCGGGCCGATGAAGGCGACGCCCTCTTTCTCCAGCGCCTCGGCGAATTTCTTGTTCTCCGACAGGAAGCCATAGCCCGGGTGAACCGCCTCGGCGCCGGTCTGGCGGATCGCGTCCATGATCTTGTCGATCACGATATAGGATTGGTTCGCCGGGGGCGGGCCGATATGCACCGCCTCGTCGGCCATCTGAACATGCAGCGCCTGCGCATCGGCATCGGAATAGACGGCGACCGTCTTGATCCCCATCTTCTGCGCCGACTTGATGACGCGGCAAGCGATCTCGCCACGGTTGGCGATCAGGATTTTCTTGAACATGTCAGGCCCTTCCCTTCCGGTGCGGGAGGGGCATCCCCCCGCCCCGCGTGTCGTGTTCATGATGTGAGACAAAAGAAAAACCGCCACCGGGGCGTGCAGCCCCGATGGCGGTCGGATAGCGATCGGACGCGGCGAAAGCCGCGCGGATGTGCTTAGTAGGAGCGGGTGCAGACGCCCGCGTCGTCGCAATACGTGCCTGCGAGCGCGCCGAGGGCCGCACCGGCGACGATGTTGTTGTCGGTCGCATCCGCGATGACCGCGCCGCCGGCCGCACCGGCGAGGGCGCGCTGGCCGTCGGTTTGCATGCAGCCTGCGAGAGCGAGGCCGGCAACGAGAAGAAGGATCGGGGTTTTGCGCATGGGAAACTGCCTCCAATAGCGGTTATGATTGGACACAAGTTTATCGCGGCACCGTGAAAAGCCAACGGCGAAAACGCGAGCTGAAGCCCCATAGGCAAGCAATCGCCAGTCCCCGTCAAAGCTCTACGGCGCGCCCCTTGACCCCCTAGAGAAAAAAGCTGCGGCCCGACCATAAGATCAGGCCGCAGGAATAGGGAAGGGGTAGGGATATTACACAAGTCGCGGGTGTTGGGGACAGTACGACTTGCCCGCTCAATGTGACCGCGCGCACCGGCGATTGCAAAGGCGAAATCCCTGCAATTCCGAGGTTCGGCGGCATGCCGCCATTTCGCGCAGGACATCAGCGAAATCATGCCCAATCCTCATCCTCGTCATCATCGAAGGCGAAGGCGTCGGGATCGGCGAAGACCTCCGAGAAGGAGGCTTCTGCGCGTTTCACGTCGATTTTGAGAAGCGCCTCGTAGCTTTCGGGATCGAACGGATCCTCGGCGGCCACCACTTCGCGCCCGAAGAGCCAGCTCAACCGGCCCGCATCGAGATTGCCGCGCTCGAACGGCTCTTCGCCGAACTGCGCCCAGAGTGCCGCCATGAAGCCGGCATCGGCCTTGCGATCGCCATGGCCGCGATCGGCAAAGCGTTCACGCCGAATGAGTTTCGTCGCGCCCTTCTTGTTGGCGCGGCGAATGGTGAATTGATAATCCGTCGAGGGTAACCGCGACGGGAAACCGCGATGCTTCAGCATGACGCGCCCTCCCCTTTGAAGTTGCTAGGACGGCGCGTGCTGAGCTTTTGCGTTACGCCTTCATTATTGACCCGTTTGGTTTCGGTTCTGGTTCCCGCCGGTCGGGTCGGTCGAAGAAGGTGGCGTGCCAGGTGTCGGCTGACGTTCGCTCGATCCGCCACGCGGCTCGGGCACGCATTCGGCCGGTCGCTGCGTCGTTGCGGCCGTGGCGGTCTCGAGCGGTCCGCACTCAAGCGGACAGTCGGGCACCGAGGCCGGATATTGCGAGTCAACAAGCCGTCCGGTCGGTCGGCAGGAGCCGCCAACAGGGCCGCCGTATTTGCCGGTATAGACCGGCTCCACGGTGACCGGTGCAGGCTCCGGCTTGGGCGCACAGCCCACAAGCAGGGCCGCGCAGGCCATTGCACCCAGAGAAATTCGAACCATTTCACTCTCCCCCATTCTTTGTTGGAATGGTTAGGAGCATATTCCAAAAAGCAAATTTCCGCTAGGTAAACCTGTGGCGCACCGCAAAACGCCACCGTTCCCGCAGGGATCGTGGGGGCAAGGCGACGGCTGCCGCCCCGCCCCGCACGCAGATTATTTGTACTTGCCGGTGTAGGTCGGCTCGGTGGTGACGGCCACCGGCGCAGGCTCGGGCTTGGGCGCGCAGGCTGCGACGAAGGCCACGAGGCCAAGCGCGATGAGAGCTTTCGACATGTCGTTCTCCTGTCCAAGGGGGCGCCCGCCCCGATCTCGGCGAGGTCCGGCACGACCCGTTTCAATGCGGGGACCGAAATTGCTTTCCCCAAGGACAGGTTAGCCCGCAAACCCCGCTCACGAAAGCGCGATTTCGCCGTGATCGACCGCGCCTGCGCGCGCCCCGGCATCATGCCCTCCAAGCTGTGATCTGCGGATCCGGCCAAAGCCATCAGAAAAACTCCCAAACACAGTTTCCGTCCTCGACGGAAAAGCTGTCGAAATATTGCACCACCTCGGGGGCGGCATCGCCGAACGGCACGATCTCGTCCGACAGGCTCACCATCACCTGCGCGGGCTCCGGACCGGGCTGCGGCAGGCGCGGCACCACCCACCCGTTGCACAGCGCCTCGATATCCTTCAGCGCGATATCGGAGGAAAGCGGACTGCGCCCTCCGATCTGCGGCGCGAGGAAGCGAAAGCGATAGGTCAGCCCGTCCGGCCCGGCCTCGTTGTGGATCACGTCGATCCACCAGACCTTCTGCCCCGACGGGACCGGGATCTCGTCGCCCTTGGTCCCCTCCGGCCCATCGCCCGGCCCCAGATCCTCACCCAGATTGCCCGGATGCATCATCGCCCCGTAATCGGGCACCGGGGTCACCTCCCGCAGTTCCTGAGCCGGCGCCGGAGACGCCAGCACCATCCCGGCGAGAGCGCCGGGCAAGAGCGTCGTGATCCTCGGCCTGCCCGTCATGCGCCTCCTCAGAGCGGGATGTTGTCGTGCTTCTTCCACGGGTTGGACAGCTTCTTCGAGCGCAGCGCCGCAAAGGCACGGGCCACCCGGCGACGCGTCGAGCGCGGCTGGATCACCTCGTCGATGAAGCCCTTCTCGGCCGCCACGAACGGGTTCGCGAACCGGCCCTCATAGTCGGCGGTGCGCTTGGCGATCTTCTCGGGTTCGCCCAGCTCCGAGCGGTAGAGAATTTCGACCGCGCCCTTGGCGCCCATCACCGCGATTTCCGCAGTCGGCCAGGCGTAGTTGAAATCGCCGCGCAGGTGCTTGGAGGACATAACGTCATAGGCCCCGCCATAGGCTTTGCGTGTGATGACGGTGACCTTCGGCACGGTCGCCTCGCCATAGGCGAACAGCAGCTTCGCGCCGTGCTTGATGACGCCGTTATATTCCTGGCTGGTGCCCGGCAGGAAGCCCGGCACATCGACAAGCGTCAGGATCGGGATTTCGAACGCGTCGCAGAAGCGCACGAAGCGCGCGGCCTTGCGGCTGGAATCGATGTCCAGACAGCCCGCCAGCACCATCGGCTGGTTCGCGACCACACCGACCGTCTGACCTTCGAGACGAATGAAACCGGTGATGATGTTGCCCGCGAAATCCTTCTGAATCTCGAAGAAATCCCCCTCATCCGCGATTTTCAGGATCAATTCCTTCATATCGTAGGGGGTGTTCGCGTTCGACGGCACCAGCGTGTCGAGCGACGCCTCGATCCGGTCCACCTCGTCGAAGAAGGGCCGCACAGGAGCCTTCTCGCGGTTCGACAGCGGCAGGAAATCGATCAGGCGGCGAGTCTCGAACAGCGCCTCGACATCGTTCTCATAGGCACCGTCGGCGACCGAGCTTTTCTTGGTATGGGTGGTCGCGCCGCCCAGCTCCTCGGCCGTCACATGCTCGTTGGTGACCGTCTTCACCACGTCGGGGCCGGTGACGAACATGTAAGACGTGTCCTTCACCATGAAGATGAAGTCGGTCATCGCGGGCGAATAGACCGCACCACCGGCACAGGGCCCCATGATGAGGCTGATCTGCGGCACCACGCCCGAGGCCATGATGTTGCGCTGGAACACGTCCGCATAGCCCGCAAGCGAGGCCACGCCTTCCTGAATCCGCGCACCGCCCGAATCGTTGATGCCGATCACCGGCGCACCGTTCTGCACCGCCATATCCATGATCTTGCAGATCTTCTCGGCATGGGTTTCCGACAGCGAGCCGCCGAACACGGTGAAGTCCTGGCTGAACACATAGACCATGCGGCCGTTCACGGTGCCCCAGCCGGTGACGACGCCGTCGCCATAGGGCTTGCTCTCTTCCATCCCGAAATCGGTGCAGCGATGGGTTTTGAACATGTCGAACTCTTCGAAAGAGCCCTCGTCGAGCAGCAATTCGATCCGCTCGCGCGCGGTCAGCTTGCCCTTCTTGTGCTGCGCCTCGATGCGTTTCTCGCCGCCACCAAGGCGGGCTTCGTCGCGCCGATGCTCCAGCTCCTTCAGGATGTCTCTCATGAGGGTCCTCCGCATAATTTCCCGGCACACTATTCCGAACGCAACAATCTTACAAAGGGGATTCGAGAAAATTTGCAAATAATTGGCAAGCAACGGATAGCGAATTGCATAACTGCGAAGCCCAGTGCCGAGCGCAGCGTATCTCCGATTGCTCCCGCGACGCCGCCCCAGACTCGGGAAAGTTTGACGGCGAATGTTTGCAAAGCTACAAATTCATTTGCAAAGGGAGGGGCAGATGGCGACTCAGAAACTCTATGCCGGTGTAAAACTGCGCGAAACCCGCACGCGGCTCGGTCTGACCCAGAAAGCCTTCGCCGAGCGGCTCGGCGTGTCGCTGCCCTATCTCAACCAGATGGAGAACAACCACCGCCCGGTCTCGGCGCAGGTCGTGCTGGCGCTGGCGAGCGAGTTCGGCCTCGACGTGACCGAGCTCTCGGCAGGCGATGCGGAGCGGCTGGTCTCGGACATGCGCGAGGCGCTGGCCGACCCGATCTTCTCCGATGGCGCGCCGCCCTTGGCCGATCTGCGGCTCGCGGCGTCCAATGCACCCGCCCTCGCCCGGTCCTTCCTCGAGTTGCACCGCGCCTATCGCCAGACCCATGAACGCCTCGCCTCGCTCGACGAAGCCCTGGGCCGCGAGGGCGCGCAAACGGTGGTCTCCCCTTGGGAGGAGGTCCGCGACTTCTTCCACTATTGCGACAATTACATCGACGCCGTCGACCGCGCGGCCGAGCGCTATTCCTGCCGTGATGGCAATCGGTTGGAGCCCATTCCTCATGCGATAGACACCCTCGCAAAACGGGGCATCGACGTGCAGTTTTCCGACATTTCGCAACTGCGCGAGCGCGACGGCAATCGCCTTCTGATCAACGCCCATGCGGGTCGCCCGACGCAGGCCTTCCAGCTGCTTCATCAAGTGGCGCTGCTGACCCAGAACGATCTGCTGGAGGCCACGCTCGACCTCGCGCGCTTCCAGTCCGACACCGCCCGCGCGATCGCCAAGATCGGTCTGGCTAATTACTTCGCGGGCGCAGCTTTGCTGCCCTACCGCCCCTTCCTCGAGGCGGCGCAGGACACGCGCCACGATCTGGAGCGGCTCTGCGATATCTTCACCGCCTCGACCGAGCAGGTCGCCCACCGCCTCTCGACGCTGCAGCGCCCCGGCGCGAAGGGCATCCCTTTCTTCTTCGTCCGCGTCGATCAGGCCGGCACGATCACCAAGCGCCACTCCGCGACCCGACTGCAATTCGCCCGGTTCGGCGGCGCCTGCCCGCTCTGGAACGTCCACCAAGCCTTTGAGACACCAACGAAATTCCTGCGCCAACTCGCCGAGACCCCCGATGGCGTGCGCTATCTCTGCCTCGCGCGAGACGTCTCGAAATCGGGTGGCAGCTTCACCGCGCCCGCGCGGCGCTACGCGATCTGTCTGGGCTGCGAGGTGAGCCACGCGAAGGGGCTCGTCTATGCCGACGATATGGAGCTCGGCAACCCGAAAGCCTACCAGCCGATCGGGATCTCTTGCCGAATCTGCGAGCGCAAGGACTGCCACCAGCGCTCGGTTCCGCCGCTGGAACGCCGCCTGCATGTCGATCCCGACCATCGCGGGCTTCTGCCTTACGACATCGCATAGAAAAACGCCCCGGGGCCGAAGCCTCGAGGCGTCTCACCAAAATCACTCGTTACCCTACAACTCAGGCGTCGGCGGTGCCCAGCATCCGCGCGATCTCGTCCTTCACCGCGGCGCGTTGCTTGCGCAGGTCGGTCTCGGCCAAGCTGTCCATCGGCTCCACATTCGTCTCGGCCCGGTGCACGCGATCGTTGAGCGCGTCATAATCGTCCAACAATTTTGCAAAATGCGTGTTGGAGATTTTCAACTCGTGAATCCGGTCGAGTTGCGTGGGGAATTCTTCTTGCAGCGTGTGCGGCGTATTGGCCATGTCGCTCCCTTTCCTTGCTGTCGGACCGACCCTAGACCACCGCGACTCGCGCCACATTGATGCGTATCAAATCAGCCGCCCGCACGACGCCATCCTGCGGATTTTGCCTCGGCTTCCGAGCAGAACCACCGCTCGCCCTTGGCCTCGTTGATCCGCGTGGCCGCATAAGAGCGCGTGCCCGGCAGGTGATAGAGCCGCCCGCGCCCGGAAATATTGCCCTTGATCGCGCAATTTCCCGGCGGATTCTGTATCTTGGCCGCTGCACGCACCTCTGCGGGGCGCTCTGCCGCGCCCTGCCAGACACCGAGGCCCGCGCGCCGCGCCCGGTCCTCCTGCGACACATAATCGCGCGAATATTTCCGATAGGCGAAGGCCGCCCCGCGCGCGACCATCTCGGCATTCAGGTCGCGCCCGCCTGCCCGGCAGACCGCGATCAGCCGCCCGTAGCGATCTTCCTCATCGCCCGAGCAGCGCACCCCCTGCCCCGCGAGCCGCTGCAGCTCCGCCGTGGCCGCCCGACCGCAGGCCCAGCGCACGCCTTGCGCCGTCTTGCAGCTTTGCTTCGCCTCCGGCGCGTCGATCCCGAAAAGCCGCACCCGCGTATTCGCGACCATCAGCGTATCGCCATCGACGACGCGCGGCAGGCCGCTCACGGTCGCCGCCGAGAGCTGCGATGCGGCGGGCACCGCCAGAAGAACGAGGAGTGAACAAATCCTTAACATACCCCAGATATCGGCGGAACTGATCTCGCACGCAACAGATTTCGTAGCCGATTGGTAAACGCCAAACTTGGGAGCCCCACATGTCCGACGCGCTCAACCTGATCGGCCGCATCCTGATCGCTCTGCTGTTCTTCGGCGGAGCGGTGCAGAAAGTCAGCGACCCGCAGATGGTGGAGGAGATGATCGGCTGGCTCGGCCTGCCCGGCTGGCTGGTCTGGCCGGTCACGCTGTTCAACCTGATCGCGGCGCTCGGCCTGATCTTCGGCCCGAAGGTGCGGATCTGGGCGCTGATCCTCGCGGGCTATTGCATCTTCACCAGCTGGTTTCACTGGCAGCTGCGCGCCGACCCGTGGCAGGTGACGATCTTCGTGAAGAACTGGGCGATCGCGGGCGGGCTCTTGATCCTCGCGGCGCAGGGGCCGGGGCGCTATGCCCTCAGCACCCTGCACCGCGAGGGCCGTTAACTCAGCGCTGCGCCACCTGCCAGTTCGGCGCAATCCACGGCTCGAGATTCTCGCGCGCGAGCGGCGCGCGGCCCAGCAGGTGATCGGCGATCTTCTCGCCCACCATGATCGAGGGCGCGTTGAGGTTGCCATTGGTGATGCGCGGGAAGACCGAGCTGTCGGCGACCCGCAGCCCCTCCACCCCGATCACGCGGCCTTCCGGATCGACGACGGCGCTCGGATCGTCCGCCGCCCCCATCCTCGCGGTGCCGCAGGGGTGATAGGCGCTCTCGGCGTGCTCGCGGATGAAGGCGTCGATCTGCTCATCCGTCTCGACCGCAGCGCCGGGCTGGATCTCGTGTTTCACATGCGCGGCCATCGGCCCTTGGGCGAAAATCTCCCGCGTCAGCCGCACGCATTTGCGGAACTCGGCCCAGTCGTCGGGATGGCTCATATAGTTGAACGTGATCTCCGGCTTGGCCTCGGGATCGCCTGAACGCAGCCGCACATGCCCACGCGATTTCGAGCGCATCGGCCCGACATGCGCCTGGAAGCCGTGCCCCTCGGCGGCGGCCTTGCCGTCATAGCGCACCGCGATCGGCAGGAAGTGATACTGGATGTCCGGATAGTCGATCCCGGCATCCGAGCGGATGAAAGCGCAGCTCTCGAACTGGTTCGACGCGCCAAGCCCGCCCTTGGTAAACAGCCACTGCGCGCCCACCCGCGCCTTGCCGTAGAGGTTCCAGTATTTGAACAGCGTCACCGGCTGCTTGGCCGCGAATTGCATATAGATCTCAAGGTGATCCTGCAGGTTCGCACCCACGCCGGGACGATCCGCCAGCACCTCGACGCCATGCTCGCGCAGATGCTCCGCCGGGCCGACCCCCGACAGCATCAGCAGCTTCGGCGTGTTGATCGAGCTCGCGGCCAGAATGACCTCGGAAGTCGCCCGAACCACCTCGATCTGCCCCTTGCGCTTGATTTCGACGCCGACGGCCTTCTTGCCTTCGAAGACCACGCGCCGCGCCAGACCGCGCACGATCCGCAGCTTGCCGGTCTTGAGCGCCGGGCGCAGATAGGCATTGGCCGCCGACCAGCGACGCCCCTTGTAGATCGTGGCCTCCATCGGCCCGAAGCCTTCCTGTTGCTGGCCGTTGTAATCCTCGGTCACCGGGTAGCCCGCCGCCTTGCCCGCCGCGACGAAAGCGTCGAACAGCGGATTGGCGCGCGGCCCGCGGGTCACATGCAGCGGCCCCGAACGGCCACGCCATTCGGTCTCTTCGCCGCCATGCCAATGCTCCATCCGCTTGTAATAGGGCAGCACATCGGCATAGCCCCAGCCGGTCGCGCCGCTTTCTTCCCAATGGTCGAAATCGCGCGCATGCCCCCGGACATAGACCATGCCGTTGATGCTCGACGAGCCGCCCAGCACCTTGCCGCGCGGGGTCGCCAGACGCCGCCCGCCCAGATGCTCTTCGGGTTCCGACTGAAAGCCCCAGTCGTAGATCCCCATATTCATCGGATAGCTCAGCGCGCCGGGCATCTGGATGAACGGCCCCGCATCCGAGCCGCCATGCTCGATCACCACCACGTCGCGCCCCGCTTCCACGAGCCGATAGGCCAGCGCCGAACCGCCGGACCCAGCGCCTACGATCACAAATTCTGCCGAAACACTCATCTTCATCTGGCCTCAAATACTCCGGGGGTCGCCGTTTGGTGCGCCATCGGTCCGAGGACCAACCGGCGACGGGCAGCGCCCCCAGCCGCCCCAAATTCGAACTCAGTAAGGGCTCTCGACCGGTCCCATGCCGACATAGACGGATTTGAGCTGCGTATAATGCTCCACCGCCGCGCGGGAATTCTCGCGCCCGAAGCCCGATTGCTTGACCGCACCGAAGGGCATCTCCACCGGCGTCAGGTTATAGGCGTTGATCCAGGTCGTGCCCGCCTGCAGCTGGCCGACCACGCGATGGCCGCGCGCCAGATCGCCGGTGAACACGCCCGCGGCGAGGCCGAACTGCGTGTCGTTGGCCCGCGCGATCGCTTCTTCCTCGGTCTCAAAATCCAGCACCGACATGACCGGGCCGAAAATCTCCTCGCGCGCGATGGTCATGTCGTCGGTGACATCGGCGAAGACCGTGGGCTGCACGAAGAGCGGCCCCTCGTTGCCCGCAGAACCACCGCAGACCAGCCGCGCGCCTTCGGATTTCGCGCTCTCGACATAGGACATCACCTTGTCGAACTGCGCCTGCGAGATCAGCGGACCGAATTGCGTCGCCTCATCGAGCGGATCGCCCGCGACGATGGTCTCCGTGCGCTCTTTCAGACGGGCGAGGAATTTCTCCTTGATGCCCTTCTGCACGAAGACCCGCGTCCCGTTCGAGCAGATCTGCCCCGAGGAATAGAAATTCCCCAGCATCGCCGCCCCGATCGCGCTTTCGATATCGGCATCGTCGAACACGATCATCGGGGATTTGCCGCCCAGCTCCATTGTGACGTGCTTCATCCCCGCCGAGGCCGCCTGATAGACCTTCGCGCCCGTCGGCACCGAGCCCGTCAGCGACACTTTCGCGATACGCGGATCGGTGGACAGCGCCGCCCCGACCGGGCCGAAGCCCTGCACCACGTTGAAGATACCAGCGGGCATCCCGGCCTCAATGAAGATCTCGGCGAGCTTCAGCGCGCCCAGCGGCGTCATCTCGGAGGGCTTGAACACCATCGCGTTGCCGGTCGACAGCGCGGGCGCGGATTTCCAGCAGGCGATCTGGCTGGGATAGTTCCACGCGCCGATGCCCGCGCAGACGCCCAGCGGCTCGCGGATCGTATAGGCGAAATCGCCGCCCAACGGCATCGTCTCGCCGGTCAGCGTCGGCGCGAGACCTGCGAAATACTCCAGCGCCTCGGCGCCCGAGGGCCAGTCGGCCTCGCGGGTTTCCTGAATCGGCTTGCCGGTGTCGAGCGTCTCGAGCTGCGCCAGTTCCTCGGCGCGCTCGCGGATGATCGCGACGGCACGGGTCAGGATGCGGCCGCGCTCGACCGGGCGCAGCGCGGCCCAGTCCTTCTGCGCCTCGACCGCCCCCGAAATCGCTGCGTCGATCACCGCAGGCGTCGCCGCATGCAGCTTCGCGATGACTTCGCCGGTGCCGGGATAGGTGACGATCAGCTCGTCGCCATCGGTGTCTTCCATCCAGTCGCCATTGACGAAATGGCTCGCTTTCGGCTGTGCCCTCATTGGTGGACCTCCAATTCTTTTTCCAGATGCGCCAGCACCAGATTGCAGGCGGCCTCCCGGTCGGGATCGCCCGCGACCAGCGCCGCGCGGATGTAGACGCCGTCGATCAGTGCGCCCAAACCCTCGGCCACGGAGCCCGCCCGGTCACCGACCAGCGGGCGCAGCCCATGCATGAGGTTCGAGCGCAGACGGCGCTGATAGATATGCAGCAGGCGCCGCGCATCGGCGCTCGACTGCGCGAGCACGTAGAAGTTCAGCCACGCGGCGATCGCCTCGTGCCGGAACGATCCCGCCGCGAAGGAGCCCATCACAACCGCGCGAACCCGCTCCTGCGGGGTCTGCGCCATCGCCATCGCGCCGCGCACTTCGGCGCCGTAAATCGACAGGATCGAGCGCATCGCGGCGAGGAAAATCCGGTCTTTCGACCCGAAATAATGGTGCGCGAGCGCCGAGGACATGCCTGCGCGCCGGGCGATCTGAGCGACCGTCACATCCAGCGATCCCGCCTCGCCCACTGTCTCAATGGTGGCTTTCACCAAGGCAGCGCGGCGTATAGGCTCTGCTCCAAGCTTGGGCATCGTGCGGGCCTCCTTCGGGTCGTTTGCTTGTATGTCGGGCTAAGACATGTTTATTGACTCGTCAATCAATAACCGCATTCTGCGGTTTCTTGACGTTGTGATAGGGAGAAAAATATGACGTTTCGTTCCACGCTCCTCGCGCTGAGTGCGGCGCTCTCGCTCGGGCTGGCAGGCACCGCGCCCGCGCAGGCCGCCGATTGCTCGAAAGTGACCTTCTCCGATGTCGGCTGGACCGACATCACCTCGACCACCGCGGTCGCGACCACGATCCTCGAAGCGCTCGGCTACGAGACCGACACCAAGGTGCTCTCGGTTCCGGTGACCTACGAGGCACTGTCGAAAGGCGATGTCGACGTGTTCCTCGGCAACTGGATGCCCTCGATGGCCGCCAACGTGGATCCCTACACCAAGGACGGCACGGTCGAGACGCTCGGCACCAACCTGACCGGCGCGAAATACACGCTCGCGACCAACGCCGCCGGCGCCAAGGCCGGCATCAAGGACTTCTCCGACATCGCCAAGCATGCCGACGAGCTGGACAACCAGATCTACGGCATCGAGCCGGGCAATGACGGCAACGCGCTGATCCTCGACATGATCGACAAGGACGCCTTCGGCCTGAAGGATTTCGACCTGAAGGAAAGCTCCGAGCAGGGCATGCTCGCGCAGGTCGCGCGCGCCGACAAGGCCGACAAACCGATCATCTTCCTCGCGTGGGAGCCCCACCCGATGAACTCCAACTTCGACATCACCTATCTCTCGGGCGGCGATGACTTCTTCGGCCCCGATTACGGCGGTGCGACGGTCATGACCAATGTCCGCGCGGGCTATGTCGACGAATGCCCGAACCCGGGCAAGCTCGTCTCCAATCTGAAGTTCACCCTCTCGATGGAGAACGAGATCATGGGCAAGATCCTCGACGACGGCGAGGACCCCAAGGATGCCGCGAAGGAATGGCTCAAGGCCCATCCCGAAACCTGGCAGGCCTGGCTCGAAGGCGTGACCACCAAGGATGGCGGCGATGCGCGTGAAGCGGTCGAGAAAGCGCTGAACTCGTGAGCCTTTGGGCAAAACCTTCGCGCGGGCGGCAGGGCATCACCCTCCGCCGCCCCCGTGTCCCTTCGGTCCGCGCCCTCACCGGCGCGGCCCTTCTCTTCGCAGGGATGATCGCCACGCCCCTCGCCCCCGCGCGCGCCGCGGATTGTCCCGACACCGAGGCCCTGCACGCGGCCGGCGTCACGCTCACCCGCATCAGCCCGAAAATGGCGCAGGCCTATCGCTACGAGAACGGCACGCTGACCTCCTACCGGGTCGACGATCCCGAGCTTGGCCGCCCGCCCAAGCGCGAGCGCTACGACCATCCGCTGGCGGTGAGCCTGCAGGAAATGGACGGGCGCAGCTTCGCGCTCCTCTATGACGACGATCCCGCGCGGCTCGACCAATTGCCGCAACTGGGCAACTGGCGCACCCCGGTGAGCCTGAAAGTCGACGGCGAGACGAAAGACCGCGGCACCATCTCCTACGCCTATCGCGGCACCGGCTCGGTGCAGATCGGCGCGTGCCGCTACGATGTCTGGCAGGTCGTCGAACGGATCGCGATGGGCAAGCTGCGCACCGCCTTCCTCAAGGAATTTTCCCCCAAGGCCGGGCTGGTCCTGCGCGTCACCAAGCTCGACCCCGAAACCGGCAAGGCGCAATCGCAAGTCGCCTTCGACCGCATCGAGACGCGCCAGAAATAACAAACCGCAAGGACAGCTATGAACTGGTTGACCGAAACCAAAATCCCCGTCGGCAAGACCGCCAAGATCGTGATCGACTGGCTGCAGGACCACGCCGCACCGCTCTTCGACGCGCTCTCCGTGGCGCTCAAGGCGCTGATCGACGCAACGCTCTGGGTGCTGCAAGGCCCCCCGCCCATTCTCGTGATCCTCGCCTTCGCGGTGATCGCCTACCTGCTGCAACGCAGCTGGAAGATTTCGCTCCTGGTAATCGTGGGCTTCCTGTTCATCCTCAATCAGGACTATTGGGAAGAGACGACCGAGAGCCTCACCCTCGTGATCGCCGCCTGCGTGGTCTGCATGGGGATCGGCGTGCCGATCGGCATCGCCGCCGCCCACCGCCCGCGCCTCTATGCGGTGCTGCAACCGGTCTTGGACCTGATGCAGACGCTGCCGGCCTTCGTCTACCTGATCCCGGCCATCGTCTTCTTCGGCATCGGCATGGTGCCGGGCCTGATCGCGACCGTGATCTTCGTGCTGCCCGCGCCGATCCGCCTGACCCATCTGGGCGTCTCCTCGACGCCGGACACGCTGACCGAGGCCGCGCAATCCTTCGGCGCCACCAAGAGCCAGCTTCTGTGGAAGGTCGAACTGCCCTACGCCACGCCGCAGATCATGGCGGGGCTGAACCAGACCATCATGCTCTCGCTGTCGATGGTCGTGGTGGCCGCTCTGGTCGGCGCGGACGGGCTCGGCGTGCCGGTCGTGCGCGCGCTCAACACCGTCAACACGGCGCTCGGTTTCGAGTCCGGCTTCGTGATCGTCGTCGTCGCCATCATCCTTGACCGCATGCTGCGCCGCGGAGGTTCGAAATGACCCAGACCAAAGCCAAAACGGCCGTCAAATTCGACAATGTCTCCATCGTCTTCGGCGACCGCCCGCAAGAGGCGCTGCCCTTGATGGACGAAGGGCTCTCGCGCCCCGAGATTCAGGAGCGCACCGATCAGGTTCTGGGCGTGCATGATTGCTCGGTCGAGGTGCCCGAGGGCGAGATTCTCGTCCTCATGGGCCTCTCCGGGTCCGGCAAATCGACGCTCCTGCGCGCGGTGAACGGGCTCAACCCGGTGGTGCGCGGTCAGGTCGAAGTGCATGACGGGGAGAGCCTCGTCGATGTCACCCATGCCGACCCCGCCACCCTGCGCCGGATGCGCCTGACCAAGATCGCGATGGTGTTCCAGCAATTCGGCCTGCTGCCCTGGCGGACCGTGCGCGAGAATGTGGGTCTCGGCCTCGAACTCGCCGGCATGAGCAAGGCGGAACGCCGCAAGAAGGTCGACACCCAGCTGGAACTGGTGGGCCTCTCGGACTGGGCGGACCGTCAGGTGGCAGAGCTTTCGGGCGGCATGCAGCAGCGCGTGGGCCTCGCCCGAGCATTTGCCACCGACGCGCCGATCCTTCTGATGGACGAGCCCTTCTCGGCGCTCGACCCGCTGATCCGCACCAAACTGCAGGATGAGTTGCTGGAGCTGCAAACCAAGCTCAAGCGCACGATCATCTTCGTCAGCCATGACCTCGACGAAGCCTTCAAGATCGGCAACCGGATCGCGCTGATGGAAGGCGGGCGGATCGTGCAATGCGGCACCGCGCGCGACATCATCGCCAAGCCCGCCAATGGCTATGTGGCCGACTTCGTGGCCCATATGAACCCGCTCGGCGTACTCACCGCCGAGGATATCGCCGACCCTATCGGCACGCCGACCGGCGACGCCACGGGCGCGCCGATGCCCGCCGACGCGCCCGTGCGCGACGTGATGGAGCGGCTGCGCTACGAGCCCGCCGTGCTGCTCACCGATGGCCGTGTCGTGACCCGCGAGGGCGTCATCACGCGGCTCATCGACCCCCAGCGCAGCGCCGAGGCGAGCTGAGGGACGCTTCGCGGAGGATATTTTGACCAAGCCGAAACCAAGGCGCGCGCGCCCCTTCGGCTTGGCTCAAATATCCCCGCCGGAGGCATCCGACATTTGCAGAAAAGTGCGGCGCTGTCAGATCTTGGTGGCAGGCGGAGGCAGCGTCACCCGGCGTTTGAGCTGCGCCTCGCGGAAGGTCATGTAGCTGACCGAGGCGATGATGATCGCGCCGCCCAAGATCACGTAAGGGTCGGGGCGCTCGCCGAAAATCGTCCAGCCCGCAATCGCCGCCCAGACCAGTTGCAGGAAGATGACCGGCTGCGTCACCGTCACAGGCGCCGCGGCGAAGGCGCGCGTCATGCAGTAATGCCCGCCCGTCGCGAACACCGCCACCGCGCCCAGCCAGAGCGTCTCGGACAGCGTGATCGGCTCCCATTTCCAGATCGCCACCGGGGCGAGCGCGACGGTCACCACCAGCGTCATCATCGCGACCACCGTGCCCGCGGGCACGTAATCGGTCAGCCGCTTCGCCGCGAGATAGGCGCCGCCGAAGAACAGCGCCGCGCCAAGCTGGGCGAGATGGCCCGGCTCGATCGCGCGCATCCCCGGGCGCAGGATGATCAGCGCCCCGATCAGTGCGACGACCACCGCCGTCACGCGCCGCCAGGCCAGCCCCTCGCCCAGCAGGAGCGCGCCGCCCACTGTGACGACAATCGGGTTGAGGTAGTTGATCGCGGTGACATCGGCGATCGGGATATTGCTCATCGCGAAGAACCACAGCCCCACCGCCACCGCATGCAGCGCCCCGCGCAGCCCGAACAGCGCCCAGACCTGAGGCGGGAAGGTCTGGCGCAGGATGCGGGCCAGCGCGGGCGCGAAGAAGATCAACCCCCACATGAAGCGCACGAAGGCCGATTGCGCGGCGGGCACCTGATCGCCCAGCCAGTGGACGATGATGTTCACCATCACGAAACAGGCCGTGGTGGCGAGCATCCACAGGATGCCGATCAGCGGTTTATTGGGTTTGTCTTGCGCGGTCATGACCCCTCTTGGACGCTGGTTCGGCACCGCGCGCAAGGGGCGGCTTTGTGTCGGTTATAATCCGCCCGCGGCGAGCTTCCAGGCGATCGAGCCCATCAGCACCGCGATCAGCGCATCGAGCACGCGCCAAGCGCTCTCCTTGGCGAAAAGCGGCGCCAGAAGCCGCGCGCCATAGGCCAGCGCGAAGAAGAGGACGAACGAAGCCACGATCGCGCCCGAGGCGAAGCTGATCCGCGCGCCCGCGAACTGCGCCGAGACCGCGCCCAGCAGAACCACCGTATCGAGCCAGACATGCGGGTTCGCCCAGGTGAAGGCCGCCACCGTCACCAGAACGGCACGCAGGGACGGCGCGCTGCCTGCGCTCGGGTCGAGATGCTCGCCGCCGCGGATCGCCGCGAGGGCAGAGCGGATCGCATACCAGCTGAGAAAGACGACACCGCCCCAGCGCAGCGTCTCCGGCAGCCATGGCAGCGCCGTGGAAGCGGCAGCGAAGCCTGACACGCCAAGCGCGATCAGCACCGCATCGGAAAGCGCGCAGAACAGCGCCACCGCGAAGACATGCTCGCGCCGCAGCCCCTGACGCAGCACGAAAGCGTTTTGCGCGCCGATCGCCACGATGAGCCCGAGCCCCAGTTTCAGCCCCGCCCAGAATGCCACCAATTCCATCCGTCTCACCCCCAGCCTGCACAGAGACGCTTCTCAGTGCCGGGGCGCGCATATAAGTTCAACTTAATTAAACTAACTCTGTATAAGTAAAACTTATGTTCGACTATGCCGCGCTGGATGCGCTCGCCACCGTGATCGAGACCGGAAGCTTCGAAGCCGCGAGCGCGCGGCTCGGGGTTTCGCAATCGGCTGTCTCGCAACGGGTCCGCCAGTTGGAGGAACGGATGGGCGCGGTTCTGGTGATCCGCGCCACGCCCTGCCGCGCGACAGAGGATGGCGCGCGGCTGATCGCCCATCTGCGCGAGGTGGCGCTTCTGGAGACCGAGCTTGCGCCTTCCGAGACCCCGCCGGTTCTGCGCATCGCGGTGAATGCGGACAGCCTCGCGACTTGGGTGCTGCCCGCGTTGGCCGAGGTCGAGGGCGTGCGGTTCGATCTGGTGATCGACGATCAGGACCATTCGGCGGGGCTGCTGCGCCGCGGTGAGGTCGCGGGCGCGATCACCGCCGATGAGGGGCCGATTGCGGGCTGCGACAGCGTGAGCCTCGGGCGGCTGCGCTATATCGCGACGGCGAGCCCGGGCTTCGTCGCGCGCTATTTCCCGAACCGGATCGACCGGCACGCCTTGCGCGCGGCCCCTGCCCTGCAGTTCAACGCCAAGGATCGGCTGCAGGACCGCTGGGCCTCGATGATCGCGGGCATGCCGATGGGGCTGCGCGCGCATCGTATCAGCTCGACCGAAGGCTTCGTGGAGGCCTGTCTGCGCGGCATGGGCTGGGGGCTGAACCCAGAGGCGCTGGTGCGCGCGCATCTGGAAAGCGGC
Source organism: Thioclava sp. ISO4 (assembly GCF_058105145.1). Lineage (NCBI taxonomy): Bacteria > Pseudomonadati > Pseudomonadota > Alphaproteobacteria > Rhodobacterales > Paracoccaceae > Thioclava > Thioclava sp. ISO4. The sequence goes on from NZ_CM176571.1 coordinate 3,111,505, forward strand.
GCGCTGGAACGGCTGGGCCCGGCGCCGATCGACGTGCCGCTCTACTGGCAGAGCGCGAGGCGGCTGAAAGCCCCGCTCACGCCGCTGACCAAAGCGCTGCGACAGGCGGCGAAAGCGGTGTTGCTGCGCTAATCCGGACCTTTAGCGTGAGGATGCTTGATCCTGCCTGTGCGACATGGGAGCGTAGAGATACACGCCCGCAGAGAAGGGCGACATGAGCGAAAGGCAGGGACGATTTGCGCAGACTGTATCTCCATGTCGGCACCCACAAGACCGGCACGACGTCATTGCAGGCCTATCTGCGTGACAATAAAGCGGCACTCAAGGCTCAGGGGCTCACCGTCCTAACGGAGAAACACAAGGCGCATGGAGAGATAGCCACCTGCTTTGGCTTCGCGCATGGCATCCTGCGCGACGGGCTGCAAAGTGTTGCACGGATGACCGGAGCGATGCCCAAGGCGGGATCAATGCGCGGCTTTCTCTATCGGGCCGAAATCCGACGCCAGCTCAAGGCGATGCCACGCGACGGGCGCGCAGTGCTCAGCGCCGAAGCCTTGTGTTTCGCACGGATGCCCGAAGAGGCCGACCGTCTGCGCAAGGTCTTCGAAAAGCTCGACATCGAAATCGTTCCGGTGATTTGCTTTCGCAATGAAGCCGATTGGCGCACAAGCTGGGAGAACGAGCTGCAGCGCTTCGCCGAGCAGATGACGCGCCCCTTCGGCACGGGGACGAACGACATACGCGGTGAGTGGTATTTCGATGCGGCGGCGATCGAGGCGTTCTGGGAGCAGTTCGGGCCTGTGAGACGCGTCGATTTCGACGCGGCGGTTGCGCGTGACGGCTCGGTCCTGCCCTCCTTGCTGGAGGCGTTCGATGTCGCGGCGGAAGGCGATCTGGCGGACTATCGGCTGCGCCAGAGCGGCTCCCCGGCCTGAGCGCGCATTGCCCGCGGCCTGCGCGGCGCGCATAGTGATGGATGTCCCGCAGGCCCGTCAGGAGGAGAGACGCCCATGGAGCTACCCGATTTCATTCAGGCCTTCCCCGCCCTCGATCTGCCGTTTCCCGAAGATCAAGTGCGCAGCCACGCGATCCGCTCGGAGGCGGGGCTGGTGGTGTTCTTGCACTTCCTCACCGATTTCGACCTGCCGCCCCATGCGCATAAGGCTCAGTGGGGCACGGTGATCGAGGGCGAGGCGGAACTGACCATCGCTGGCGAGACCAAGGTCTATCGCCCCGGCGACAGCTACGACATCCCCGCCGGCGTGGAACATTCGGCGCGGCTCAAGGCGGGGACGAAGGTGATCGACGCCTTCGAGGAGGCCGATCGCTATCCGCTGAAGCCCTGAGGGCGCGCGCTCAGACCCGGATCACCGAGACGCTCTGGTTGATCAGCATCGCGGGCGCCTGCGATTCCATGAAGGCCACGTCATAGGCATCGCGCCCCACCGCGACCAGCGCCATGTTCTCGGCCCCGCACATGCCGGTCGCATCGACCATATGCCACGCGCCATCGAGCCAGACCTCGGCCACGGCGTGGAAATCCTGCGGCCACACATCCGGCCCGTAGGAGGACGCCATCCGCGCCGGAATCTGCGCCGCGCGCACCATCGCGCAGAACAGATGCGCATAGTCGCGACAGACCCCTGCCCGGCCTGCGAAGGTCTCGAGCACATTGGTGTCGCTGTCCGACGCGCCGGGCACGTAAGAGAGGTTCTTCTCGATCCAGTCGCGGATCGCGGCGACTTTCGCCCCGCCCTGCAAATCGCCGAAACGCTTGCTCACGAAGGAGACGAACTTGTCCGACTGAACGTAGCGCGAGGGCCGGATATAGGGCGCGGCCTCGGCGGGCAGTTCGTGCAGCTGTGCCGCCCGCATCTGGGTCAGGTCGATCGCCGGACGCGTGATGTCGATCACCGCCTGATAATGCAGCATCATCTGCGTGCCGACCTGCGCCCAGATCCGCTCGCCCACGCCGCAATCGCCCGCGATCCGGCCCACGCTCGCATCGCCGAGATTCATCGACGCGCTGACGATTTCCTGCCCCGGAGCCTGCGCCGCTTCGAGCACCAGCGCGACCGTATTCGGTTGCGGGAACTGGTATTGCATCTGCACGTCGACGGAAATGCGCATGGCGGCTCCTTCTCTCGGGATTCAGGTGGTGTCACTGGGATGGAGCGCGCCGCGTAACAGAGACACGTCGGTGGGAAAAGGGGGGCGCCGAGGGTTTGGTTCCCAAGTGACGTAGCGCCGCGAACGAATAGCCGTGAGCGGGGGCGTCGCGACGGTTTCGCAATGCGCCCGAAGCCTCTTTGAAACGAGAACGGCGGCTGCGCCTCGAAAGCACAGCCGCCGTTGAAACACGCCAGGTGCGTGCAGGCTTACGCGTCGATCTTGACGAGTTCCACGTCGAAGGTCAGCGCCTTGCCGGCGAGCGGGTGGTTCGCGTCGAGGACGAGTTCTTTCTCGTTCGCCTCGGCGACGGTCACGTTCACGGTCTGACCGTCCTGGGTCTGAACCTGAAGCTGGGTGCCCGGCTCGGTCGGGATGTCGTCGGGAATGTTCGCGCGATCGACCGACTGCATGCGCTCGGGGTGATGCTCGCCATAGGCCTCTGCGGGCTCGACGCGCACGGTGCGCTTTTCGCCCTCTTCCATGCCGGTCACGCCCTTGTCGAGGCCGGGGATGATCTGGCCCGAACCGAGCGTGAAGGACAGCGGGTCACGGCCTTCCGAGCTATCGAAGACGGAGCCGTCATCGAGCTTGCCGGTGTAATGAAGATGCAGGGTGTCGCCAGCCTTTGCCTGGGTCATGGTGATATCCTTTCGGGGGGAGATGAATTTGCCGAGGCCACGGGGTTACGCGGGTGCTCGGAGCGTCACGCGACAAATTGGGGGTTCTGGACGGGAATGTAAACCGGGGGGCCGAAATTCGGGCGGTTTGAGGCCGTTTGAGACGCAAAAAGCGCCCCGGAGGGCGCTTTTATCAATTTTCGGTGCATTGGGCCTTACAGCTGCGCTGCGACCTCTTCGGGCACGTCGAAATTGGCGGTGACGGATTGCACGTCGTCATCGTCTTCGAGCGTGTCGATCAGCTTCATCAGCTTCTGGGCGGTCTCCAGATCGACCTCGGTGCGGTTCTGGGGCTTCCAGATCAGCTTGGCTTCCTCGGCCTCGCCCAGCTCCTTCTCCAGCGCGTCGGAGACATCCGAGAGGTCTTCCATCGCGCAGTAGATCCAGTGGCCTTCATCGTCGCTCTCGACGTCTTCGGCGCCCGCCTCAATGGCGGCCATCAGCACGGTCTCGGCATCGCCCACGGAGGCGGGATAGATGATCTCGCCCATCCGGTCGAACATGAAGGACACCGAGCCGGTGGTGCCCAGATTGCCGCCATTCTTGGTGAAGGTGGAGCGCACGTTGGACGCGGTGCGGTTGAGGTTGTCGGTCATCGCCTCGACGATCACCGCGATGCCCTCGGGGCCGTAGCCCTCGTAGCGGATCTCCGTGTAGTCATCGCCGTCGCCCGCCTGCGATTTCTTGATCGCGCGGTCGATCACGTCTTTCGGCATCGACTGGGACTTGGCCGCTTTCACGGCGAGGCGCAGGCGCGGGTTCTTCTCGGGATCGGGGTCGCCCATCTTGGCGGCGACCGTGATCTCCTTCGAGAGCTTGGAAAACATCTTCGAGCGCGCCGCATCCTGCTTGCCCTTGCGGTGCTGGATGTTGGCCCATTTTGAGTGGCCTGCCATGGGTATCTCCGTTCGGAATAGTCGCGAAATCGACCCCGTATAGTGCGCAACGGGGGGATGATTCAAGATAGATGGGTGGCGGGCGCCCTCTTCGCCCGTCGGGAGCGCCTTACTGCGGCAAGGTCAGCGTGCCCGCGCCGCGGCCGCGCGGCGGAATTTCCTTGGGCGTCTTGAACTGCCAGCGCCGCCCGGAGGCGTCTTTCAGCGTCACCTCGGCATAGGGCTGGAACAGGCCACCCACGCCGCTGCCCGCGAGATAGCTGGGCTCGAAGCGGGTCACTTGGTAGCGCATGGGATAGGGGCACCCAGCCAGATCGCCGGTATACTGGCCCGAGATATTGGCGTGGCAGACCGTGCCGTCGATGAAGGAGACACGCATCACCGTGCCCTGAAAGCTGACATTGTCCGGCCAGGAGGGCGCGCGGCTGCCCTGCCCCGGCACACAGGCGGCGAGCGCGAGCGGCGCGAGAAGCGACAGGGCGGCGATACGGGCGGCAAAGCGCATGGGGGAACCTCCTCAGAAGGGCCAGATCAGCGGGATCAGCAGGCAGGCGGTCAACCCGGTCACGATATCCATCGGGATGCCGACGCGCAGGAAATCGGTGAACTTATAGCCACCGGGGCCATAGATCATCATGTGAGTCTGATAGCCGATCGGCGTCGCGAAGGCCACCGAGGCCGAGAACATCACCGCCACCGCGAAGGGCCGCGGATCGAGCCCCAGCGCCGCGGCCAGCGAGATCGCGATCGGGGTGTAGATCACCGCCACCGCGTTGTTCGACAGCAATTCGGTCATGATGAGGCCGAGGAAATAGACCACGATCAGCGCGAGTTGCGGCGGCAGCATCTTCAGCAAGGGCGCCACGCCCGAGACGATCATCTCGACCGCGCCGGAATGCTCCAGCCCCGCGCCGACGACGAGCATCGCGAAGATCAGCGCAAGCAGGCGGCCCTCGATGAAGGTGAAGGCCTCGTCGGTGTCGATACAGCGGGTCACGAGGATGCCCGCCACCGCCACCATCGCGAGCGCGAGGATTGGCGCCACGCCAAGGGCTGCGAAGATCACCACCGCGCCGAGCGCGCCCATCGCAAGCGGCAGATGCGAGCGGCGATAGGCGCGCGCCTGCGGCTTCGAGACGTCCACGAGGTCCATATCGGCGGCCAGACGCGCGATATCCTCGGGCGCGCCTTCGAGCAGCAGCGTATCGCCAACCACCACGATCAGATCGTCGAGCTGGCGGCCGATATTCTGGTTCCGGCGGTGCGCGGCGAGCGTGTAGACACCGTAGCGGCGGCGCAGGCGCATATCACCCAGACGCTGCCCGATCATCCGGCAGCCGGGCGAGATCAGCACTTCCACCGTCTCGGTCTGCACCGAGGACAGCTTGTCGACCATGCGCAGGTCGCGGTTCTTCTGCATCCCCAGAAGCTCTTCCATCTCGGAGCGCAGAACGACCCGGTCGCCGGCCATCAGCTCGACCGAGGCGAGGTCCCGGCGCAGCGAGGCATCGCCGCGCAGCACGTCGATCACCCGCACGCCCTCGCGCTTGAACGTGTCGGTCTCCAGCACCGACTCGCCGATCAGCCCGCTTTCCTCAGGGATCGCGACCTCGGTGAAATATTTCATCTTCGGGCGGTCGCCGAGCATGAAGGAAAGCGATTGCCGCTCGGGGATCAGTTTCGGCGCGAAGATCGCGAGGAACGTCCCGCCGACCAGACAGATCGCGAAGCCCAGAGGCGCGATTTCGAAGATCGTGAAGGGCTCCATCCCCCGCCCCCGCACCACGCCATCGACGAGAATGTTGGTCGAGGTGCCGATCAGGGTGATCATACCGCCCATCACGGTGACGTAGCTCAGCGGCATCAGCAGCCGCGAGGGCGAGAGGTTCAGCTTGCGCGCGACCTGAATGAAGACCGGGATCATCACCGCAACGACCGGTGTGTTGTTCATCACGGCGCTTGCGAACATCGTGACCCCGAACATCAACAGCACGGTCAGCTTCGGGTTCTGGTCGATCCGCGATTCCGCATAGCGCGTCATCGCGTCAAGCGCGCCGGTGCGAACCAGGGCACCCACGATCAGGAACATGAAGGCGATGGTCCAGGGTGCGGGGTTCGACAGAATCGCGGCTGCGTTCTCGTAGGGCACGAAGCCGAAGATCAGCATCAGAGCCGCGCCGGCCATGGCGGTGACCTCTGGCGGCCATGTCTCGCGGACGAACATGACAAACATCCAACCCACGACCAGCATGGCCGCGATTGCCGTCTCGGTGCCGGTCAGGGGCAGTTGGATCATGTAAGGTTCTCGCGTAAGCGCATCGGCCCGATACTATCGACACGTGTTGCACGAGCAAGCGCGCTCTGATCGCTGCAGAGGATATTTGCAGGCAAACGCATAAGCTTCGGGCAGAGAAGAACCGGCGCCGCGCTCAGAGCGGCCCCGATTGCGAGAGCCTGCCGCCGGTGCGCACAGCCTCGCAGCGGGTGGCGCGCCCGGTCTTGTCATCGGTCTCGACGTAAAAGCCGCACAGCGTCACCGGACCGCGGGCGGGCGAGAAGCGTTCCTTCGACATGCCGGTCACGAAACGGCGCATCGGTTCGGCCTTCGCCATGCCGATGACGGAATCGTAATCGCCGCACATGCCCGCATCGGAGAGGTAAGCGGTGCCCTTCTCGAGAATCTGCGCATCGCCCGTGGGCACATGGGTATGGGTGCCCACGACGACGCTCGCACGCCCGTCGCACCAATGGCCCATCGCCATTTTCTCGGACGTCGCCTCGCAATGCACATCCACCAGCGCCGCCTGCACCGCCCCGCCCAGCGGGTAGCGTTTCAGTTCCGCCTCGATGGCCGAGAAGGGATCGTCGAAGGCGCGTTTCATGAACACATTGCCCAGCACCTGCGCCACCAGCACCTTGCGCCCGCGCCGGTCCTGAAACACCCGCGCGCCTTTGCCCGGCGCTTCCTTGGCGTAGTTCACGGGACGGATGATGCGCGGCTCGCTCTCGATGAAGCGCAGCATGTCCTTCTGATCGAAGGCGTGATCGCCCAGCGTCACCACATCCGCGCCCGCATCCAGCAGAAGCTTCGCGTGATCGCCGGTCAGCCCCATGCCGCCCGAGGCGTTCTCGCCGTTGACCACGACGAAATCGAGGCGCCACTCCTCGCGAAGTTTCGGCAGGGTTTCGGTGATCGCGGCGCGGCCCGCGCGGCCCATCACATCGCCAAGAAAGAGTATCTTCATGGCCCGATTAGATAGAACGCGCCGCTGGGGAGAGCAATGGGCGGCGCGCATCGGCTGCATGATGATGATGACGATTTCTCATGCAGGCGCGTCGGTTGCGGGCTTTGCTCTGCCCCGCTTGCGCCCTAGAACGGGGGCAAGGAAAACGGGAGCGCGATATGGCCGACGACGTGCAGGTGATCTTTACCCCCTCTGGAAAGCGGGGGCGCGTGGCGCGTGGCACAAGGGTGCTCGCGGCGGCGCGCAAGCTGGGGGTCGATCTTGATTCCGTCTGCGGCGGGCGCGGCGTGTGCTCGAAATGCCAATGCACGCCCTCCTTCGGGGATTTCCCGAAACTCGGTCTGCATGTGGAGCCGGACGCGGTCAGCCCGCTCAACGCGGTCGAGGAACGCTATGACCGGATTCGCGGGCTGAAACCGGGGCGGCGTCTGGGCTGCCAGACGGAGATCCTCGACGACGTGGTGATCGACGTGCCGCCCGAAAGTCAGGTGCACAAACAGGTCGTTCGCAAGGCGGCTTCCGAGCGCGTGATGGAGATGGATCCGGCGACGCGCCCCGTCTATGTCGAAGTCGCGGAACCGGATATGCACCGCCCCGAAGGCGATCTGCAGCGGCTTTCGCAGGCGCTCGAAAAGCAATGGCAGATCAAGGGCGTGCGCGCCGATCTTGATGTTCTGCGGATGCTGCAGCCCGCGCTGCGCAAGGCCGACTGGAAGGTCACGGTCGCGATCCACGATGCGGGCGACGGGCCGCGCGTGACGGGCGTCTTCCCCGGCGTGCGCGAGGTGCCGCTTTACGGGCTGGCGATCGACCTCGGCTCGACCACCATCGCAGGGCATCTGGTCGCGCTCGATGACGGGCGGGTGCTGGCGAGCGCGGGCGTGATGAACCCGCAGATCCGCTTCGGCGAAGACCTGATGAGCCGGGTCTCCTACGTGATGATGAACCCCGGCGGCGATCAGGAAATGACCAATGCGGTGCGGGACGCGATGGGCGATCTGGCGCGGCAGCTGGCGGGCGAGGCGAAGGTCGAGACGGGTGAGATCGTCGAGGCGGTCGTGGTCTGCAACCCGGTGATGCACCACCTGCTGCTGGGGATCGATCCGGTCGAACTGGGTCAGGCGCCCTTTGCGCTGGCGACCTCGGAGAGCCTTGAATTCGCGGCGCGCGAGATCGGCATCGAGGCCAGCCCCGGCGCGCGGGCCTATATCCTGCCGCTGATCGCGGGTCATGTCGGCGCGGATGCGGCGGCGGTGGCGTTGTCGGAGGCTCCGCAGAAGCGCGACGACCTGTCGCTGATCGTCGATGTCGGCACCAATGCCGAGATACTTCTCGGGAATAAACAACGGGTTCTGGCCTGTTCCTCACCCACCGGCCCGGCCTTCGAGGGCGCGCAAATCTCCAGCGGCCAGCGTGCCGCGCCGGGGGCGATCGAGCGGATCGAGATCGACCCCGAGACCAAGGAGCCGCGCTTCAAGATCATCGGCAACGAGCACTGGTCGACCGATCCCGAATTCGGCACGCCCCGGATCACCGGCATCTGCGGCTCGGGCATTATCGAAGCCGTGGCCGAGATGCGGATGGCCGGGATCGTGGACACCTCGGGGCTGATCGGCTCGGCCGAGCAGGTCGGCACGCCGCGCTGCGAGCCAAACGGGCGCACCCATGAATACGTGATCTATGACGGCGGCGAGGAAGGCCCGCGCATCACCGTCACCCAAGGCGACATCCGTGCGATCCAGCTGGCGAAATCCGCGCTCTACGCAGGCGCGCGTCTGCTGATGGACGAGATGGGCGTGGACACGGTCGACCGCGTGGTGCTGGCCGGTGCGTTTGGCGCGCATATCTCGCCCAAGCACGCGATGGTGCTGGGGATGATCCCGGATGCCCCGCTCGATCACGTCACCTCGGCGGGCAACGCGGCCGGCACCGGGGCGCATATGGCGCTGTGCTCGGTGAAGGCGCGGCGCGAGATCGAGGCGCAGGTGCATCAGATCACCAAGGTCGAGACCGCGATCGAGCCGCGTTTCCAGGAGCATTTCGTGGCCGCGAACGCGCTCCCGCATGCCACCGCCCCCTTCCCCGAGCTGCGCAAGATCGCGCCGCTTCCGGAGGTCAGCTTCAACACCGGCGGATCGGGCGAGGACGGCGGACGCAGGCGCCGCCGGCGCGGCTGAGGCGGGCCTTCGGGCCTCGCTTCAGGGCGCTGCGAGACGCCCGATTTCAGGCCGGATCAGGCCGCACACGGTTTCGTGATAAGACATAAGTGATCGGCGCGACCCCAGCGCGCCGTAACCCTTGTGCTTTGGCGGGGACAACCGTCGCTCAACAGGGAGGAAAATCCTTATGTCTATGAAATTCCGTGCATTCGCCGCATCGCTCACCGCAGCCGCAACGCTGGGCCTCGCCCTGCCCGCGCTGGCAAACCCGATGGTCGGTGGCGCGAAAATGTATGAGAGCAAGCCCATTGCGGCGAACGCCTCGGCCGCTCCGAACCTGACCACGCTGGTCGCAGCGGTGAAAGCGGCGGGCCTCGTCGACACGCTGGCAGGCCCCGGCCCGTTCACCGTCTTCGCGCCGACCAACGCGGCCTTCGACAAGCTGCCCGCGGGCACCGTGGACACGCTGGTGAAGCCGGAGAACAAGGAGATGCTGACGCATATCCTGACCTGTCACGTCGCCAAGGGCGTGATCACCGCCGAGAACATCATGGCGACCGTCAAGCGCGGCAACGGCATGGCGACGATCAAGACGCTCGGCGGCTGTGATCTGACCGCGATGGTCAAGGACGGCATGGTGATGCTGAAGGACCCGAAAGGCGATGTCGCGACGGTTCAGACCGCCGATGTGAAGCAGAAGAACGGCATGGTCCACGTGATCAACACCGTGCTTCAGCCGAAGATGTAAATCGACCCCGCGCCTCGTCTCCCTAAATTTTGCGCGGCGCCTGGCGTCCGGTGAGGTCCTCCTCGCCGGGCGCTTTTTTGTGAGCGGGCCCGAGGACGCGCGCGATCCCTCTTGACCGTGGCTTTCGGCTGGAATACCTCTGCGCTCGCACCATGCGGGTATGATGTAATGGTAGCCTGTCAGCTTCCCAAGCTGAACGCGCGGGTTCGATTCCCGCTACCCGCTCCAAGCTCCCCGAAATCGTAAGAGACTGTTTCGCAGCGGGAATATCGTCGCCCATAGCGCGCGACCCATGCCGCATGAGCGAACCAAGTCGCCCCGCTTCGGGACCTCGTCAGGCGAGTTCGGCGGCAGGCGGCGGCGCGGCCTCGGGGGCGGAGACGGCCTCATGGCCCAGATTGCTCTGAACCTCGCGCTCATATTCCCCGACGCGCTGCACGTTATGCATGATCCGCGTGAACCAGCGCATCGCATCGGTCGCCTGAAACGTCTCCTGCATCGTATAAAGCCCGACATGCTCGCCAAGCAGAAGCCCGCGCCGGTGCCGCGCGAAGCGATGGGCGACCGGCGCGGCCATCAGCGCCATGCGCGCCCCGATCTGCGGCAGATCGAGCGGACGGTCAGGCGACAGGCAGGCGGCGAACCATTGCGCGGGCCGCGGCGTGATCTTTCCGCGCAGAAGGATCGCGATATAGCCGCGAGGTTCGGCCTGCTCCACCAGCCGCATCAGATGGTCGGCCTGATGCATCAGGGCTGCGAAGGCGGCGGCCTCGGTGGGCTTGTCGCGCGGGACCGAAATCTGCGCCATGTAATCCTTCAGCTCATCGAGCGCGATCCCGACCCGCGGGCCCAATGCCGACATCCGCCGCAGATCGCGCGCGGGGCCGATGGCCAGCGAATAGGCCGAGAAGACCTCGCGCGCGGCCCAGATCACCATCGCATGGGCGGATTGCATCGCCGCGCCCTCGTCGCTCAGCAGGTGGCGGTCGAGTTCCGGCGGTGCGCGCCCGCCCAGATCGGGGCGCAGTTTGGCGACGAGCGTCGCGAATTGGCGCGTGACGGGCAGAAAGGCGAGCGTCCCCAGCAGGTTGAACCCGGTGTGAAACAGCACCAGCGCGGTATCCACCCCGGTGCGTGCGGCAAGCGCCTCCAGCGGGCCCGCGATCAGCTGTAGCAGGGGAAAGGCGATCACCATCGTCCCGCAGTTGAACAGCAGGTTCGCAATCGCCGTCTGCTGCATCGCCCGCGATCCCCCGAAAGCGGCGATCAGCGCAGTGAAGGTGGTGCCGAGGTTCATCCCGATCACCGCCGCCGCAGCCTGGATCAGCGGCAGCGCGTCGTTGCTGACCAGCACCAGAACCACCGCGATCGCCGCCGAGGAGGATTGCATCACCACCGTGACCGCGAGCCCCAGCGCCGCCATCGCGAGCAAGCCGCCCACTCCGGTACCGGGGATGCGCTCCACCGTGATCCAGTCCGCCGCCCCCGACATGCCCTGCTGCATCATGTCGAGCCCGATGAAGAGCAGGCAGAAGCCCGCAAGCACGCGCCCGATGCGCGCCGCACGACCATGCGAGAGAAACAGCGTCAGGCTCGCGAAGAACAACAGCCCCATGGCCACCGCGCCGAGCTTCAACTTGAAGCCCACCAGCGACACGATCCAGCCGGTGACGGTGGTGCCGATATTGGCGCCGTAGATCACGCCGAGCGCCTGCGTGAAGCTCAGCAGCCCCGCGCCGACGAAGCCGACCGTCATCACCGTGGTCGCTGAGGAAGACTGGATCACTGCCGTCGTGACCAAGCCGCTCGCCACACCCTTGAGCGGCGTGGTGGTGAACCGTGCCAGCAGGCGGCGCAGGTTCGCGCCTGCCGCTTCGCGCAGCGCCTCGGTCATTATCTTCATGCCGAGCAGGAACAACCCGATTCCGCCCAGTGCCGACAGTGTCTCCGACATGGTTCTCCACCCTTCGCCGTCGAGAATGCGACCATGCGATACGGAATTCAAGCGCTGGCAAGAACGCCGTGCAAAGCCCTGTTTTACCAGATGAAACCGGTTTTGTCTGCCCTGTGCGATCAGCCCTCCGGGCCGTTTGAGGATGACAGCCTAGCCGCGGGCGATGAATTCGAAGGAGAACTTCATTCCCGGCTTCGGCGGGGGCGGGAACGGCGCGGCGCGGCGGACGTGGTCGAGCGCTGCCGCATCGAGCCCCGAGGAGCCGGAGCCGCGCAGGATGCGCACCGTGCTCAGCCGCCCGTTCGCGGAGATCACGAAGCCGACCACGGCGCGCCCCCGGCCCTGCCCGCGTCGCTTCGGCGTGGACTGGATTTTGCGGATCACCGAGGCCGCGTATTGCCGGGGCGATTGGCCGGACCGGGCCGCGCTGGGGGCCTTGGCGGGCTGGCCTTTATCGGCGGTGTTGCGCGCCTTGGCCGCGCCATGCGAGGTGCCGCGCCGGGCGTCGCGGGCGGCATTTCCCGCGTTGCTTGGGGGGGCTGGTTTCGCTTCGCTTTGCGCCTGCCTGCGCGGCTTGGTGGCCCGCTGCGGCGCGGGGCGTTCGGGGCGCGCCTCGGGGCGCTGACTTTGCTGCGGGGCGAGCGTGCTCTGGGCGCGCAGGGTCTCGCGCGTGGGGGCGACGGCGGCGAGGCGGTCCGGCGCTGTGGGCGCGGACGGGGGTGCCGCATTGGGCATTGCGGGCGTCTCCGGCTGCACCGGGCGCGTGGCCTCTCGGGCAATCGGTTCGGCGCGCTCCGGCACAACCGGCGTGGTCCGCCCGGCCGCGAGATCGGCGAAATCATTGCCCAGAAGCGGCGCCTCCTGCGCGGCCTGCCCGCCTGCGGGCGGCAGCTCCGGCGCGGCGACGGGCGTCTGCGCCAGCCCCAGCGCGTGCAGCCCGGCCGAGACCGCAAGCGCCGCGCAGGCGATGAGCGCGCCCCGGTTCATGGCGTCTCTCCCCGTTCGGCCACGAGGCGGATACCCTGCGCCCCCGCCGCGCTGAGATCGCGGGCCAGCGCCACGAGCGCGGGTGCGGGGGCTGCGCGATCGGGCAGGATGCGGGCCACGCCGCCTGCCTCGGGCGGAAGCTGCGCGATGAAGGCGGCCGCATCCGCGACGCCCTCGGGCCAGAGAATCTCGCCCTGCGCATTCAGCGCCACCCGGCCCGGCTCGGGCGCGCGAGCGCCTTCCGGCAAAGTGACAAGCTGCAGATCGGCGGGCGGGCGCGCGGCGAGCGTGCCGGCCACGAGGAAGAAGGCCAGCAGCAGGAAGACCACGTTGATCAGGGTCAGGATCGGCTCGCTCCGCCGGCGGGTGAAACGCGTGCTCATCCCAGCACCTCCGCCTGCAGCCCCGGCACCGCGCGCAGCCGCACCAGCAGATCGGCCAGCCGCTGGCTCGACGTGTCAGGCTCGAGGCTGACCAGCAGGCGCGGCGGGGTCTGTGCGAAGTCATCCCTCAAGGTCTCTTCCAGCGCTTCCAAGTCCAGCGGTTCGCCGTTCAGGCTGAGCCGCTCGGGTCCGAGCTTGAGGAAAGCCAGCTTGCTCTCGGTCGCAGCCGCGCCCCCCGCCCCGCGCGCCGCGATCGGCAGTTCGGTCATGCGCGAAAAGCTCGAGGCCAGCATGAAGAACATCAGCAGCAGGAAGATCACGTCGATCAGCGAGGTCATCGACAGGCTGCGGCGGCGAAGCGGCTTGCGCATGTCATTCCCCGGCGGTTTGCACGGTGCGATTGAGTTCGGCCCGGGCAGGTGCGCTCTCGGGCAGCGCGGGGCCGCAGAGCGCCTCGATCATCAGCGCCGCAGTTTGGCTTTCACGGGCGATGCGGCTCTCGACGAAGGAGAGAAACAGCGAGACCGGCATCGCGATCCCGAGGCCGAGCGCGGTGGTCAGAAGCGCGACCCAGATGCCGCCCGCAAGCTGCGCCGGATCGACCGAAGCGCCTGCGCTCTGCAGGGTCTGGAAGGCTTCGATCATGCCCAGAACCGTACCGAACAGGCCCAGAAGCGGCGCGGTCTGCGCGATGGCATCCAGCAGTCGCATCCCCGCCTCGCTGCGGGCGGCTTGGATTTCGGTCTCGGTCTGCAAGCGGGTCCGCAGCGCCTGCGGCTCGGGCGCCGCCATCGCGCGGCGGGTCAGTTCCACCAGCGGGCCACGAGCTTGCGCGAGGCTCTGGCGCGCCGCCCCGCGCTGGCCCGCCTGCCACAGATCGAGCGCGGCCTCCAACCGCGCGTGAGCCCCGATCCGCAGGCTCGCCAGATGCCAGAGCTTCCACAGCACCGCCGCCCCGGCGATCACCGAAACACACAGCAGGAGCGCCACGACCCAGCCGCCGAGCGCCACGAAATCGTTCAAACCCTGTTGGATTGCCGCAATAGAGATCATCCCGTCACCTCCGTTCCGTCGACGCGCGAGCCGGTTTCCAGAGCGTCCGCGCAGGCCGCCTCGTCCGCGCCCTCGCAGGTCTCGACGCCATTGATCAGGATCTGGCCAAGCGCCTCGCAGCGCAGCCCGGCCAGATCGAATTGCCGCACGCGGGGTTTGCCCGCGGGCAGGTCGCGGAAATCGAGGAGCAACAGCCGCTCGACCGCGCCCGCGCGGGTGAAGATCACGGCCTCCACCACCAGCGCGTCGAGATCGCTCCCCAGCCCGTTCTCGGCCAGAAGACTCAACCGGCAGGCGTTTTCGGCCTCGGTTGCCCCGGCCAGCGTCAAGCTGAGCCGGGGCGCGCCCTGCGCGGAGATGCCATGAGGGAGGCACGCGCAAAGCAGTGTCAGAAGCGCCGCCCTCACCATGTGAAGGCCTTGGCGACAGAGAGTTTCACGTTCCGGCCCGGCGCGTTGTCGAGCGAGAGGTTGTTGCGATACGCGCGGTCGAAGACGTTCTCGACCGTCAGGTTCACCTCGATCCCGGCGAGCCGTTCGGGCTGCCAGCTGACGAACAGATCATGCGTGGCGTAGCCCGGCGCGGAGGTCGAGGTGGACGCCGTCTCGATCCCGCTGAAGCCCTGCACGCGCCAGCCCGCGCGCACGCCCTGACCGGGGAATTTCGCCCCCAGCGTCAGCGCGATATTCTCGGCGGGCGTGTCGGTGAGGGTCTGGCCCGTCGCCTCGTCTTTCGACTTCACTTTGGAATAGGCGAGCTGCCCGAACCAGCGATCGGCCTCGTAGGACGCCTCGATCTCGCCGCCCCAGATTTTCGCGGAATCGACATTGCGGAAATAGGGCACGCCGACCGAGCCGGAGGGGTTGGCCGCGATCAGATCGGTCAGGTCGTTGTGGAACAGCGTGGCTTTGGCGGAAAGGCTGTCGCCTTCCGAGATGAGGCCCGAGGTCTGATAGGTCACGCCCAGCTCGACGGTGGTGGCTTTCTCCTTGTCGAGATTGAGGCTCGCGGTGCGGCCCGCCGCCCCGATCCCGTCGGTCTGATAGAGCTCGTCCAGCGTCGGCATCCGCTCGGTGCGCGCGAGCGAGCCGAAGACGCCCCAAGTGTCGTTGAACTGATAGAGCGCCGCGATCTTGGGCGAGATCGCCGTGCCGTCCTGATCGGTGCCGCCTTGCGCTGCCGCCGCCGCATCGGGCGAGAGCCATGCCCGGTCCACGCGCAGGCCCGGCGTGATCGTCAGCTTGTCGTTCCAGACGAATTCGCCCTGCACGTAGAGGCCCAGCTTGTCCTCGGTGCCGCCGGGGTGGAAGGCGGGCTCGCCCACCGAGGAATTCGCGTAGCGGTTCTGATGCGAGAGCTGCGTGCCGAAGGTGAGGTAATTCTCCCACGCGCCGCGCGACATCTCGACAGTGTTCTCGAGCTTGAGCGCGGTGGTCTCATAGCTCGCCGTATTCGGGCAGAGCACCGAGAAACGGCCCGCCGAACACATCATCCCGAGCGAGAAATTGTCCCGCTCCGTCGAGGTTTTCGAGTAGCTCAGCTGCGCTTCGAGATCGAGCCACGGGTTGCCCACGCCCTCATTCGCGTAGGTCAGGCTGAGCGTGTCGTCGATCGCATGCAGATCCGAGGTGCCGAAAGCCGAGGCCAGCGACCCGCCGGTCTGCGCGACAGCCGCATCCTTCAGGTCGCTATCGGTGCGCGAGGCGGAAAACGTCAGGCGCTGATCGCGGTTCTCGCCGAAATAGTAGTTCGACTTCAGCAGCGCCGACCAGCGATCGCCTGCGGTGGCCGGGATCGTCTCGCCCGCACCGTCTTCCATGTCGTCGGACGAGCCCTGCGAATAGCTGAACAGCATATCCGCATCTTCGCCCAGCTTCTGGGCATAGGTGAGCGTGCCGATCTTGCCGTCGCCATTGCTGTCATAAGCGCCCTTGAGCCGCACCGCGCCGGTCTGCCCCGCGGGGATGAAATCGGTGGCGTCCTTGGTGGTGAAATTCACCACGCCGCCGATCGCGCCCGAGCCATACATCGTGGACGAGGCCGGACCGCGCAGCACTTCGACACGCTTGTAAAGCTCGGGATCGCCGAAGAAGGAGCCGGTGCGATATTGCTCGAAAAATTTCACCGCGCCGTCGACGGTGATGATGATGCGGTTCTGGCTGCCGGTCTGCTCGGCATTGCCGATGCCGCGGATGTTGAAGGCCTGCCCCAGCATCCGCGCCGAAGCGCCCGCCGCCTGCACGCCCGGCACATCGGCAAACAGATCGCCCATCGTGCGCGGCTGTTCCTCGTCGAGGTCCTGCTGGTCGATCACCGTCACCGCCTGTGGCGTGTCGATCGCCACTTTCGGCGTACCCCAGCCATAGATCAGGCGGCCCAGCATCGTGTAGCCGTCATCGGTCCCGCTCTGCTGTGCGAGTACCGGACCTGCGGCGGCGATCAGCGCGAGGCTGGTAACTGTCGTGAAAAGCCGCATCCGCGCGGCGCGAGGCGTCGTAGCCATGATTGTCCCCTTCGTGGTCTGCATGGGGCTGGCGTGACGCTGGCAGCGCAGAAACTGTCTTGATTTCGATGATTTGACCAGCTAGAGAATCCGACAAAAGTAGTCAAGTATATTCCTGAGATATATTTGATCCCATCCGCGCCCAGCCCGAGGCTTCGCCCTCTCGCCAGATTCGCGCCCCTTGCGAAAACGACGAGAGGACTCCCCATGCCCGCAGACGGCACCCTGCCCCAACAGCTTTCCCCCGAAGGTATCCGCGCGCTCCGCGCCGAGCGCCCCGAGATGCGCGCGCGCGATTTCGCCTCGCAGCATGGCATCGCGGAGGCCGAACTGGTCGCCGCCCAGATCGGCACGACCGCCACCGCAATCGAAGCCCATCCCGATGCGATCATGCCGCGCCTGACCGCGCTTGGCGACGTGATGGCGCTGACCCGCAACGAGAGCTGCGTGATCGAGCGGCGCGGCACTTACGAAGACTATCACTCGGGCGCGCATGCGCAGATGGTGCTCGGCAAGGAGATCGACCTGCGTCTTTTCGCGCAGCACTGGGCCCATGCCTTCGCGCTGGAGGATGGCGAGAAACGCTCGATCCAGGTGTTCGACCGGGCGGGCGATGCGATCCACAAGGTGCATCTGAAACCCGAGAGCGACGTGGCGGCCTTCCACGCGCTCGTCGCAGAGCTGCGCCTGCCCGAACAGTCGGACCAGCTCGACCTTGCGCCCCGCGCTCAGGTCGAGGCCGCGAAATCGCTGCCTGAGAAGGCGGAGACCCTGCGCGCGGAATGGGACAAGCTGACCGACACGCATCAGTTCCTGCGGCTGGTCTCGAAGCTGAAGATGAACCGGCTCGGGGCCTACCGCATCGCGGGCGCGCCCTATGCGACCGAGATGTCCCCCGATGCGGTCGAGGCGCTGCTCAATCGCTGCGCTACTGATCAGACGCCGCTGATGATCTTCGTCGGCAATGCGGGCTGCATCGAGATCCATGGCGGCACGATCGAGACGGTGAAGCCGATGGGCCCGTGGATCAACGTGCTCGACCCGCGCTTCAACCTGCATCTGCGCGGCGATCACATCGCCGAGGTCTGGCTGGTCGACAAGCCGACGAAGAACGGCCCCGCGCTCAGTCTCGAGGCCTTCGACAAGCACGGCGCGCTGATCACGCAGATCTTCGCCTCGCGCAAGGATGGCGGCGTCGAGGCGTTCAACGCGACGATCCGCGCATTGCCGCGCCGGGAGGGGCAGGCATGAAGCGCCTTGCCCTGATCGCAGCCCTTCTCACCGCCGGACCCGCACTGGCAGAGCCCGCCCGCGTGATCTCGCTCGGCGGGGCCGTGACCGAGATCGTCGCGGCGCTTGGCGCGCAAGACCGGCTCGTCGCGCGCGACACCACCTCGCAATATCCCGCGACCATCACCGAGCTGCCCGATGTGGGCTATGTCCGCGCGCTCTCGGCGGAAGGCGTGCTGGCGCTCGACCCCGACCTGATCCTCGCCGAAGCCACGGCAGGGCCGCCCGAGGCAGTCGAGACGCTGAAGGCGGCGGGCGTCGATTTCGTCGCGCTGCCGGGCGATCCCAGCGTGCAGGGCGTGCGCGAGAAGATCGCGGTCGTGGGCGCCGCGCTTGATCGCGAAGAGGCGACGGAGCGACTGACCGCAAGGTTCGACGCCGAGATGGACACGGTGCGCAAATCGGCGGGCGCTGTCGCCACGCCCAAGCGGGTGCTCTTCGTGCTGTCCCTGCAGAACGGCCGCGTCATGGCAGGCGGCGAAGGCTCCTCGGCGGAGGCGATCATCGAGCTTGCGGGCGGGGTGAATGCCGCGACAGGCTTCGCCGGATACAAGCCCGTCACCGACGAAGCGATCCTCGCCGCCGATCCGGATGTGATTCTGACGATGGATCGCGAGGGCGAGATGGCGGTGACCGAGCGAGATATCCTTACCCATCCTGCGCTGGGGCAGACCCGCGCGGCCAGAAAGGGCGCGCTGGTCGCGATGGACGGGATGCTGCTTCTGGGCTTCGGACCGCGCACGCCGCAGGCCGCGCAAGCTCTGCATGCCGCGCTTTATCCCGAGGCGGAGGGCTGAGGCGATGGCGATGACCTCCCTCGCCCTGCCCGACGCCATTCGCAGCCCCTGCGCGCCGCTGCGGCTCGGGCTGATCGCCTTGCTGGTGATCGCGGCGACCCTGTCGCTCGGGACCGGGGCGGCGGGGGTCTCGCTGCCGCAGGTTCTGGGCCAGTGGCTGACGGGCGCGGAAATCTCGACCCGCGACCGGGTGGTGCTGCTCGACATTAGGCTGCCGCGGCTGGTGATGGGGCTGATGGTCGGGGCGGCGCTCGCAGTGGCGGGCGCGGTGATGCAGGGGCTGTTTCGCAACCCTCTCGCCGATCCCGGCATCATCGGCGTCGGCGCGGGCGCGGGCCTCGGCGCCGTCGCGATGATCGTGCTGAGCGGCTTTCTCCCCGCCGCCATTGCCGCCTTCTTCGGCACATGGCTGGTGCCGGTTGCGGCCTTCGGCGGGGCGTGGACGGCCACGCTGCTGCTCTATCGGGTTGCCAGCCGGGGCGGTCAGGTCTCCATCGCGACGCTGCTTCTGGCCGGGATCGCGCTGGCCGCGCTGGCGGGCGCACTGACCGGCATCCTGACCTATCTCGCCGATGACACGCAGCTGCGCGATCTGACCTTTTGGGGCATGGGCTCGCTGGCTGGCGCGAGCGATATGAAGCTGCTCGTGGGCGGGCTGCTGATCGGGCCTGCGCTGATCCTCGTGCCGCGCCTCGCACGCGGGCTAAACGCGCTGGCACTGGGCGAGGCGACGGCGGCGCATATGGGCCACGATATCGAGCGGCTCAAACATCGCGCGGTGATCGGCGTCGCGGCGCTGGCGGGGGCGGCGGTCGCGATGGCGGGCGGGATCGGTTTCGTGGGCATCGTGGTGCCGCATCTGCTGCGCATCGCGGGCGGGCCGGATCACAAGACGCTGCTGGTGGATGCGGCTCTCCTCGGCGCGGCGCTTCTGGTGCTGGCCGATCTGATCGCGCGGCTGGTGGTCGCACCTGCGGAACTGCCCATCGGGATCGTCACCGCCATTCTGGGCGCGCCGGTCTTCCTGTGGATCCTGATCCGCCGTCAGGGATTGGGAGGGGTCTGAACATGCTGGAGATTTCCGATCTGCATGTCGCGCGGGGGCGTAGCGACGTGTTGCAGGGCCTCTCGCTGACCGCCAAACCGGGGGCGGTGACCGTGATCCTCGGCCCGAACGGCTCGGGCAAATCCACGCTGGTGCAAGCGGCCTCGGGGGCGCTGCCCTATCGCGGGCGGATCACGCTGCAAGGCCATGAGATCGCGAAGACGCCCGCCTGGCGGCTGGCCGCGCTGCGCGCGGTGCTGGAGCAATCCAATAGCGTCGCCTTTCCTTTCACCGTGGCCGAGGTCGTGGGGATGGGGCTGCATGCCGGGATCGAGGCCGATCACCCCGAAATCGTGGCCGCCGCTTTGGCCGAGGTCGGGCTGAGCGATCTGGCCCATCGCCCGATCCAGTCGCTCTCGGGCGGCCAGCAGGCGCGCGCCCATCTGGCGCGGGTCCGGGCGCAGGTCTGGCAACCGGTCAGCCACGCGGGCCCCCGCTGGCTTCTGGTCGACGAGCCGGTGGCGAGCCTCGATATCGCGCATCAGCTCGAGGTGATGGCGATCCTGCGCCGCTTCGCCGATGCGGGCGGCGGCGTGGTCGCGGTGATGCATGACCTCAACCTCTCGGCGCAGTTGGCGGACGAGATGGTGCTGATACGCGAGGGCCGGATCGAGGCGCATGGGCCGCCCGAGGCAGTGATGCGCGGGCCGGTCCTCAGTCGCACCTATGGATGCGAGTTGCAGGTGGGCGCGGCGGCCTCGGACGGGCTTTGGGTTCTGCCGCAATTCGCGCGACCAGCCTGAACCCGCGCGCCGCCCTATCATCCGTTTCGCACAGAAGTCCGAGTATTCGCACCGCCACAAGCGCGCTATGCTCGCGTGGGCGCCGCATCGCGCGCGGCGCCGGATCAGGCAGGACCACGGCATGACCCAATCCTTGAACCGCCTCGTCGAGCGGCAAATTCAGAAGGCTCTCGCGGAGGGACAGTTGAGCGGGCTTTCCGGCGAGGGCAAGCCGCTTCCGGATCGCTCGGGCGAGGCGTTCACCGATATGGCGACGGCCGTGGCGTCGCGCATCATGGCCGAAGCCGGCGCGCTGCCCGAGGAGTTCAAGCTCAAGAAGCTGCTGGAGGCCGCCATAGAGAGCTACCGGGAGGCGGAGGGAGACGATGCCAAGCGCGTCGCGATGGCGCTGATCGCCGATCTGGAGCAGCGCTACAACATCGCGGTGGAGGCGCGGCGGCGGTTCATGGCCCCTTAGCCGGTGGCGAGCGTTCGAGGCTCGATCCGCTTGACCCAGAACAAGGAAATCCGCGCGAAAAAGAGTGACGGTGACGCGTTTCCTGACGTCACGCTCCAAGGTCATCCCAATGTCTGCTGCACGCGAACACCCGACCCCGACATCAACGGCGCGCGCCCTGCTCGCCTTTCTCGCGCTGACCTTCGCGATCACCTGGGGCGTGATCGGCAGCTACATCTTCTGGCCTGACGCCATGGCCGCGCGGTTCGGCCAGATCAGCGGCTCCCACCCGCTCTTCTTTCTGGCCACCTGGGCCCCGGCCATCGCGGCCTTCACGCTGGTCGTGGCCTCCGCCGGGATTGGCGGCTTGCGCAGGTTCCTGTCGCGGCTTCTGATCTGGCGCTGCCCCGCGCCGTGGTGGGGCTTCATCCTGCTCGTGATCCCGCTCGTCTTCATGGCGGGCTCGCTGATCAAGGGCGGCCCCCTGCTTGCGCCGATGCCGCCCGAGGGCGTGGGCGCGATGGTCAGCGTGATGTTCATGATGCTGCTTCTCGGCCCGATCGAGGAATTCGGCTGGCGCGGCGTCGCGCAACCGCTTTTGCAGCGCCATGTCGCGCCGTTCTGGGCGGGCGTGCTGATCGGCGCGATCTGGGGTGTCTGGCACCTGCCCGCCTTCTACCTCGCCGGGGTGGTCTTCGCGCAATGGAGCTTCCTGCCCTTCTTCATCGGCAATATCACCCTCGCGGTTCTGGTCACGCCGATCTTCAACGCGGCGCGGGGCAGCCTGCTGTTGCCGATGCTGTTCCACTGGCAGCTCATCAACCCGTTCTGGCCGGATGCGCAGCCTTGGGACACGTGGATTCTAGTGGGCGTCGCCGCGATCGTCGTCTGGTGGAAGCGCGACATGATGTTCACGCGTGAAGGCGCCGTGACCGAAGTGATCCCCGGCGAAGTGCGGCCATGAGACACGGGTAGGCGCTGTTACCTGGGAAAGCGGATGTCGGTGACATCGGCGATGTAGAACGGGAAATAGGCCTCACTCTCGAAGTCGTTACCCGCCTCCACATGGGTCGGCAGCCGAAAGCCCTCGACCTCGAGAAACTCCGAGAGATAGCCGCCGAAGGGCTGAAGCCGGTGGCGCTTTTGCGGGTTCGCATTGCTCCAGCGCTGGAAGCTGACCTGCTCGGGGCGGCCATCCGCGGCGACGGTGAGGTCGACCGACTGCTCCAGCCGGTCATGGCGCATCGTCATCCGGGCGATGTTCGTGGAGACCGGCTCCCACCTCACATTCGGGCCCGGCAACACTGCGGCGGGCGTCCAGAACACCGCCTCAGCCACGTAGCGCCCGAAGGCGGAGCGTTTGTGATCCGCGCTGCCGCCGAACCGGGCCACGGGGGCGAGGCCCGCGATCCAGAACCGGGTCCATTTCGCGCTGTCGGAGCCGCTGAGACGCATCCCGCCGGAGCCGCCCGACATCGCCCAGACGAAGCCTTGCGGCGCGGCGAGCACCTGCGTGGCGCGCATCGGCATGTAGCCGGGGGCGGATTTGACGCCCATGCCGAACTGCCCCTGCATCTCCAGCCGGGCGACGGTGTAGAGCGGCGTCCCCTCCGCGATGGCGAAGATGAAAAACCGGCGCGCGGGCTCGGGAATATCGGCGACCATATCGGCGGAGAAGCGCGGCGGATCGGTGGGTTGGAACCCACTCAGGCGGGCCATCTCGGCCCGGTCTGCCCGCAGGTCGAGACGTCGCCTTGCGAAAAGGCCGAAAAGACCGATGGCGACGATGGCCAGAACCCAAAGAGCCATGCAGTTTCCCTACCTTTCCACGCTCAAGCGACGACGCGGCACGCGCCACCGCCTGAGGCGGATGATAGCATAAAGCGATCAGCGCGGGGCACTCCCTCTGACGGCTGCGCCTCGGTCGCACGGCTCATCGAAGAGATCGAACCACGCCTCGGAGGCGGTCGCGCGCGGGATCGGGGCGCGCCGGGTGTGCCGCTGGCAAAGCGCCTCTTCCAGCTCGGAAATCTCCGCGCTTTTGAGAAAACGGTAGGGAAAGAACGGGTCGGTTCGGGGGCGGGACGCCATGAGGGCTCCTTTCACGAAAGGCCCCGACGCGAGCGGGCGCCGGGGACAGGGGGAATTCGGGATCAGCCGGGCAGACGCCGGCGCGCGCGCGTCCGCAGCAGCCCCTCGTAGCGGCCCAGCTCGTCCTTCAGACGCAGGCGGCGCCGCTTGAGCCGTTGCAGAACGCTCATGTCGCGCCAGGCCCGCTTCTGCTCCTGCGCCACACGCGCATCGAGGTCGCGATGCCGCGCCCGCAGGGCCGCGATACGGGCCGTGATGGCTGCATGGGTCCGATCCGAAAGGCTCATCTCTAAACTCCTGTAAAGATTGGGTTACACTCGTGCCGAGGGGGGACCCTCGCGGGGAGACGGCGGGGGGACACATTCCGCCGCCTCTGTCGTTCGCGCTCCCTGTAGGCCCCCTCGACAGTTCAGAGTTGGGGTTGCGGCCGGGTAAGCTCAATCCTAACTATCCTGAAGTTATGATCGGAAATTCCTATGGATAAACCGCGCCTGCCGACCCTGCGCCAACTCGAATATTTCCGCGCCCTCGCGGATTCCGGAAACTTTCGCAAAGCGGCCGAACGTGTCGGCGTCAGCCAGCCCTCGCTGAGCCAGCAGATCGTCAATCTCGAAGATACGCTCGGCGCGGCCCTCGTCGAACGCGGACGCAGCGGCGCGGTGCTGACCGCTGCCGGGCGCGAGGTGCGCGCGCGTATCGATGGTATTCTCGACGAGGTCGCAGCCCTTGCGGGGCTCGCCGAGCACACGCGGGCGGGGCTTGCCGGGACCTATCGGCTCGGGGCATCCGCGACATTCGGGCCTTATCTCCTGCCGAGCGTGGTGCGACGGCTTCACGCCGACCACCCCGAGCTGCGCCTGTTCATCCGAGACGGGCAGCCGAGCGCCCTGCTCGACGATCTGCGCGCGGGCCAGCTCGATCTGGTCCTGACGCAGCTGCCGGTGCTCTCGTCGGATTTCACCGTCACCCGCCTGTTCCGCGAACCGCTCCAGCTTGCCGTCGCCGGGGATCATCGCCTTGCGGAGAAGACAAACGTCGAGGATACCGATCTCGCGGGCGAGACGCTGCTCGTTCTGTCGAACGGGTTTTCGCTGCATGCCCAGCTTGTCGAGCTGGCGCGCGAGATGAAAACCACCCTGCGGCAGGATTACGAGGGCAGCAGCCTCGATGCGCTCCGCCAGATGGTTGCGATGAATATGGGCATCACGCTCCTGCCCGCGCTCTATGCCCATTCGGAGGTCGAGCAGGCCGGGCGGGATATCGCCCTCGTGCCGTTTCGGCGCGGGCGGGTGATGCGCTCCATCGGGCTGGTGACCCGGCGCAGCGCGCGCATTCCGCCGGTCTTCGCCGAGGTGATCCGCGAGGTCGTGCGCACAGACTTCGCCAAGGTGCTTCATCCCGAGAGCTGATTGCCGGGGCGCGAAGGAGACGGGACGGGGTCACGCGTCCGTGAAATTGCAGTTCCGGCCCCCTGCCCTTATCGTGCCGCGGCAACCGCCGAGCAGGCGCGCAGGACTGGCCCCATGGGAAATCCCCGACTGGCCCTGTCGCACCGGCAGACCACGAAGACAGACTGGCCGCGACCGCCGCGCCGAGACGCGCGGCCCGACAGGCAGCAAGACAGGAAGGCCCCTTCATGACCAAAACCGCCCTCATCACCGGAGCCACCGCAGGGTTCGGCGACGCCATCGCCCGCCGTTTCGCCCATGAGGGCTGGAAGGTCATCGTGACCGGGCGCCGTCAGGAACGGCTCGACGCGCTGGTCGAGGCACTCGGCGGACCGGAGGTCGCGCATCCCCTGTGTTTCGACATTCGCGACGAGGCGGCGACGCGTGCCGCGCTCGACAGCCTGCCCGAAGGCTTCGCGCAGATCGATGCGCTGATCAACAATGCGGGCCTCGCGCGCGGCACCGCGCCTGCGCAGGACTGCGATCTGGATGACTGGCGCGCGATGATCGACACCAATATCACCGGGCTCGCGGTGATGACGCGGCTCACGCTGGATCGGCTGATCGCGCGCCGGGGGCTGATCGTGAACCTCGCCTCGATCGCGGCGAACTGGCCCTATCCGGGCGGCAATGTCTATGGCGGCACGAAAGCCTTCGTGCAGCAGTTCTCGCTCGGGCTGCGCTCGGACCTGTCGGGCACCGGCGTGCGCGTGACCTCGATCGAGCCGGGCCTGTCGGAGAGCGAATTCACCCTCGTGCGCACCGGTGGCGACAAGGCGGCCTATGACAAGCTCTATGCCGGGGCCGATCCGCTGCAGCCCGAGGATATCGCCGAGAGCATCTACTGGGTCGCCGCCCTGCCCGCGCATGTGAACATCAACTCGATCGAGATCATGCCGGTGAGCCAGAGCTGGGCGCCGTTCCAGATCCACCGCGACTGAAGTTACGCGGGGCCGATCACAGATAGACCGAGAGGCCCCGCCACCCTGCCAGCACCGCCGAGATCGCCATCACCGCAATCGCGATCTTGCGGTATTGCGCATGATCGAGCCGCGCGAAAGCCGCCGTGCCCGCCCAGGTGCCCAGCGCCATCGGCGGCACGGAAATCGCGGTCAGCCAGAGCACCTCCCCGTCAATCGCGCCCGCGAGCCACAGCCCCGGCACCGCGATCACCGCAGCCACGAAGAAGAACAGCAGCAATGAGGCGCGCGTCTGCGCAGGCGGCGTGCCCGCGCCGAGGTAATAGACCACAGCGGGCGGCCCGGGCATGGCGGCCAGACCCGAAAACGCCCCCGAGGCCACGCCCGCCAGCAGCGCGAGCCCCGAATGCGGCTGCGCCGCCGCGGGCTTGTAGCGCAGCAGCATCGCGAGCCCTCCTAGCACCAGCACCGCAATCGCCATCCGCGCGGCATCGGGGCTGAGCGCGCTGAGCGCCCAGATCCCCAGCGGCGTGCCGATCAGCGACCCCGCGCAGAGCCGCAGCAGCGAAGGCCGATGCACAGCCCCGCGCAACTTCACCAGATCGTGCAGACCCACGACCACCTGCAACAGCACCGCCATCGCGACCGCCTCCAGAGGCGGGATGAACAGCGACAGGATCGGCACGGCGGCGATCGCAAAGCCGAACCCCGCCATGCCGCGCAGCACCGCCGCATAGGCCACGGCGAGGATCACATAGAGGGTCGTGGCGTCGAACATCATCGGCTCCGTCAGGGTCTTTCCCTCGCCCTAACTCGCCGCCTGCGCGCCCGATTGGTCCAGAGCGGCATTTTCGTTGGGGCCAGAGGTGCCCTCTTGCGCCAGCCGCGCCGCGATCTCGCCCAAGAGGCGCATCCCCGGCACGATGGCTTCGGTCTGGATCAGCGACAGGCCGAGCCGGATGAAGCGCCCCGCCTGTTCAGGGGCCACGAAAGGATCGCCGTTTTCGAGCAAGATGCCCTCCGCCCCCGCCGCTGCGATCAACGCACGCCCGTCGACGCCCTCGGGCAGCTCCAGCCAGACCGAAGAGCCGCCATGACACGGATCGGGCGCACGGAAGCCGGGCAGCAGATCGGGCAGATGTTCCATCACGCGATACCAGCGGTCGGCATGGGCCGCGCGCAGCTTGCGCAGCAGCGACAGGTAATGTCCCTCGGCCAGAAAGATCGCGGCCGTGCGCTGGTTGTTGAGCGGCACCGAGCGATGCACCAGCCGCCGCAGCCAGCGCGCCTCTTTCACCAGCGGCTCGGGGGCCACCAGAAAGCCCAAGCGCACCCCCGGCGCGAGCGTCTTGGACAGCGTACCGAGATAGATCACCCGCCCGTCCCTGTCGCGCGATTTCAGCGCCGGTTCGCGGGCGAAGGCGACCTCGCCCTCGTAGTCGTCCTCGATGATCAGGAAATCGTCTTGCGAGGCCCGCGCGAGGATTTCGTCGCGGCGCGGCCCCGGCATCATCACCATCGAGGGGCAATGCGCGCCCGGCGTCAGCAGCGCCAGATCGAGCCCCTGCCCCGAGACGATCCGCGCGCCTTTCTCGTCGATCGGCAGCGGCACGCTCTGCGCGCCGGACATCTCGAAGATGAAGCGCGAATCCGGATAGCCCGGCATCTCGCAGCCCACGCGCTTGCCCGCCCCCGCCAGAAGCTGCGCGAGCAGGTAGAACCCCTCCTGCGCGCCGAGCGTGATCAGGATCTCCTCGGGCCGCGCATAGATGCCGCGCTCGGGCAGGATGCGGGTTCGGATCTGCTCGATCAGCATCGGATCGTCATCGACCGCGCGATCCGCCGCCCACCAGTCGAGCGATGCCCGCCCCAACGTGTCGCGCGAGGAATTGCGCCACGCGTTGAGCGGGAACAGCCGCGGGTCGACCTGCCCGAAGATGAACGGATAGGGATAATCCTGCCAGTTCAGCGGCTTGCGGATATGGTTGAGCTGCGACGGCGTCACCCCGATGCGCGCGTTCCAATCGACCACGGAGGCGCCTGCGACGCTCTGGCCCTTTCCCTGCCCGCGGGTGGCGACGAACAGCCCGCGGCGCGGCTGCGCCTCGAGATAGCCGCGCGCGACCAGCTCGTCATAGACGGCGGTGGCGGTGTTGCGCGCGATGCCCAGCTTCTCGGCCAGCGCGCGCGAGGACAGCACCTTCTGCCCCGGCGCCATCTTGCCCGCGTGAATCGCCGCGATCAGGGCCTGACGCAGCTGGCTTTGCAGCGGCTCGGGGCTGTTGCGGTCGATCGAGACGGGCAAGCGATCCATGATCTGGCTCCTTGGAATGACCCTCGCATCTGCGCTCTGGCCCCATCGGAGAGCAAGGTCGAGCGGTCCAGATGCCGCCCGTTCTTCGGCAAATGCCCATTTTCCGGTCATCTGCCCGGCTCAGGGCTTAAAACCTCTGCCCGAAATGCACCAAACCCGAAATCTGGCCCCATCGGAATTGGCGCTCTGGCCCTCACATGCTGCACCGCGGAAAGGCTTGATGGGCGCCGAACCCAAAGGAAAGGGAAACCCCGATGGACGGTCAGTTCAACGATATCAGCGCCACGGTCGAAGCCGACCGCGCCCATGTCTGGCACCACCTGTTCCAGCACGCCGCACTGGACCACCGCGATCCGCGCATCCTTGTCGAGGGCAAGGGCATGACGGTCTGGGATCAGAATGGTCGCGACTATCTCGATGCGGTCTCGGGCGGCGTGTGGACGGTCAATGTCGGCTATGGCCGCGAGAGTATCGCCAATGCCGTGCGCGATCAGCTTCTGAAGATGAACTATTTCGCAGGTTCGGCGGGTACGATCCCGGCGGCGCAATTCGCCGCCCGTCTGGTCGAGAAGACGCCGGGCCTGAGCCGCGTCTTCTTCGCCAACTCGGGTTCCGAGGCGAATGAGAAAGCCTTCAAGATGGTGCGCCAGATCGCGCACAAGCATCATGGCGGCAAGAAGTGGAAGATCCTCTACCGCGAGCGCGACTATCACGGCACCTCGCTGGGCGCGATGGCGGCCTGCGGTCAGGAACAGCGCCGCGACCAGTATGGCCCCTTCCCCGACGGGTTCGTCGCCGTGCCGCATTGCCTCGAATATCGCGCGCAATGGGATGACAAAGATTACGGCGTGCGCGCCGCGAACGCGATCGAAGAGGTCATCCTGCGCGAAGGCCCCGACACGGTGGGCGCGATCTGCCTCGAGCCGATCACGGCAGGCGGCGGCGTCATCACCCCGCCCGCGGGCTATTGGGAACGCGTGCAGGAAATCTGCACCAAATACGACATCCTGATCCATATGGACGAGGTCGTCTGCGGCATGGGCCGCACCGGCGAATGGTTCGGCTACCAGCATTACGGCATCAAGCCCGATTTCGTGACCACCGCGAAGGGGCTGGCCTCGGGCTATGCCGCGATTTCGTGCCTGATCACCACCGAGGACGTGTTCGAGAAGTTCCGCTCCGACCCCGACGATCCGATGAGCTATTTCCGCGACATCTCAACCTTCGGCGGCTGCACGGCAGGCCCGGCGGCGGCGCTGGAAAACATGCGCATCATCGAGGACGAGAACCTGCTCGCGAACACCAAGGCGATGAGCGATCTGCTGATGGACCGCCTGATGGAGTTGAAGGACAAGCACGCCGTCGTGGGCGATGTGCGCGGCAAGGGCCTGTTCTGCGGGCTGGAACTGGTCGCGGATCGCACGACCAAAGAGCCGCTCGACGAGAAGCTCGTCGAAGGCGTGGTTGGTGCCTGCGATGCCGAGGGCGTGATCATCGGCAAGACCTCGCGCTCGTTCAAGGGCTTCAACAACACGCTGTGCCTGAGCCCCGCGCTGATCGTCGGCCCCTCCGAGATCGCCCGGATCACCGAGACGCTCGACCGGGCGCTGGCCAAGTTCAGCGCCTGACAGAAGATCACCGATGGCCCGGGCGGGTAACCGCCCCGGCCACTCCCCGAAAGAGGCCGCAAACGGCCCGAAATCCAACAGACGAGGATAGACATGTTCAAGAAAACCGCCCGTTACGCGACGCTCGCGCTGATCGGCCTTCTGCCGATGGCCACGGCCGCCTCGGCCGAAACGCTGATCATCGGTAATTTCGGGACGCCGATCCCGATGATGACCAAGGTCAACACCGAGGGATACGCGAAGGCGATGGGCTACGATGTCGAGTGGCGCAAATTCGCCTCGGGCACCGATGTGATCGCGGCGATGGCTTCGGGCGACGTGAAGCTCGCGGCGCTCGGCTCCTCGCCCTTCGCAATCGCGGCCAGCCAGGGCGTTCCGATCAAGCTGTTCATGATCGGCGACGTGATCGGTCAGGCCGAGAGCCTGATCGCGCATGATGGCTCGGGGATTTCGTCGCTGGCCGACCTCAAGGGCAAGCGCGTCGCCGTGCCGGTCGGCTCGACCGCACACTTTTCGCTCACCGGCGCGCTCAAGCATGAGGGCATCTCGGAAAGCGACCTGACCATCCTGTCGATGTCGCCCGATCAGATCGCCGCCGCGTGGGAGCAGAACGCCATCGACGCCGCGTGGATCTGGGATCCGGTGCAGTCGCAGCTGCTGAAATCGGGCACCCGGATCATGGGCGCGGACGAGACCGCGAAATGGGGCTACCCCACCTTTGACGGCTGGGTCGTCAACAGCCAGTGGGCCGAGGAACACCCCGAAGCCGTCGCAGGCTTCGTGAAGGTCACTGCCGAGGCCGACGCCGCCTATATCGACAACAAGGACGCCTGGACCGCCGACAGCGACGAGGTGAAAGAGATCGCAACGAATACCGGTGCGGACGCAGCACAGGTTCCGGGTATCCTCGGCGGCTACACCTTCCTCAAGCCCGCCGATCAGGTCGGCTCCGACTGGCTGGGTGGTGCGATGGCCCCCGCGATCAAATCGACCGCCGAATTCCTGAAGGAAGCGGGCCGGATCGACTCGGTGGCAGATGACTACTCGCAGTTCATCACGCTCAAGCCGCTGCAAGACGCGATGGGCGAGTAACGACACGCCCCAGCGCCCGGCCGGACCTCTGGCCGGGCGCTTCCCATTCCCCAGCTCCGCCCCGGAAAGGAAGCCCAGATGCTTGAAATCCGCCGCGCCTCCGTACTCTACCCCGCCCGTGACAAATCCGAGCCGGTCGAAGCGCTTCGCAATGTCGAACTGACCATCGAGCCGGGCGAATTCGTGGTCGCCCTCGGTGCCTCGGGTTGCGGGAAATCGACGCTCCTGAACCTGATCGCGGGGTTCCTCGCGCCCAGTTCGGGCCAGATCAAACTCGACGGCGCCCCCGTGACCGGCCCCGGTCAGGACCGCGCCGTGGTGTTCCAGAAACACGCGTTGATGCCGTGGATGAACGTGCTCGACAACCTCGCCTTCGGACTGAAGCTGCAAGGCGTCGCCAAGGCCGAACGCTACAAGGTCGCCCGCGAATTCCTGACCGTTCTGGGCCTCGAGGGGTTCGAGGACAGCCCCGTCTACATGCTCTCGGGCGGGATGCAGCAACGCGTGGGCATCGGCCGGGCGCTGACCGCCGATCCGCGCATCCTGCTGATGGACGAACCGCTCGGCGCGCTCGATGCGCTGACCCGCGAACGCGCGCAGGAGCTGATCCTGAAAATCTGGGAGCGGCAGGGCAAATCGGTCTTCCTGATTACCCACTCGGTCGAAGAGGCGCTCTTCATGGGCTCCAAGCTGATCGTGATGTCGCCCCGTCCGGGCCGGATCACGCATCGCTTCGACCTGCCCTTCTCGCGCCGTTTCCTCGCAGGTGAAAGCGCCCGCGACGTGAAGGCATCCCCCGAATTCATCGCGATGCGCGAGACCATTCTCGGCATCATCTTCGCAGACGAGGAGAAGGCCGCATGACCATGGATATCCAAGATGACAGCCGCCCCGCCCCGATGATCAAACGCATCTTCCGCCAAGCGCCCACCAAACCCGGCCAGACCTATGGCGTGCCGGGCGAAGGCAACACGATCAAGATCTCGGTCGTGGCCGTTCTGGTGGTGCTGGGCCTGTGGCAGATCGTGACCGCCTCCGGGTTGATCGCGCCGCTATTCCTGCCCTCGCCCGTGGCCGTCGTGCAAAAGCTCTTCGGGCTTTTGTCGACCGGCTTCACCGGCGTGCCGCTGTGGGAGCATATCCTCGTCTCCGCGGGCCGTGTCTTCGCCGCCTTCGCGCTGGCCTGCATCATCGGCATTCCGCTTGGCCTCGCGATGGGGATGAGCCCGGTGATGCGCGGGCTGTTCGATCCCTTCCTCGAGTTTTACCGCCCGATCCCGCCGCTGGCCTATCTGCCGCTGATGATCATCTGGTTCGGCATCGGCGAGACCTCGAAAGTGCTGCTGATCTTCCTGTCGGTGCTGGCGCCGGTGGCGCTCGGTGCGCGCGCAGGCGTCCGTTCTGTCGCGATCGAGCAGATCCACGCAGCCTATTCGCTGGGCGCGAGCCGCGCGCAGGTTCTGCGCGAGGTGGTGCTGCCCTCGGCGCTGCCGGAAATCCTGACCGCGATGCGCATCGGCGTCGGCTTCGGCTGGACGACGCTGGTCGCCGCCGAAATGGTCGCGGCGACGATGGGGCTTGGCTACATGGTTCTCTCGGCCAGCCAGTTCCTGCAGACCTCGACCGTGCTCGTGGGCATCTTCCTGATCGGCGGCATCGCGTGGTGCTTCGATCTGGCGATGCGCTGGGTGGAGAAGAAGGTCGTGCCGTGGAAGGGCCGGATGTAGGCCCGCAACGCGAAAGGCCGGGCATGATCCGCCCGGCCTATGTGCAAGGCGGCGGCGCTGCGCTGAGAGGCGCGCGCCGCCGTTGTCATTTACGCACTCGGGAAGATCACTTCGGCACGAGCTGATAGAGCGCGCCGTCCCCCGCATCCTCGATGATCCAGACCTCGCCCTTGGGCCCCACGGCCACGTCGCGCACCCGCATCTGCAAATCCCAGCGCGCGATCTGATCCGAGCCGTCGCCCGCGATCAGCGCGAGCCCGTTGCCCGCAAGCCCGCCGATCAGCATATCGCCCTTCCAGTCGGGGAAGTCGCGCCCCTCATAGACCGCAAGCCCCGCCGGCGCGATCACCGGCGTCCACCACAGTTTCGGCGCCGCGAAGTCGGGCCGTGTGTCGTGATCGGGGATCGACAGGCCGGAATAGTGCCGCCCGTTCGAGACCGTGTTCCAGCCGTAATTCTTGCCCTTCTCGATCAGGTTCAGCTCGTCGCCACCGCGCGGACCCATTTCATGCTCCCAGAGCTTGCCGTCGGGCGTGAAGGCGAGGCCGTATTGGTTGCGGTGCCCCTCGGTCCAGGTCTCGGCGCGCACCCCGCCCGCCCCTTCATGGGGGTTGCCGGGCGCGGGCTGGCCGTCGCGGGTCAGGCGCAGGATCTTGCCGCGCGGATTGTCGGGATCTTGTGCGGTGTCGGGCTGCATCCGATCGCCCACGGTGAGGTAGAGCATTCCGTCGGGCCCGAACGCCACGATCCCACCGGGCTGGCCGCGCCCGCCCGGCGTCTGCTGCCAGATCGTCTTGAGCTGCGTCAGCTGGCTGCCATCCAGCACGCCGCGCGCCAGATGCAGCGCGTTATCCGGCGCGACATAGGTGATATAGACCTCGCGCGTCTTCGGGAAATCGGGCGGCACCGCGACGTCGAGCAGCCCGTTCTGGCCGCGATATTGCACCTCGGGCAGCCCGCTGATCGCCTGCGCCCCGCCGCCGGTGACATGCCACATCTTGCCCGCCTTGCCGGTCACCAGAACCGATCCGTCGGGCAAGGGCGCGATGGCCCAGGGGTTTTCCAGCTGCGCTATCGGCTTGAGCACGAAAGGCAGGTCGCGGCTCGCGGGTTTCTCGCCCACGTTCTGCGCGGCGGCAGGCGTGGCGAGCGGCGCAAGGCCGAGGCTCGAAAGGACGGGGATCGTCAGGGCGAGCGCCAGTGCGGCGCGCAGGCTCGGGAACGGGTTCATGAAACACCTCCTCCCCTAGAGATGGGGCGGGGGCGCAGGATGGGAAGGGGTGTAAGGGGCGCGGCCCCTCTGCCTGCGGCATTCACCCCGGGATATTTTAAAAGAGCGAGGGGGTGCGCGCCTCTTTGCCTTCGGGCTTGGTCCAAATATCCCGGGGGACGCGCGCAGCGCGGGGGGCAGAGCCCCCTGCTTCCTTAAAATATGTCGCCCTCCGGCGACGGGGGCAGAGCCCCCTTCCGTCACTTGAAGTTGCGGCTGTCTTTCAGCTGATCCCAGGCCCAGACGACCTCTTGCAGCATCTCTTCTTGAGAGCGGTCGCCGCCGTTCATATCCGGGTGCAGCACCTTGATCAGCGCCTTGTAGCACTTGCGGATCTCGGCTTTCGTCATGGAATCTTTCGCCTCGAGGATGTCGAGCGCGCGGCGTTCGGTCGGCGGCAGCTTGCGGCCCATCGTGCGGCCCGGGTTCTTCGTGGCGTTGTCGCCGAGGATCTCATGCGGGTCCGAGATGCCGTGACGCGCCCAGCCCGCCTCTTCCTTGGCCTTGCTGAAGGGCTTCGTGGGGCGCTCCCAGACGGTCGCATTGTCGAGGAAGGCCTGGAATTCCTCCTCGGACTGACCCTGGAAGTAATTCCAGTTCAGATTGTACTCGCGGACGTGGTCCTTGCAGAACCAGTAGTAGTCATCGAGGATTTTCGGGCTTTTCGGCGCGCGGTACTTGCCCGGCTCGTTGCAGCCTTCCTTGTCGCAGATCCGGGTCGAGGTCTCGAACGCCCCCGACATGCCGCGCCTGCCACGCGAGCGGCGTTTCTTGTCCGCCGCGGCCGAAATGTTGAAGCCGAAAGGATCGCTGTTGCTCATGCTTGCCTCTTGCCTGCTGCCCGAACGCCACTTCGGGGCGGCGTTTGAGGCCTGCCTCCGAGTCGGGTCACGCAGTCTACTGGAAATGACAGATGTTGAAAGGGGGTCGGGCGGAAATGGGGCCGCTATTTGCTGGGATCAAGGTGCGGCGCGGGCCGCCCCTACGGCAACGCAACCGGCGCGCCGACAGGGCGCGCGCGGCAGGCCTTGGACCTCGCGGCTCAGGGCGCGCGGCCCCGCTTTCGGGACGGCGCCTTCGCAACGCCCCTGCCCCGCGTCAGTCTTCGTCTTTGGAAGCCCCGTCGCGGTTGGCGCGCAGTTTCGGCGCGCGGCCCTCGGGCGCATCGGCGAGAAGCGCGCGGCGCTTGGCCTCGGGCGCATCCTCGTCATTGGCCGCATCCTCGGGATCGGGATGCGCGCCGACCGCGCGCGCCGGATCGGCACTGGTGGGACGGCGGAAGACGAGCAGGTTGTGATAGACCGTGGACTTTCCGGTCAGGCCGGTGCGCTCTTCCGCGGGCAGGGTCTCTGCGCGCAGGTATTCCCAGCCGCGCGTGGCCATCTCGTTCATCACGCCCGAGAGCGCATGGGCGAAGCGGTCCGCGCCGGTTTTCAGGCCGCGCTCTTTGTCGCCGCGCGCGGGCGCCGGGATGACCTTGTATTCGTAATGCTGCATGATGCACCTCAAGCTTTCGCGTCTTTCTAGCGGAAGGCGGGAAAGGGTCAACTCAAAGGACCGCGCGGCGGCGGGAACGGGCCGATAGCGGCCTCGCGCCACACGCGTCATTGCCCGCGCGATACACGCCTTCGCCCCCTTGCACGCCCGCGCGCGATGGTTCACAAATCGACCCAACCACGAAAGGACGTCCGCGATGCTCGACCAGACCGCCAAGCCCACCGAAGAAATCGACCTGCGCGAGGTGTTCGGCCTCGATTCCGACATGAAGGTCAAAGGGTTTGCAGAGCGCACCGACCGCGTGCCGGAGATCGATAGCACCTACAAGTTCGATCCCGACACCACGATGGCGATCCTCGCAGGCTTTGCCTATAACCGCCGCGTGATGATCCAGGGCTATCACGGCACCGGTAAATCGACCCATATCGAGCAAGTCGCCGCCCGCCTGAACTGGCCCTGTGTGCGCGTCAACCTCGACAGCCACGTGAGCCGGATCGACCTGATCGGCAAGGATGCGATCAAGCTGGTCGACGGCAAGCAGGTCACCGTGTTCCACGAGGGCATCCTGCCCTGGGCGCTGCGCAACCCGACCGCGATCGTCTTCGACGAATACGATGCGGGCCGCGCCGACGTGATGTTCGTGATCCAGCGTGTGCTGGAGGCCGACGGCAAGCTGACGCTGCTCGACCAGAACGAAGTCATCACGCCGAACCCCTATTTCCGCCTGTTCGCGACCTCGAACACGGTGGGTCTGGGCGACACGACCGGCCTCTATCACGGCACCCAGCAGATCAACCAAGGTCAGATGGACCGCTGGTCGCTGGTCTCGACGCTGAACTATCTCAGCCATGACGCCGAGGTCGCGATCGTTCTGTCGAAGAACCCGCAATACAACACCGAGGCCGGGCGCAAGACGATCAGCCAGATGGTGACCGTGGCCGATCTCAGCCGGACCGCCTTCATGAACGGCGATCTCTCGACGGTGATGTCGCCGCGCACGGTGATCGCCTGGGCGCAGAACGCGCGCATCTTCGGCAATATCGGCTATGCGTTCCGCCTGAGCTTCCTGAACAAATGCGACGAGCTGGAGCGCCAGACCGTGGCCGAGTTCTACCAGCGCCTCTTCGACGAGGAACTGCCGGAATCGGCGGCGGCCATCGCGAGTTAATCGGATAAGGAAAGAATGGGCGGCCTTCTTAAAAAAGCATTCCGCCGACAATCGGAAAAGAGCTTATATACGTTTCCGGAGGTCGCCCCCACTTTCCAAATCTCGGCTCCGAAACCCCGTCTTGTTTCCTTTGCAGACGGCAAGTTCACGAAGCGCAAAGACCAATTTTATAACGAAGCGCGCCAGAGTGATTTTTTCTCTGACGTGGATATTTATTCATTTGCGTCCCTGCCTCACGATTTCCGCGCGAAGCATGGCGCTTTCATGCAGGAAACGCAGCGTGGCTTCGGATACTGGATCTGGAAACCCATCGTCATTCTCGAAGCTCTGAAACGAGCCGAACCGGGCGAATGCGTTGTCTATCTCGACGCGGGTTCTACTCTCAACCCAAATGGCGGACGCCGTTTTCAGGAATATCTCGAAATAGCGCAATCCCACCCAAGCGGGATGCTTTCATTCGTTCATGCCAATACGGAATCTCATTGGACGAAAGCCGATCTGTTTGCGCGCCTCGGATTATCCCTCGCCTCCGTCGAAGCGAAGACCAGCCAATATGGCGCCGGGTTCCTCGTCTTATTGAACACCGCGAAAAACCGCGAATTCCTGGAGGAATGGGCTGATATTGCCACGAGCGAAGGCTATCATTTTTCCGATGACACGCCTTCACGAGCAGAGAACCACCCGGATTTCAAAGAGCACCGGCATGATCAAAGCATTGCCAGCTTGCTTCATAAACTGAATGGAACCGCGGTCACCTATTACGAGAGCGACCATTTTTCCGGCCCTACACTCGATCTCAACCCCTCCGTGCCCGCATGGGCCACCCGCCGCAGAGGCTGACTTTTTGTGTACTGTCGAACGAGGCAAAAAAGCCGAAGGAGAGGAACGCGTCCGATGAAAGCACAAACGACAAGAAACTGTAAAAGCCTGTTTCCTCTCCTCGTGATCCCGCGCCTCGCGATCCGGGGCGCGCTTCTCGCGGCGTTGCTGCCCTTCGCGGCGGCAGCTCAGGAGGCGCCCAAGGATGGCGAGATTTTCGCGGCTCTCACCGGCGACTGGAACGGCGACGGCACGCAGGATGCGGCGATGCTGGTGCAAAACAGTGCGGATGCGGCCGATCTCGTGATCTATCTCGGCGATCCGACCTTCGGGCTGAAACGCGAGATGACGGTCAAACGGGTGGTCTTTTCGGGCCAGATGGGCGGGCAGACGCCCGCGCTCGAGCCGCTTTCCGACAGCGCGTTCAAGCTGCATTCCAAACAGATCGGGATCGGGCGCACCCCGTGGGAAAGCGCCTATTCCATCGCGTGGCGCAATGGCGGCTTCGTCGTCTCGGGCTACAGCTACCGCTATTACGACCGGATCGATCCCGAGGATACCGGCACCTGTGACGTGAACCTGCTCAATGGCGATTACGTCATGACGCGGCGCGGCCAGACCGCGAAGGGCTCGCAGGATCGCCGGGCCTTCCCGCTGAGCACGTTGCACGCGGACTGGATGCCGATGATCTGCACGGGGCTTTTCCAGTAATCGCAGCCCCCCTGAGGCGCATAAAAGAGGCGCGCATAAAAACGCCCGGCGCGGAGGCCGGGCAAACTCGTTACTCTACTATTACGTGTGGCAGATCCGTTTGGATCACGCGGCCTGACGATTTTCTGTCTCGCCCTTGGCCAGCTTCGCCGCCTGACCCCAGAACGCCATGTCGTCGAGCAGCGTCTTCGCCGGGCCGTCCAGATGATCGCCCAGCTCCGCGATCGGCGTGCCTTGCGCGGCCTTCACGAAATCCGCACCGCCGATGCTGACCGCACCCGCGACCGGGACCATGCCGAAATTGATCGCGACGAGCCGCAGATGCTCGACCGCACGGGCAGCGCCCACGCCGCCATAGCCCACGGTGCCGAGCGGCTTGCGGCGCCAGCCTTCGAACGCATAGTCGAAGGCGTTCTTGATCGTGGCGGGGATCGAGTGGTTATACTCCGCCGTCACCACGATGAACCCGTCGAATTCCTTGAGCTTTTCGCCCCAGGCCCGCGCCTTTTCGCTGGTCACAGGCTTGGCGGCGGGCGGAGCCGCCTCGTCGAAGAAGGGCAGCGCGGCTTCGCGCAGATCCAGAACCTCGTAGCGCATGTCGTCGCGCGCATCGATCTTGGTCTCGAACCATTCGAGTGCGCGGTCAGCGAAGCGCCCTTCGCGCGTCGTGCCGACGATCAGGCCGATGTTCAAAGTCTCGCTCATATCGAACTCCTTTCCGGTATGTCGTCCGGTATGTTGCACGGGGCCCTCGATTGGGGAAGTCGGGCCACAGGGGGAGGCGTGCGTCTAGTGTTCAACTCTACGTAAGCTATGTTCCGGCCCATCCAACCCGCCCGTTATGTGCACAGGTGAACGGATGCCGCGCGCCAGCAGCGGGAACTTTCCCGCCCTCGCCGCCCCGCGCAAACCGGGCCGATCTGCCGCGCGCGTCTCGCGCGATCGGCTCTTGCGGGCGGACGCGCGCGATGCTTTATCTGAGGCTATGAGCAAGCCCTCCGACAACCCCGCGGATCCCTTCAAAAAGGCGCTGGCCGAGGCCACCAAGACGATGGCCGACGCGCCCGATATGACGGTGAGCTATTCGGTCGACCCTTCGGGCATGACCGCCGACACGATGCGCCTGCCGCAGGTCTCGCGCCGGATGACGCGCGACGAGGTTCTGCTCGCGCGCGGCACGGCCGATGCGATGGCGATGCGCCGCCGCCACCACGATGCCGCGATCGACAGCCGCTATGCGCCCTCGGGCGATCTGGCGAGCGCGATCTACGAGGCGATGGAGACCGCGCGCTGCGAAGCCTTGGGCGCGCGCGACATGCCCGGCACGCTCAGCAATATCGACGCCAAGATCGCCCATGAGGCCGAGCGCAAGGGCTATGCTCAGATCCGCGCCCCCGAAGAAGCACCGCTCTCGGTCGCCGCGGGCTATTTCGTGCGCGAACTGGCGACGGGACGGAAACTGCCGCCCGGCGCGGATAACGTGCTCGACCTGTGGCGCCCCTTCATCGAGCAATCGGCGGGCGACGATCTGGAGAACGTCAATCACGTCCTCGCCGATCAGGCCGCCTTCGCGCGGCTCACCCGCAAGGTGATCGCCGATCTCGGCTATGCCGATCAGCTGGGCGACGATCCTGACGAGGATATGGGCGACGAGGCCGAGGACGAGCAGGAAGAGAACGCCGACGAGGAACAGGGCGAAGATCAGGCCCGCGACGAGCAGGAAGACGACGAGGCCGAGGCCACGCCGGAATCCAGCCAGGAAGCGCAGGACGACCAGACCCAGACCTCCGTCAGCTCCGACGATCTCGCCGATCAGGAAATGAGCGACGAGATGGACATGCCGCAGGCCGATGCGCCGCTGGAGCCGCCGCCGCCCCCGCCGCATTCGCAGGCCGATCCGAATTACGCCGTCTACACGACCGAATTCGACGAGGAGATCGCCGCCGAGGACTTGGCCGAACCGGCCGAGCTGGAGCGTCTGCGCCTCTATCTCGATCAGCAGCTCGACCCGCTGAAAGGCGCGGTCTCGCGGCTCGCCAACAAGCTGCAACGCCGCCTGCAGGCACAGCAGAACCGCGCGTGGGAATTCGACCGCGAGGAAGGGATGCTCGATGCGGGCCGCCTCGCCCGTGTCGTCGCGAACCCGACCACGCCGCTCAGCTTCAAGGTCGAGAAGGATACCGAGTTCCGCGACACGGTGGTGACGCTGCTGCTGGACAATTCCGGCTCGATGCGCGGCCGCCCGATCTCGATCGCGGCGATCTGCGCTGACGTTCTCGCCCGCACGCTGGAGCGCTGCGACGTGAAGGTCGAGATCCTCGGCTTCACCACCCGCGCCTGGAAAGGCGGGCAATCGCGCGAGAAATGGCTCGCCGATGGCCGCCCGCAAAGCCCCGGCCGCCTCAACGACTTGCGCCACATCATCTACAAGCGGGCCGATGCGCCGATGCGTCGGACGCGGGCCAATCTGGGCCTGATGATGAAGGAAGGCCTGCTGAAGGAGAATATCGACGGCGAGGCGCTGGAATGGGCGCATCGCCGAATGCTCGCCCGCACCGAGCAGCGCAAGATCCTGATGGTGATCTCGGACGGCGCGCCGGTGGACGACTCGACGCTGTCGGTGAACCCCGCGATCTATCTGGAGAAACACCTGCGCGACGTGATCGCGATGGTGGAGCGCCGCCGCGCGGTAGAGCTGATCGCCATCGGCATCGGCCATGACGTGACGCGCTATTACCAGCACGCGGTGACGATCACCGATGTGGAGCAACTGGCGGGCGCCATGACCGAACAGCTCGCCTCCCTCTTCGACAGCGATCCGCGGGCCCGCGCCCGCTTCCTCGGGATCAAGAAGGCTATCTGATGTTTCAGGATTTCTCGGTGCAATCGCGCCCCGAACTGGGCCCGCCCCGGCTGGCGGCGCTGCGCGAAGCCATGTCTGCCGCCGGGCTCGACGGCTTCATCATCCCGCGCGCCGATGCGCATCAGGGCGAATATGTCGCGCCCTGCGATGCGCGTCTGGGCTGGCTGACGGGCTTCACCGGATCGGCAGGCTTCTGCATCGCCCTGCCCGAGATCGCGGGCGTCTTCGTCGATGGCCGCTACCGGGTGCAGGTGCGCGCCGAGGTCTCGCTCGACCACTTCACCCCGGTGAACTGGCCCGAGGTGAAGCCCGCCGAGTGGTTGACGGAAAACGCCCATGCCGGCGCCCGGATCGGCTTCGATCCGTGGCTGCACACGAAATCCGAAATCGCGAAGATCCGCGAGGGGCTGGACGGCACCGGCATCGCGCTGATCGAGAGCGAGAACCTCGTGGACCGCGTCTGGGACGACCGCCCTGCCCCGCCCGCCGAACCGGCCCGCATTCACCCGCCGGAATTCACAGGCGAGATGGCGGCGGAGAAACGCGCCCGTCTGGCAAAGGCTCTGCGCGATGACGATGTCGCCGCCGCCGTGCTCACCCTGCCGGATTCGATCTGCTGGCTTCTCAACATTCGCGGCGCGGACATCCCCCGCAACCCGGTGGTGCAATCCTTCGCGGTGCTCTTCGACGATGGCGCGGTGAAGCTCTTTGCCGAGGACGCGAAATTCGACGCCGAGCTGCGCGCCCATCTGGGCGACGGCGTTTCGATCCTGCCGCCCGACAGCCTGACCGCCGCGCTGGAAGCGATCGAAGGCCCGGTGCTGGTCGATCCTGACTCTGCACCAGTCGCCATCTCGCTGCTGCTGGCCGATCACGACACCAAGATCCATGAGGCCCGCGATCCCTGCATCCTGCCGAAAGCGCGCAAGAACGGAGCCGAAATCGCAGGCATGGAGGCGGCGCATCTGCGCGACGCCGCGGCGATGGTCGAGTTCCTCAGCTGGCTCGATACGGAGGCTCCGAAAGGCCAGCTGACCGAGATCGACGTGGTCACCGCGCTCGAAGGCTTCCGCCGCGACACCAACGCGCTGCTCGACATCTCCTTCGAGACGATCTGCGGCGCGGGCGGCAATGGCGCGATCGTCCATTACCGCGTGAACGAGGACACCAACCGGCCCGTGAAACCGGGTGAATTGCTGCTGGTGGATTCCGGCGGGCAATATGTCGACGGTACCACCGACATCACCCGCACCGTGCCCGTGGGCGATGTGCCACAAGACGCCAAACGCCCCTTCACCCGCGTGCTGCAAGGCATGATCGCGCTGTCGCGCACGCGCTTCCCGCGCAGCGTGGCGGGGGCCCATCTCGATGCGCTCGCCCGTGCGCCCCTTTGGGCCGAGGGCTGGGATTACGACCACGGCACCGGCCACGGCGTCGGCGCTGCGCTTTGCGTGCATGAAGGCCCCGCGCGGATTTCCCGCGTCTCGACCCTGCCGCTCGAACCCGGGATGATCCTGTCGAACGAGCCGGGCTATTACCGCGAGGGACAATTCGGCATCCGGATCGAGAACCTGATCCTCACCGAAGAGGCCGAGGCCAAGGGCGACAATCGCGACCAGCTGTCCTTCTCGACGCTGACCTGGGTGCCGATCGACCGTCGCCTGATCGACGTCGATCTGCTTGGCCCCGAGGAGCGCGACTGGCTCAACGCCTATCACGCCGAGGTGCTGAAGCGGATCGCGCCGAAGGTCAGCGAGCGCGCCAAGACCTGGCTGCAAACCGCCTGCGCGCCGATCTGAGGGGGCGTCCGCGGCAAGCCGTCGGATGCCTCCGGCGGGGATACTTCTGCCAAGCCGAAAAGCAGGGCGCCCGCTTTCGTATTGGCCCAAATATCCCCCGCGGAGCGTCCCGCAGGACCCGCAAGCGCCGTCGTTTACAGGTCGAGCACGGCCTTCGCCGCCCGCGCGATGACGATTTCCTCATTGGTCGGGATCACGAGCACCCGCACCGCGCCCTTCCCGATCTCGCGCGCATTCGCGCTGTTGCCCGCGGCGTCGATCTCCACCCCGAGGAAGCCCAGACCGTCGCAGGCCTGCGCGCGCACGCGCGCCGAATTCTCTCCGATCCCGCCGGTGAAGACGATCCCGTCCAAGCCGCCCATCGCCGCCGCCATCGCGCCGATCTGACGCTTGATGCGGAAGCAGAAATAGTCGATCGCCTCTTTCGCCTTGGGGTCGCTTGATCCTTCCAGCGTGCGCATATCGTTGGAGATGCCGGACATGCCCAGAAGCCCGGATTCCTTGTAGAGCAGCGTCGAGATCTCGGACGCGCTCATCCCCTCCTGATCCATCATGTAGAGCAGGATGCCGGGATCGAGCTCGCCCGGACGCGTGCCCATCGGCAGCCCTTCGAGCGCGGAGAACCCCATCGTCGAGGTCACGGACTGGCCATTCTCGATCGCGCACATCGACGCGCCTGAGCCTAAATGCGCCACGATCATCCGCCCCTTGTGCAACTCGGGCTCGGTGCGGGTCAGCTCGCCATTGATGAAATCGTAGCTCAGCCCGTGAAAGCCGTAGCGGCGCACACCTTTCTCGTAATAGCGGCGCGGCAGGGCGAAGGTGTCGCTCACGAAGGGATGGCCGCGATGAAAGGCCGTGTCGTAGCAGGCGACCTGTGGCGTGCCGGGGAAGGTATCGACCGCGGCACGTACGCCCGCAAGGTTATGCGGCTGGTGCAGCGGCGCGAAGGGGGCGAGCTTGGCCAGCTCCTTCATCAGAGGTTCGGACAGGGGCTCGGGGGCGGCATGGTCGATCCCGCCATGCACGATCCGGTGGCCGACCGCGATCACCTCGAGGCCGGGAAAGGCCGCCTGAAACGCCGCAAGCGCGGTATGCAGAGCCGCCGCATTGGTCGCGAAATCGTCCGGGGCGGAGGCGGGCAGCGGCAGTGGCGCGCCATCGGGGCCGCTGAGTTTCATCGCCGCCTCGCGCCGCCCGATCCGGTCGACATGGCCAAGTGCGAGCGTGTCAAGGTCTTCCGAGAACAGCCCCAGTTTCAGCGAGGACGAGCCGGAGTTCAGCGTCAGGATCGCACGGGTGCTCATGCGCGGTCCCCACAGGTGCGGTGGTAGTGGATCGAGGCCACGGCGGCGGAGGCCAGCCGCGCCATCCCGCTATCCGAGCGCGAGTTCAGGATCACCGGCACCTTCGCGCCCAGCATCAGCCCCGCCCCTTCCGCGTGGGAGATATAGGCGAGCTGCTTGGCCAGCATATTCGCGGAATCGATGCCGGGTGCTACCAGCACCTCGGCCCGGCCCGCCACGGCCGAGCGGATGCCCTTGGTGCGTGCGGCGGCCAGATCGACGGCATTGTCCATCGCCAGCGGCCCATCGACCTCGCCTCCGGTGATCTGCCCGCGCTCGGCCATTTTCGACAGAAGCGCCGCATCCAGCGAGGACGGGATCGCGGGCGTCACGGTCTCGACCGCCGACAGCACGCCCACTTTCGGCACCTCGATCCCGATCGAGATCGCCACGTCGATCGCGTTTTGCACGATATGCACCTTGGTCTCGAGATCGGGCGCGATGTTGATCGCGGCATCGGTCACGATCAGCGGATGCACGACGCCGGGCACGTCCATCACGAAGACATGGGTGAAGCGTTTGCCGACCCGCAACCCCGTCGCCTTGTCGAGCATCGGCTTCAGCAGCGCATCGGTATGCAGGTGGCCCTTCATCACCGCACCGGCGCGCCCCTCATTGACCAGCTGCACCGCCATGCGGGCTGCATCGCGGGGGTGCTCTGCGGGCAGGATCTCGAACTTGGTCACGTCGCGGCCCAGTTCCTTCGCGACGGACATGATCTTTTCGGGATGGCCGATCAGCAGCGGCTCGATCAGGTGATGTTCGGCGGCGAGGAGCGCGCCGT
Source organism: Thioclava sp. ISO4 (assembly GCF_058105145.1). Lineage (NCBI taxonomy): Bacteria > Pseudomonadati > Pseudomonadota > Alphaproteobacteria > Rhodobacterales > Paracoccaceae > Thioclava > Thioclava sp. ISO4. The sequence continues at coordinate 3,156,130 of NZ_CM176571.1, forward strand.
CGAGCGACACCGGCTCTTCGGGGCAAACAACGGCGGTGACCAGATCGGGCAGCGGCTCGGCTTTCTCCAGCAGTTTCTCGAAATGGCGGTGGCGCTGCGAGATCAGGCCCGGCACTTCGAGCGCATCGAATTTCAGGTGTTTCTGCGGCGCATGGACCTCGGCCTCGCCCTCGACGATCAGCGCGTCATCGCCCACACGGCGCACTTCCGTCTTCATCCGCAGAAGATCGCCGGGTAGCTTCTCGAGCACCTCGACGCGGGCGCAGAGCTCCTGCCCGGCGGCCGCGAGATCGTGGAAGCGCAGGCTTTGCGACCGATAGAGCGTCCCCGGCCCCGGCAGCAGATTGCCCAGCACGGCGGTGATCAGTGAGGCCACGAACATGCCGGGCGCATAGGCCTCCTTCTGACCGTCGCCATCGCCGTCCTCGGCCTCCAGATGAACCGGGTTGTGATTGCCCGAAGCCGCCGCGAAGACGTAGAAATCATCGGCCGTGCACAGCCGCTTCAACTCCGCCGATTGACCGACCTCGATCTCGTCCCATTTCCGGCTCTCGAAAATCATTGCGCGCTCCTTCTTCATTGCCTGCTGCGCAAGTCTGCCGGACCTGCGCGCTGCTAGCTAGGCAGAGATTTGCGACAAATCCTTGATCCGAGACAAAAACCGCCGACAAACCGCAGGAACCCTTTCACTCGCGCGCGGCTGAGCCTAAAGCTTGGGCAGCAAGAATGGGAGGCGTGCATGGCATTGGCAGAGGCGCTGGCGGAACTCGAAACTTTGCTGGGCGACCGGCTCGACACCTCGAAAGGCGCGCGCGACCAGCACGGCCGCAACGAGACATGGTTTACTTTCGCGCCGCCCGATGCGGTGGCCTATCCGATCAGCGCCGAGGAAGTCAGCGCGATCGTGAAAATCTGCGCCGCCCATGACGTGCCGATCACGCCCTATGGCACGGGCACCTCGCTGGAAGGCCATGCCGTGCCGGTGCGCGGCGGGATCAGCCTCGATCTGATGAAGATGGACCGCGTGCTCGACGTTCTGGCCGAGGATATGCAGGTGCGCGTCCAGCCCGGCGTGACCCGCGAGGCGCTGAATGAAGACCTGCGCGCGACGGGGCTGTTCTTCCCGGTCGATCCGGGCGCGAATGCCTCGCTGGGCGGGATGGCGGCAACCCGGGCGAGCGGCACGACGACGGTCGGCTACGGCTCGATGCGCGACAATGTGGCGGCGCTGGAGGTTGTGCTGGCCGATGGCCGCATCATCCGCACCGGCAGCCGCGCGAAGAAGTCCTCGGCGGGCTACGATCTGACCGCGCTGATGGTGGGCTCGGAAGGCACGCTCGGGATCATCACCGAGTTGACGCTGCGCCTGCATGGCCAGCCCGAGGCGATCTCGTCTGCGGTCTGTGCCTTCGACACGCTGGAAGCGGCGGTCGAGACGGTGCAGATGACGATCCAGATGGGCATCCCGATGGCCCGCATCGAATTCGTCGACGACCTCACCGCGCAGATTTTCAACGAGGCCAACGGCACCGATTTCCCCGCGAAACCGCATTTGATGATCGAGTTTCACGGATCGGAAAGCGGTGTGGCCGAGGCGTCCGAGCGCTTCGGCGAAGTCGTGGCCGAGATGGGCGGCGCCGATTTCCAATGGGCGACGACGACCGAGGACCGCAACAAGCTGTGGAAGATGCGCCACGGCGCCTACCCCGCCACGATCGCGCATCGCCCCGGCTGCATGGGGCTGGTGACCGATATCTGCGTGCCGATCTCCCGGCTGGCCGAGGCCGTGGCCGCGACCAAGCGTGACATCCTCGAGGCCGGGCTGATCGGCCCCGTGGTGGGCCATGTCGGCGACGGGAATTTCCACTCGGTCCTGCTGCTCGATCCCGAGGACAAGGACGAGTTCAAACGCGCCAAGCAGGTGGCCGCGAAGATGGCCGAACGCGCGCTGGAGATGCAGGGCACTGTCACCGGCGAGCACGGCATCGGCATGGGCAAGATGGGCTATATGCGTGGTGAGCATGGCGCGGGCTGGGACGTGATGGGCCAGATCAAGCGCGCGCTCGACCCGCAGAACATTCTCAATCCCGGCAAACTGGTGGAGCAGAACGAATGAGCTTCGAGACCCCGGACGCGCTGCCGCGCGCATTCGCGAAAGCCTGGGGCGCGCGCGACGCGCAGGCGCTGGCGGGCTTCTTCGCGGAAGACGCCGATTTCATCTCGCTCACCGGCGGGATCGCCTCGGGCCGCACCCAGATCGCGGAGCTGTTCGCAGGCGAACTCGCCGGCGCCTTCTCGCGCGCGCGACTGGTGACCGGCAAGGCCAAATCGCGCGCCGTCGGCGCCGAGGCCGCGGTCGTCCTCCAACGCTTCGTCCTGACCGGGATCATCACCGAAAACGGCGCCGATGCAGGCCGGATCGGCTGCACGCTGGCCGCAACGCTCGGGCTGACGCCAGCGGGCTGGGAAATCGTCGCCGCGCAGTTCGTGGTGGAGGCGGGGTAAGCCCCTCGGAGCCTAGCCTCCCCTGCCCTTAACCCTTCAGCAGATCCAGCGCGGCGGCCTTGGCGGCTTCGGTGACTTCGGCGCCTGCGATCATGCGGGCGATTTCGTCGGTGCGCTCGGCTGTGGCCAGCGCGCGGACCTCGGAGGTGGTCATGTCGTTGTTGACCGATTTGGCGACGCGGAAATGGGTGGCGCCACGGGCAGCGACCTGCGGGGAATGGGTGACGACGAGGACCTGCGCGCCCTCGGCCAGTTTCGCCAGACGGCGACCGACGGCATCGGCGGTCGCCCCGCCCACGCCGCGGTCGATCTCGTCGAAGATCAGGGTCAGCGTATCGGCGCCGCGCGCGAGCACGACTTTCAGCGCAAGCAGGAAGCGTGACAGTTCGCCACCCGACGCGATTTTGTTGAGCGGCCCTGCTGGCGCGCCGGGGTTGGTGGCCACGGTGAAGCGCACGGTATCGGTGCCCTCGGCACCGGGCTCGCCCGCGGAGATCCGCGTCTCGAACACGGCGCGGTCCATCTTCAGCGGCGCCAACTCGCCCGCCATTGCGGCGTCGAGCTGCCCCGCGGCCTCGGCACGCGCCTTCGACAGCGCAGCGGCGGCCTTCTCATAGGTTGCGCCTGCTTTCGCGAGATCGGCCTCGAGCGCGCCGATCCCCTCCTCGCCCGCATCCAGGGCGGCAAGCTTCTCGCGCAGACCTTCGGCGAAATCGGCCAGTTCATCGGCGAGCACGCTATGTTTGCGCGCAAGACCGCGGATTGCGAACAGCCGTTCCTCGCAGGCTTCCAGGGCATGGGGATCGAAATCGAGCGCATCCAGCGCGGTCTCGACGCCTTGCGCGGCCTCACCCAGTTCGAGGAAGGCACGTTCCAAGGCTTCCAGCGGCGCATCGAGCCGCCCCTCGGCCCGGTCCGCCGCGCCCTGCAGCCAGCGATCGGCATCGCGCATCATCCCTTCCGCCCCTTCCGGGCCGAGGGCGGCGAAGGCGCGCGACACATCCTCGCGGATTTTCGCGGCGCCCTGCATCAGGCGGCGCTGGCTGTCGAGCTCGGCTTCCTCGCCGGGTTTCGGATCGAGCGTATCGAATTCCTTCACCGCATAGCGCAGGAATTCTTCTTCCTCCTTCACCGCCGCGAGCGAGCTGCGAGCCGCCTCCAGCTTGCGCGCCGCCGCCGCCCGCGCTTTCCACGCCGCGCGGGTGGCCTCCAGCAGATCGGAATGGCCCGCGAAGGCATCGAGCAGCGCCCGGTGCCCGCGCTCGTTGAGCAGACCGCCATCGTCGGATTGGCCGTGCAGTTCCACCAGCGAGGCGGAGACCTGCCGCAGCACGTCGCCCGAGGCCCGGCGGTCGTTGATCCAGGCGGTTTTGCGGCCGTCGCGCGCATTCACCCGGCGCAGGATCAATTCGTCTGAAATAGGAATGCCAGCTTCGGACAACACGTCGCGCGCGGGGTGATCGGAAGGTAGCTCGAACACGGCCGTCACCTCGCCCTGATCGGCGCCCTGACGCACGAGTTCGGCCCGACCGCGCCAGCCCAGCACGAAGCCCAGACAGTCGAGCAGAATCGACTTGCCCGCCCCGGTCTCGCCGGTCAGCACATTGAGGCCGGGGCCGAAGTCCAGCTCCAGCCTCTCGATAATCAGAATGTCGCGGATATCCAGCGAATGCAGCATGTCAGACCATTAGGGCCCCGATCAGAGCCACTTACCCTGAACCACCTGCCGATACACGCTGGACAGCCAACCATCGCCCTTCGCCTCGGGCTTCAACCCACGCTTTTGCAGCAGGTTGTAAGCGTCCTGATAGAAGGGCGAGGACTGGAAGTTGTGGCCGAGGATCGCGCCTGCGGTCTGCGCCTGATCGGTGATGCCGAGTGCCAGATAGGCCTCCACCAGACGTTCCAGCGCCTCGGGCGTGTGGCTCGTCGTTTGGAATTGCTCCACCACCACGCGGAAGCGGTTGATAGCCGCGGTGTAGTTGCCGCGCTTGAGGTAGTAACGCCCGATCTCCATCTCCTTGCCCGCGAGGTGGTCGAAGGCGAGGTCGAATTTCAGGATCGCCGACTGGGCGTATTCCGAATCCGGGTATTTCTCGATCACGTCGCGCAGCGCCTGCAGCGCCTGGAAGGTCAGGCCCTGATCACGGCCGACCTCGTCGATCTGATCGTAATAGCTGAGCGCCAGAAGATACTGCGCATAGGCCGCGTCTTCGTCGCCCGGATAGGTGTCGAGGAATCGCTGCGCCGAAGCGCGGGCTTCTTCGTAGTTCTTCGCCTTATGCTGGGCATAGGCTTCCATGATCAACGCGCGCTTGGCCCATTGCGAATAGGGGTAAAGCCGCTCGACCTCGGAGAAATACTTCAGCGCGGTATTGGGGCGGCGCGGATTGCCGACCTCAAGCTCGTACTCGCCGCGCTCGTAGATTTGCTTGGCCGTGAAGTTTTCGAGGTTCGGTGTTTTGTTCGGGTCAGTACCGCAGGCGGAAAGCGCCATTACAAGACCAAGAGCCCCGAGTTTCGCTGCCGCCAGTTTGCCGCGCGCCATGCCCTGCCCCATCCCTCTTTCGTTGCCGGAGAAAGGCCCCGGACCCGTCAATCACTACCCCGTTTCGGAGGCCGTTCGGCATGTCCTAGCATAGAAAAATCCGGGGCGCAAAATGCCTTTGCGGGTTTTGACGCCCCTTTTCCCGATGCCCGCGAACCCGTGACCGGGCCGCGATGCGTTCAGGCCGATGCCAGTGCCTCTGCCGAGCATACACCCGCGCCGGGCAGGCTGTAAGCCTGTGCGGGCGAGCAGGTTTCCCAGCACCACGCATCGGGGCGCTCGAACAGCGCCCGCAGAAGCTGGTTGGTCATCGCATGACCCGCGCGGTTGCCGCGATAGCGCCCGAAGATCGGTGCGCCCGCAAGCGCGAGATCGCCAAGCGCATCGAGCATCTTGTGGCGCACGGGTTCATCCGCGTGACGCAGACCGCCGGGGCTGAGCACCTTGTCGCCATCGACGACCACGGCATTCTCGAACGTGCCGCCGAGGCTGAGCCCCTTCTCGCGCATCGCATCGACATCGGCGAGGCGGCAGAAGGTGCGGCTGTCCATCAGCTCGCGCACGAAGGCGCCATTGGCCATCTTGAGGCGTTTGCTCTGACGACCGATCGCGGCGTCGGTGAAGTCGATCGCGAAATCGATCTCGAGGCCCGCGGCAGGTTCAATGCGCGCCACGGCCTGACCGTTGCGCACTTCGACCGGCTTGAGAATGCGGATCGCGCGCAGTTCAGCGGCAAGCTCACGCAAGCCAGCCTCACGGAACGCCACGACGAACGGGGCCGAAGACCCGTCGAGGATCGGCACTTCCGGCCCGTCCAGAGAGATCAGCGCGTTGTGGATGCCCGAGCCCACGAGAGCCGCCATCAGGTGCTCGATCGTGGAGACCTGAACGCCGTCTTCGTTTTCGATCAGCGTGCAGAGCGTCGCGCTCGGCACGTTGCTCCACAAAGCGGGCACGCGCGGGTTCACGCCCGACACATCGGTGCGACGGAACACGATCCCATGGCCCGCAGGCGCCGGATGCACATGCATCTCGACCGGGGCGCCCGAATGGAGCCCAACGCCGGAAAAGGCCACGGATTTGGCAAGCGTCGTCTGCACGATAACCTCACAACTTTTTTCTCTGGCGATCCACGAACACACGGGTCCGAGAGCCGCAGCATCAGTTAGTCAGAGACGGCGGGGTTAACAATTCACTCTTTGTAACGGCCTGAAACATTGCGTCCGCGATCGGGCGGAACGCCGCGCAAACGCACATAAATCTCTGATTTAGAATAGAAAAAGGCCCGCTCTCGCAGGCCTTTTTCGACGTTTCGTGAAGTCTTTGTGAGCGATTAATTCGCCTGACGGCGCAGGAATGCCGGGATCTCGATGCGATCCTGATCCTCGGATTGCTCGTCATCATAGGCCTCGGCCCGCGGCTGAGCGGTCTGCGGACGCTGCTGCTGGGGCTGCGGCGCGGGCTGCTGCGGAGCGGGCTGCTGGGGCGCGTGGCCCTGCTCGGCATGGCCATGGCCAGTCATGCGATTGATCAGCGAGTTGATGCCAAAGCGCGGACGCTCTGCCTGCGGCTGCGGTTGCGGCTGCTGCGGTGCGGCCGGGCGAGTCGCCGCCATCGGACGCTGCGCGGGCGCGCTCGACGGCGCCTTGTTCACCGCCGCCTCGAGACGACGCAGGGCTTCCGGCGACGGGGTGCCGGGCTGACGCGGACGCGGTGCGACATAGTCATGCGCGCCGTCTTCGACATGCAGGTCCTGCGCGGGCGCGGGCTGCGGACGATAGGCCGGCGGCGGCAGGTCGTCAGCGGCTTCCTGAGCGCGCGGCGGCTCCATCGTGGCGCGGGCTGCGGGCGCGTCGAACAGGGTCCGCTCTTGTGCGGCCTGCTGCGGTTGCGGTTGCGGCGCGGGCTGCGGGGCTGCCTGAGCGGCCGGCGCCTGTTGCGGCGCGGGCTGCGGGGCCGGTGCGGGCTGCGGCGCCGGAGCGGGCGCATGCTCGATGGTAGCTTCGGCTGCGGTTTCCGCGGGCTTCAGCGGCTCGGCGAGCGTGCGGCGCGGCACCGGGACTTCTGCCGGGGTGGCCAGCGCGTCTATACCGGTCGCGACCACGGAGACGCGCATCGCGCCTTCCATCTCGGGGTCCAGCGTCGAACCGACGATGATGTTGGCATCCGCATCGACCTCTTCGCGAATGCGGTTGGCCGCTTCGTCGAGTTCGAACAGCGTCAGGTCATAGCCGCCGGTGATGTTGATCAGCACGCCCTTGGCGCCTGCCAGCGAGATCTCGTCGAGGAGCGGGTTCGCGATGGCCTTCTCGGCGGCCTGAACCGCGCGATCTTCGCCCGTCGCCTCGCCGGTGCCCATCATCGCCTTGCCCATCTCGTCCATCACCGCGCGCACGTCGGCGAAGTCGAGGTTGATCAGGCCCGGACGAACCATCAGGTCGGTCACTCCCTTCACACCCTGATACAGAACGTCGTCCGCCATCGAGAAGGCTTCGGTGAAGGTGGTCTTCTCATTGGCCAGACGGAACAGGTTCTGGTTCGGAATGATGATCAGCGTGTCGACGACCTTCTGGAGCTCTTCGAGGCCCTGCTCGGCCTGACGCATCCGCTTGGAGCCTTCGAACTGGAACGGCTTGGTCACGACGCCGACGGTCAGCACGCCCAGCTCACGCGCGGCCTGCGCGATGATCGGAGCAGCCCCGGTGCCGGTGCCGCCGCCCATGCCGGCGGTGATGAAGCACATATGCGCGCCGGCGAGATGGTCGACGATCGCCTCGATGCTTTCTTCGGCAGCTGCGGCCCCCACGGTGGGACGGGCGCCGGCGCCCAGACCCTCGGTGACCTTGGTGCCCATCTGGACCCGGGCCTGCGACTTGGACTGCTGCAGCGCCTGAGCGTCGGTATTCGCAACCACGAATTCCACGCCTTCAAGCTGCTGCTCGATCATGTTGTTGACCGCGTTCCCGCCCGCGCCCCCGACGCCGAATACGGTGATCCGGGGCTTCAGGTCCTCGTGCTCTGACATCATCAAATTCAACGCCATGTGGTATGTCCGCCTGTTGTTGCTGCCCGACCCTGTCCCAGGCCGATTTCAATGGAAATTAGACCGATTTTAGCGATGAATCGCCGCAGCGTCACGCAAAAAACCGCTTCGGACCACAAAATCTGGAGCTCCAGATTCCGTTACCAGCGGTATTTCGCGCAAGCGTCAGGATATTGTGTGGATGATGCAGTCAGACCGCCGCCGCTACGCGAACTTGAAGTTCGCGCGACAGGCGTCTGAGATCAGTCGATTTTCACTTTTGCAACATTTCACCAATTATCGCGGAACCAGCGGATGGCCCGGCGCAGCGAGCGCCCGCCCAGCGTTTCGGGGGGCATCTCGAAATCCCACCACTCGTCTTGCGGATGCGCCGCGAAAAGCGACAGCCCCACCACGGAAGAGAAGCCCGACCCAGTCGCGGCCTGCGGCAGACCCTGCACCCGCATCGGCCGTCCGAGCCGCACATTCTGGCCGAGGATTCGCGCGGCCAGCCCGTCGAGACCGGGGATCTGGCTCGCCCCGCCCGTCAGCACGATCTGCTTCGAGGGCAGATGCTCGAAGCCCGCGGCATCGAGGATCGCACGCACGTCTTCGAGGATCTCCTCGACGCGCGGGCGCATTATTCCGATCAGTTCGGCGCGGCTCACCTGGCGGCGGTCTTTTTCCCAGTCGCCGGAGTCGCCGCCCAGCTCGATCATCTCGCGATCGTCCATGCCGGTGGCGACGACGCCGCCGTGGAAGGTCTTGATCCGTTCGGCCACCGACATCGGCACCCGCAGCCCCGCCGCGATGTCGCGGGTGACATGCTCGCCGCCCAGCCGCACCGCGTCGGCATAGATCATGTGTTTCTTCATGAAGATCGACACGCCGGTCGCGCCGCCGCCCATGTCGATGCAGGCCGCGCCCAGCTCCTGCTCGTCCTCGACGAGGCTGGAGACGCCCGAGACATAGGCCGAGCTGGCGATGCCCGCGAGTTCGAGATCGCAACGCCGGATGCAATAGATCAGGTTCTGGATCGCGGTGTCGGAGACGGTCAGCAGATGCATGTCGACCGCGAGCCGCTGGCCCGCATGACCCCGCGGATCGGCCAGACCCGAGCGGTGATCGAGCGCAAAGTTCACCGGCTGCGCATGCAGCACCTCGCGCCCTGCCCCGAGCGGCGGGATATCGCAGGATGCCAGCACGCGGCTCACATCGACCTCGGTGACCTGATCGCCCTGCACTTCGATCTCGCCCGCCAGCCCGTAGGAGCGCGGCTCGGCGCCCGCGAAACAGGCGATGACGTGATCGACGCGGGTATTGGCCATCTTCTGTGCGGCCTGCACGGCGGTCCGGATCGCGCGCTCGGTCTCTGCCATCGCGTCGATTTCGCCGAAGCGCACCCCACGCGAACGGGTCGTCGCGGCCCCGATCACCCGCACAGAGGCGTGCCCGGCCAGCGAATCCTCGTCCTCAGACCCGTTGGGATTGTCGAATTTCAGAACGAGGCAGGCGATCTTGGAACTGCCGATATCGAGAAGCGCGATCACGCCCCGTTGCATCGCTGCCTTACGCATGTTGCGCATTGCGCGCTGGAACTCGTAGAGATCGGTCATTGCGTGGCCCTCGCTTTGAGAATGTCAGACTGCACCCGGCGGAATTCGGCGAGCGCGTTATCGCTGAGCCGGATCGTCGGACGGTCCTTGTTTCGAAAATCAATCACGGTGAAATCGCGGGCGAGCAGATCCTCGGCGGTGTTGAGCGCGAGGATGCGGTCGAGTGCGGCGACGGGGTCTGTCTCGGGCAGCATGATGCGCTGGTTATGATCGAGCACCATGTCCCAGCGGCGCTCGCCCAGCCGCTCCAGCCCGCGCAGACGCGGCAGAAGCGGACCGGCATCGGCAATGATTTCCAGCGCCTCGGGCACCGCCTTATCCGCGCCCATGCCGGAAATCACCGGCAGGTCGGGCCGCGCCTCGCGGGAAATCAGCGTGGCGACCCGGTGGCCAGACGCGTCGAGCATCTCAAGCCCCGCAGGCTGGCGCCAGAGGATCGCGGGCACGCGCTCGGTCACATCGGCCTCGAGCACCCCGCCCGGGCGGATCACCAGCCGCGCATCAGCCACCGCATCGAGGCGGCGGATCGTGTCGCGATAGGCGTCGAGGTCGATATCGAAGCTGGACGCGGGCAGCCCCACCGGCAGCATCGCGCGCACGGCATGCGCGACCTCGGGGCTCGCACCCTCGATCTTGAGCAGTTTGACCATGAATTCGGGGCGATGCTCGATCGCGTCCTTCACATCCTGCACCTGCGCGACGAGATCGGCGCGGCGGCCCGGATCGCCGAGCCACACCCCGAGACCCGCGACGATCAGAACAATCGGCACACCGATCCGGGTGAAGGCGCGCACCGCAGGCGTGAGCCAGAGCCGCTCGAGCTTGAAAGCCAGCCGCGAGGGCGCGGGATCGCGGCGCGCGGGACGTTTGGAGCGCTGATAGACGCGCGGGCCCATACCGCCCGAGGGGCCTTGGCGATGCCCGGGGGCCTCGCGCGGCGGGGTCCCGTTTAGCGGCCGCATGAGGCGTCCTCCACCAACCACGCGCAGAGCTCGGGGAAATCGATGCCGCAATGGGCGGCCTGTTCGGGCGAAAGCGAGGTGGGCGTCATGCCCGGTTGGGTGTTGGTCTCCAGCAGCACCAGACCGGCGAGCCCCCTGCCCTCGTCCCAGCGGAAATCGGTACGCGAGAGCCCCCGGCAGCCCAGCACCTGATGCGCGCGAACCGCGTAATCGAGGCAGGCTTCGGTGATCTCGACGGGGATTTCGGCGGGCAGAACGTGACGCGAGCCGCCGGGGCGGTATTTCGCGTCATAGTCGTACCAGCCCTCGGTGATGATCTCAGTGACGCAGAGCGCGCGATCGCCCATCACGGAAACTGTCAGCTCGCGGCCCGGGGCGTAGGTCTCGACCATAACCTCTTCGGGCATCTCGGCGGACAGTTGCGGCGGCGAGTTCGCCCCGTCCATCACCAGATAGACGCCGACCGAAGAGCCCTCGTTATTCGGCTTCACGACATAAGGTGCGGGCAGCACGTGCCGCGCCATCACGTCGTCCTTGGTGGCGATCACGGATTGCACGATCGGCAGGTTCGCCGCGGCGAAGGCCTGCTTGGCGCGGGCCTTGTCCATCGCCAGCGCCGAGGCCAGCACACCGGAATGCGTATAGGGGATGCGGAGCCATTCGAGCATGCCCTGAACGCAGCCATCCTCGCCCCAGCGACCATGCAAAGCATTGAAAACGCAATCGGGCGCGGCATCGCTCAGCCGTTGCGGAAGATCCTCTCCCGCGTCGACCTCGATCACTTCGAAACCCGCCGTGCGCAACGCCTTGGCGCATTCGCGCCCCGAGGACAGAGACACCTCCCGCTCAGCAGAAGGGCCGCCCAGAAGAACCGCCACACGGTGGGATGCCCTGCTCGACATACCCGCTACTTTCGCCTCATGCGGGGGTTGGCCCCCGTCCGGTAATTGCGTTGCAGGGTGGAGGTCTTACGCCTCGAATTCTCCTACACGCATGATTTCCCACTCTAGCGAAATTCCGCTCGATTGCACAACCTTTTTGCGCACCTCTTCCCCGAGATTTTCGAGATCGGCCGCGGTCGCCCCGCCAGTGTTGATCATAAAGTTGCTGTGTTTTTCCGACATTTGCGCGCCGCCGATGCGTGCGCCGCGCATTCCGGCATCGTCGATGACCTTCCAGGCCTTCAACTCATGCGTGTCGTCGGCGCGGCCCGTCGAGGAAAAGCCCGCCGGGTTGCGGAAGGTCGATCCGGCGGTGCGCTCCTTGGTGGGCTGGGTCGCGTCGCGCTTGGCGAGCTGATCGGCCATCTGCGCCTCGAGCGCTTCGGGCTCGCCCGCCTCAGCGTGGAAGGTCGCGCCGATCAGCACCCAGCCTTCGGGCAGGTCGCTCTGACGGTAGGCGAAGTTGAGATCCCCGGGCGTGAGCGTGACCCGTTCCCCTTCCCGCGTGATCGCGCGCGCTTCGATCAGGTGATCGGCGACATAGGTGCCGTAGCAGCCCGCATTCATCCGCACCGCCCCGCCGATCGCGCCGGGAATGGTGCGCAGGAAGGTCAGATCGAGCCCCGCCTGCGCCGCCTTGCGCGCGACATGGGCGTCCAGCGCAGCCGCGCCTGCGGTGACCGTCCCGCCCTCACAGGCGATCCCGTTGAAGCCCCGCCCCATCCGGATCACCACCGCCCGCAGCCCGCCATCACGCACGATCAGGTTCGAGCCCACGCCCATCGGGAAGACCGCGATCTCCTCGGGCAACCCTTTCAGGAACTCTGCAAGGTCATCCTCATCGGCAGGCTGGAACAGCCAGTCCGCCGGGCCGCCCACGCGCAGCCAGGTCAGCGAGTCGAGCGGACGGTTCGGCGTCAGCGCGCCGCGCGGGGTATAGGTCGAAGGGCTTTCTGTCATGGCCGATGACGTAGCCTCGCGCGCGCGGCGAGGCAAGCGCTGCCTATCTCATTCGGCGGTGTCGCGCGTGCCGCGCAGCGCCCGGACCAGAAAAATCACCGGCCAGCGCAGCACCGACATGCCGCCCGCCAGAACCAGCAGCCCCCAGATCGGGCCGTTCTGAAACGTCACCCAGCCCACCAGCGGCACGCCCACCGCGATCAGCCCCCAGGCGCCCGGCCAATGGAACCGCCTCGGTCCCATCGCGATCAGCGTGGCAATGAGCGCCCAGACACAGGCAAGAACGAGCGAGACGGTCATGAGAAACCTCCCAGGGCTGCGATCAGGGCCGCTCCGGCGACCAATGCGCCCACCACCGGCACCGCCATCGGCACCTTGAACGGCGCATAGTCGGACCGGCTTTTCAGCGCGGCGAGAGACAAGTTAACGAGAAGGAAGACGCCCAGAAGCACCTTCGACGTGATGCCGGCCAATTGCTCGACCGGAGCGGCGAGCGCAAGCGCAATCATCGCCATACCGCAAAGAAGAGTCGCGAGGACCGGCGTGCCGAAGCGCGGATGCGCCTGATGGAAGACGGACAGCGCGGGACTGCGACGGCCCAGACCGAACAGCACGCGCGCCGCCATCACCACCTGCGCGAGCACCCCGTTCAGCGCCGCCGCCACCGCGATTGCGGCGAGGATGCCCGGCCCGTGCCCTGCCGACTGCCAGACCAGCGCCAGCGGCTGCTCGGAGCGGGCGAGATCGGCCAGCGGCACCGCGCGCACGGCGGCGTAGCTGACGGTCAGATAGAGCACGGCGGTGATCGCCAGCGCGGCGAGGATCGCGCGCGGCATGTCGCGGATCGGGTCGCGCATCTCCTCGGACATGTTCACCATGTCCTCGAAGCCGATGAAGGCGAAGAAAGCGAGCGACGCGGCCGCCGCGATCCCGGCCCAATGCGGCGCGGGCAGCGGCGTGAGATCGGGGCTCGGATCGGCGGAGACCCCCGCCCAGATCACCAGTGCGAGCCCGACCACCTCGACCAGCGTCAGCGCCACGGCGAGCCCCACGGATTCCAGCACGCCGAGGCAGGCGACGCCGATCAGCGCCAGCCCGAAGACGATCATCACGCCCTCGACCGGCAGCGGCACCAGCAGCGTCAGATAGCCCGCCCCGCCGCGCAGCACCGCCGCCGCCGACACCGTGCCCGCGACCACGATGCCAAGCCCCACGATCAGAGCCAGCGCATGGCTGCGCAGCCCTTCCTCGACAAAGGCGGCCTCTCCGGCGGCTTCGGGGATGCGCGAGGACAATTCGGCATAGGACAGCGCGGAGGGCGCCGCGATCAGCCCCGCCAGAACGAAGGCCAGCGGCGCCCAGATGCCAGCCTGCGCGGCGACTGCGCCGACCAGCACATAGATGCCCGCACCCACCATGACGCCGACCCCGTAGCCGGTCATCAGCCACGGACCCAATCGACGTTTCAGATGCGTCTCGTCACGCATGACGCGGCCCTTCTTGCCCACATAAGACGACGTGGCAGCGCCGCAAACCTTCTTGATGTCGTGCCGGGTCGCCCCGGCGCCTGCTCAGCCCCCCAGCTTCGCAGGCAGGTTGTTCGCCCAGGTCGAGATCGTCCCCGCCCCGAGGCAGACGACGATATCGCCGGGACGCGCCTGTTCACGCACCAGCCGAGCCAGATCATCTTCCGACAAAATGGCACGAGCATGACGGTGACCATGCGCGATCAGCCCGGCGACCAGATCGTCGCGCGTAGCCCCCTCGATCGGCTCCTCGCCCGCCGAGAAGACCTCGGCGATGGCGACCACATCGGCCTCGTTGAAACAGGTGCAGAAATCGTCGAACAGCGAATGCAGACGCGAATAGCGGTGCGGCTGGTGAACCGCGATCACCCGCGCACCGGGCTTCACCGCCTGACGCGCCGCTTTCAGCACGGCGGCGATCTCGACCGGGTGGTGGCCGTAATCGTCGATGATCGTGACCCCGCCCAGCACGTCGCCGACCTTGGTGAAGCGCCGGTTCACGCCGCCAAAGCTCGCCAGAGCTTCCTTGATCTCGCCCATCTTCATCCCGAGATGGCGCGCCACCGCGACGGCGGCCAGCGCATTCGAGACGTTATGATCGCCGGGCATCGGCAGGGTGCAGCCCTCGATCACCGGTTTGCCCTCTTCGCCCTGCAGCGCGATGTCGAAATGCGCGACGCCGGCATCGTAATGCAGGTTGATCGCGCGGATATCGGCTTGCGCGTTGAAGCCGAACGTCACGACGCGGCGGTCGTTGAGCTTGCCGACCAGCGTCTGCACTTCCGGGTGATCGGTGCAGCAGACAGCCAATCCGTAGAACGGGATGTTCGAGACGAAATCGTAAAACCCTTTGCGCAGCGCATCGAAAGAGCCCCAATGCTCCATATGCTCGGGGTCGATATTGGTGACGATGGCGATGGTCGCGGGCAGACGGTTAAACGAGCCATCGCTCTCGTCGGCCTCGACCACCATCCACTCGCCCGCGCCTGCGCGCGCGTTCGATCCATAGGCGTGGATGATCCCGCCATTGATCACGGTCGGATCGAAATTGCCCTTGTCCAGAAGTGTCGCGACCATCGTCGTGGTCGTCGTCTTGCCGTGGGTGCCGCCGATCGCGATGTTCGATTTCAGGCGCATCAGCTCGGCCAGCATCTCGGCGCGACGCACGACGGGCAGACCGCGACGGCGCGCTTCTTCCAGCTCGGGATTGCCCGGCTTGATCGCGGTGGAGATCACCACAACGCCCGCCTCACCAATATTCTCGGCGCGCTGGCCCTCGAAGATGGTCGCGCCCAGCTTCGCCAGACGGTCGGTGATCTTGGAGGACTTCGCATCCGAGCCCTGAACCGTGAAGCCCTGCGTCATCAGCACTTCGGCGATGCCGGACATGCCGATCCCGCCGATACCGACGAAATGGATGGGGCCGAGTTCTCCGGGCAGTTTGGTCGCGTTCATTTGGTCTTTCCTGCTAGGTCTTCGACGAGGGCGACGAGCCGCTCGGTGGCGTCCGGCACCCCGTAGGAGAGGGCGGCGCGCGACATCTGCAGCGCACCCTCGGGGTTGTCCAGCACCAGTGAAATTTGCTCCGCGAGGCTCTCGGTCGAAAGCTGGCTCTCGGGGATGGTGATCGCGCCGCCGGTCTTCGCGAGACCGCGCGCGTTGGCCGCTTGGTGATCGCCCGCGGCGGCGGCATAGGGGATCAGGATCGCGGGCCGCCCGATGACGGAGATATCCGCGACCGAGGACGCACCGGCGCGCGAGATCACCAGCTGACATTCGCTGAGACGGCGCGGCACGTCGTTGAAGAAGGGTTCGACCTCGGCACTGATGCCCGCCGCGTCATAGGCGGCCACAACCCGGTCGAGATCTTCGGGGCGCGCCTGATGGGAGACGCGCAGATTAGCGCGGGCGGCTTGCGGAAGGCTCGCCATCGCCGCCGGCACCGTGTCCGACAGGATGCGCGCGCCCTGCGAGCCGCCGATCACAAGGACCGACATCGGGTAGTCGCCCGGCGGGATATAGGCCGCGCCCGCACGCTCCAGCACGGCAGCCCGCACCGGGTTGCCCGTATGCTCGCCCTGCACCCCCTCGGGCAGATCGGTCGGCCAGGTGCCGCAGGCGAAGCGGTTCACTTTCTTGGCGAAGACGCGGTTCACCTTGCCCATGATGCCGTTCTGTTCGTGAATGGCGCGGGGGATGCCCAGGACCACCGCCGAGGACAGCGCCGGGATCGTCGGATAACCGCCGAAGCCCACCACCACCGTCGGCTTGTCCGACAGGTTCTTGCGGATGGCCGAGGCCACGCCGCCTGCGATCTTGAACGGCACGCCCAGCTTGCCGAGCGCGCCGCCGCGCGCAAACGTCGCCGAGGCGATCTGCTCCACAGTCACCGTATGGGGAAAGCCGCCCGCGTAGCGCGCCCCGCGCGCATCCGTGGACAGCTTCACGCGCCAGCCCCGGCGCACCATCGCCTCGGCCAGCGCCTGCGCGGGGAACATATGCCCGCCGGTGCCGCCAGCGGCGATCAGCAGTAGCGGGGTCGTGTCCTTGGCCATGTCCCCCTCCTGAGGGTTTTAGCGACCGCGACGGGCGAGAATATCCGAAATCTGTCCCTGCGGCCGGGTCCGAGTCAGCGCGAGCAACATACCCACCGCAATCCCCGAAGCAATGACCGAAGAGCCCCCGTAGCTGACGAACGGCAAAGTCATGCCTTTCGCGGGCAGAAGGCGCACCGCGACGCCCATATTGATGATCGCCTGAACGCCGAAGGCGCAGGCCAGACCCGCGCCTGCGAGCCGGGTGAAGGGATCGCGCTCGCGCATCAGGCGCAGCAGCGAGCGGATCACCACGGTCGCATAAAGCGCGATGATGACCAGCACGAGGATCAGGCCGTATTCTTCGGCCGCGACAGCGATGATGAAGTCGGTATGCGCGTCGGGCAGCGACCATTTCACGGAGCCCTGCCCCACGCCCACGCCGAAGAACCCGCCCTCTTGGATCGCGTTGGTCGCGTAGCCGATCTGGGTGCGCGGATCGACATCCGTCGACAGGAAACCGTTGATCCGGCGCGCGAAGTGTTCCGAGAAGTTATAGGCGAAGAAGCCGCCCGCCACGGTCAGCGCCCCGATCCCTGTGAGCAGCGCAATCGGCGCGCCCGAGATGAAATACATCACCGACCACGCAAACAGCACCAGCGAGGCCTGACCAAAATCGGGTTGCAGCGCGAGCGCCACCACGATGATGACCATCAGCAGGAAGGAATAGAGCCGCCCCTTGGGGCCTCCGACGTCATGGGCTGCGGCCATGAACCAGCCGGAGATGATGACGAAACCGGGCTTGAGGAATTCGGACGGCTGGATCGAGGCGAAGCCGAAGGAATACCACCGCACCGCGCCCTTGCCGAAATCGGTGCCCAGCACCGGCAGCAGCATCACCGCGACGAAGGCGCCGACGAAGCCGATCACGCCAAGCCTGCGCACCTGTTTGGGGTCGAGCATCGAGATGCCCAACATCACGCCCAGTGCCACCACCCCGAAGAAGGCCTGTCGTTTGACGTAATAGAAAGGCTCAAGACCGTTGCGCTCTGCCAGCGGCACCGAGGCTGCGAGCCCCAGCAACATGCCAAGGCCGAACAACGCCAAAACGGCGCCGAGCGCCCATTTGTCGATCGTGCGCCACCATTTCGGTAGGACGGGTTCACCGGCCCGCACGGGGACGGTGCCGAATGCCATTTCTGTCATGGGCTATACTGCCGTTACTGCCTCGAATACGCCCGTTTTCCGGGTCTGATCGGAATCGTAGCCCAAAAGCTTTGAGATGACTAGGAAAATTCCGAAGAGGCGCGATCACTCGGCGATGATCGGCAAGGGCGCACGCAATTCCCCCTGCCCTCAGGCCAGGCCAAGCTCTGCAAGGATTTGAGGGAGTTTCTTTTTGACCTTGAAGAACCCGGCCGTGGCATGGGGCCAGATCACGCGATCCCACTCCCGCGTCAGCTCGCACAACGCGACACCGCGCCCGCCCAGCGCCGCCTCCGCGCTCTGGCGCCAATCGCCGAGCGGCCCGACCGGGATGTAGGGCGTCACGAGCTGCCGCACGCCGAGGCTTTGCGCCCAATCGAGCAGCGCTGACGGATCACCGGCGTTCAGGCGTTGCACGTCCGGCACCCAGGCGCGCTCAGCGGCATCGGCGAGCGCATCCCGCTCGAACCGCGCGACATGCGGCGCTACCTTGCGCGGCGAGCGCAGGTGGCTGGCGCTGAGGGTCGCGGCCCCGCGCAGATCGAACGCGCTCAGATCGAAATCCTCGACACGGCAATCTTCCTCGGTGATCAGAAGCGCCGTGGGCAGCGCCGGCTGCGGGGCGCGCGGCGCGCGCAATGGCGCGACCGGGGGCAGCCCCTGAGGCTCTTCCGCCTCCAGCCCCGCGCTCACCTCCGCCAATTGCGCGGGATCGGGCGCGAACCGCCCGCCGGTATAGCGCGCGATATTTGCGGCCTCGGCGGCGTAAAACTTGCCCCGCGTATGCAACCCCGCCACCCAGCGCCAGCTGAGCGTATTCGAGGCCGGATCGCCGTCGAGCAGATGGCGATAGAAGAAATCCGCCCCGATCCGCCATGGCAGCCGCAAGGTGAAAATCCAGATCGAGGCGAACCACATCCGGGCGTGATTGTGCAGATAGCCGGTCTCGCGCAGCTCACGCGCCCACGCGTCGAAACAGGCGATCCCGCTGCGGCCCGCCTCGGCCTCGGCCACGCGCGCGGCCAGATCGGGGGCATCCTCCAGCGCGGCGAGGTCTTGCGCCAAGCCGTCCCGATAGCGCGCCCAGACCTCCGGACGATGCTCCAGCCAGCCCTTGAAATAGCCCCGCCAGAGCACCTCCTGCACGAATTTCTCCGCAGCCTCCGGCCCATGCGCCCGCGCCACCGCCTCACGCTCGAGCACAAGACGCCGCCGCAGATGGGGCGACAGTTGCGAGACCGCCGAGTGCCGCCCCGCCCCGTGATCGAAATTGCGCCCCTGCGCGTAATCCGCGCCCATCTTCGGGGCGAACCGCGTCAAACGGTCCTCGCCCGCAGCGCGGGTGGCGGCAGGCAATGGCAAAGGCGCGGCAGCGGTCACGGCATCTCCTTCCGGGTCGGGCTACCGATCTACGCCGCCGAGAGGATATGCGATCACTTCAGGGGTGCACCCCCCTCACTCGGCCCGCTCGAACCGAACCGTCGGATTGCTCATCAGCGCCTCGAGCGACCCGTCGAACGCGCCCAGCCGCACAAGGCCCGGCGAGTTGGCAAAGGGTTTGTAGAAGATCGCGAGATTGCCCCACGGCGCATAAAGCGTGATGTCGCCCGTCTTCGGCTCGTAGCTGCGCGGCGCGCCGGTCGTGTCGAGCTTGCGCGGCAGATCGGCGATCTTCTCGATGCCGTGGTAGTCGCGCAGGGTCAGCTCCATCGGCATGAGCGCCGCGAAGTCGCGCCCTGCGGGGGTGTCGTCGAGCTTGGCGGTCAGAACCGTCTCGCCTGCGGTCACGATGATCGGGATCATGCTGTCTCCTTTCGTCTCCTGAGCGCAGGCCATACTGGCGGCGACGCATAGCGCCGCGACGGGTGTCAGAAACTTCGTGAAGCTCATGGCCGATGCCCTCCTGCTGCTGAAGACAAATCTAAGCGCGATTGCGCGGGAGGATTACCCCCCGCGCAATACTGCCACAGATGAGCGGCACTCATCAGTCGCCGTTTCAGGCCTTGGTCATGTCGATCACATAACGATAGCGCGCCTGCTTGTTTACGACCTTCTCGCAGGCTTCGCCGATCTGCTCGGGGGTGATCATCTCGTAGGTGGCCGCAACCCCGTGATGCGCGGCGAAGTCGATCACGCGCTGGGTTTCGGCAATGCCGCCGGTCATCGAGCCCGCGAGGCTCTGACGTCCGAAGCCCATCATCATCCCCTGCGCCCCCTCGATCGGGAACAGCGCGCCGACATTGACCAGCGTCTTGTCGAGCTTGAGCAGGTTCAGGAATTGCTGCATCGGATAGGCCACCGGAACCGTCGAGAGCATCAGATCGAAGCTGCCCATCTGGCTCCGCATCGCGGCCTCGTCGGACCAGAGATAGGCCTCGGCGGCACCGAAAGCCTTGGCATCGGCGATCTTGTCCTCGGAAGTGGTGAAGACGACGACCTCGGCCCCTTTCGCCGCCGCCAGCGTCACCGCGAGATGGCCCAGACCGCCCATGCCGATCACGCCGTAGCGCTGGCCGGGCTGCAGATCCCAGTGGTTGATCGGCGAGAAGGTGGTGATCCCCGCGCAAAGAAGCGGCGCGAACCCGGCCAGATCGACCCCCGGCGGGATGCGCAGCGCGAAGTCTTCCTTCACGACGATCTTCTTGGAATAGCCGCCATAGGTCACCCCGCCCGAGATCTTGTCCTCGGAATTATAGGTGAAGGTCGTGCCGTTGAGGCAGTTCTGTTCGCGGTCGGCCAGACAATTGGCGCAGGTGCCGCAGCTGTCGACCATCGTGCCGACCCCGGCGATATCGCCCTCGCGGAACTTGGTGACCTCCGCCCCGGTACCGACGACCCGGCCGACCATCTCGTGGCCGGGAACAAGCGGAAACTGCGGCATCCCCCAGTCGCCCTTGTAGGTGTGGATATCCGAGTGGCAGATCGAGCTATACATGATCTCGACCACGACATCCTTCGGGCCAGCGGCACGGCGCGGGATCGTATGCGGCGCGAAACTGCCTTCCGTGTCGAAGGCCGCCCAAGCCTGCACCTCGGAGGCTTCGAGCGATGCCCCGGCCTCTTGCGCGGCCGCTTGCGTGGCGACGCTCGCCGCCAAGGGGGCTGCGGCCAGTGCCGCGCCGCTACGCAGGAAATTGCGGCGGCTTTCGCCATCGCGGGTCAGGGTTTGGAACGTGTCATTGCAGGACTGGCACATCTCGGGCCTCCTTTTTCGGGAACTGACGAAGAGCGCCGGAACAAGGGTGGCGCCTGTCTTCCAACATGCCGCGAAACGCGCCGCAGATAATCACCGCTTTGCGCACAGCATCCATGAATCCTGCTCATGAGGTTTTCCGGCTTTTGCGGCATTAACCCCGCGTCTGCGGTCCTTACCTCAATGAGAGCGAGGCCAAGGAGATCACGGCCTTGCCATTGAAACGCAATCCAAGGGAGATCTCTGATGATCCGCACCTTCACGACGCTCGCTGTCCTTCTCGCCGCCCCCGCCGCCGTCGCGCAGTCGATGGAACTGACCCCGGCGGAGAGCCGCGCGGCCACGATCGGCAGCTCTGACACCTTCACCGGCACCGCCCTCGTCGCCCCCGTCTTCGGCCCCGACATGGGCGATGTGAGCGCGGGCGAAGTGACCTTCCTTCCCGGCGCGCGCTCGGCCTGGCACACCCATCCGGCGGGGCAGAAGCTCGTCGTGACGGCAGGCTCCGGCTGGGTGCAGGAACGCGGCCAGCCCAAGCAACTGATGCAGGCGGGCGACGTGATCTGGTGCCCGCCCGGCATCGAGCATTGGCATGGCGCGACCGACACGACCCATGTGACGCATTTCGCGATCCAGCAGGTGGTGGATGGCTCCGCCGTGACCTGGGGCGAGAAGGTGAGCGACGCGGATTATCTGGAGTGACGTCGCCTGATCCACGGCTGAATAATCCGTGGACGTCATGAACCACGCGCATATATCGTGAGGGAGACCCGCCCGATGGCGACACCAACATTCAGCGAGGCCTCCCTCATGCTGCGCGAAAATATCAACGATCTGATCGCCTTGGCCGCCGTCGCCGAAGAGCGCAGCTTCACCAAGGCCGCAGCGCGGCTCAACGTGTCGCAATCGGCGCTGAGCCACACGATCAAGGCGCTGGAGCAACGGCTGGGCCTGCGGCTGCTGACGCGCACGACGCGATCCGTTGCGCCGACGCTGGAGGGCGAGGATCTTCTGGCCACGCTCAACCCCTGTTTCGAGATGATCGAGGCGCGACTGCGCGCGCTCGATGACGCGCAGGACGAGCCCACGGGCACCGTGCGCATCGTCTCCACCGATTACGCGATCGAGACCGTTCTTTGGCCGAAGCTCTCGCCGCTTCTCAAGCAATACCCCTCGATCAATGTCGAACTGGTGATGGATTACGGCTTCACCGATCTGGCCTCGGCGCAATGCGATGCCGGGGTGCGCTATGGCGACAGCGTGAGCGAGGGGATGATCGCCACAAGGATCGGCCCGGACGAACGGATGCTCTGCGTCGGCGCGCCGTCCTATTTCGAGACGGCTGGCGTGCCCCAGACCCCGCATGATCTGAGCGAGCATAATTGCATCAACCTGCGGCTGGCGACGCATGGCGCGCTTTATGCTTGGGAATTCGAGGATGCCGAGGGCCACGAAATCCGGGTGAAGGTCTCCGGTCAGGCCTGCTTCAATACAATCGGCCTTGTCCAGCATGCAGCGATAGACGGGCACGGGCTGGCGCTGGTGCCGGATCGGCTCGCCGCGCCCCATCTGGAAAGCGGCGCCCTGCAAGCCTGCCTCGAGGAATATTGCCCCTATTTCCCGGGATTTCACCTTTATTACCCCAGCCGCCAACGCCCTTCTTCGGCCTTCGGCGCCGTGCTGGAAACCCTGCGCGAGCGGAGTTGAACGGCTCCCTATTATCACGCTCGGGTGAATGAACGTGCGCATTCATGCTTGTCACTCATGAGTGCTATAAAAATTCCGCCGATTATCCTGTGGCCCAGCTGGCCCTAGATTGCAGGACATGAACCGAAGCCGTGCTCTTGAAAAATGAGGGGCGCGGCGCACTCCAATGCAAGGAGCCAGGCATGATCCTGAACGAAACCCTTACCCTCCCCAATGGCGTCGAGATCCCGAAACTGGGCCTTGGCACCTGGATGATCGACGATGACAAGGTGGCCGATGCGGTGAAGGCCGCCGTCGAGATGGGCTATCGCCACATCGACACCGCGCAGGCCTATGGCAACGAGCGCGGCGTCGGCGAAGGCATCCGCAATTGCGGCGTTCCGCGCGACGAGATCTTCCTGACCACGAAGCTCGACGCAGGCATCAAGAACTATGCCGATGCGAAAGCCGCCATCGACGGCTCGCTCGAAACCCTCGGGCTCGACCAGATCGACCTGATGATCATTCACAGCCCGAAACCCTGGACCGAGTTCCACGGTGACGATGGCTACTTCGAGGGCAACCTCGAAGCGTGGCGCGCGCTGGAAGAGGCCTATGAGGCGGGCAAGCTGCGTGCAATCGGCGTGTCGAACTTCGAGAAGGCGGATCTCGACAACCTGCTCGACAACGCGAAGGTCAAGCCGATGATCGACCAGATCCTCGCGCACGTGTCGAACACGCCCTTTGAGCTGATCGACTACATCCAGAGCCACGGCATGGTCGCCGAGGCCTATTCACCGATCGGTCACGGCCAGATCCTCGACAATGCCGAGATCAAGGCGATGGCCGAGAAATACGGCGTCAGCGTTCCGCAGCTGTCGATCCGCTACGTGCTGCAACTGGGCATGGTCGCGCTGCCGAAGACCGCCAACCCCGATCACATGCGCTCCAATGCGGCGCTCGATTTCGAGATTTCCGACGCCGATATGGAGGCGCTGAAATCGGTCGAGGAGATCAAGGATTACGGCGAAGCGAGCATGTTCCCCGTCTATGGCGGGCAGCTCTGAGCCAGACCATCGCACCGCCGGGCCTATCCCGGCGATGCCTCTCAAGCCTTTCGATGAATCTCGCTCATGAGTGACTTGGCTTGATGCGGCATTAACCGGAACGCCGCCTACCCCATCTCTGAAGGACAAGATCAACCCGACAGGAGAGATGATATGAAAACCCGTTTTGCAGCTTCCGCCTTTGCTCTGATCGCGTCCTCGGCCTCCGGCGAGGCGCTCGATCGCACCGTCCCCGACGCCGTTGGCCGCGCGGCCCCCGCGCTCGAGGCCTATTCCAGCAATGACCTTCTCGGCTCGGTCTGGACCGGCGAGCAGCTGTCGATGCGGGACCGCTCGCTCGTGACCTTCGCAGCGCTGATGACCCGCCACGAGACCGGAAACCTCGAGCGTTTCGTCGAACTCGCGCTCGATAGCGGCGTGACGCCTGCCGAACTGTCGGAAACCGTCACCCATCTCGCCTTCTACACCGGCTGGGGCAATGCCACCGCCGCGGCCGAGGCCATGGCCCCGGTCTACGAGGCGCGCGGGATCGCCGCCGACAGCCTTCCCGGCACAGAGGTCGACCTGCTGCCGCTCGATGAGGAGGCCGAGGAATCGCGAGAGAGCTTCGTGCGCGGCACCTATGGCGATGTCTCGATGGGCGTGGTCGATAATACGCGTGAGCTTCTGTTCCGCGACCTCTGGCTGCGTCCCGATCTCGCGCCGCGCGACCGCTCGATGGTCACCGTCGCGGCCCTGATCGCGGCGGGCCAGCCCGAGCAGATGACCTTCCACCTCAACCGTGCGATGGATAACGGGCTGACGCAGGAGGAAGCGGGCGCGATGCTCTCGCATCTGGCCTTCTACGCGGGCTGGCCCAAGGTCTTCTCGGCGCTGCCGGTGGCCAAGGACGTCTTCGAGAACCGCGCCGAATAAAGGACCCTGCCATGAAGATCGCCATTCTCGGATCGGGACTGATGGGCGCCAAGCTCGGACGGATCTGGGCGCAATGCGGCCACGAGCTGCGCTTCGCCTATTCGCGCAGTCCGGCCAAGCTGGAGCGGCTCGCCGCCGAGACCGGCGGGCGCGCGACGAGCGTCTCCGAGGCGGTCGCGGATGCGGATGCGATCCTGCTCGCCGTGCATTGGGGCCGGATCGAGGATGTGCTGGCTCAGGCCGGTGACATGGCGGGTCAGGTGGTGCTCAACTGCTGCGTCCCGCTCGATGCGAGCAATAGCGATCTCGTGCTCGGCCCCAAGACCTCCGGGGCCGAGCAACTCGCCACCATGCGTCCGCAAGCGCGTTGGGTGGCCGCATTCAACACTTCTCCCTCCGAGAGCTTCGCCCCGGTCTTCGCCCGCAAGGGACAGGCCGACCCGCCGCAGCTTCTGATCTACGGCGATGACGCCGGCGCGAAGGCCGTCGCGCGCGGGCTGATCGAAGATATCGGTTTTGCGCCGGTTGATGCGGGCGGGCTGCGCACCGGGCGCTTCGTCGAACCCTTTGCAATGGTCACCGCCGAGCTGGCCTATGGGCAACCCGGCGGTCCCGCCCTGACCTACCGTTTCGAAAAACTGCGCGGCTAAGCCCGCGCGCCCCTACCCAAGAAAGGAGTTTTCCCATGAAAATCATTCGTTCCGGCACCAACGCCTCGATGCAGGGCCCCGAAGACTGGTTCACCGGCACCGTCCGCGTCGACCCGCTGTTTCAGGCCGAAGAGCCCGGCCGCACCTCGGGCAGCCATGTCACCTTCGAGCCCGGCGCACGCACCGCATGGCACACCCACCCGGCGGGCCAGACCCTGATCGTCACCTTCGGGCGCGGTCGCGTCCAGCGCGAAGGCGGCCCCGTCGAAGAGATCAGCCAGGGCGATGTCGTGTGGTTCCCGGCAGGCGAAAAGCACTGGCACGGCGCCTCGTCCGAGACCGCGATGAGCCATATCGCGGTGCAGGAAAGCATCGACGGCTCGCCCGTCACCTGGCTCGAGAAAGTCGCCGACGAAGACTATAACGGCTGACCTTGAGGGCCGGGCCTGCGCGGCTCGGCCTTCTCTTTCGTCTTCCCAAGATTTTTCCAAGCACGAGGCCCACCATGCCCCGGCCGCATATCACTTGCCATATGATCACGACCCTCGACGGACGGTTGAAGACCGAAGGGTGGCCCTATTCCGAAGACGAATTGCTGACGATCTACGATGCGGTCGGCAGCCGTCTGGAGGGGCAAGGCTGGATCATCGGCCGCGCCTCGCTCGAAGGCTGGGTGCCGCATGTCGAACCGATGCTCGACCCCGCGCCGACCCCGCGCCCCGATCGACTGGCGGATCTGGCGGGACGCACCCTCGGCGTCGTATTCGACCGCAAGGGGCGGCTCTTGCCGGATACGGACGAACTCGAGGGCGACCATCTGGCGATCGTGCTCTCCGAGCGTGTCGCGCAGGCGCATGTCGAGCGGCTGATAGAGCGTGGCATCTCGGTCGTGTTCGGCGGCCCCGACGGGGACGACATCGAGGGCGCGCTGACCCGCATCGCCGAGGGGTTTGGGATCGACCGGCTGCTGCTGGAAGGCGGCGGCACGCTGAACGGCACTTTCCTCGCCAAGGGGCTGATCGACGCGACCAGCACCCTGATCCTGCCGGTGATCGACGGCAATAGCGGCGCGCCTGCGATCTACGAACAGGGCACCGGCCCCGCGCAATCGCTGGAGCTGGTGCAGACCGAGACGCTGGAGAACGGTGTCGTCTGGCTCCGCCACCGCGTGAGCAAGGACAGCTGAGATGCCCGTCACTCCGAAAGCCCCGCTCGCCATCGTGGCGCTTGCGACCATGCTATCACTCGTCGTCTTCACCCTGCCGCTGACCACGCTCGAGGCGATGACCGCCGCGCTCGGGCTTGGCCCCGCGCAGCAGGCGTGGATCATGTCGGGGATGCCGCTTGGGGCGGCCTGCGGGCTTCTGATCGCCGGGGCCTTCGGAGATACGCTGGGGCGCAGGCGGACTTTCGTGGGCGGGCTGTGGCTCACCGCGCTCGCTTCCGTTGCCGCCGCACTCGCGCCGACCGGTTTGTTCCTGATCGTCGCGCGTGTCGTGCAGGGGCTCGGCAGCGCCGGTATCATGGCCTGCGGCCTCGGGCTTCTGGGCCAGATCTACGAGGGCGAGCCACGCCGCCGCGCCGCCGCGATCTGGGCCGCGGGCCTTGGCGCGGGCGTGGCGCTGGGGCCGATCCTTGCCGCTGCGCTGCTGCCGATTGGCGGCTGGCCCGCAGGGCATTGGGCGATCGCGCTTGCGGCGACCACCCTTGCGCTGAGCGCCTCGGCCCGCCTGCCCGAGAGCCCGCGCAGCCCGCATAAGGTCGACCTCACGGGCGGCCTTTTACTGATGCTCGGCCTCGGCTGCCTGCTCTCGGCCCTGACCGAGCTGCGGCTGGGCGCCTTCGCCGTGGTGGGCTTGCTCGTGTTGGGCGCGCTGGCCTTTCTGACCCTTTTCCTGCGCACCGAACGCCGGGACCCGAACCCGATCCTGCGGCTCGACCTCTTCGCCCATGCGCCCTTCACCGGCGCGACCCTCGCGGCGTTTGCCTCGGGCGCGGGCGTGCTCGCGCTGATGTCTCTGGTGCCGATCGTGCTGGTGCGCGGCATGGGCCAGACACCGCTCACGGCCGCTTTCGTCCTGCTCGCATGGTCGGCCCTGACCGTGATCGCCGCGCTCAACGCGCATCGCTTGCCCGCGCGCTGGACCTCGCGCCAGCGCGTGATCGGCGGGATCGTCGGCTGCGGGCTCGGGCAGGCCCTAATGCTGCTCGCGACACCTGCGGCGAGTTGGGCGATCCTCGTGCCGGGGCTGCTGATCGCCGGGGTTGCGAACGGTATCCTGAACGCCGCGCTGGGCCATGAGGCGGTGCAATCCGTGCCGCCCGAGCGCGCCGCGATGGGCTCGGCGGCCAACAATACCGCGCGCTATCTCGGCTCCGCCCTCGGGATCGCCTTGATCTCGGTGCTGATTGCCGGACGCGATGGCGAGCGGTTCTTCGCAGGCTGGCATGAGGCGGTGGTGATGACCGTTCTGTTCAGCGCCTTGGGCGTGCTGTTCATGCTCGGCGCACCAAGGCTTGGAAAACAGCGCGCCGGTTGATGGCGCGAACCCGTCGCAAAACACCGACCTCGCCTGACCCGGCTTGACGGGCGGCTCGGAGGGTGTCACCTCTTTGCACGAAGCGACAGGGGCGCTCGGGCAACCGGGCTGAGACGAACCCTTAGAACCTGAACCGGATAATGCCGGCGGAGGGAGGCGCGTGAGACGGTCAGGCGCGTTCCCGCCTTTTGCCCCCTCGCACTCCTCTTGCTGCCCGCAGCCAAGGAGAGTGCGATGGAAGACCCCGGACAATATCTCGCAAAGATGCGGCAGACCGCGCCGCTCGTTCACAACATCACCAATTACGTCGCGATGAACGTGATGGCGAATGTGCTGCTGGCCTCGGGCGCTTCGCCCGCGATGGTCCATGCGCGCGAGGAGGCCGCCGAGTTCGCCGGTCTCGCGCAGGCGCTCAGCATCAATATCGGCACGGTGTCGCCCGCTTGGGCCGAGGCGATGGAGGCGGCGGCCACGGTCGCGCGCGCGCAGGGCATCCCGTGGGTGCTCGATCCGGTCGCGGTCGGCGCGACGGATTATCGGCGCGCGCTTGGTGCGCACCTCGTGGACCTGCGCCCGACGGTGATCCGCGGCAACGCCTCGGAGATCCTTGCGCTTGCGGGGGAGGCCGGCGCGGGGAAAGGGGCGGATTCCACCGAGAGCGTCGAGACCGCGGAAAGCGCCGCGCGGGCCTTGGCCCGTGTGAGCGGCGCCGTAGTGGCGGTGACCGGCGCGGTGGATTTCGTGACTGACGGCACGCAGGCCGCGCGGATTGCGAATGGCCATGCGATGATGCCCCGCGTGACCGCTTTGGGCTGTTCGCTCACCGGTGTCGTCGCCGCCTTTCTGGCAGGCCAGCCCCGGTTCGAGGCGGTCGTCGCGGCGCTCGCCTATTTCGGGCTCGCCGGGGAGCGCGCGGGCGCGACCGCCCAAGGTCCGGGCAGCTTTCAGGTCGCCTTCCTCGATGCGCTCCATGCGATTGACGCCGAGGCGCTGAGCGCCGGCGCGCGGATCGACCCCGCATGATCCCGCCCATCTGTTTCGTCACCGACCCGGACGCCCCGCAGCCCGTGATCGCGCAGGCTATCGCGGCGGCTGAGGGCGGCGCGGGCTGGGTGCAGCTGCGCGACAAGACGCTCCCTGATGCGGAATTCGCAGCGCTCGCCCGGACGCTGATCGCGGCGCTTGCGCCCCACGATGTCCCGCTGATCGTGAATGACCGGGTCGCGGTGGCCATCGAGATCGGCGCCGCCGGGCTGCATATCGGCCAGAGCGATGGCGATCCGGTCGCGATCCGCCGCCGGATCGGGCCCGAGATGCTCCTTGGCCTCTCGATCGAGACCGAGGCGCAGATCGGCGCCGTGCCTGCCGGCGTCGATTATCTCGGCGTCGGCCCGATCCATGCGACCGGCTCGAAGCCCGACCACGCCGCCCCGATCGGCCATGCGGGCTTTGCCGCGATCGTCGCACGCACGGACCTCCCCTGTCTCGCGATCGGCGGGATCACCGCCACCGATGCGCCCGCGATCCGCGCGGCCGGCGGTGCCGGTCTTGCCGTGATTTCCGCCATCTCGCGCGCGCCTGACATGGCGCGCGCCACCCGAACCCTGCGCAGCGCATGGAGCGACCTATGATCCCGAATATTCTCACCATCGCTGGCTCCGACCCATCGGGCGGGGCGGGCATTCAGGCCGATATCAAGGCGATCTCCGCCAATGGCGGCTATGCGATGAGCGTGATCACCGCGCTGACTGCGCAGAATACGCGCGGCGTGCAGGCGGTCAGCCTGTGTGATACCGGGCTGATCGCGGCTCAGATGACGTCGCTGCGCGACGACATCCGGATCGACGCGATCAAGATCGGGATGCTCGGCGATGCCGCAATCATCGAGACCGTGGCCGAGGGGCTGACAGGGCTCGAGTGTCCGGTGGTGCTCGACCCGGTGATGGTCGCGAAAGGCGGGGATCGGCTGCTGGCAGAGGAGGCGGTGACTGCGCTGCGCAGCCTGCTGCCGCGCGCCGATCTGATCACGCCGAACCTGCCCGAGGCCGCTGATCTCCTGGGCTGCGCCGAGGCGACGACGCTTGACGAGATGCGCGAACAGGCCCATGCGCTGCGCGCGCTCGGGCCGCGCGCGGTGCTGCTGAAGGGCGGGCATCTGCAGGGCGAACAAAGCCCAGACCTGCTGGTCACCGCGCGCGACGAAGTTTGGCTGAATGCGCCACGCATCGCGACGCGCAACACGCATGGCACCGGCTGCACCCTGTCCTCGGCGCTGGCGACGTGGCTCGGCGCGGGTCTGCCGCTCGCGGAGGCCACGCAGCGCGCGAAAACCTATCTGAGCGCCGCGATTGCCGGGGCGGATCGGCTGTCCGTCGGCTCGGGCCACGGGCCGGTGCACCACTTCCACGCCATTCAGGAGGCAGCGCAATGAGCTTCACCCAAGACCTCGCGCAGGCGACCGCGCCGCTGCGCCGCCAGATCCACGACATGCCCTTTAATCGCGAACTGGCGGAGGGCCGCCTCGATCGGGAGATATTCCAAGGCTACATCATTCAGGACGCCCATTACCTCGAAGGCTTCGCCCGTGCGCTCGCACTGGCCGCCGCGAAGGCTCCCGATGCGCCGACCGTCGCGCAGCTCTCAGGTTCGGCGGCAGGCGCGATCGCGGTCGAGCGGGAATTGCATGCGCATTACATGGGGCTGTTCGGCGTCGCGGCCGACGATTTCGCGGATATCGAGCCCTCAGCCGCCTGCGATCACTACGTGTCCTTCCTGCTGCGCAGTGCGACGACCGGCGATTTCCCCGAAGCGGTGGCGGCGCTACTCCCCTGCTTCTGGATTTACCGCGACATCGGTCGGGAAATTGCGCAGGTCAGCGGGGACGCGAACCCCTATGCCGCCTGGATCGCGACCTATTCGGGCGAGGCGTTCGATCAGAGCGTGGAACGGATGCTGGCGCTGACTGACAGTCTGGGCGCGAAGGCCGATGAGGCCGACCGCCAGCGGATGCACCGGGCTTTCGCGCGCAGCTGCTGGCATGAATGGCGGTTCTGGGACAGCGCTTACCACCGCGAAAGCTGGCGGCGGCCTGCGACTTGACCCCTGCCCCGGGCGGCCAGCCGTCTCGGCTGGTCGCTCAAAGACATCAGGTCGCGCCCATCGCCTCGCCACCCGCCTCGCGCAGCCTGCCCATCTGTCATCTAAAACCCTTGCTACTGACTGACCGGTCAGTTACTTTCTACCCATGACAGATCCCGACTCGCCCGAGCCCAAATTTCGCCGTCGCGCAGAGGCGCGGCCTGACGAGGTGCTCGACGCGGCGCTCTCGCTCTTCGATGAAAAGGGTTACGCCCATACGTCGGTGGCGCAGATCGCCAAGACGGCGGGTCTCTCCAAGGGGGCCGTCTATCTCTATTTCCCGTCGAAGCAGGCGATCCTCGAAGGTTTGGTGCGCCGGGCGGTTTCTCCGATCGCCACGCGGGCGCAAGCGCTTGTCGAACCGACCTCGGACGACGCGCGCGCCACCCTGCGCGCGCTGTTCTCTCTGATCGCGACCTCGCTGGGAGATCCGAAAGTGCTGGCGGTCCCGAAGGTCGTGATCCGCGAGGCCGTCGTCGCGCCCGAGATCGCCGCGATGTATCGGCGCGAGGTGTTCGACCACGTCCTGCCCGCGGCGACCGAAATCATCCGACAGGGCATCGCCTCGGGCCAACTGCGCCCGGTCGATCCCGAACTGACCCTGCGCTCGATCATCGGCCCGATCGTCGTCCATCTCCTGCTTGCGGAGATCTTCGACATCGTGCCGGAGGACGGGCTCTCCCTCGATCAGCTGATCGAGAACCACCTCGACATTCTATTCCACGGCGTTTTCCTGTCACCGGAGGGTTCGACCGATGCTTGATACCATTGTTGCGTGGATCAGCGCCCTGCTCACCGCGATCATTCCCGGCTATGGGGACGCCCCGGTGCCGCATTACTCGGGCTATGTGGAGGGCGAATACGTCTATGTCGCCCCCTCGGTCACCGGACGCATCAAGACGCTTGCGGCGATCGAAGGCGACAGCGTGAAGGCCGATCAGTTCCTCTTCGACATGGACTCGACGAAACAGCAGGCGGCGCTGCGGGCGGCCGAGGCCAAGATCGGCACCGCCAACGCCAATCTCAACAACCTCGAAACCGGGTCGCGCGACCCCGAGATCGACGTGATCAAAGCCTCGCTGGAGCAAGCCATCGCCCATCGCAATCTCGCGGAATCCGCGCTCAATCGGACCGAGGATCTGTTCGCCCGCGAGATCGTCGCGCAGGCCAAGGTGGATGTCGACCGCGCCGCGCTGGAAGAAGCCGAGGCGCAGGTGGCCCAGCTCAAGGCCCAGCTCGAAGTGGCGGCCCTGCCCGCGCGCAGCGCGCAGGTTCTCGCAGCCCAGAAGACGCTCGAGGCGGCACAGGCCGATGCCGATCTCGCCCGCTCGCAGCTCGATGACATGACGGTCACCGCCCCCGTGGCCGGTCGGATCGAGACGGTCTATTACAAGGCCGGTGAAGTGGCCGCAGCCGGGGCGCCCGTGCTGTCGATCCTGCCCCCGAATGCGCTCAAGGTCCTGTTCTTCCTGCCCGAGACCGAGCGCGCGGATTTCGCCATTGGCGATCAGCTGGAGATGGAATGCGACGGCTGCGATCCGGGCATCAAGGTAACGATCAGCAAGATGGCCTCCGAGCCGCAATACACACCCCCGATCATCTATTCGCGCGAAGAACGCTCGCGGCTCGTGTTCCGGGCCGAGGCGCGCATCCCGGCGGGCGCGTCGCTCCTGCCGGGCCAACCGGTCAGCCTGAGGCGGGTGAAATGAGCACGACAGCCGCCGACAGCGCGAGCGCCCGGAGCGAGCCCGCGATCGTCGTGAAAGGGCTCACGAAGATCTTCAACGGCAAGAAGGTGGTGAACGCGGTCGATATGTCGGTGCCCAAAGGCGCGATCTACGGCTTCATCGGCCCCAACGGCTCGGGCAAGACCACCACGATCCGGATGATGTGCGCCCTGCTCACCCCCGATGGCGGCGAAGGTCATACCCTTGGCTACGACATCCACAAGGAGGCGCGCGCGATCAAGGAAAACGTCGGCTACATGACGCAGAAGTTCTCGCTCTATGGCGATCTGACGATCCGCGAGAACCTCGACTTCATGGCGCGGATGTATCGGGTGAAGAACCGCAAGAAGGTGGTGGACGAGACCCTGCGGACGCTTGGCCTCGAAGGGCGCGGCAAGCAACTGGCGGGCACTCTGTCGGGGGGCTGGAAACAGCGTCTGGCACTGGCCGCCTGCATGCAGCACAAACCCGCGCTCCTGCTTCTCGACGAACCCACCGCCGGGGTCGACCCGAAGGCGCGGCGCGACTTCTGGGACGAGATCCGCCAGCTCAGCAAACAGGGCGTCACGGTGCTGGTCTCGACGCATTACATGGATGAGGCCGTGCAATGCGATTACATCGCCTATATCGCCTATGGGAAGAAGCTGATCGACGGCCCCGCGACCGAGATCCCGCATCAGGTCGGCCTGACGACATGGCGGGTCTCCGGCCCCGACTTGATCCAGCTCGAAGAAGAGCTACGCGCCGATCCGCGGGTCGAGCAGGTTGCGCGTTTCGGCGCCCAGCTTCATGTCTCCTCGACCGACAGCGCCGGGCTCGACGCGGTCGTCGCTGAAAAGAGCGGAGAGAACGACGCGCGCAAATGGGAGAAGAAAGAGGCCGAGCTTGAAGAGGTCTTCATCTATCTGATGGCGACGGCTGCCGACAATTTCGGTGTCAACGGAGGCCCCTCCGCATGAGCTGGTTCTCTCTGTCGCGTTTCGGAGCGGTGCTCTACAAGGAATTCATCCAGATGCGGCGCGACCGGATGACCTTCGCGATGATGATCGGCATCCCGATCCTGCAGCTGGTGATGTTCGGCTACATCATCAATTCCGACCCGCACCACCTACCGACCCTGATCGAGATGGCCGATGAAAGCCCGGTGGCACGTGCGGTGCTGTCGGGTATGGAGACCTCGGATTATTTCAAATTCGAGGGCATCGTGACCAGCGCCGAGGAAGGCGATCAGGCGCTTCGCGACGGCACGGCGAATTTCGTCGTGGTCATTCCGCCCAATTTCGAGCGCGACATCGTGCGGGGCCTGTCGCCAAAGCTGCTCGTCAGCGCCGACGCGTCCGATCCGACGGCTGTGGGCACCGCTGTCGGCGCGCTGTCGGGGATCATCGACACTGCGGTGAAGCAGACCTTCCAGGGCCCCCTCGCCCCGGTCGCAGGCCAGCCTCCGCCCTTCTCGGTCGTGGTGCACAAGCAATTCAATCCGGCGAGCAAGACCTCGCTGAACATCGTGCCCGGCCTGATCGCCGTGATCCTCGCGATGACGATGGTGCTGATCACCGCGATCGCGATCGTGCGCGAGACAGAGCGCGGCACGATGGAAACCCTGATCGCCACGCCTGTCCGGCCGCTCGAGGTGATGCTGGGCAAGATCCTGCCCTATGTCGTGATCGGCTACATCCAGACCGTCGTGTTCCTGATCGCCGGGAAGCTTCTGTTCGGGGTGCCGTTCCTCGGATCGGGTCTGGCCTTCTTCATCGGCTTCAACCTCTATATCGTGGTGAACCTCGCCCTCGGCTTCCTGATCTCGACCCTCGTGCGCACCCAGATGCAGGCGATGCAGGCGAGCTTCATGACGATCCTGCCCACCATCCTGCTGTCGGGCTTCATGTTCCCCTACGCAGGCATGCCCGGCTGGGCGCAGGTGATCGGCTCGGCGATCCCCGCCACGCATTTCCTGCGCATCGTGCGCAAGGTGATGCTCAAAGGCGCCCATCTGGCCGACATCACCGGCGACTTGCGGGCGATCGCTATCATCGGCGTGGTGATCATGCTGATCTCGATGCTGCGATACCGACAGACGCTGGATTGAGCCCACTCGGCACGGCTTTCGGATCAGATCGGATCGGGTCACGCTCTCTCTCGGCACCTCATCCCAGCAAAAAGGGGCGCGCCGCGCTGCGACCGCCCCTTTGAATTGCAGGTCGCGCGCCTCGCGGGGCGCGCGGATTTTTCAGTCGAAGCTCGGGTAGATACCCTGCATGGCGATGCAATAGACGAGCCCCAGCGTCGGCTGGTCGTTCTCATGCGGCTGGCTGCTTCCGGCGGGTGCGATCGCGCCGGGCTCGAAGCTGGTCGCCTCCTGGATCGGCGTGCCGGTATAGCCATTGGCCCCCGTCGAGATCCAGGTATCGCCCGCAGACGGCGCGGCGCTCGCATCCGCGCCTTCGGGAAACACCGAAAGCGAGTGCGAATGCGGCGGCAGATCGGCCTCGGTCAGCGTCACCGTATCGCTGCCCACATGCTGGCCGAGCGCGCGCGGGGTAAGCCCCGGCCCCGCGCCCTGTCCGGCAACGACGCTCAACGGCGAACCACTGCCTCCGTTGAGATTGGGCAGCCCGAAGGTCGTGCGCCCGTCCCCGCCATAGGTCGTCCCGATCAACGAGAAGACCGCCGTGTATTGCGAAATCGCGACAAGCTGGCCGTCACACGGCATCCAGCCCTGAGGGATGAAGTTGTAGGGAAATGGCATGACCGTGCAAAGAATGGGGTCCATATCCTGTCCTTTCCGAAAAGACCGGGCGCTTACGGGCGCGGCGGATAAATACCGTCATAGGCGATGCAGTAGTTCATCACCGTGGTGGGCATCATGTTCTGGTGCGGGTGGGACGCACCGCTAGACCCGATCGAGGCCGGATTCAGCGTTGCGGGCGCACCTCCAGGCTGGGCCGAGTAGCGCGTGACACCAGCGCCATCTGCGGTCGCGAACTCGACCTCCGGGCCGGGCACGGCGGTCGCGTTGGCCGCCGGGCTCTGGCTCGACGCCTGGATCGCGTGGGAATGCGACGGCATCTCCGCGACGCTCAGCGTGACCGTCTCCTCCCCGACCTTATCGCCGACCTTGTAGACCGACAGCCCCGGCGCGTGTCCCATGCCGAGCGGAATACGCCCGCGCAGATCCGGGACGCCGAAAGTCGTGACACCGTCGCCGCCATATTGGGTTCCGATAAGCGAGAACAGCATCTGATATTGGTTGATGGGCAACAACTGCCCCTGACAGCTGAGCCAGCCGCGCGGCGTGCGCGGGAAGGCAAACAGCGTGATTTGGCCGACAATGGGGTCCATGAATATTCCTCTCCGTTCCGGCGGATCCGTTGCGCCTTACGAGCGCTGCGGGAAGATGCCCTGGAGGGCGATGATGTAATTGACGCAAAGCGAGGGCTGCATGTTGGGATGCGCGATGCCGCCGCCCGTGTGACCGATATTGGTCTGCGCCAGCGCGACCGGCGCCTCTGCGCTGCCATAGAGATTGCCAGCGGGAATATTGCCCGAAGCGATCACCATGTCGTCGGGCGCAATCGGCGCACGTCCCGCGATCGCCAACTGCGAGGCCACGAAAGGGTGGCTGTGGCTGGGCATCGTGGCGTCCGTGAGCGTGACCGCCTCGCTCCCCGGCTTTTGCCCGCGCGTCTGCATCGTGGCACCGCGCGGGCTGCGCCCACGAAGATCCGGAAGGCCGAACGTGGTCCGCCCGTCGCCGCCGAACTCGGTCCCGAGAAGCGAGAAAAGCGCCGAATACTGCGCGATGCTCATCAACTGCCCATTACACAACGCCCAGCCTTGCGGCGCGAAATCGAAGGCTACGGGCATGATCATGCCCAGAAATGGTTCCATCGAAGTATTCCCTTAAATTCTCCTCTAAGGCGAGGCTATGGGCGAATATGTCCTGCGACAACTTACAACTATGTGTTGTTATGCCATATTGACAAATTACCGAAACGGGAGCTCGCGCTGCGCGCGAGAGAGCGCTGCGAATGGCGCCAACGCCTGCCCGGCCACTGCGCTCTTCGCGCCACAGCCCTCTCGACACCTTTCGGCAAGAGCCCGGCAATACGCGAGAAAGATTGACGAAAATTAATACGCGACATAGCGTCGCTGTCAGGGAGCAGAGACTCGCGCATTATTTTTTCAATTGCCCCACGGGGATTTTCAGACGATTTGCATTGATGCGTCCGAGCCGCGCTGCAATTTCAGTGGGGACGACAAGATATGTTCAGGGCATTGACGCTGAGCGGTCGCATTGCATGCGCCGTCAATCAGGCATCCAACCGGTTTTCTCGCATAACGCGAATTTCAACGCTTCGGATTTTCATTCTGCGACTTCTGGCGGGTGTGCTTCTGGCGAGCGCCGGGGCGAGCGCCTCTCTGGCCGCCTGCGGCACCGGCACGACGCTTTTATTGGATGGTGGGCAGGGGTCGTCAAAGACGCTCGACGTGAGCTCGGAATGCGGCGATGTCCGCTGGGGTTTGTTTGACGCCAGCGGCCTCAACGCGAACCTTTACCCGATTACGGCCCAACCCATCTCGGCTGGCAATAGCCCAACCCCTAAAACCTTTTCGGATCCGGCCTCAGGGGCGAAGATCACGATCACTCCCGGCCCCTCTTCAAGCGATCCGAGCCTCGGTGGCAATCTGGTGTTCAACACCTACTCTGTCACTCTGGACACGCCCCCGACGACCTATCCGGCCAGCGGAGTTCCGGTCACGCTCTATTACGCGTCGGGCGTCTCGTCAGGCGGAAACAGCACAACCGATACCACCTACACCGTCACCTTCACCTTTCCGAATCCCGCGACCGCGCCGGATGCGCCGACGAATGTCTCGGCCACGGCCGGCGATAGCAGCGCGCAGGTCAGCTTCTCCGCCCCGGCCTCGAATGGCGGCGACGCGAACACCAGCTATACCGCGACCGCCACGCCGGGCGGGTCGACCGGCACCAGCACGACCGCCTCCCCGATCACGGTGAACGGCCTGAGCAACGGCACCAGCTACACCTTCACCGTCACCGCGACGAATTCCGTCGGTACGAGCCCGGCTTCCAGCCCCTCGAACGCGGTAACGCCGAAGGCGGCGCAGACGATCACCTTCAACAACCCGGGCGCTCAGACCTACGGCACCTCGCCGACGCTGAGCGCAACAGCTTCGTCCGGCCTGACGGTCAGCTTCACGTCCTCCACGGCGGGCGTCTGCACGATCACCTCGAGCGGCACCCTGACTTTCATCTCGACCGGCACCTGCACGATCGACGCCGATCAGGCGGGCAATGGCGCCTATAACCCTGCCCCGACCGTCACGCAGAGTTTCGCCGTGAACGCGGTCGTGCCAGGCGCACCGACGATCGGCACCGCGACGGCGGGAGATGGGCAGGCCGAGGTCAGCTTCACCCCGCCCAGTTCCGACGGCGGCGCGACGATCACCGGATACACCGTGACCTCCACGCAGGGCGGGGTTACCGGAACCGGGACCGGCTCGCCGATCACGGTTACAGGCCTCACGAATGGCACCAGCTACAGCTTCACCGTCACCGCGACGAATTCCGTCGGAACGAGCCCGGCCTCCAGCCCCTCGAACGCGGTAACGCCGAAGGCGGCGCAGACGATCACCTTCAATAACCCGGGCGCGCAGACCTACGGCACCTCGCCGACGCTGAGCGCAACCGCCTCGTCCGGCCTGACGGTCAGCTTCTCGTCCTCCACGGCGGGCGTCTGCACGATCACTTCGAGCGGCGTGCTAACTTTCATCTCGACTGGCACCTGCTCGATCGATGCCGATCAGGGGGGCGATGGCACCTATAACGCCGCCCCGACCGTCACGCAAAGCTTCGCCGTGAACGCGGTCGTGCCAGGCGCACCGACGATCGGCACCGCGACGGCGGGAGATGGGCAGGCCGAGGTCAGCTTCACCGCGCCCGGTTCCGACGGCGGCGCGACGATCACCGGATACACCGTGACCTCCACGCAGGGCGGGGTTACCGGAACCGGGACCGGCTCGCCGATCACGGTTACAGGCCTCACGAATGGCACCAGCTACAGCTTCACCGTCACCGCGACCAACTCTGCGGGCACCGGCCCGGCCTCGACCGCGTCGAACAGCGTCTCGCCGCTGGCGGCGCCGACCGCGAATGCCGTGAACCTCACCGTAGGATATGACTCGACCGACAACGCGGTGCCGCTGAATTTCTCCGGCGGCGCGGCGACATCGGTCACGGTCGCCTCCGGGCCCAGCCACGGCGCGACCAAGGTGAGCGGCACCGCGATCAGCTATACGCCCACGGCGGGCTATCACGGCGCGGACAGCTTCACCTATACCGGCACGAACGCGACGGGCACCTCCGCCCCCGCGACGGTCACGATCACCGTCTCGGCGCCCACCTTCACCGTGACCTCGGGCGCGCTGTCGGATGGGCAGGTCGGCACGAGCTACTCGGCCACGCTGAGCGTCTCGGGCGGAACCGGGCCCTACAGCTTCGACCAGACCCCTGCGAGCGGCTCGCTACCGCCGGGGCTGTCGCTCTCAACCACCGGCACGCTCAGCGGCACGCCGACGGCCAATGGCAGCTACAGCTTCACCGTAAGCGGCCATGATGCCAGCACGCCGAATGCGAGTTTCCAAAGCGCCACGATCACCATCGCGATCCAGCGCGCCGCCCCCACGATCACCGCGATCAGCCCGGCACAGGGGTCCGCCAGCGGCGGCACCTCCGTCACGCTGACGGGGAGCGATTTCACCGGCGCGACGGCGGTCAGCTTCGGGGGGACGCCCGCGAGCGGCTTCACCGTCGATTCCGACAGCCAGATCACCGCGACCGCGCCTTCGGGCACGGGCACGGTGCATGTGAGCGTGACCGCGCCGGGCGGCACCTCGGCTGCCACCAGCGCGGATCAGTTCGCCTATCTGTCGAATGTCGCGACGCTCTCGGCGCTGAGCGTGAGCCAAGGCACTCTGAGCCCCGGGTTCAGTTCGGGCACGAGCGGCTATTCGGTGGACCTGCCCTATGGCACGGGCTCGATCACCGTCACGCCGACGGCCACGGATAGCGGCGCGAACCTCACCGTGAACGGCAATGCGACCGCCTCGGGCAGCGCCTCGGCGCCGGTCTCTCTGGCGACGGGCGCGAACACGATCACCGTGGCAGCCACCGCAGCCGATGGGATCGCGACGCAAAGCTACACGATCACCGCCACCGTGGCGCGCCAGACCGATACGATCACCTTTGCCCCGGTCAGCTCTCCGGTGCGGATCGGCAGCGCGCCTTTCGCAGCCACCGCGACGGCGAGCTCTGGCCTGACGGTGACGCTGAGCAACGCGACGCCATCGGTCTGCACGCTCAGCGGCGCTGTGGTCACGCCGATCGCGGCGGGTAGCTGCCAGATCACCGGCACGACCGCCGGTAATGCGAGCTACGCGCCGGGCAGCGCCACGCTGACGGTTCTGGTCGAGGTGGCCCCCGATCCGACACAGGATCCGGATGTGATCGGGATCGTGACCGCGCAGAACACGATGGCGATGCAATTCGCCCGCACGCAGATCGGCAACTTCTCCTCGCATCTCGAAGCGCTGCGCGACGGCAATGGCCTGCGCGACAGTTTCGGCGCGCGTCTGGGCTTTCCCAGCGTGACCCGCGCGCGCGGTTTGGCCGACCCGGTCGATCCGTTCGAGACCAAGACGGGCGGCACGCCCGCGCCGAGCAGAGGGGCTACGCGTGGCGCGGCTGCTGCGCCGACCCCATCCGTCTCGACCAGCGGCACCTCCGAGAACCTGTTCGGCCCGCAAACCGCGATCTGGACGGCGGGCACGCTGAACCTGACGAAGGACGGCGCAATCGACCTCCATAGCAACGGGCTCAGCGCGGGCCTCGACTACCAACCCAGCGCGGATGCGATCCTCGGGCTCGGGCTCGGCTATGGCAACGGGCGCTCGGATATCGGCAGCGATGGCTCGAAGACCAGCGGGCATAGCGTGAACGCGGTGGCCTACGGAACCTTCCGCACCGGCGAACGCGGCTTTGTCGATGTGCTGGCGGGCTATGGCACGCTGGGCTTCGACAGCCGCCGCGCGATCTCGGGCGGGCCGGATATGGCCTACGGTTCGCGCGATGGCTCTCAGGTCTTCGCACAGGTCCGCGCCGGGATGGAGTTCCGTCAGGATGACTGGATGCTCTCGCCCTATGCGGGGATGCAGGTGATCTCGGGGCATCTGAATGCCTTTACCGAGCGCACTGCGGACCCGGCCGATGCGCTGAGCTTCGACCGCCAAAGCTTCGGCTCGACCCAGCTCGACTTCGGCCTGCGCGGCGGCTTCACCCGAAAAACGAGCTTCGGGACGGTCTCGCCGAACTTCCGGCTGGAATATAACCGGGTGATGAACCGCGATATCGCCGCGGGGATGAGCTATGCGGATCTGGTGAACGGCTCGCAATATGTGCTGAACCTGCCGCAATCCGATCAGGACCTCCTGACGATCGGGCTGGGCACGAATATCGCCTTCGAGGGGGGCACGCAGCTCAGCATCGACCTGCGCAACACCTCGGGGTCGAACAGCCACAGCAACAGCATCTCACTGAGACTGTCCAAGCAGTTCTGACGCGGGAGACAGCCGAAAACCAAACGGGGCGAGGATATGCATCCTCGCCCCGTTCCTGTTTCAGCCTGACGTCCCGGGATCATTCATAGACCAGCTTGGGCAACCCATGCGCAGGCTTATGCTTTCGCCTGCGCACTCATTTGCTTTTTCTTGTGGAACCTCCCATAAAACGTCCACTCTCTCGAAAACGGACGCCGTAAGCCATTGATTTTAAATACCTCCGAACGCGTCTCAAAGCTGATCGGCGGCCAAATTGTCCATTTTGTTAGCAATTAGTGTCCATCGAAAGATCATAAAAAAATGCCGCCCGAAGGCGGCATTTGGGTCTCGGACTGAGCGGCTTAGGTTCTACGCTCGGTGATTTCCGCAGGTAGATCAGCACGATGATAGATCATCGCTCCAAATTCCCGGGGATTGAACAATGGCTTAACGCCATACGCGTCCAACAAAGATTTCGCGGCAGACCTCTTGATCCGGTATTCCAGCTCAAGCCGGTGGCCGAACACGAAGCGTTCCCGAAACCGATCGAGCGCTTCAGGAAAAACCCATTTGCCGTATTCGCCCTGAACATCGACCACCTCGAGGAGAGAGCCACCCTCTCGCTCTCGGATCATAGAATTAATCGCCGCGCGGTTCAGACCCAACACCAGCATCGCCATCTCCGTGGACATCCCAGGCAACGGAAGAGCTTCAGGCGTGGAAAACTCCTTAGGATCGATGACCACCCCTCTGAACCCTGCAACATCCACCAACCGGAATACCCGACGAACCTGCCCGGAAAGCAAGCGGCGCAAGACTTGCTCATTCGTCAGGCGAGAGCGTTCAAGGCATTGGGAGATCGTCGCCATACCGGGAGGAACGCACGCGACCACTTTTGGCACAAGGCTGTCGAGCCGCCGCAGCAGTTCGCGCATCTCCCGTTCGTCGATGGACCGGCTGAGTTTCCCTCTGGCCTCACCGTCGAGGCGGACCTGCGATAGCGCCCCGATCTCAATGAGCGTCGACACCATCGGCCGCGATGCGTTCAGGATGTCACCCGCACGCGTGAACGGCACCGCCCAACGGATCCCGTCACTCGCCTTGCGACCCACCCTGGCATCAACGAGGAGCTCCCCACAGCTTCGCGACGCGGCCCCGCGCTCGAGGGCCCCGCGTGAGATCAGTACATCGCGCAGCGTCAGGGCATGCACACCATCCGACTTCGCCAAGGTCGTCACACTGCAAAGTGTGGGGTTTTGGATCACCTTCCCGAGGACGCTCTCGCCGGGGGCAACATCCATCGTATCGACGATATGACGGCGCAGGATTTCACGGATCTCCCCTGGGTCCTTGCGAAGCTTCTTTGAGGAAAGCCAGCGATAGAGCATCCCGAACACAGCCGTTCGGCTCAGCCACGCCCGTCCCCTGCCCTTGGCATCCTCCTGCAGGTGCTCCAGCGCCTTGCGGATACCGGGCTCTCCTTCGCTCACATAGGGCCACCCGGAATCTGCCGCCCGGACCCAGTCAAGCATATTCAGATCGCCCGGCTTCGCCTCGGAACCAAAGGCGAGGACCGCACCAAGCATTTCAGTTGCACGCACGGCCTGCTCGATTGATTGCCGATCCAACCATTCCGGCCCGTTGCCGCCCTGAAGCCGCGTTGTGACGTAGCCCTGAAGCCGCGATTGCGTTGCAGAAGAGGCGGCATCCGCCATGCGGAGAAGTTGCCCACGCGTCTCCGGCACGAGGACCGGCAACTCATGGAGGAAATTATCCCAATCGCCTCTCCTGCGCTCGATGAGCGGGAGCGAATGATGGGGGCAGATACGCACCGGCTGCAGCAGCCACTCGAGCCGGTGCATGCGAACCGTGGCACTGCGCCCGCCGCCGGCATCGTCCGCCGCCAGACACGCGGGACAAAAGCGCGTCACCGCCCCGGTGGTGAACTCTGCGCTGAAGGTCTCGTGGCGCAGGCGATACTGGCGGAGCCCGATCCGCGTGATGGCGTTGCGACGAAGGCGGGACACATCCTGGCCGGCCTTGGCAGACAGTCGCAGAAGCGCCTCCTCACATCCCGCGGAAAGGCGATTTTGCGCAATCCCCAAGTCATTGAGGAAGGGCACTAACCGCCCTCCAGTATGGAAGGCGGCAAGACGTGCAGTCCAAGACAGGACGGTTTCTTCGGCTTGGAACGGAAGATCGGGTCGAAGCTGCATCACGATCACCCCCTGCCCTTCCGACGCCGACGCGGCGAAGGCGCTTCCACCGCCTCTCCATCCGGTCGGAGGTTCCACCAATCCTCGATGAGGAACACATTGCGCTCGGACCCGGCGCCCTCATGCAGCGCGTAGGCTTCCGCGAAGTGATCGATATCCAGCTGATCCGCGCCGTCCATCAGCGCGCGTTCGATCGCATTCACGACGACCTCCACTGTCCGTCCGAAGCGATACCGCGCCGCATGGGTCACGCGCTCGACGAGATCCGTCTCGGCCGGAGGCGCGAGGCCTGCCCTTTGGCAGTAGGTTTCGATTAGACCGGCGATCTGGTCGCCGTCGGCTTTCGGATCGACCGGCGGCAGAATGAGGCTCGTGAACCTGCGTTGGACTTGCGGGTCGGAGCGCACGACCTCCGCGAGCGCGGACGTGCCCGACAGGATAACGATGACAGCGGCATCCCCCTGCATCAGCGATTTCAGGGCGCGTAGGATCAGGTTTCTGTCGGCACAGAACAGGTCGTGGGCCTCGTCGATCCAGATCGCCACGACCCCGAGCATGGAGATCCTCTCGCGCAGAAGCTCCATCATCGACCAGACTTCCCGGCTCTTCGAGACATCGGGATAGCCGCTGTCCTTGAGCAGCTCGCGCGTCATGCTCTTGAGGGTCGCCGGACTGGGCACCGCCGCGTCCAGATAGCGCTTCGACGCTCCCGGCTCAGCCTGAAGGGCCGCGCAGCGATCCAGGCCCCGCTGCACGAGCGTGGATTTGCCGCCACCCGGCTCGTCGACGACCATGATGCCCCGCGTTTCGCCCGTGGAGGTGAACCGCAAAGCGGACGGCAAAGGATTGCCGTCCGCGTCATGCGCCAGAAGTCGGTGGAGTTGGGACGCGAATTCCGCGTCCCGAGGGTTGGTCACGTGCAGCCCACGCAGGTCTTCGAGGATCCGCATCACCTTGCCCATATCTCTCATGGCTCAGTCCTCCACGTTCCAGTCGGACGATTTCCCCTTGCGTTTGCGCTTGGGTTTCGCGGCCGCCTCTTCCTTCTCCCGGGACGGAATGGACATGCCGGGCTTGCCATCGGCGGCAGGCGCCACATCGCTCGGCGTGCGGGTCGACTCCCTGAACCCCATGAAGAGGCGCTTTTCTGCCCGTGCG
This sequence comes from Thioclava sp. ISO4, assembly GCF_058105145.1. Classification (NCBI taxonomy): domain Bacteria; kingdom Pseudomonadati; phylum Pseudomonadota; class Alphaproteobacteria; order Rhodobacterales; family Paracoccaceae; genus Thioclava; species Thioclava sp. ISO4. The sequence continues at coordinate 3,200,859 of NZ_CM176571.1, forward strand.
AGTTTCTCCTCGGTCCACTCCTCGACGAGAAGCCCCGCCAAAGCCATTGCCTGGGCGTTGCGGTCTTCAATGGCCTTGATCGCCGCGAAGATCGTGTCGTGATCGAACTCCTTGCGCCGCGGGTTTGCGCTCTTGAGCTGGCGGGCCGCCGTTAGCCAGGTTTGCGCGGCCACACCACTGTAACGCTTGTCGAGCGCAGGCACTTCGACCCACTCGCCACCGAGATAGACGAGGATCGCGCCGATGTCGCGCGGGTGCCACGCCACCTCGAGCTCGACCTCACCATCGGGGAGCATCCATCTTGCCAATTCATCCGAGTGGTAGCGCAGCCCCTGCACCGTGATCCCGCCCTTGTCGAGCTTACGGGTATGGCGGACACCGAAGATCAGCCGGAATTCCCGGTTCGAAGGCGACGGTGCAACGCCAGGCGTCTTCTCCAGACGACGCCAGCAGTTCAGCGGGGTTTCCCCCCCGAGACCGCGATGCGGCTGATTGTGGTAGATGTCCACGATCCAGCGCACCATGGCGAAAGCAAAGTCGTCGAAAGTGAGTGCTGCGCGGGCTTTCGGATCCGTATCCCCTTTTTCGAGAATGCTGGAGAAGGTGTGGCCTGCCAGGCGCCGCAGAAGCTTCACGGCAATCGTGCGGAACAAACGCTCGATGCGCGCGCGCATCTCAGGGGTCGCAGGCGGCGTGAACTCATGAGCGACGCCCAGATCCGCGCAGCCAGCCCGGAAGGTCTCGGAAATGAACGCCGAGCCATTATCCGTAGCAATCAGCTCCGGGCGGCCATGCATGTCCCAGGAGCCCTGCGCCCCCACCGCATCCGCCCACTTGCCCTTGTCCGAAACGATCATCTGAAGGACCTGTTTCGCGGCCGCCCCACCGGCTTCCCGGCTGATCGACATACCGACGATACAGCGCGTCGTGGCACAGATCGCGACCGTGATGATCCAACGCGCTTTCGATCCGTCGAGGCCAAGCGCTTTGCGCTCATCTTCGCTCAAAAATCCGTCCAAACCGGAGGACGCCATCAGGGTGATCGCATCGACGCGGTATTCGTCGATCTCGACGCGCTCCAGAGGCCGCGTGAGCATCAGCCCGTTTCCGACCGGTGCAAATTTCTTGCGCGCATAATCGAGCCCATCGCGTGCAACCGTGACCTGATAGAGGTCCAGAGACTTGATCGCATTTCGAACCGTCGACCGGCTGGGAGCGCGGAGCTCGGGCTGTCCCTCGGCGCGGAGCTCCGCGTTTCGCTCGTCAAAAGCACGCATGACGTCTTCGACGATCTTCGCTTCCGTAGGGCGCGTCTCGGACATGTATCCACGGACCTCTTGCATCATGAGCGAGATCTCTGCCGGCGTCATCCGATGACCACGGTTTCCTCGAGCGGCGATCCGGTCGGCAAGCCCGGCGGCGCCCGCCTCACGATATTGCTTAACCCAGCGGCGAAGGGTGCGAGCCGAAGGTGTCTTGAAGAAATTGTTCGTTTTCGTCTTATTGGGCAAATCGTGGTTGCACGACTGCTCGGCGAATTTTACCATCGTTTCCAGAAGCTTAGCTTTATGTGCTTCGATGGAGGCATCCGTAATCTTCATGCCGTCTTTCTGCAGCTCGAAATACGCCAGCACCCAAGCGTCGCGCTTGGCAAACGCGACACGCTGACGCTTCGGCAGTGCCGAAATCAGGAACTCCGCCTGCTTCAGACGCGCACGCGCCTGAGCGGGCAGGAAGTAGCCGCGTTGATGGGTGAGCCTTCCCTGCGCTGCATATTGGTTCAGCTCTTGATGGGTGAATTGGCGCGCACACCCGGAGCCATCGTCGTCCTGCAGAACCCAGCCATCCTCATTACAGTGGATGGGCCGCATCGAGATGTTGTCGATCGAGACACGATCGGCGGGATCGAACGCGAGGCGCTGCGAGGAGATGGCTTGGCCGAATTGAAGGGTCATTGGGTCACCTTTCTTGCTTTGAAGACACTGGAATTGAGGGAGATCTGCTCGTGGCGAACGAGTTTCAGATGGCCGGATTGGATGAGGCGGACGAAGGCGCGGAACCCATCGCCAGGCTCATTGAAATACGCGACCAGTTCGCCGAGCTTGCACAGGCCCGACATCGCATCATGGGTTTCGTGGGCCAGTCGGTCCGCAGCTGGCTCCGGTCGCCGATAGGCGAAGAAGAGCTTTGCGTTGAATAGATCGATCCGATCCAGGTTCTCGTCGGTCAGCAGCCGGACATCGTCCACGAAACCGCTTTCCCGCGCTTGCTCCGCGATCTGCGACATCTCGCGCAGAAAACGTTCGGACACGCGGGCCTGCGGCTTGACCGAATACGCGATCTGCGAGCCGTCGACTTCGGTGACAAAGAAGTCGAACCAATGCCGACGCATCTCGCCCTGCTCGTCTTCCCAGCCGAACCCCACCTGCTCGCGCAGGTCCGCCGTACTCTCACGCCCCATCAGTGTCAGGCACCAGCACAGCTCGAGGTGGCTTTCGAGATGCACAATCCGCCCTCCACCAGGCCCCACCGGGATCTGGCCCGTGCAGTGTTCACGGGAGCGAGCTACTCCCCATCTCTTGGACAGGATCTGACGTAAATTAAGCTACTCGTTGCACCTGCTGACCGGGTTGGTTGATATCATTTCTCTGCCAATACACCAGCGCCGGTGGCTTGCCGCCGAGGGCTGAGTGAGGGCGCTGGTGGTTGTAGAAGGTCATCCATTTCCGGATGGCCGCCTTCGTCTCCGATCCTGTCTCCCAAGCGTGCAGGTAGACGCACTCGTATTTCAGGGTGCGCCACAGCCTCTCGATGAAGATGTTGTCCAGGAAGCGGCCTTTCCCATCCATCGATATGCGCACGCCGGATCGACGCAGCGTGTCCGTCCAGGCGAAGGACGTGAACTGAGACCCTTGATCGGTATTCATGATCTCGGGCGGGCCGAACTTGTGGACGGCTTCGTTCAGCGCTTCGACGCAGAAGTCGGCCTCCAGCGTGTTCGAGATCCGCCAGGCCAAGACCTTTCGCGTGTGCCAGTCCATGATCGCAACGAGGTATAGAAATCCGCGCCTCATGGGCAGGTAGGTGATATCCGAGCACCAGACTTGGTTCGGGCGATCCACTCGCAGACCTCGCAGCAGGTAGGGATAGGTCTTGTGGCCCTTTGCGGGCCTGCTGGTGTTGGGCTTCTGGTAAATCGGCATCAGCCCCATCAGGCGCATCAGTCGCCGTATCCGCTTCTCGTTCACCAAGTGTCCGTCGTTACGCAGATGCCAGGTCATTTGCCGGACGCCGAAGAACGGGGTCTCCAGGAACTGCTCGTCGATCCGTCGCATCAGGCCGAGGTTCTGTTCGGTCTCGCCCTTGGGGGTGTAGTAGAAAGACGAGCGCGCGATCGACAGCAGCTTGCACTGCTGGCCGATCGACAGGTCCGGGTGGTGAGGCTCGATCATGCCGCGCCTCACTTCCCGCCCCAGGGCTTCAGCTTTCGTTCCAAAAAAGAGTTGGCCACCGCCAGCTCCCCGATCTTGGCGTGGAGCTCCTTCACCTGCTCCTCGTCGATCTCGGGCTTCTTGCGGCCCCCGCGCTCGAACACGCCGGACGCGCCTTCGAGCAGGGCCCGCTTCCATTGATGGATCATCGTCGGATGCACCCCGAACCGGCTCGCCAGTTCGGCCGCTGTCTCTTCACCCTTCAGGGCTTCCAGCGCGACCTTTGCCTTGAACTCGGGCGCGTGCTGCTTGCGTTTCGACATCTCTGATCTCCTTCTCGTCGAAGATCAGCAGACTGCAAATCGTAGCTTATGTCAGTGTCCGAATTTCAGGGGGTAGCTCAGTTTGCCGAGCAGGAATTGCAGGGCAACGCCTCGGCGAGCTACCCGGTGGGAACCACACAACATCTGCGATACTCGAAGAGCGAAACTGGCTTCACAGTTGGCGACGCCCTGATCGACTACGTGGAATGGAAGCGCATCGCTGGAACGAAGACGACATTTGAGACGCTTGTTGCGCTGATCAACTTTCATATCCTGCCGCACCTTGGAGCGGTTCAGCTCGACGAGCTGACCGGCAACACAATCACCAAGTTCTGTCGTGTCATCCTTGAGACGCCACCCAAGCGGGGGAACCAGGCCCTCAAGGCAAGGGTAAAGATTGAAAGCCTCGACCCGGATGCATTGCGCCGCCGGAAAGGAACACTGAACACGCTGCTGGGGATATTGCGAATTGCTATGCAGATGGCATGGGAGAACGGCCACACCGCCTCAGAGCGGTCTTGGCGCTGCATCCACCGCGTCCCGAATTTGGAAGTTCCTCTTCAGATCTTCCTCACACGCGCACAGTGTCGTGAGCTTATAGCCGCATGCCGCCCAGATCTCGCGGACTTGGTGCGGGCAGCGCTTTACACGGGCTGTCGCGTGTCCGAGCTTTCAGCGCTTCGCGTGTGCGATGTCGGCAAAGACATCTTTGGCATTTACGTTTCCTCCCCCAAAGGCTGGCGACCACGCTATGTGTATCTCCCCGAGGAAGGGATGCGATTTTTCTTGGCCAAATGCGCCGGGAAAGCAGACGATGACATCGTCTTTCGCACTGGCGCAGGCCAAATCTGGAAAACCCGTCACAAGCATCTCTTCAAAGCAGCTGTCGAGAAGTCCGGGCTGCCGCATGAATTCGTGTTCCACGGGTTGCGGCACACCTATGCCAGTCAGCTTGTGCAAGCCGGTGCGCCGCTTGCCATCGTCGCGCGTCAACTCGGCCACGCGAACACTGACACGGTGAGCCGGACTTATGGCCACCTTTCCTTCGAAAGTATCGAGCGTGAGCTCGCTCTACGATTTGCGACACTGGAAGATCAGCCTCGTGAGCATGATGAGCGGATGCGGTCTTTACGGAAATCGCTTCAAGCTGCGCCTCCCCCGGTCCCCGCCTCTTCGTGGCCGCGAAGCAACTTCGCGCGGTGCCGAGGCGACGAGCTTCAGTTCATGAGCAGACGTGCTCGTAAGTATATTTCTGCTATATCCACCCAACAATGCGCAGACACATAGGTATTCAGTAGCGCATAACGAGGGGCGAGCGAAAGTCTGCACGTGAAAGCAAGGGACTCGGTCCCGGATAAATCCTACGAACACGATAAAATCGGCAAGACGCGATAGACTGGTGGGTTGAGTTTCACTACGTTGAAGCTGCCAGGGTTCCGTGAGGATGGAAGCCTTTGGGCGAAAGTCGAACTTCTGAACGTTGAGCGTATTAAAGTGAAAAAAAGAGTAATAATACATATCGGCCCGCACAAGACGGGAACAACATCTGTTCAGAAGTTCCTACTTGGCAATAAGGATAGTTTATTCCAAGAAGGCTTTCTTTTTCTGCACGACGAAGACACCCACGATGCGGCCATCTCGCTTGCGAAGGAAAAATTCGAAGACGCCGAAAGAAAGCTTGAGGAAATTTCTGAAACAATAAAGAATTCAACCTGCAATACGATTATATTAAGCCAAGAAGATTTTTGTGGGGACATCCCTGGCCGGTCTAAGAGACGAGAGGTATACTCAAAAATCACAAAAAACTTACGCATAATTATGCGTGCCCTACGGCCTCACGATGTACGTTTCATTTTCTTCGAGCGCAACGAAGAAGATTGGTTGAAAAGTTGCTATCACCAATCATTAAAATATCGCACGGACTTCCACGACTTTCGAGATTTCCATACGAGGTTTTCGACTGACTTTTCCTGGGCGCAAAAACTCGAGAAACCGCGGAGCGTTTTTGGCGAGCGATTCATAGTAGAAGATTACTACAAAGATGTGGGCGACGGAATCAGCAAAATTCTCAAACTTGCAGGAGCATCGAATATACATCTGCCAACCCCCCCTCAAAGAGTAAATTCGGCACCGTCCATAGAAGCATCTCAGCTGTTGGAGCGTGTCAATAAACTCTCGAGCTTTAAGGCGACGGCTTGGTTCTCGAAGAAACTCATTTTGGCTAATTGGAAGCCGCGCCCATTAAATGAAACATCGTCACCGCCTGCTGCCAAGTCAAATGAGCTAGCTGCGGTAGCGTTTCCGGCACTTTCGATGAGATCTGCTTCTAGGTTTGCACCACAAGATGTTATCGATCTTCTCCCCGCGCAGGATGTCGACCTATCTCAATACCTATTTGATATCCTTCCAACTGAAGTCGAGCTTCCCTCGGAATCTCGTGCGAACATGGCAGATCAGTCACGAATTCTTGACTATCACCTCAGAGGAAAATCCAGACTCGCCAAAATCAATGCTCTTGCTATCAGCTATTTGCGCCGCGATACGCAATACACGCAAAAAGCTTCATTGATTTTTCACCGAATTTGGCGCGAGCATGGAATTCAGTTAGTTAATGAATTGTCAACGCGCTGGCTGATATCCACTCTCCAAACCTTTTTAGATCATGGATTAAATGAAGCTCAGAGACAGATTGGCGCAAGCGGCTACTTTTATGCAAACATGATGAAGATCTATGAAGGCGAGCGCGCGATCGAGGGCGCTGAGCAAAACGCGACATACTCAGAAGCATCACCGCAAACACCAAACGAATTTCGCGGCCTCGATCGGTATAGCGTAGGTGGCACAGACCTTCTACTAAATACCAACGCTCTCCTGTTGGACCTCGCTAGAAGCGATGATGTCGCTGGCTTAGTAATGATGGAGTTTTTGCTTCGAGTTAAGAACTCAGGAAACGTATTTACTAGAATGGACAAAACGCGGAAAGAGAAAGACATATCCGTTAATGGCTTTGAGGACACCTGGTCGTTCTTTGAGTGAAGCTAAGGGTAATAACTAGGAACTTGCGACATCTGGCTTGGCGGACGAACGAGAGTAACTCCCTCCATTTTAGAAAGCCGCTGCAAATCGAGTTCATATTGAACGTCGAGCCTCTCAATGGTTTCAAATGAAAGACCCGGCAAAGATTCGCTATCCAGAGGACTTTGACGCTCTGGAAAAGCGGAGGCAATCAACTCCTTTAAATCCAGAATAAGATCGAAATCGTCTACCCGCAGCAACTCTCCGATAAAGGACAACGCGATTTCCCTGGGGCGCTCAAAGTCCCAAACCATAATCTGAAATTCCGGCACAATTTCTTTTATTCGCTCGATAAGACTCGACCACGAGGGCACGGTCCGCGCCTCTGAGAGAGCATCAATATTATTTTTGGAGCGAACGAACTCATAAAAGTAGTCAAGCTGACTCGTGATCGCAAAATGAAGCATCACAGAGTGACCAGAAAAAATCTCCGCGACCCGAGAAACTCGAGCCTCGGTTTGCGGAAGAACTTTGTCTTTCAGGAAAGAATCTTCTGCAACGCCAAGCAATGCATCCTGACTTATCGCAACGGTATTAAACTTCGAAAAATCAGAAAGAATTTCTTCAACGGCGCTCCAGGATTCAGTATCCAACGCGGCCTCACGCCACCTCGTATTTATTAGCTCTCTGAATCGCTTTTTCCAGATGGGGCGCGAAATGATTGCCGACGAACTTTGGTCTTCGAGAATTCTCGACTTATCAACAGAATGCAGTAGGTCAGAAGCAACGCCCGGTATTCCAGCGTGTAGGTTAAACATCCACGGATTTCTCGCCACTAAACTCAGGGAAACCATGCGCCGCAATGCTCTCTCTTCCACTAGCGATTGCTTCCAGGAGTTCGGCGCGGCGCGTAGCGCTTTGAGTTGCCGCTTGGCACATCAGATCCATAGCTTGCCAAGCGCGATCTCGCTCTGCGAGCTCTTCATCTGTCAACCTGCACAGTGTGTCGTCTGCCGAAATAAGAGCGATCAGGAGTGGCAGAACTTCTTCTGCTCTTTCCAACAATGTTTCGGTGTTTAAATCGGTGCGCGCAAAATCAATCACTAATCGAGAACCGGTGACTTCCAAGTCGACTTTTTTCACTTCGACACGCTCCTTACCTTGAACGTTTACGCCCTGCATCGCTACCTGTCGGCAATCTAGCGCGAAGTCAGGTGAATGGCCACCTTAGGCTCAGGACTCATAGCCAGTAGATGACCGTGGCGGCGAGAGCGATGGCCGAGAGGAAGACCTTCGGGCACCTATCGTATCGCGTGGCTACCCGCCGCCAGTCCTTGAGTCTGCCGAACATAATCTCGATCCGGTTGCGGCGTTTATAGCGGCGCTTGTCATACTTCACCGGTGTCTTCCGCTGCTTACGGCCCGGGATGCAGGCGCGTATCCCCTTGTCTTTCAACGCTTCGCGGAACCAGTCGGCGTCGTAACCGCGATCCCCGAGCAGCCAGTCGACATCCGGAAGACTGTCGCAAAGCGCCCGGGCACCGATGTAATCGCTGACCTGTCCTGCCGTTACGAACAGGTTGAGAGGGCGTCCCTGGCTGTCGCAGATGGCATGCAGTTTCGTGTTCATGCCGCCCTTGGTCCGTCCGATCAGGCGGCCGCGCCCCCCTTTTTGACGCCCAGACTGGACGCCGTGCGGTGGGCCTTCAGGTAAGTGGCGTCAATCATCACGGTCTTCTTCTCGCCATGCCCGGCAGCCAGTCCGGCCATCATCTTCGCGAAGATGCCTTTGTCGCTCCAACGCTTCCAACGGTTATAGAGCGTCTTGTGGGGGCCATACTCCTTCGGCGCATCTCGCCATCGCAACCCATTACGATTGATGAAGATAATACCGCTCAGGACGCGCCGATCATCGACGCGCGGCTTACCATGGGACTTCGGAAAGTAGGGCTCCAGACGCGCCATCTGCGCATCGCTCAGCCAGAATAGATCAGACATGTCACCGCTCTGTTTTCGTGCGGTGAATCATGCCCTTCTGCTGAAATCAATGGGTCCTGACCCTAGGGCACCTATCCTCAAGGGCCGCGGCATCGTTGCCGTTTATGCTGCGACCACCTCAGGAGACCATAGTGATGAACTAGTCCACGAATACGCGCAACGCACGGTTTGGGGACGACGGAGGCTCCTCTGAGCTGCCCGCGATCAGAGACCGGTCTGGATTGCGATGCCTCTCGTTTACGGTCGACGAGTAGCGCCCTGTTGACCTCCGCTCGTTGCGCATCTCGGTTATTCGTGGCTGCGAAGCGAATGGCTACTGTTTCTCTGAGCGGCCGCCTCATCATCTCTTTACTCATCTGCCGTTTGTCCCAACCCATCTGAATGTTGTCGGCGGGTTTGCAGTAGCTTGGAGGCACCTAGACCAATCAGGTATGGAAAGGACATTGAAATGGGCAAAGGACAAGGAAACGGCGGCGGTTGGCCGTCCACAACAGGCAACCCGAGTGGCGGCGGGCGTTCTAACGGGGAAAGCAAGGGGAAATAGACGAACACTGCGCCCCTCACGCGAACCTGTGGGGGGCGTTTTATGCGCGCGCTTGACGCACCAAATGAGACCAAAACGCCAACCCATCATCAAAGGCCCTATCCAAATCCGCCGAAGGATACTTATCACGCAGCTCAGACAGGCCTACCTCCTTGGAAAACTGCAGGAATCCCAGAACTAATCCAACGCACCATGCGACCGCCGCCAACTCTTCCGCGCGATTGGGATGCTCTTCCTCCGCATCAAAATTCGCGGCAAATGCGGCTTCCAAGAGAGTGCGATGCCGATCCAATACGCGCGCGGTGAGCCTTTTCTTACCGCGATCCAAGGCACTTAATTCGTCCGCAACCGTTTGCATCGGCCCACCATCTGGGTCTCCGCTAACCAGAAACGTCGCAACGTTTTGATACACGGGCTTTGGCCCTCTCTTAGGTGCCGTTTTCGGTTGCGGAGTGAAGACTTGTAGCCAAGAAACCCATGCGCCTCCGAGCTGGTCAGCGCGTGCGGGGACAAGGTTTTCAATGTCGATTCTTGACCAAATACCGTCGCTTGAAATGAGAGCCACCACCCACAGAAAGAACACGGCATCACTGGTGACCAAACGCTCAACACGCTCAATTTCCGTCTCGTTGGGCACGGGAATGAGAGGTTTACCAGCTCCCAACCACGGATAATACAGGAAATCCTTACGCGTAGCTTTTCCGCTTCGTGAACCCACTGCGAGCTTCTCCGCCCGCTCAATCATCTCCAAGATGGAGTCGCGCTTCCTCGGACTAGATTGCTTCACAGGCGGCGAAAGCAAAATCGAGACATCGTTGGTAATCGGCAAATCCGACAATGACGACATTTGAAGCGCCTTTATTTCCCTGTAGGCTTGAGGATCTGAAGACTTGCTTCCGTGATACCGTTGGATTTCTCGGCTAAGACGTGTTTCTGTCTGAATTCCCTTCAAGCCATCCGCGCTAAGCGTTCGTGCAAGGGCTCGGTAAAGCCTGACGCTTTCCTTATCCGCGTCATCCCGACTCCCAAGGAACTCTGCGGGCCCGATGTCGCCCAACTCGTTGGTGGTCCCGTTGCAGGTGCCAAACTTGAGAAAGAGGCGTAGGTAACATGGAAAAATGAACATTCGGTTCTCTACGAAATAGACGTCTACAGCAGATCCAAACGCTTACTTGCATTCTTGCGTGTAAGAAACCATCAGCATCGCTTGCATCACCGAACCGTATTTCGAATTGTTTTCCGTTCTAGACCGGCCCTGAGCCGACCCTGTCTCCAAACATGATGAAAGTCCGCCCCCAGCCCTGAGCAGCCTTCCGTGCCGGACGCAGAATATCGCTCCACCCAGCCCGAAGCCGCGAGACAAACTAAACGCCGCTCCGCGCAGCACTCAGCCCCATGCGGACGGTCGCGGGCGACGCGCTCCCCGACCCTGAGGGCTGCGCCCGTGGAGGCAGCGCCAGCCCGACCGGCGGGGGCGCGTTCGGGGATTGGACGTAACCGCCCGATTGAGACCGCAGGTTACTTCTGAAGCATAGGGGCGACCAAGATGATCGCCATGCCGGTGAGGCAAAAGATTGCGCCGATGATATCCCATCGGGTCGGGACCTGCCCCTCTACGGCCCAAAGCCATGCGATAGATGCTGTGATGGATATGCCGCCGTAGGCCGCATATGCACGACCGGTGACCTGCCCCCCCCTTGGGTCCCTCGTTCATAACGAGAGTCTGCAGTTTGCTGCTCCGCTCCCCAAGGTTGGATCACCGGAAGCTGGAATTTCCCGGCTCTTACTACGAGGGGGGACGGAAATCTGGAAAGCGCACGGCGCTTGCGAGGAGTTCGCTCACCGCGTGACGTAGCTGCCGAACCTAAAGAAGACACTTACAACAGAAAATCACGCCGCATTTCAGGGCGTCGCGTCTGCAAAGGCACCCTGATGCCAACACGGTTCGGGCCTGCACTGCGGGTCCGATTTTCTGCATGCAATTTGATGCAGACACGCCTCTTTCAACCGACCTTGGACTCGCCGCATGAAGCGCTGCAGAAGTCCACTGTGGTCTCGGCCCGGCCATGCGGTGTCGCGGCAAGCCTTTCTTGAGACCCGCCCGGACGCATCGACGCGCTCCGGCCCTTTGCTGCCGTTGAGCTTACCCAACGTTTATGCGGTGCAGCCCGTTAGAGCCGCCATTCGCTGCGAGCGCGAGAATTCGAAATGGCCCATTCACACAGTGCGAGAAATCACCGCCATTAATATAATACGAATTGGCCCCCACCTCAGAAAACACCACTGTTTATGCAAGGGGAAATCGAACCTGACGCCACCTCAGTTTATGCGCATTTTTCCGAGCTGCGATCTTCGCCCCTGAATACCAAGATATTCTGGCCGACATTTGTTTTCGGTTGTGTCGCCCTTGGTAGCTTCAGGCTCCAAATTCTTTTTGCTTTCTCTCAATAAATGGTCCAATTTCAGCCAAAGGATCGCCCCCTTTCTGCGCTCTCGCAGCCAATTCCTTTAGCACCTCTCTTCCGACTCTTACTGTTGGGTTTCCCTTCCGGACCAACTCCGGATCAAACTCAATAGAATTAGACCACATACGATTTTTCCGGATCCATTTCTCAATATTGGCAGGTGCATCTTGCCTACGGATGCAGAAATCAGCGGCCATGCCTGCGAGCAGGTCCGCCAACTGAATTGTCGGGTGTTGTTCTGAAGATCCGAACTCAAGTGGGGCAACGAGATTTCCTCGCAAATGAGCAGTGGTTCGGCCATTCGTTACTGGCACGGACTGCTCCTGACCCACCCACGCGTCGAAAAAATCGGCCATTGGGGCAAGTGGTTTCGAGTCGTCGCACAAGACCCGGAGCTTCGGGTGCCTATGTCCCCACCATTGAAAAAGCAAGCTGAACAAAGATGACGAAGTCAAATCCAATGCCCATTTTCCTGTTTCATCATTCTCTGGTCGAAGGTGTTCAGTCGCTGCCTCGATTTGATCTGCGTATCCCAAACAGAAGTTCTGGATACGCTGCATCTCGATCGGATATTGATCACCAGTGCCGAATAAATCTGGCGCATCAGCCGGATCAAAAGAGCGCATGAATGCCTGCATCTGGGCGCTAAGACCCGAGTAGTCGGCCCCGCTTTTCCACATCAGTGAGGTTAACGCATTCATCATGTAGCGGTGAAAGTCTATACGGTAGAACGCCAGGCTATTTTGAGCGAGAACCGGCTCAAAGAAATACTCAAAAAACTTGCCGGCCAACGCAGCGCGCTTATCGAATGTAACGACCCTCGACCTTTGGTTCGAAATTTCGCAAATTCGGTTTGATAGGCGTGCCCAGTCGCCACGTTTCTTGAGCCGGGTTGCTTTCAATTCACGACCCTGAAGGCCAAATTCGGTCTTAAGTTTATCGAGGAAGCCCGCCGCTTCTTCTGGCGACAGGTCATGTGAGGCGTAAACGAAATAGGGTTGACCTTCATTTAGAAGATCTGGGCCAGTGAAGCCCGACTCATCGAATGAAATTAGCGTTCCTACCTGTTCTATGCCGGCCATGATCACTCCCGTGCGTGCTGATCTTGAACCTGCTTCTACGCAAAAATGCGGCGCGTGAACACATAAGAGTAATAGCTTCTTGGTTGCTGCGGTGCGGTGCAAGGTCCGCGCTCGAAGTGATTTGAATGTCGGCTTCCAACCTCGCAGTTTGGATTTGTCGCCACTGCGGCGAAGGCCGGCTTTCCGCCCGAACCACCTGACTCGTCAGTATCGGGTGGACGCGCCATGTAATGCCGATGTCGCTACGATCGTCACCTGGCCGCCGTCATGGCTATACGATAATGATATCCTCAAGAAACGCCTTCTTCAATTGAGTGTAAGCTCCGAAGCATAGCGTAGGGGATTGTCTGAGCGAGGACGGTCTGGCTCACGCCGAGCGGGCCTCCAGAGTCATGGGTTTGCCACAATCGGACGGAGGCATCAGGCGCACTCCTTAACAACTTCGCAAGAAAATCTTGCAATTTTCGCGCCTGCAAGCTAACTGGCTAAGTCGGATGTAGGGTGAAGCAAATGGTCATAACGGAGCGGCTCAAGCACCTCAGAGAGAGTCGATCGATGTCGCAAGAGCAGCTCGCTGAGTTGCTGGGCTTCGAAAGCAGGCAAATCGTCTCAAGTATAGAAACTGGCCATAGAAAGGTCAGCGCAGAGGAGTTGGTTCGCTTTACTTCAATCTTTGAGGTGGGCTTGGACTATTTCACTGACCCTTATCTAATTGCCGGCAAGGGACTTTTTTCATGGAGGCAGACCGGTGTGGACTCCGCGCGCCTGGACGCTTTTGAAGTAAAGGCGGGACGGTGGATTGGTGCTTATCGCTTATGGTGTGATCAACTTGGCCAGAACGCACACGCCCTGCAAAAAGAGGTTAGATTGACGCGTTCGTCCTCGTTTGAAGAGGCAATTTCCGCAGGTGAGGCGGTCGCGAAAGAACTCGATCTTGGTGACGTTCCCGCAGACCGACTGAGGGCTGCTGCCGAAGAAGAACTCGGTGCTATCGTACTCATGGCGGACACAGAGCCAGGAATTTCAGGCGCTGCCTGCCGCCTTCCTGAATTGAACGCAATAATTATCAATCGGAATGAGCCGCCATCTCGGCGGAATTACGATTTGGCCCATGAGATCTTCCATTTACTTACATGGGAAGCGATGCCACCTGAGCATATTGATGGCTCCAACCCAAAGAATAAGCGCGTAGAGCAGCTTGCAGATAACTTCGCGTCTGGAATTCTGATGCCATCGTATGTGATGCAGCGCTACTACGGAAAGATTCGCTATGATGACGATCAGTTCATTGATTGGCTTAATGAGGCGGCAAGTGAAATAAAAGTGTCGTCCGCAGCATTTCTTTGGCGTCTGGTCAACCATCAAGAAGTTCCGAAAAGTTTTGCCAAGGAAATAATGGGAACAGACTGGCTTTCGTTCAATGGCGGCCGATTGAAGGACGAGGAGCCGCCCGAGCTGTTTAGCTCAAAATTTCTATCTATACTTGCGCGGGCTCTTCACAAGGCTCTGATTTCTGAGCGCCGGGTCTCAACCTTACTTGATGTATCTCTCGATGAACTCGAAAGCATCTTTCAGAAACATGACATTGAGAGCCCGCTGGTTCTGTAATGAAGCGTGGTGATGTTCTTCTCGTCGATACTTGTGCGATCATTGAGGCTCATCGCACGGGCTGCTGGAATGCGCTCACAAAGAACTTTCTTGTAGAAACTGTCGATGAATGTGTCGTCGAGGCCCAGACAGGGAAAGCACAACGCATCTATCCGCCGGTTTCGGACCATGAGCTGCGAGCAGCGTTTCACAAGATCTATACCGTGAGTGAAGTCGACCGCGCGACCTTTGAGCTTGGAAAGCCAGAGGGCGTTCCGGAACTTGACCCTGGCGAGCGAGACTTGTGGGTGCATGCGTGGAAAAGACCCGACGCTTGGTGCCTCTGCGGGCCGGACAAAGCGAGTATGAAAGCGGGCTTCATACTTGGCCACCGGGAAAGGCTAATTTCACTTGAAGCACTACTTCATTGTATTGGCGTAACTAAGAGCATCAAGCAGCATTATTCGGCCCGATGGTTGGAAGAAGTTTTGTACAACCTCAGCCAAGGGCTGCTTTAGATAGAGGTTACGATTTATGGAGGCTAGGAACCAACAAGAGCAGCCCAGCAACAAATGTTGCGTGTGGATTTCGACGGCACCGTGAAGAAATTCAGCGCTGCTTTCCCAGAGGGCGTATAGCTTGCCAATCCATCCGTCCACGCGTTGATGCGACTTGGAGTAGCGCTGCGCAATCTTCTTTTTCGCGCATTGCTGCCGTTTATGGCCGGCGCAGCGAAGGTCCGCTTGCCGCCCTACTCCGCCATTTTACTCTCCCCTTTCATTGCAATGTCGGGCGGGTCTCGTGCGCCACTAGAGCATCGATCAGCTTGATCACCGCGCGCAGATCCCAGCCGCGCTCGGCGCCTCGCAGCATGTCCGCCAGCGCGTCGAGCGTATCCGCCGGCAGGCCGCGCGCCGTCCCCTCCCGGCGCGCGAAATACGCCAGATGCGCGCTAGAGAGCAGCGGGATATCGAGCACGCGACAGCGGCTCAGCAGCGGCGCTGGCACGGCCCGGCGATCGTTCGAGGTCAGGATCCAGCTGATCCAGCGCATATCGAAGCGCACCCGGTAATAGGGGCAGTTCCAGGTCCGGGCGCTGAGGGGTTCCAGCAGCGGCAAGAGCGCGTTGCTCAGCGCAAAGCTGAAGCCCTTGCTCGAACGCACATCGCCCACCTTGTCCACCTCGTCGATCACGATGACCGGGTTGCCCACGCGCTGATGCAGGATGAGCTCCACAGGCCGGCCTGGATGGGCCGTCGACCAGCCTTTCTGGCTGCCCGCAACCGCGAAGCCCGCCGGTTCGTTCGCTGCGTCGATCAGTTCCGAGGGCGTGCCGATCAGCTCCGCCAATCGCCGTGCCCAATGGCTCTTGCCGATGCCCGGAGGTCCATCAAGGAGGAGCGGCGGCAGGCGCAAGGCCGGAGCACCCTCGCGCACACTCTCACGCATCGCATTCCAGGCGATCTCGCTCGCGCGGGCCATCCAGGGCATCTCCTCGTGCAGAGTTGCAGCGATCTCGTCGGCGCGGTGTTCATTCGCGAGCTGTTCCATGCGCACGCCGTGTTTGAGCCCCGCTAGCGTCTCACGTGCCTCTCGACCCAGATGTGCCATTCCCGACGCGCTGAGCCGCCGATCGGCGAGCGCAGAGGCCCGACGCCGGATCCTGTCGGCATCATGCAAGCCGGGGCGACAGGCGCGCATCGCGTCGTCCCAGCGGTCATCATCGTGCGCAGCCTCAAAGTCAGCCGGATCGTGGCCCTGCGCCACCCAGCGCAGCTTGCGCAGAAATCTGGTGAGATGCGCCTCGATCTTCGCAGGCGAGGTCTCGAGATCGAAGCGTAGATCGCAGATCGGGAAATGGTCGGACATGGCAGGCTCCTTCTGGTCAGGCGGCACCCGCCGCTGACGCCCCGCGCGAGACGGCTGTTCGCGAGGCGTTAATGATGAGGAACCCGGGTTTGGGTGGAGGTTAAGTCGATTTCCCGAGGCGACGTCAACCGGTCCGGAGCGTCGGCAAACCGGTCAGAAACCTCCTTTGCCGGAGACAGACCAAAGCATTGAAACAAAAGAAAAACCACCGAAGGCAGAACCTTCGATGGTCACTTTATGCTTTCCGGAATGGACAAAAACCTACCGGAATGGACATTTTATGCGGCGCTCAATATTTCTGGCTTCAACTCACCCGGCTCAGCCGCATTTGGAGTGGCCGCAATCGGCGCAGGTCATGCAGCCTTCGACCATCCGCAGGGCGTAGGAGCCGCAGGACGGGCAGGCTTTGCCGCGGGGGGCTTCGCCGATGGCCATGCGGTCGGCCTCGGGGTCGGATTTCAGGCCCAGCCCTTCGCCTTCGAGGAAACCGATCGAGATCATGTGACGCTCGATCACGCCGCCGATCGCCGCGAGGATCGAGGGGATGTATTTGCCCTGCATCCAGGCCCCGCCGCGCGGATCGAACACGGCTTTGAGTTCCTCGACCACGAAGGAGACATCGCCCCCGCGCCGGAACACCGCCGAGATCATCCGGGTCAGCGCCACGGTCCAGGCGAAATGCTCCATGTTCTTCGAGTTGATGAAGACCTCGAAGGGACGACGATGGCCGCCTTGGACGATGTCGTTGATCGTGATGTAGATCGCGTGCTCCGAGCCCGGCCATTTGATCTTGTAGGTCGAGCCTTCCAGCGCCGCGGGACGGTCCAGCGGCTCGGTCAGGTAGACCACATCGGCGCCCTCATCGACTTCCGGCGCGGCCTCGGAGGTCTCCGACACGCTCAGGACCGAGCCCGTCACGTCGTTCGGACGGTAGGTGGTGCAGCCTTTGCAGCCGGTGTCCCAGGCTTCCATATAGACCGACTTGAACGCCTCGAAGGGGATATCCTCGGGGCAGTTGATGGTCTTGGAGATCGAGCTGTCGATCCATTTCTGCGCCGCGGCCTGCATGCGCACGTGATCCATCGGCGCGAGGGTCTGGGCGTTGACGAAATAGTCGGGCAGCGGTTTGTCCCCGAACTTGTCGCGCCACATCTGCACAGCGTAATCGACGACCTCTTCCTCGGTGCGCGAGCCGTCGGGCTGCAGCACCTTGCGCTTGTAGGCATAGGCGAAGACCGGCTCGATGCCACTCGAGACGTTGCCCGCGTAAAGCGAAATGGTGCCCGTGGGCGCGATCGAGGTCAGCAGCGCGTTGCGGATACCGTGTTCGCGGATCGCCTCGCGGACGTCATCGTCCATCTGCATCATGTTGCCCGAGGCGAGGTATTTCTCGGCATCGAACAGCGGGAACGGCCCCTTCTCCTTCGCGAGATCAACCGAGGCGAGATAGCTCGCGCGTGCGATCTGCTTCATCCAGACTTCGGTCTGCGCGGCCGCCTCTTCCGAGCCGTAGCGCAGGCCCAGCATCAGGAGCGCGTCGGCCAGACCGGTCACGCCCAGACCGATGCGACGCTTGTTCTGCGCCTCTTCGCGCTGCTGCTCCAGCGGGAAGCGCGAGGCGTCGACCACGTTATCCATCATGCGGATCGCAAGGCGCACCATCTCGTCGAGCTGCTCGGGGTCCAGACCCGCATCCGCCTCGAACGGGTTCGTCACGAGCCGCGCGAGGTTGATCGAGCCCAGCAGGCACGCGCCATAGGGCGGCAGGGGCTGCTCGCCGCAGGGGTTGGTCGCGGCGATCTGCTCGACATAGTTGAGGTTGTTCATCTTGTTGATGCGGTCGATGAAGATCACGCCCGGTTCGGCATAGTCATAAGTCGCGCGCATGATCTTATTCCAAAGATCGCGGGCGTTCAGCGTGTGATAGACCTTGTCGCCGTATTTCAGATCCCACGGACCATCGGCCTTCACGGCCTCCATGAACGCGTCGGTCACCAGCACGGACAGGTTGAACATCCTCAGACGGGCCGAATCCTGCTTCGCGGTGATGAAGCTCTCGATATCGGGGTGATCGCAGCGCATCGTCGCCATCATGGCGCCGCGCCGCGAGCCCGCCGACATGATCGTGCGGCACATCGCATCCCAGACATCCATGAAGCTCAGCGGGCCGGAGGCGTCGGCGGCAACGCCCTTCACCTCAGCGCCGCGCGGGCGGATGGTAGAGAAGTCGTAGCCGATTCCCCCGCCCTGCTGCATCGTTAGCGCGGCTTCCTTCAGCATATCGAAGATGCCGCCCATGTTGTCAGGGATCGTTCCCATGACGAAGCAGTTGAACAGCGTCACCGCGCGGCCGGTGCCGGCACCCGCGGCGATCCGGCCTGCGGGGAGATATTTGAAATCTTCCAGCGCGCCGTAGAATTTCTCTTCCCATTTCGCGGGCTTATCTTCGACCTCGGCCAAGGCGCGCGCGATCCGGCGCCAGCTATCCTCAACGGTCGCGTCGATCGGGGTCCCGTCCTGTTCCTTCAGACGGTATTTCATGTCCCAGATCTGTTCGGCAATCGGGGCGGCAAAACGGCTCATGAGGTCCTCGTTGGCAGCAGTTCGAGTGAGGTAAAAATCGAAAGCCCCCTCCGCATATCGTGCGTCGGGGGCGGGCTGACACTATACCTAAGGCCTCTTCGCATGACCAGACGCAAATCGGACATTGCCGTCGCGAGACCGAAAACCTAATTAGGGAGCATGGGTGACAAAGTGGTGAATCTGATCAAACTGTGCGTCGGCGCCGAGAAGGTCGAGGACCTGATCGCGTGGCAGGCCAGCCGATACGGCAAGGGTCCGGCCATGCATGTCACGCGCATGTGGCCGAAACGCGCAGACGAGATCCTGAACGGCGGGTCGCTATACTGGGTCTTTAAGGGCGCGGTGCTGGCGCGCCAGCGCGTGCTGGAACTGTCCGAAGTGATGGGCGCCGACGGCATCGCGCGCTGCGCGATCGTGCTCGACCGCGAGGTTGTCCGCACCGAGGCGCTGATGCGCCGCCCCTTCCAGGGCTGGCGCTACCTCAGCCCCGAGGATGCGCCCCGCGATCTGCCCAAAGGCCGCACCCGCGAAGAGGCCCTGCCCCGCGACCTTGCCGTGGCGCTGTCCGAGATCGGCCTGCGTTAAGCGGCGAGCCAGCTTTCCGCCTCTCCTTGCGCGGTGAAGATGCGAAATGCGCCGCCCTCGCCCTGCATGCTCGCCTCGGAGCGCATATCCTCCGGCACGACCAGCGCGCAGCGCCCGGCCTGACCGTCTTCGCAGCTTTGGCGCAGCCCGCCGATCAATTCCGCCATGTAGCCATCGAAGCGCGGCGCGACGACGACCATCATCCGATCCGCGGACCCGACGAGGCGCATCGCCTCGGTCACATCATGTTTAAGAACAGTGCCGGAGGCGATCAGACCGACCACGCCTTCGGGGCTATCTTCCATCGAGTCGATCATCGTGGAATTCCTTTGTTCGAACACCAGTCGGCGAGGCGTTGCGCCTCACCTCCAAGCTGAACGGAAGGGTGTTCGCCCCGGTTCCGCCCGGAGGCGGCACCGTCAACGAAGCTTGATCTAGCCGCGCAGCGATTGCACCCGCGCGACAAGCTGCCGGGTGGAGCCGTCCTTGCCCTCGCCCGCATCCTCGCCCTTCAGCACCGGGGCCAGCGCGAGCGCCAGTTCCTTGCCCAGCTCCACGCCCCATTGATCGAAGCTGTTGATGCCGAGGATCACGCCCTCGACGAAGACGCGGTGCTCGTAAAGCGCGACGATCCCGCCGAAGACTTCCGGCGTGAGCTTCGGATAAAGCAGCGTCGTCGACGGCCGCGAGCCTGGGAAGACACGGTGCCGCGCCTGACGGTCCAGCTCGTCGCCCTCGAAGCCTTTTTTGCGCATGATCTCGGTCGCCTCGGCCAGCGAGCGGCCCCGCATCAGCGCCTCGGATTGCGCCAGACAGTTCGCCACGAGCAGTAGATGCTGATGCGCCAGATCGGGCTCGTGCCCCTCGGCGGCGACCATGAATTCGCAGGGAATGACCCGCGTACCTTGGTGGATCAGCTGGTAGAACGCGTGCTGACCGTTGGTACCCGGCTCGCCCCAGACGACCGGCCCGGAATTGTAAGGCAGGTCCTTGCCATCCATGCTGACGCGCTTGCCGTTGCTCTCCATCTCCAGCTGCTGAAGATAGGCGGGCAGTCGCGCAAGCCGTTGATCATAGGGCAGAACCGCGCGCGTGGCATAGTCGCAGAACTGGTTGTGCCAGATACCGACCAGAGCCAGCAGCACCGGCAGGTTGTCCTTGAATTCGGCCTTGCGGAAATGCGCATCCATCACGGCCGCGCCCTTGAGGAAGTCGGCGAACCCCTTCGGCCCGATCGCGATCATCAGCGACAGCCCGATCGGCCCCCACATCGAATAGCGCCCGCCGACCCAATCGGCGAAGCCGAAGACGCGGGCCTGATCGATCCCGAAGGCAGCAGTCTTCTCAGCCGAGGTCGAGAGCGCCGCGAATTGCTGCGCCGGGTCCGCGACCTTCTCGGCCATCCACCGTTTCGCGGTCTCGGCATTGGTCATCGTCTCGATCGTGGTGAAGGTCTTGGAAGCGACGATCACCAGCGTCGTTTCCGGGTTCAGACCGGCCAGCGTGTCATGGATATGCGCCCCGTCAACGTTGGAGACGAAATGGCAGCGCGGCCCGTCGTGATAGGGCGCGAGCGCCAGAGTCGCCATCGCCGGGCCCAGATCCGAGCCGCCGATGCCGATATTCACCACATCGGTAATCGCACCGCCCTGCCCCGTGAACTTGCCCTCGCGGACATCGCGCGCGAACGCTTCCATACGGGCATAGGTCGCGCGGACCTCGGGCATGACGTTCTCGCCATCGACGAACACATCCGTGTCGAGATTGCGCAGCGCGGTATGCAGCACCGCGCGGCCCTCGGTATCGTTGATCTTCTCACCGGTGAACATCGCCTCGGCACGGGCCGCGACCTCCTTCTCCTCGGCCAGCTTCACCAGCAGATCGAGCGTCTCCGCATCGATATTGGTCTTGGAGAAATCGAACAGAAACGGCCCGGTTTCGCGGCTGAACCCCGCTGCGCGATTACCCTTTTCGAACAATTCTCCGATTTCGCGGGATTGTACGGATTGCGCCTTGTCGAGGAGGTCTTGCCAGATGGTCATCGCTTGCTCTGCCCAGTTATTCAGCCCAGTGAACGGTCGCGTCCTTGAGAACGGCGCGCACCGGCGCCTGTTCGACGGGGAGCCTCTCGGCCGCTTCGATCGCCGCGCGCTTCTCCGCGCCGGTGATCAGGATATGCGTATACATCGCGTCGCGCAGCACGGGTGCGGACAGGGTGATACGCGGCTCGCCCGCAGCTTCGGCCCGCATCGGCAGCAAGATCGGCGCATCGTTCGACAGCGCCTCTTTCAGCCGGTCGGCGCCCGGAAACAGGCTCGCCGTATGCATATCCGCGCCCATGCCCAGAAGCAGGACGGAGATCGGCAGATGCGGCGCGATGCCCTCGGCCAGCTCCTCCATCTTGTCCTCGGGCCGCTCCGCCTTGGCATAGAGCGGCACCAGCGTCGCCGCCGCTGCCCGGCCCTTCAGGAGCCGCGCACGGATCAGGCGCGTGTTAGACCGCTCCGAGGTCTCGGGCACCCAACGCTCGTCATTGAGGAGCACCGCGACCTTGGACCAGTCCAGATCAATGTCGGAAAGGATGTCGAAGATCGGTCCCGGCGTGGAGCCGCCGGGCACCGACAAGGTCGCGCGGCCCTCGTTGTTGATCGACGCGCGCAACTGGCTCGCGATGCGGTCCGCAAGCCCCATCATCAGCATCTCGCGATCGGGATAACTCTCAAAATTCATTCGCGAATCTCCCGCCAGCGGCGTCCGTCACGATGCATCAGCATCAGCGCGTCATCGGGCCCCGACGCGCCGCTGTCATAGGTTTGCGGTTTGTCTCCGCGCGACTCCCAGCCCTCGATGATCGGGTCGGTCCAGGCCCAGGCCGCCTCGACCTCGTCGCCGCGCATGAACAGCGTCTGGTTGCCCCGGATCACGTCCATGATCAGGCGTTCATAGGCGTCGGTGATGTCGGCCTCGTCGCCCAGAGCTTCCGCGAAGGACATGTCGAGCGGCACCTGCACGAGGCGCATCCCGCCCGGCCCCGGCTCCTTGATCATCATCTTCAGGTTCATGCCCTCATTGGGCTGCAACCGGATCACCAACACGTTCTCGCGCCACTCGCCCTCGGCGTCGTCGAAGATTTGGTGCGGCGGTTCCTTGAAGGTGATCGCGATCTCGGAAGTGCGCGCGCGCAGCCGCTTGCCGGTGCGCAGATAGAAGGGCGTGTTCACCCAGCGCCAGTTCGCGACATGGCATTTCATCGCGATATAGCTCTCGGTCGTCGACTCCGGGTCCTCGGCATCTTCGAGATAGCCGGGCGCATCCTTGCTGGCCGCGTATTGGCCGCGCACGATATCGGCGGGCTGAACGGGCTGGAGCGCGCGGATCACCTTGAGCTTCTCGTCGCGCACCGCATCGGGGTCGAAGTGGTAGGGCGGCTCCATCGCGATCAGGCACAGAAGCTGCATCATGTGGTTCTGGACCATGTCGCGCATCGCGCCCGACTTGTCATAATACGACCCGCGACCGCCGACGCCGACCGTTTCAGCCACCGTAATTTGCACATGATCAACAAACTGGCTGTTCCAGAGCGGCTCGAACAGGATGTTGGCGAAGCGCACCGCCATCAGGTTCTGCACCGTCTCTTTGCCGAGATAATGGTCGATCCGGTAGATCTGCGTCTCGTCGAAATACTCCGCCAGCGCCGCGTTGAGCGCCTTGGCCGAGGCAAGGTCGCGCCCGAAAGGTTTCTCGACCACGATCCGCGCCTCCGGCCCCGCGATACCGCGCGTGTGCAGGCGCTCGGCCAGATCGCCGAACAGCGCCGGCGCGACCGAGAAGTAGAACGCATTGACGGTGTCGCCACGCACTTTCGACTTCAGATCGTCCCAGCCGCCATCTCCTTTCGCGTCGATCGCGACATAGTCGAGCATCGGCAGGAAGCCGTCCAGCGCGCCTTCGTCGTCGCATTTACTGCCGCCGAATTCGGCGATTGCGGCGCGGGTCTGATCGCGGAATTCCTCTGCGGTCATCTCCGAGCGCGCAGCGCCGATGATGGTGGATCCTTCGGGAATTTGACCGGCGCAATAGCGGCGAAACAGGCCGGGGAGAATTTTGCGATTGGCGAGGTCGCCAGTGGCGCCGAAAATCACCAGGTCGAAACGATCGACGGGAATGACGCGCGAAACCATGGGCTGCTCCGTGTTTGGGGTCCGTTAGCGCTAACGACCCCCTTTTACTCACCTTACCTGAACAAGTCTAGCATGGGAGCGACATGAGACAACGCGCGGGCGCGGATTAAGCGCTCTCACGCGAGAGAAACGCCTCAAGCGCCTGAATTTCCGGCACGATTTCTTCGGCCATACCATCTGCGAAAGTCATGAAATCGGCGCGCGTTTCGGGCGGAACGGACAGAAGGACCGGAAAATCGGAGGCCATCGCCTGCGCGATCAGGTCGCGGCACCCGCGCCCTGCGGCCTCCTGTTTGCCGAATTTGTTGAGGATCACGATGGCACCCGGCTGCGCCATCTCAAGCGCATGGCCGACCTGTGCGACGACCTCTTCGAGCGCTCCTGCATCGAGCGAACAGGCCCCCGCGCCCTGCCCCAGATCCTGCGAGATCGTGCGGGTTTCGCCCTCGGGCAAGAGGCGCAGATGCATCTCGCACTCGAAGCGCTGCGGCACCTCGGCGCGCACCATGCCGATCACGTCGCGCCCCTGCGACAGCAGCCTGTCGGCGAGCTGGGCAAGGAGCTTGTCGGCCGCGCCGCGCTCTTGGCATGTGATGAACCCGATCATTGCGCCTGTTTGGCGAGGCTTTCGCGGACGGTCAAGGGGCGACACCCCGACACGCAGCGCGAGATCACGCCGCCAGCGCCTTGCCGAAGCGCGGCAGACGCGCGCGCTTCATCAGCGCACGGATCGGCTGCGGCTCGCCGGAGAGGCGCTCGGCCTCGGCGCGCACGGCTTCGGTGATGGCACGCATCTGTTCGGGATGCTCGGACAGAAGCTGCCAGAGGAAGCCGTCCGGATCGCGCCGCTCCAGCCCCTCGCCCGCCAAGGTCCCGCGCGGGAAATCCTGCGCGTTAAAGGTCAGGATCGCATCGGCACTGCCCGCAATCGCCACGGCCAGCACATGGAGGTCATTCTCGTCGGGCAGCACCAGCCGCGCCTCGATCCCCGGCTGGGCGGAAATCTCGGCCTTCGGGAACCCCGCGCGCAAAAGCGCGATCTCGCCGCGCGCGATGGCCTCGTCGGCAGGCGCGCGACGGGCCGCCGCGCGCGCCCATTCCTCGAGGATGCGCGCCGACCAGAGCGGACGGTAGAGCCCCGCCTTGGCCGCCCCGATCAAGATCTCGCGCAGCACCGTCGGATAGAGCACGCAGGCATCGAGCACGACCCGCATCAGTCGAGCCGGAAGAACAGGGATTTCAGATAGCCCGATTCCGCCAGTTGCGGCAGCATCGGGTGATCGGGCCCGGCGTAACCGGTATGGATCAGCTGCGCGGAGCGCCCCGCCTTGCCGATGCCGCGCGTGCAGGCTGCGCGGAATTGCGACAGATCGGCGGCATGCGAGCAGGAACACAGCACCAGGTAGCCGCCCGGTTCGACCAGCGGCGCGGCCATGCGCGCGATCCGCTCATACGCGCGCAACCCCGCCTGCAGTGCGGGCTTGGCGGGCGCGAAGGCGGGCGGATCGCAGATCACCAGATCGAAGCGCTCCCCTTCCTGACCCAAAGCGTCGAGCGTGTCGAACGCATCGCCCTGACGCGTGGCAAACCGGTCCGCCATGTCCATCGCGGCCACGCCCTTGGTCGCAAGGTCGAGCGCCGGGGCCGAGGCATCGACCGACAGCGCCGAGGTCGCACCACCTGCCAGCGCGGCCAGCGCGAAGCCGCCCACATGGGAGAACACGTCGAGGACCCGCGCGCCCTCCGCAAGCCGTGCGGCAAAAGCGTGGTTCGGGCGCTGGTCATAGAAAAGACCCGTCTTCTGCCCGCCCATCAGGTCGGCAAGATAGATCGCCCCGTTCATCGGCACCTCGACCGGCGCCTCGATCCCGCCACGCAAGGTGAGCATGTCCTCGTCCAGCCCTTCGAGCGTGCGCGCGCGCCCTGCCGCGTTCTTGATGATCGTCGTGACGCCCGCCACCTCGGCCAGCGCGGCCTCGAGATCGGCGATCATCACTTCCGACCATGCCGCATTCGGCTGGATCACCGCCGCATCGCCGAAGCGGTCGATGATGACGCCGGGCAGCCCGTCCGCCTCGGCATGCACAAGCCGGTAGAAGGGCGCATCGAACAACCGCGCACGCATCTCCAGCGCGCGGGTCAGCTTCGCCGCGATCCAGTCGCGGTCGATCACCGCCTCGGCGTCGCGGCTCATCACCCGGCCGATGATCTTCGAGTTCGGGTTGACCGTCACCGTCGCGAGCGGACGGCGCTCGCCATCCTCCAGCGTCGCGATCGTGCCGGGCGTCAGCGCCTTGGTGCGCCGGTCGGTCACCAGCTCATCGGCATAGACCCAAGGAAAGCCGTGGCGGATCGCGCGGGCCTCGGCCTTCGGGCGCAGCCGAACGGTCGGGCGGGTGGCGGTGTCTTCGGACTGGCTCATCGGATGCTCCTTGCGCGCGCTGTCTCAAGCGCCGCCTTCCTAGCGCCAAGCGACCGGGCGCGAAAGCCCTCGCGCTTGCCGCATCCCCGCTCTGCCCCAGATAATCGACAAAGGGAACGGGTTGCAGCGTTAGCGCTAACATGATAGCGAAGAGGCGACCGCGATCCGCGCCCGCTGCGCGAGCGGCCCGCAAGGGCTGCATGTTCCGCATCAGATGCATAGCAAGGAAAGGCCCCGCCGATGACCCTCGATGCCACAATCGCCCGTGTGACCGACCGAATCCGCGCCCGCTCCGAAGGCCCGCGCGGCGACTATCTTGCCCGGATGCAGGCGGCTGCCGATGCAGGCCCCGCCCGCGCGCATCTCAGCTGCGGCAATCAGGCCCACGCCTATGCGGCCATGGGCGAGGACAAAGACGCGCTCGCGGCGGAGCGCGCGCCGAATGTGGGCATCGTGACGGCCTATAACGACATGCTCTCGGCGCATCAGCCTTTCGAGACCTTCCCGCAGACGATCAAGGCCGCGCTGCGCGAAGTCGGCGCCACTGCGCAGGTCGCAGGCGGCGTGCCCGCGATGTGCGACGGCGTCACACAGGGCCAGCCGGGGATGGACCTGTCGCTCTTTTCGCGCGACGTGATCGCGATGGCGGCAGCGGTCTCGCTGAGCCACAACACCTTCGACGCGGCGCTCTACATGGGCGTTTGCGACAAGATCGTGCCCGGCCTGATCATGGCGGCGGCGACCTTCGGCCATATCCCGGCGATCTTCATTCCCGCCGGGCCGATGACCTCGGGCCTGCCCAATGACGAGAAAGCCAAGGTCCGCCAGCAATTCGCCGCGGGCGAAGTTGGCCGCGACGCGCTGATGGAGGCCGAGATGGCCTCCTATCACGGCCCCGGCACCTGCACATTCTACGGCACTGCGAACACCAACCAGATGCTGATGGAGTTCATGGGGCTGCACCTTCCGGGCGCGTCCTTCGTGAACCCGGACACGCCGCTGCGCGAGGCGCTGACGGTCGCAGGCGCGAAACGCGCCGCCGAGATCACTGCGCTTGGCAACGACTACCGCCCGGCCTCGGAAGTGCTCGACGAGAAAGCCTTCGTGAACGGCCTCGTGGGGCTGATGGCCACGGGCGGCTCGACCAACCACATTCTGCACCTGCCCGCGATGGCGCGCGCTGCCGGGATCGTGCTCGATCTCGAAGATTTCGACGAGATTTCGTCGGTCGTGCCGCTGATGGCGAAGGTCTATCCGAACGGGCTCGCCGACGTGAACCACTTCCACGCGGCGGGCGGTCTGCAATTCATGATCCGCCACCTGCTCGGCGCGGGCCTGCTGCACGAGGATGCGAAGACCGTCGCAGGCGACGGGCTGACCCGCTACACGCAGGAGCCGAAGATCACCGAGAACGGGCTGATCTGGGAAGAGGCCGATCCCGAAAGCCAGAACGAGAAAATCCTGCGCAAGCCCGCCGATCCGTTCCAGAAAACGGGGGGCCTGAAGCAGCTCGAAGGCAATCTCGGGCGCGGCGTGATCAAGGTCTCCGCCGTCAAGCCCGAGCGTCACATCATCGAAGCCCCGGTGCGCGTCTTCAAGGAACAGCACGAGGTGAAGGACGCCTTCAAGGCGGGCGAGTTCACCTCCGACACGATCGTTGTCGTGCGCTTCCAGGGGCCGAAAGCGAACGGGATGCCGGAGCTGCACTCGCTGACCCCGACCCTCGCAGTGCTGCAAGATCGCGGGCTGAAAGTGGCGCTGGTCACCGATGGCCGGATGTCGGGCGCCTCGGGCAAGGTTCCGGCGGCGATCCATGTCTCGCCCGAGGCCGCGGATGGCGGACCGCTTGCGAAGCTGCAGGACGGCGATATTGTACGGCTCGACGCGACCACCGGCGAGCTGACCTGCCTGACCGAAGGTTTCGAGAGCCGCACGCCGGTCGTACCCGACCTCAGCGGCAACCAGTACGGCCTCGGCCGCGAGCTGTTCGGCGCCTTCCGCACCCATGTCGGCCCGTCCACCAAAGGCGCCTCCGTGGTGCTGTGAGTTTTCTTGCCTCCGGCGGGGATATTTGTACCAAGGCGAAGACAGGGTTCTGCTTTCGGCTTGGCGATAAATATCCCCCGCGGAGCGTCCTGCCCTCTCCGCCCGCGCGGGCGGCCCAGACTGGAGTGATCCGATGACCCCTAGCGAACAATCCGCATCCGCCCGCAAAATCTGCGAACTGGCCCCGATCGTGCCGGTGATCGTGGTGAAGGATGTGGCCCATGCCGCCCCTCTGGCCAAGGCGCTCGTCGCGGGCGGCCTGCCCGCGCTGGAAGTGACCCTGCGCACGCCCTGCGCGCTCGACGCTATCCGTGCGATGGCCGATGTCGAAGGCGGCGTGGTCGGCGCGGGCACGCTGCTGACCCCGGCCGATGTGAAAGCCGCGAAAGCCGCGGGCGCGAAATTCGGCGTCTCGCCCGGCGCGACCGAAACGCTGGTGAAAGCCTGCGAAGATGAAGGCCTGCCGCTTCTGCCCGGTGCCGCCACCGCGTCGGAAGTGATGAAGCTTCTGGAGATGGGCTATGACGTGCTGAAGTTCTTCCCGGCGGAAGCCTCGGGCGGCGCGCCTGCGCTGAAGGCAATCGGCGCCCCGATCCCGCAGGTCAGCTTCTGCCCGACGGGCGGCGTCAGCATGAAAAACGCCAATGATTACCTGAGCCTGCCCAACGTTCTTTGCGCAGGCGGCTCCTGGGTCGCGCCCGATGCGATGGTGCAATCGGGCGACTGGGCCGGGATCGAAGCGCTTGCGCGCGAGGCGGCGGCGCTGCCGCGCTAACCACCCTGCTAGGGACGGCGCGCCCGCCAGCCGCCGCGCCGCATCGGCGGGGCGCTCTCGCGGGTCAGACCCTCTTCGAGCACCCGGGTCATCGGGTGCTCGGGCGGCGCTTGATAGGCCACGAGCACGGTGCGCATCGCTTCGCTCGCATCCATCCCCGGCCCGAGGCTCAGCGCCCAATCCATGAAGATCGAGCGGCATTCTTCCGTGCTGATCCCGTCGATCTTGAAGCTCTCGCGGATCAGCCCTTTCGGGTCCGCCTCGCTCAATTCCATCAGTTTACGCGCCATTCAGCCCTCCAGAGCCCTATCCACGATGGCGGCCGTCTCGGTCGTGACCTGGTTCAGACGCGCCGCCAGAGCATCGAGATCATCCAGCCCCGTCTCGCGCAACAGGAAAGCGCGGCCGCCCTCCCCGATCGCCGCCATATCCAGACGTTTTTCGCTCAGCAAGCGCCCGCCTGCCTGCAACCGCCACAAGAAGCGATAGGCGGTGGCGAGCTGCTCGCCCTCCTCACGCGTCACGAACCCGCCGCGCGGTCCTGCGCGCAGTTGCGCCTCGACCTTGCGCGCCGGGACGCCCGCACGGAGCGCGAAGCTTTGCGCCAGAAGCTCGATATCCTGCAGCCGTCCGGGACCGACCTTCGCCTCCCAATCGCCATCGGGGGCCTTGGCCGCGAAGATCCGGGCGCGCATCTGCGCCAGTTCGTGGAGTACCGCGTCTCCGCCGCCTTTCGCCTCCAGAACCTTCAGGCGGATCGCCTCGACCCGGTCGGCCAGATCGGCGCATCCCGCGACGGGCCGCGCCCGGGTCAGCGCCAGATGCTCCCAGGTCCAGGCCTCCTCCATCTGGTAGCTTTCGAAGCTTTGCACCGAGGTCGCCACAGGCCCTTGCCGCCCCGAAGGCCGCAGCCGCATATCGACCTCGTAGAGCATCCCCTCCGGCATCGGCGCGCTGAGCGCGGTGATCAGGGCCTGCGTGAGCTTCGCGTAGTAAGCCCTTGAGGCGATGGGCTTCTTGCCTTCGGAAAACTCCTGCCCGTCCGCATCGTAGATCACGATCAGATCGAGATCGGACTGCGCGTTCAGGCGTTCCGCACCGAGGCTGCCCATCCCCAGAACCACCGCGCCCTTGCCGGGGCACGGCCCGTAGCGGCGCGCGAATTCGCCCTGCACGGCTGGCCAGAGCGCGCCCAGAACCGCGCCCGCCACATCGGCATATTGGCCTGCGGCCTCGGACGCATCGACGAGACCGCGCAGGTGGTGAACGCCTACGCGGAACTTCCATTCCTTCGCCCAGCGCCGCGCCGCGATCAACGCGGCCTCGTAGTCGCCCGCCCGCTCCAGCAGCCGCGCAAGATCGGCCTCCAGCGCCGGTTTGCCCGGCCAAGGCGCGAAGAACGAGCCGCCCAGAACCGCGTCCAGCACCCCGGCATTGCGCGACAGGTAACTCGCCAGCCCCGGCGCCGTGGCGCAGATGTCGACGATCAGATCGACGAGCTGAGGATTGGCCTCGAAGAGAGAGAACAACTGCACCCCGGCGGGCAGCCCCTTGAGGAAGCCGTCGAACTGGGTCAGCGCCTCCTCCATATTCGCGGCGCGGCGCATCCGGTCGAGCAGTTCCGGCTCCAGCCGCTTGAAGATCGCGCGCGCCCGTTCGGATCGCAGCGCCGGATAGCCCGTCCAGCCCTCGACGATCTCGCGCGCGGCTTCGCTCAGGTCGGGACGCTCGGCGGCGGCATCGGGGGCGAAGAAATCATTCGTCAGCCCTTCGACCCGCTCCAGCCGGTCGCGCAGCCGGTCGCGCCAGCGTGCCACATCCCCCTCGCCCATCATCGCGGCGATCCGCGCGAGCCCCTCTTCATTACCGGGCAGGATCTGGGTCTGGGCGTCGCCCACCATCTGCAGACGGTGTTCGATTTCGCGATGCTCGCGGTAATGATCGATCAACTCTTCTGCCACGTCCTCTGGCACCCAAGTCTTCGCCGCGAGCGCGCGCAGCCCGCCCACGGTGGTCCGGTCGCGCAGGCTCTCGTCGCGCCCGCCTGCGATCAATTGCCGGGTCTGGGTGAAGAACTCGATCTCGCGGATACCGCCTTGGCCGAGCTTGATATTGTGGCCCGCCACCTCGATCGGGCCGTGCAGCCCCTTATGCTCGCGGATGCGCAGGCGCATGTCATGGGCGTCCTGAATGGCCGCGAAATCGAGATGCTTGCGCCAGACGAAGGGCCGCAGCCGTTCGAGGAACTGCTCGCCCGCCGCGATATCGCCCGCGCAGGGCCGCGCCTTGATATAGGCCGCGCGCTCCCATGTCCGGCCCTCGGCCTCGTAATAAAGCTCCGCCGCGCCCATCGAGATACAGACCGGCGTGACGGCGGCATCGGGGCGCAGCCGCAGATCGGTGCGAAAGACATAGCCCTCGGCGGTGCGATCGTTGAGCATCGCCGCCATCTTTCGCGTGGCCCGGATCAGCGCGCTGCGCGCCTCCATCGCATCGTCGGGATCGTAGCGGCTTTCGTCGAACAGGCAGATCAGGTCGATATCGGAGGAGTAGTTCAGCTCCCGCGCGCCCATCTTGCCCATCGCGAGCGCGACCATCCCGGCGGCGCTCTCTGTATCCTCATTGGTCGCCCCGGGGATCTTGCCGCGGCGGATTTCCTCGGCCACCAGCCGCTTCATCGCGAGATCGACCGCAATATCGGCAAGCCGCGTCAAGGCGCCGGTCACCTCTTCGAGACACCAGACGCCACCGAGATCGGCCAACCCGGCCAGCAGCGCAACGCGACGCTTCGCCCGACGCAATTCGCTCGGCAGATCGGCGAGGCTGACGGGCGTGATCCGCGCGAATTCCTCAGCCAGCGCCGCTTCGGGATTGCCCGAAATCGCGGGGCGCAGCCACTCGGCCTCTTTCTCCATCAGGCCTTTGAGATAAGGGCTGCAACCTGCCGTACCCCCGAGCAATTCGCGCAACTCCGGCGCAAGGTCGGAGAACAGATCTTCGGCTTCGGCGGCGCGGTCGCGCTCGAAAGGCAGGGGCGAACGGGTGAGACGCGAGGCAAACGGCATGGCGCCATGCTTACGCCGCCAAGCGGGCCGGTCAATGGGGATTGCTGTCACGCGACATCTGGCCATAACTACACCCGCACCGGCGCGCCCGCGCCCGACCTCAGACCTCCGGAGCCTCGCCATGAGCAAATCCCTCAAACGCGTCCGTGCCGCCCTCGAAGCCGCAGGCGTGCCCTTCGAGATCACCGAGCCGGGCGAGGCCCGCACCGCCGAGATGGCCGCGCAGGCGGTGGGCTGCGAGGTCGACCAGATCGCCAAATCCATCATCTTTCGCGGCGAAGACAGCGGCCATGTCGTGCTGTTCATCACCGCAGGCGGCAAACGGGTGAGCGCCGAGAAGGCAAACGCCGTCGCGGGCCAGCCCTTGGGCAAGGCCGATGCGGCGCTGATCCGGGCGGAGACGGGCTTTGCGATCGGCGGCGTCGCGCCCCTTGGCCATGTCGGCCCGGTGACGGCGTTTCTCGACCCCCGGCTGTTCGATTTCGACACCGTTTGGGCCGCAGCGGGCACGCCACGGCATGTTTTCGCCATCTCCCCGGCCGATCTGGAACGGATCAGCGGCGCGAAACAGGCCGATTTCACCGAATAAAACAAAGCGAATCCGGTGGCTTGCGCGAAAAATGTAAAAAACATTTACATACCCTCTTGCAAGAACCGACCAGACTTCCGATCTTGGGTATGTGAAAGGAATTCACATGCTCAACCCGGAGGTTCAAATGTCCGCCTATTCCACCAACTCCATGCCCGTCGCGGTTGGTAACTGGTTTACCCGCGCCGTTAACTGGATGGATGGGAACGGCCCCGGCGCCTGGATCGCGCTGATGGTGGCCGGTTTCATTTTCGCAGGCCCCCTCGGCCTCGTCATTCTCGCTTTCATCCTGTTCACCGGCCGCTTCGGGCGTCGCTGGCGCACGGGACAGGCGGTGCACAAGCGGAGCTTCGGCTGCTGCGGCAACACCAATGTCCATGTCTCGCGCTCGACCGGCAACGCCGCGTTCGACGCCTACAAGTCCGACACGCTCGAGCGGCTGCAGCGCGAACAGCAGGAATTCGAAGAGTTCCTCGGCCGTCTGCGCGAAGCCCGCGACAAGGCAGAGTTCGACCAGTACATGGAAGAGCGCGCCAAGGAAGCGGCTCAGTCGGAGGACAGCTCCGAAGAGGCGAAAGCCTAACCATATAGACAGTTTGAGACATGATTTGAGCGCTCCGGTTGACCTAACCGGGGCGCTTTCTATGTCATCAACATGAAACACTTGGCGGGTGCGCACTCCTTTGCTAGCCTGCCTCGACCCCTCCCCGACGAGGCTATTCATGCGCCATTCGCTTCCGCTTGCCCCGCAGTTCTATGTAACCGCGCCGCAGCCCTGCCCCTATCTCGACGGCAGGTCGGAACGGAAATTGTTCACCGCATTGCAGGGGGACACCGCCGAGAAGCTCAACAACGCCCTGTCACGGCAAGGCTTCCGGCGCTCGCAGAATGTGCTGTATCGGCCTTCCTGCGCAGATTGCACCGCCTGCCTGTCGGCCCGCATCCGGGTCGCCGATTTCAAATCGTCGAAATCGCAGCGCCGAGTGATGAAGAAGAACGGCGACCTGCGGCGCACCGCGACCTCTCCCTGGGCGACCGAGGAGCAATTCGCTCTGTTCCGCCGCTATCTCGATGCGCGCCACGCCGATGGCGGCATGGCTGACATGGACATCTTCGAATTCGCCGCGATGATCGAGGAGACGCCCGTGAAGTCGCGCGTGATCGAATATCGCGAGACCGCCGCCACGCCCGACAGCATGCGCGCCCTGATCGCGACCTGCCTGACCGATGTGCTCGATGACGGGCTGTCGATGGTCTATTCCTTCTACGAGCCCGAGCGGATCCGCGACTCCCTCGGGACCTACCTGATCCTCGACCATGTCGAGATCGCGAAACGTGTGGGCCTGCCCTATGTCTATCTGGGATATTGGGTGCCCGGCTCGCCGAAGATGAACTACAAGGCGAACTTCTCCGCGCTCGAGATCTACAAGGGCGGTCAATGGACCGATATCGGCGACCCGGCCAGGCACGAGACCGAGACTCACCCGCTTTCGGTGCCGCCGATCGCCGAACAGGTCGCCCGGATTCAACTCCCCGACACACGCAATAGTTGAGCCACGCCTAGCTGCGGGCGCCGCTCTTGCAGGCAGTTGCTCAACCGCTCGGCAGGCGCCCTCTGTCAACTCATTTTTTCAAAACTATTCCGTGACTTCCGGCGATTACGGGCCCGTGATCTCTGGACACTCCCGGCCCGCAGTGAAACGGTCCCCGCAGCCCCACCACGGAGGATACGAGGTGGGCAGCGAGGCCTCGCCTCGCGAACCGGAGTAACTATGGGAGGTTCCTAAATGGACCGTCGTTCGTTTCTGACGAAAGCCGCGCTGGGTAGCGCGGCCGCGAGCACGCTGGCAGCGCCCGCGATCGCACAAAGCAACCCGCAGATCACCTGGCGCCTCGCCTCGTCCTTCCCCAAGTCGCTCGACACGATCTATGGCGGCGCGGAAGTGATGTCGAAGATGGTCGAGGAAGCCTCGGACGGCAACTTCAAGATTCAAGTCTTCGCCGCTGGCGAGATCGTCCCCGGCCTTCAGGTCGCCGACGCGGTGATGAACGGCACGGTCGAAGCCTGCCACACCGTCGGCTACTACTTCTGGGGCAAAGACCCGACCTGGGCGCTCGGCGCAGCGGTGCCCTTCTCGCTCAACGCGCGCGGCATGAACGCATGGCACTACCACGGCGGCGGCATCGAGCTCTATAACGAGTTCCTCGGCAAGCAGGGCCTCTACGGTCTGCCGGGCGGCAACACCGGCGCACAGATGGGCGGCTGGTTCCGCAAGGAGATCTCGACGGTCGAAGACCTCAAGGGTCTCAAGATGCGTGTCGGCGGCTTCGCGGGCAAGGTGATGGAAAAGCTCGGCCTCGTGCCGCAGCAGATCGCCGGCGGCGACATCTACCCCGCGCTCGAAAAAGGCACGATCGACGCGACCGAATGGGTCGGCCCCTATGACGACGAGAAGCTCGGCTTCTACAAAGTCGCGCCCTACTACTACTACCCCGGCTGGTGGGAAGGTGGCCCGACGGTCCACTTCATGTTCTCGAAAGAGAAGATGGAAAGCCTGCCGAAACAGTACCAGCAGCTCCTGCACACCGCCTCGCAGGCGGCCGATGCGGACATGCTGCAGAAATACGACATGAAGAACCCGAAGGCGCTCAAGACGCTGGTCGCCAACGGCACCCAGCTGCGCGCTTTCTCCCCCGAGATCATGCAGGCCTGCTTCAAGGCAGCCAACGAGGTCTATTCGGAAATGGAAGCGAACAACCCGGAATTCGCGAAGATCTGGGGTTCGATCAAGGACTTCCGCAAGGACTGGTTCACCTGGGAACAGCTGGCCGAGTTCAACTACGACTACTTCATGATGAGCGAAGCCAACAAAGGCGAGCTGTAAGCCGCCCAAACTGGTCAAGCCAGAGAACCGAAGCCCCGGCGCCCTGCGCGTCGGGGCTTTTTCTTTGCCTCAATGGCGGGAGATGTATCGAAGAAATTCTGCGCTCGCATTGCTGTGCTGCAGCAAGCTTTCGAAACTGTGACCATATGCGACATAAAATTACTTGCAGGCCGGTTTACACGTGGAACCGGTCAAGTATTGTGACCGCAATGCCCACACCGGAGGGAACGCAATAAATGGAGCGGTGTGGTCAGAAAAATTGACAGACATCCACGACTTGGGAGGATACCATATGGATCGTCGTTCTTTCCTGCGCAAAGGTGCGCTTGGCGGGGCAGCCGCAGCTGCTGGTAGCGCACTCGCCGCACCGGCTATCGCGCAAGAAACCCCTACCGTGACGTGGCGCTTGACCTCGTCCTTCCCGAAATCGCTCGACACGATCTACGGCGCCGCCGAGACGATGGCGAACTACGTCAAGGGCATGACCGACGGGAAATTCAACATTCAGGTCTTCGCGGCAGGCGAAATCGTCCCCGGCCTGCAGGCGATGGACTCGGTGTCAAACGGCACCGTCGAGGCCTGCCACACCGCCTCCTACTACTACTGGGGTAAAGATCCGACCTTCGCCTTCGCGACCGCAGTGCCGTTCGGCCTGAACATGCGTATGCAGAACGCCTGGTTCTACTATGGCGGCGGCAACGACCTGATGAACGAGTTCTATTCGAACTACAACATCACGGCTTTCCCCTGCGGCAACACCGGCGCCCAGATGGGTGGCTGGTTCCGCAAGGAAATCAACACCGTCGAAGACATGAAGGGCGTGAAAATGCGCATCGGTGGCTTCGGCGGCAAGGTCGTCGAGAAGCTCGGTGTGGTGCCGCAGCAGATCGCGGGTGGCGACATCTACCCGTCGCTCGAGAAAGGCACGATCGACGCCACCGAATGGGTCGGCCCGTACGATGACGAGAAGCTCGGCTTCTACAAAGTCGCGCCGTACTACTACTACCCCGGCTGGTGGGAAGGCGGCGCCTGTCTGCACGCCATGTTCAACAAGAACGCCTATGAGCAACTGCCCGAGGCCTACAAGGTTGCGCTGACGGCGGCGACGCAGGCGGCGAACTCGGACATGATGGCGTCCTATGACTACAAGAACCCGAGCGCGCTGAAGAAGCTGCTGGGCCAAGGCGCGCAGCTGCGTCCGTTCAGCCAGGAAATCCTGGAAGCCTGCTTCAACGCGGCGAACGAAGTCTATGCCGAGATCAACAGCTCGAACGCAGCGTTCAAGAAGATCTACGACAGCCAGTTCGCATTCCGCAACGACGCCTATGGCTGGTGGCAGCTGTCGGAGTTCAACTTCGACTACTTCATGATGCGTCAGCAGGCTGCGGGCAACCTGAAGCTCTGAGCCGCGTCTCGTATGAATTGAGAAGGCCCCGGGGTTCGCGCCCCGGGGCCTTTTCTATTGGTCTGGTCACAAATCTTACTTCGTCGTGGCGGCGCCAACCGTGGCACCGGCCACGGCACCAACCGGCCCTGCAACCACGAGGCCGCCGACACCGCCGGTGGCTGCACGTTCGGTCGCGTTGTCACCACATGCCGCGAGCGAAACCAGCAGGCCGCCCGCCATCAAGATCGTCGCAATTCGCATCTTCTCGTCCTTTCGATAGCAGCCGCAACGCGCGGCTTCCCCAAGGACAAGACGCCGAAACGCCCGATGCGGTTCCCAAGTACCGCGAATAGCTGGCCGTCAATTCTTGCGCGTCACGACGCCCAGCCCGGCTCCGACGACCGCTCCGACAGGTCCCGCCACCACGAGACCGGCCACGCCGCCCGTCGCCGCGCGCTGTTCCTTGGTCTCGCCGCAGCCCGCCAGCGCAAGCAACGAAACCCCGACGATAACGAAAAGAGGATACCGCATCCCTCGCCCTCCACTCTCTCTCTATAAAAAAGGGGCGGCCCCTGAAGGCCGCCCCGATCTTTCATTTTCCGGTCGATCAGTTGCTGCCCGGTGTGGGAAGCGGGGGCAGCCCGCCCGGAGCCGCACTTCCCGAGCCCGACCCGCCAGAGGTCGAGCCACCCAGAGGCGCCAGCGACGGCAGGCCACCGAGGCCGCCCCCATCGCCCATGCCCGGCATTTGCGGCAGCTTGATCTCGACATCCTTCAGATCCACCTGCGGCCCCTTGTAGTGCATCACCATGGCCGGGAAGGCGATCACGATGGCAATCATCGCAACCTGGATGAACACGAAGGGAATAGCGCCCCAGTAGATCTGCGAGGTCTTCACCGGCTCCATCTTCTTGCCGGTGACCTTGTCGATATACGGCACCTTGGCCGCGACCGAGCGCAGGTAGAACAGCGCGAAGCCGAATGGCGGGTGCATGAACGAGGTCTGCATGTTCACGCCCAGGATCACCCCGAACCAGATCAGATCGATCCCCAGCGCCTGCGCTGCAGGCGCCAGAAGCGGCACGATGATGAAGGCCAGCTCGAAGAAATCGAGGAAGAAGGCGAGGAAGAACACCAGGAACGACACCACGATCAGGAAGCCCAACTGGCCACCCGGAAGCGAGGTCAGCAGATGCTCGACCCAGACCTGCCCGTTCACCCCGTAGAAGGTGAGCGAGAAGACCCGCGCGCCCAGAAGGATGAACAGCACGAAGGCCGACAGGCGCGTCGTCGCCGCCAGCGCATCGCGCACGACGGGGAAGGTCAGACGCTTCTTCACCGCCGACAGCACCAGCGCGCCGACCGCGCCCATTGCGCCGCCTTCGGTGGGCGTCGCGACGCCGAGGAAGATCGTGCCCAGCACGAGGAAGATCAGCGCCAGCGGCGGGATCAGCACGATCACCACCTGCTGGGCCAGACGGCTCATCAGGTTGGTTTTCAGCGCCTTGTCCAGCAACGCCACGATATAGATCGCGATCACGGCCACACCGGCTGCGAGGATCTCGGAGTTGTTGACGCTCGACCCGCTCGCCTCGAAATACTTCTCGGCGAAGATGAAGATCGCGACCGCACCGGCCAGCGCCACCAGGAGCGACATCACGCCGGCCCCCAGCGTACGCGCCTCTTTCGGCAGAGCCGGCATCGACTTCGGCTTGATGATCGACATCACGAGCACATAGCTGAGATAGATGCCGGTCAGCACCATACCAGGGATCAGCGCGCCCTTGTACATGTCGCCCACCGAAACGCCCAGCTGGTCAGCCAGAACGATCAGCACGAGCGACGGCGGGATGATCTGCGCCAGTGTCCCTGACGCCGCAATGACACCTGTGGCCACCTTCCGATCATAGCCGTAGCGCAACATGATCGGCAGCGAGATCAGGCCCATCGCGATCACCGAGGCCGCAACGACGCCCGTGGTCGCCGCCAGAAGCGCGCCCACGATGATCACCGCATAGGCGAGACCGCCGCGCACCGGGCCGAACAGCTGGCCGATCGTGTCGAGGAGATCCTCGGCCATGCCCGATTTCTCGAGCACGATGCCCATGAATGTGAAGAATGGAATCGCAAGTAAGGTCTCGTTCGACAAGACCCCGTAGAACCGTTGCGGCATCGCATTCAACAACGGCCAGTCAAGATTGATCGTCCCGCCGGAGTAACCCGACAGTTCAACGCCGATGACGAAGAACAAAAGACCGTTGGCCGCAAGCGCGAAGGCCGCAGGATAGCCGATCAGCAGGAAGACGATCAGCGAGATGAACATGATCGGGGCCATGTTCTGAGCGATAAGCTCGAGCATTACAGACCCTCCTCTTCGGCGATGGGATCATGGCCGTGATGGCCCGCGCTGTCGGCATGGGGATCGTCGATCAACCCACGCATCACGCCGATCTTCTTGATGATCTCGGACACGCCTTGGAAGAACAGCTGCCAGAAACCGATCAGCAGCAGGATCTTGGCCGGCCACAGGATCAGACCGCCCGAGTTCGTCGACATCTCGCCCGAGCGGATCGAGATCATCACAAAGGGCGTCAGCTTGAACAGCATCAGCACGACGAACGGCATCAGGAAGAAGATATGCCCGAGCAGATCGATCCAGTGCTGCACTTTCCGCGAGAACGCACCATAGATGATGTCGATGCGGATATGCTCGTTTTGCTTGAGCGTGTAAGCGGCAGCGCCCAGAAACGCCGCGCCGAAAAGATACCATTGCAGTTCCAGCCAAGCGTTCGACGACATGTCGAAGGCTTTGCGTACAATGGCGTTGGTCGCACTCACGAGGACCGACACCAGAATAAGCCACGACACCGCCTTGCCGATGGTCTCGTTTATCCGGTCGATCGCGCGTGAAAGGGCCAGCAAAGCGCCCATCTCACTTCCTCCCTAATTTTGTCCCGAAAGCCTGCGCGAGGCTTTGCCCGTGATTGGCCGAGCGGGCAACAAAGGTCAAGCAATTAAGGCTTCATTTGGTCTGTTCACTTGACCAGATCGGGCAGAAAACGCGGTCTTCGGGGCCGTTCTGGAGACTGACCAAGCGTCAATATGATCAACTTCCCGCGACTTCCCCTGCGGCAATCGCCTCGATCGCCTCTTTCGGTTTCTCAAAGTTGCGACTCACAGGTCGCGGCGCGCAACAATCGGGAAGGAAATTCCGCCGCCCGCGACATTTTATTCAGCGTTTGGGCATTGACGCCCCCAACGCCCGATCCTAATGTCCGCGCAAAGCAGTCCGAAAGGGATCCGCAATGGATGCGATTCTTCTTGTCGTCGTAGGAGCCAAGCGCATGGGCCGGTAACGGTACAACCATGAAGGTTCCCATGCGCCCCCGCCTCAAAGCCGGGGGCTTTTTCTTGGACAGGTGGATGCTTGACAGGTAGCGGCGGGCGGCGTGGCCCTCGCGCAAGGATGGAGTGAGCATATGGCACGGCAGATGACCGGCGCGAAGATGGTGGTTCAGGCGCTGAAGGATCACGGGGTCGAGGTAATTTTCGGCTATCCGGGCGGCGCGGTCCTTCCGATCTATGACGAGATTTTCCAGCAAAACGACATCCGTCACATCCTCGTCCGCCACGAGCAGGCCGCGATCCACATGGCCGAAGGCTATGCGCGCTCGACCGGCAAGCCGGGCGTGGCGCTGGTGACCTCCGGCCCGGGCGCGACCAATGCGGTGACCGGGCTGACCGATGCGCTGATGGACTCGATCCCGCTGATCGTGCTGTCGGGTCAGGTGCCGACCTTCCTCGTGGGCACCGACGGTTTCCAGGAGGCCGACACGGTGGGCATCACGCGGCCCTGCACCAAGCATAACTGGCTGGTGAAGGACCCCGCGAAACTCTCCGAGACGATCCATCAGGCCTTCCACGTGGCGACCTCGGGCCGCCCCGGCCCGGTGCTGATCGACACGCCCAAGGATGTGCAATTCGCGGTCGCCACCTATACCGAGCCGAAAGCCGCGCGGGTCGACCATTACCAGCCGCAGGTGAAAGGCGATCTCGACGCGATCACCAAGCTGGTCGAACTGATCGAAACCGCCGAGAAGCCGGTCTTCTACACCGGCGGCGGCGTGATCAACTCGGGCCCCGCCGCGAGCCAGCTGATGCGCGAACTGGTCGACGCCACCGGCTTCCCGATCACCTCGACCCTGATGGGTCTGGGCGCCTACCCCGCCTCGGGCAAGAACTGGCTCGGGATGCTCGGGATGCACGGGCTTTATGAAGCCAACCTCGCGATGCATGGCTGCGACCTGATGATCAACCTCGGCGCGCGCTTCGACGACCGGATCACCGGCCGCGTGGCGGACTTCTCGCCGAAATCGACCAAGGTGCATGTCGATATCGACGCCTCCTCGATCAACAAGATCATCGCCGTCGACCTGCCGATCCTCGGCGATATCGGCCATGTGCTCGAAGACGTGCTCAAGGTCTGGAAGGCCCGCGGGCGCAAGGTAAACAAACCCGCGATCGAGAAATGGTGGAAGAAGATCGACGAGTGGAAGAAGGTGAACTGCCTCGCCTACACCAACTCGGAAAAGACCATCAAACCGCAATATGCGCTGCAGCGTCTCGAAGAGCTGACCAAGGGCATGGATCGCTACATCACCACCGAGGTGGGTCAGCACCAGATGTGGGCCGCGCAGTTCCTCGGCTTCGAGGATCCGAACCGCTGGATGACCTCCGGGGGCTTGGGCACGATGGGCTACGGCTTCCCGGCCTCGATCGGCGTGCAGATCGCCCATCCCGAAAGCCTCGTGATCAACGTGGCGGGCGAAGCGAGCTGGCTGATGAACATGCAGGAGATGGGCACCGCGACCCAGTTCCGCGTGCCGGTGAAGCAGTTCATCCTCAACAACGAGCGTCTGGGAATGGTCCGCCAGTGGCAGGAACTGCTGCATGGCGAGCGCTACTCGCATAGCTGGTCCGAAAGCCTGCCCGATTTCGTGAAGCTCGCCGAGAGCTTCGGCTGGAAGGGGATGCAGGTCTCCGACCCCGCCGATCTCGACGATGCGATCATGGAGATGATCAAGCATGACGGCCCGGTGCTGTTCGACTGCCTCGTGGAGAAGCACGAGAACTGCTTCCCGATGATCCCGTCCGGCAAGCCGCATAACGAGATGCTGCTGGCGGCCGATGCCGATGTCTTCAAGGAAGGCGCCGCGCTGGTGTGAGCGACGCCGGGGGCGCTGCCCCCGGACCCCCGGGATATTTGGACCAAGCCGAAGATCAGGTCCGAACTAGGAAAAGGAGAGAGGCAATGGCCGCTCTGAAGATCAAGAAAGGCTCCTCGAGCCATTCCGCTTACGACCTGCGCGACAGCCACGACCAGATTGAGCGCAGCCATACGCTCGCCGTGATCGTCGACAACGAGGCGGGCGTTCTGGCCCGTGTGATCGGGCTGTTCTCGGGGCGGGGCTACAATATCGACAGCCTGACCGTCGCCGAGGTGGATCATAAGGGTCACCGCAGCCGGATCACCGTCGTCACCCGCGGCACCGAGAACGTGATCGACCAGATCAAGGCGCAGCTGGGTCGGATCGTGCCGGTTCACGAGGTGAAGGACCTCACCGTCGAGGGCTACCCGGTCGAGCGCGAACTGGCGCTGATCAAGGTCGCAGGCACCGGTGACAAGCGTATCGAGGCGCTGCGTCTGGCCGAGATTTTCCGCGCCAATGTGGTCGACTCGACGCTGGAGAGCTTTGTCTTCGAGATCACCGGCACGCCGGAGAAGATCGACGCGTTCGCCGATCTGATGCGCCCGCTGGGTCTGGCCGAAGTGGCCCGCACCGGGGTCGCCGCCCTCTCGCGCGGGGCCTGAGCCCGAGCGACATGGCCGTGCCGCATCCCGCCACCGGCCCTGCTCTGGGTGTCGTCATCGTCACCTATCGGTCCTCGGACGTGATCGCGGCCTGCCTCGCCTCGCTGCGGGCAGCGACCGGCGTGGCGCTGCATATGGTGGTGGTCGACAATGCCTCGC
This sequence comes from Thioclava sp. ISO4, assembly GCF_058105145.1. Classification (NCBI taxonomy): domain Bacteria; kingdom Pseudomonadati; phylum Pseudomonadota; class Alphaproteobacteria; order Rhodobacterales; family Paracoccaceae; genus Thioclava; species Thioclava sp. ISO4. Next base: position 3,243,722 of record NZ_CM176571.1, read on the forward strand.
CCGACGACACGGTCGAGGTGACCCGCGCGGCTGTCCCCGATCTGATGGGGGCTGCGGAGGCGGGTCAGGAAGGCATCGCGCTCATCGAGGCCGGGGCCAATGGCGGGTTTGCTGCAGGCGTCAATCTGGGGCTGGCGCGGCTCGCGGCCAATCCCGCGCTCGACCGGTTCTGGCTGCTCAACCCCGATTGCGTGGTGCCACCCGAGACGCCGGCGCTTCTCGCCACCCACGATCCCGGACCGCGAGGTGCCGCGATGATCGCGCATCGGGTGGTCTATGGTGACGCGCCCGACACGATCCAGATCGATGGCGGGGTGATCGACCGGCGCACCGGGATCACCCATAACCTCAACCAGTTCGCCCCCGCCGACAGCCCTGCCCCGGACCCGTCGCGCATCGACTTCGTCACCGGCGCGAGCCTTGTCGCCACCCGCGCCCATCTCGAGCGCGCGGGACCGATGACCGAGGACTATTTCCTCTATTACGAAGAGGTCGACTGGGCGCTGCGCCGGGGCGATCTGCCGATCTCCTATTGCGAAGGCGCGGTCGTTCATCATGTCGCGGGCACGGCGATCGGCTCGCAGCGTATGGGCTCGGTCGCCTCGCCATTTTCGCAATATTTCAAGCATCGCGCACGGGCGATGTTCCTGCGCCGCCATTTCCCCGCCGGGCTGATCGGCGGTGCGGCATGGTCGCTGGCGAAAGCCGCGCAACTGCGCGCGCAAGGACATGGGGCGGAAGCGGCAGCGCTCTTGCGGGGTTTCTTCGGGATGGCCCCGCCCGGAGCGGTGCTGGCCGCGCTCAGCCCGGACGCCCGCGCGAAAATCGGGCGTTAATCGCGCCGGCGATGCGTCTGCGCAAACCGCGTGTAGCTGGTGCCGCGCGCCTCAGGCCGTGCCGCATCCTCGGATTCATCGACCCGCGCCTTCACCGCCTCGGTCAGCATCCACATGCCCGCGCCGAACAGGAAGAAGGTGAAGGCGTAGATCGACTCCCAGACATAGACCGTGCAGAGCGTGAAGGTCATCCCCGCGAAGGTGAACACCCAGGAGCGACGGAAATTCTGCATCCGCGTATCGCCGCTGAAATCGCGGAACATCACCTTGAACAGCCCCCAGACATAGCCGCTCGTGACCAGCAGGAAGCCGGGGATGCCATAGCGCACCGCCATCACCAGCCAGAAATTATCCATCGAGCCGGAATACATGTACCACGGCCGCACCCAGTCATTCAGGCCGATGCCGAAGATCGGGTTGGCCCAGACATTCTTCAGCCCCCAGTCGAAGATGATCGTGCGCCAATAGGCGGTATGGGCCGAGAAGGTCGCGTAGCTGAGAAACACCATGATCGGCGAGCGGTTCGACAGCAGATCGACCGTGACATAGGCGAAGGCGAAAAGTCCCGTCAGCAGCCACCAGCGCCATTCGATCCGCACGAAAGTGATGTACCAGCCGATCAGCCCCAGCTGCAGCAACAGCGACAGAAGCGCCCCCGAGGACAGCGCGAGAAAGCCGTTGAGCAGGATCAGCCCGCTCGCCACCACCCGCCAGCCGAGCGACTTGATCCCGTCGAAGGCCACGAAGGCAAAGGCGAAGACGACCGAGCAATAGAGCCCGAAATGGATCGGATGCGCGAAGGGGCCCTGCACGCGCTCCAGCCCCAGGCGCGGCTCCTGAAAGTTGTAGGTGATCGTGCCCATCCCCGGCAGCTTGTCGATCAGCGTCGGGATCAGGGTCGTGCCGGTCTTCGTCTCATAAAGCGAGAAGGGCGTCAGGAGCAGCACCGACCAGATCAGCACCTTCCCGAGCGCCGCGAAATCCTCGCGCGAGCGGATATAGGCGCGCCCGATCAGGTAGCCGCCCAGAACCTCCAGCCCGACCGACCCCGCCTGCTGGATCACCCGGTCGGGGTTGTTCACCGCCAGCGCGACCGACAGCCACAGCGCATGGAACAGGAACAGCCAATCGACCGGCAGTATCCGCCCCGCCCGCCCGCTAAAGACCCGCGCGAAGGCGGGCAGGATGAAGGCCATCAGCACGAGGCGGCTTCCGGTGATCGCAAGCGGGCCGAGGTTGAACTTGAAGGGCAGCAGGATCGACAGCACGAACAGCAAGACCGGCCACGGCAGTTTCGCCGTCGCGAGCGCGGCGGTCTCTGCGATACGATTTCGCCCGCCCGCGCGGCTTGTCGGGCGCGCACGTTGCGGCGTGGCACTGCCAATCGCCCCGGCGCGCATCAGCGCATCGCCCCGCTCACCGCCGGGCGGCTCGCGGTCAGATCAAACGCCTCAAGCTCGCCGTGGAAGCTGCCCTTGCCGAAGGGATTGCCCAGCGCGAGGCCCCAATATTCCATCGGCTTGAGCCGCCCAGACACGGTGCCCTTGCCGATCACCTCCTCGCCCGAAAGCACCTCGAAAAGGCTGTCTTCCGCGGCGTAGCGGAAGGTGATGTCGTGCCACTTGCCGTCATAGATCGGCACGCGCTTGGTGCGCAGGAACAGCCGCTGCCCGCTCTCGGGCCAGAACTCGACCTCGAACGTGCCGCGCCCGGTCACCCGCACGATCAGCGACTGATGCAGGCGCAACAGCTCTCCGGCGGATTTGTAATCGCCCACCGCGCGCAGCTTCATATGCAGCGCGAAGCGATCTGCGCCGTAGAGCGGCGCGACCATCTCGCGCGGGATCACCACGGCGCCGCCGCCCAACCCGAATTCCAGCGCGCCGGGGCTGAGCGGGATCGAGTCGAGCGCCTCCGGCTGCGCCCCGGCATGCGAGATCAGACGGCCCAGTTCGGGGTCATAGCTGAGAATACGGTCGTCGCGGACCATGACATAGCCGCTGCTCTGCGCGCTCCGCCCGTCGGGCAGCGTCAGCGAAAGCGTCACCTTGTGCCGCCCCGGCATGCGGAAACCCACCGGCACCTGCGCGCCGTCGAGGCTGGTCTGCCCGTCGATCCCCCAGCGATAGGCGACCTCGGCAGGGTCCACCCCCTCGGGCAGCACACTCTCGCGCGCGTCGAATTGCAGCGTCGTGCCGCCGCCTTCGCTGCGCGCGAACCGCATGACCGGCTGGAGCGCATCCGGACCGCCGAGAATATCGAGCATCGGCGCGCCGATCCCGCTCCCGGCCAAGGCCCCACCCGGAAGATAGGCGTAATTCATGATCTCACGCGGCGCACCGGTGCGCGCGGCGACGAAGAGCTGGTCGTAATAGCTCGCCCGCTGCGGCGTGATGTCCTGAATCAGCAGGTTGTCGCGGAGCTTCCAGTCGGGCTGTCCCGCCGGGCCTGCGATCTCGCTCACCGCATTGCGGGCGATCTCGACGGCGCGGGCGTCGCGCGCCACGCGGATCTGCGGGATCCAGAGAACCGGATCGCGTTTCTCGCCCTCGGAATAGACGTCATGGATGAGCGTGTTGTTGGCGATCTTCACGCCCTCCGCCTCGCCCACCGTGATCCCGTGCAGATGGGCGTTGATGATGACGTTCCCGCTGATCTCGACATTGCGGTAGAACATCTCCGCGCCCGCCTTGCCACGATCGACCAGCTCGTTGCGCATCAGGATCGACTGGGTAAAACCGCCCTCGCCGGAATTGAGCAGGTTGTTCGTGATCGCGATGTCGCGGCTGGGCCGTTCGGTGCCGGCGGTCCAGAACTGGATCATGTCGGCATGATCGCCCGAGGCGACGGCACGGCGGAAATCGTGAATGTGGTTGTTTGCGATCTCTGCGCGTTCGATCTGGGCGAAGTTCAGCCCGTCCATCCGCATGTCATGGATGTCGTTGGCGACCACCACCAGATCGGTGCAGTCGGTGAAGATCGCGCCACGGTAAAAGCGACGAAACTCGGAGCGCTCGACCGTGATCCCGGTCGAGGCGCGCACGGCGAGGCCAAAGGCGGTGGGCAGCGGGCCCTGCTCGATCAGCTCGGGATCGGCGGGAGCGAGGTCTCCATCGAACAGCGCGTTGCGGATCGTCAGATCGCGGGTGGTGAAGACCTGAAACGGGCGGATATTGGACCGGTCGCCCTCGGTGTAACGGTAATCGAAGATCACGGCCTCGATCACGACATGGCTGACTTCCCGCAGGTTCATCTGCGCGATCACCGCCCGGTTGTCCGGATCGGCGGAGCGGAAGGTGATCGGCGCGTCCTCGCGCCCCGTCAGCCCCCGCAGATCGAGCGCGTCATAGTCGCCCGGCGCGATCAGAACCGTGTCGCCCGGCGCCAGTTTCACCCCGATCCGCGCCAGCCCGGCCGTATCCGAGACCTGCCAGTCGCGCGCCAGTGCGGGCCACGCCCCGAGCACGAGAAGACCGACGGCCAGAAGCCCACGCCGTCCGACGCGGGCTGCATGCCTCGTGGTGAATGCGATCTGCTCCATCGCTGCCTGCCTGTTCCGGGCCGCTTTTTGCGGCTCTGATATCTTGCCGTCACGCTAGCGTGAGGAAGATCGATGCGGCAAGCGCTTTAACCCAGATGAAACTTTGCACATCGCCATTGTGGCCTTCGCGCCGCTAAAGCCGCCCGAAAACCGCCTGCCACAGCATCCAGCCCATCCGCACGAGCCGCAGTCTCGCGAGCGTCGCCACGGCGCGCCACCGCTCGGTCGCGTCGCGCAGCTCTGGGTGGCGCAGCACCTTGGGCAGATGTGCGAGGATCGAGACGGGCATCAAGAGCGCCTTCGCCCCCCAGCGCAGCCGCGCGGGCAGGTTTGATCCATTCACGCCGAAGCCTTCTTCGGTCAGCCGCCGCCATTTGCGCGACAGCGCCGCCCAGTCCTGCCGTGACGGATGGCCCACACGCAGCCCGTCGGCATAGATCAGAGAATAGCCCTTCGCGGTCGCCCGGCGGCACCAGTCGAGATCCTCCGACAGCCCGGCGATGAAAGGCCCCGTCGCCTCATAGACATCGCGCCGGGTCAGCAGGTTGCCGGTGCCGGAGAACCCTTTTTCCTCGATATAGCGGCGAAAATCGAAGGCGAAGACGGTCTCGAACGCCTCCGCACCGGAACGCGGCGGCGGGGTCTCGTCGAACACGAAGACATGCCCGCCGACCAGATCGCCCTGCCCGGCCACGGCGAAGGCGGTCGCGATCCAGTCCGGGTCGGCCACGCAGTCGCTGTCGATGAAGAACAGCCGCGCCGCCGTCGTCTCCGCCACACCGCGATTGCGGGCCTCTGCCGCGCCCTTCTTGGTCTCGGTCACGATCCGCAGGTCGGGATAGGCCGCGCGGACGGGGGCCAGATCATCGGTCGAGCCGTTGTCGACCACCAGCAGCTCGCAACGCGCGTCAAGCTGCGGCGCAAGCGTCTCGAGGCAGCGCATGAGCCGCGTGACGTCGTTGAAATGCGGGATAATGATCGCGGCCTCGGCCATCACAGCGCCTCCATAAACTCGAGCAGCGCCGCGTCGTAAGCCGCAAGCCGGTCGATCCCGCGCGCCAGCGCCGCCTTCGCCTCTGCCGCAAGCCCGTCGCGATGGACGAACCCTTGCTCCAGCGCCGCCATCACCGCATCCGCATCCGCCTTGGTCGCATCGACCGTGTGGTCATATCCCAGCGCGCCGAACAGCCCCGCGAATTTGCGGCTATAGGCGAGCGGCACCACCGCGACGCCCGCGGAAAATGCCGCGATACAGGCATGCATCCGCGCCCCGGTGAAGAAATCGAGCCCCGCGATATAGCACTTCGCCTCGGACGGGCTTGCGAAGGCAGGTGCGCAGATCACGCCATGCTCGGCCGCCAGCGCCTCACAGGCGCGCAGGTCGTCCTCGATCACCATCGGGCCTTCGGGCACGATCACATGCGGCACCAGATGGACCTCGCCCCCCTGCCCCTTGAACCAGTCGATCGCGCGCGCGATCAGCGCGGGATAATCCAGCGCCATCCCGAAATCATTGCTCCCGTGATAGCCCCCCGCCATCAACAGCCCCGAGACATTGACGCCGACGCGCACCGGACCAGCGTCGCGCGGCGCGGGCGGGTCATAGGGCAGCCGCAGCGCCAGATCGGAGGCCAGAACCGGCACGCCGCGATAGCCCAGATCGTCCAGCGCCGCGCGGGAGCGTTCGTCGCGCACCGCCACCAGAGCCGAACGGTTGAGGCTCATCCGCGCCAGCCGCTTCGACCAGCCTTTGGTGAAGGGTCCCACGGTCTGCGGCGCGACCACCAAAGGCGTGCCCGCGAGATGGGTCGCGAACTTCATCCAGAACATCTTCACCAGCCGCGAGGCCCCGTAGATGTCCGCGAAACTGTCGCCGCCGCCAATGTCGATCACCAGATCGGCCGCCTTAACTTCGGCCCACAACCCATTGGGAGATTTCAGAAACGCGCCATCTACCTCGATCAGTCGCAAGTCGTCGCCTGCCACATAGGGCGCGCGCCGGTCCTTCCAGTCGAGCACGGTGATCGCGATCTCGCGCCCCGCTTTGGCGGCAAGATCGCGCAGCAGGGCGATCTCCGACACGGTCAGCGCACCGACGCCAAGATTGTCCGAGCGCGTCGAGTGGAAGATCAGGCAGACGCGCAGCGTGCGGCTCATTTTCGGCCCCGCAACACGCGGCGCATCGTGCCCGCGAAATTGCGCAGGTTCCGCGTGACCGGGTTTTGCAATGCGCAGGCGCGCAGGTTCATCCCCTCGTAGCGCGGGATCGGGCGGGCCATCAGTTTGAGCGCCGCGAGACGCGCGAACAGGGCGCGGCGGCGTTCGCGCTGACCGGGCTGGATCGCGGCGAGGTCAGCCACATCGAAGGGCGCGGTTTCGACCGCCTCCGCCGCCTCGGCCTCTCTCAGAATTTCCGCGCCGAGCCGCGTGCGCGCCACGATCAGGCTACGCCCCGGCGCCTCCTCGAACAGCGGATAGCCCGCATCGTCGGCCTCCCACGCATCGGCGCAGACCAGATCGGCGGCCACGCCGGTACCATCGGCGCAAATCTTGCAGCGATGCTGGACGTGGCGCGAGAGCACCCCGCCCCAGGCCGCGTGATAGCTCGTCTCGCGGGTGGAGCCATCGTGCAGCGCGGCCACCGTCTTGCCCGGCCAGCCATTGCCACGATAGCGCAGGCCCGCCAGTTGGTCCTCGGGCGCGCCCATCTCCGCCAGCAATTCCCGCGCGCCCTCCGCGCTGGGAACGCCCGCGCAGAAGAAGGACAGGATCACCGGGAATGTCCGCGCGAGTTTCGGGTCGCGCGCCACCAGCGCCCGCAAAGCCACCGCATCGCAAGGCTTGCCGATCACCGCGAAGCGCCGCCCGTCCGCGATCAGCGCCGACAGATCGGCCAGCGGGGCCGAGGGCGCATAGCGCGAGCCCGCCGCCCCCAGAACCTCGTCGCGCGTGGTGCTCAGCCGCATCCGGTTGCCGATCGGGTTGTCCGGGTCGGGCTCGATCTGGGCTATGGCGTCGACGCGGCCCGATTGCAGCAGATGCAGCGCCAGCGCCGAGAGCGCCCCGCCCGAGCCCCCCGCATGGCGCAGGTCCGCGTCGGTGGCATGGCCAGCTTTCATCTCCATGAACCGCCCCCAGAGCGGCTCCTCTCCGGGCGCGACGCGCTGCGCGCTCTGGCCCAAGCCCGGGCAGCACGCGGCAATGGCGGTCTCCGCACGGGCGCTGATCTCGGCGCTTTGCACCGGGCGCAGGAAGCCGCGCGCATCGGGCGCCATCGCGATCTCATCCGGCGCGACCCCGGCGCACAGCCCGCAGCCCGCGCAGAGATCGCCCGCCGCGACATGGGCGAGCGCATCGCTCGAAGGCGTCGAAATGGGGCTGTGATGGGTCATGCTCGGCCGATCTGGTTTTTCAAGGAGTTGAACAGCAAAGCCATGAATCTGGCAAGGCTTGGCTGGGTCGCTCGCCGCGCGTGACGTGGCCGTCAAGCCACAGCCGCCACAGCGCGCTTGACCCGACGGCCCCTCGGGCGGGATTATGGGCGCAAAACATGCGCGGGCGGCCAAACCCCGCGCCATATCGGACAGTACATGCTTCGCACCGCGATCCTCATCCTCAGCGGGAACGCCGCCACCTCGGCGCTGATGCTCGCGCGCAACCTCGCGATCGCGCGGCTGATCCCGGTCGCCGATTACGGCGTGGCCGCGACCTTCGCGATGGTGATGGCAGTGATCGAGATGGGCTCGACGCTGGGGCTGCAGCATCAGATCGTGCAGTCGAAACGCGGCGACGACCCCGCGTTTCAGGCGGCACTGCAAGGTTTCCAACTGCTGCGTGGCGTAATCGCGGCGGCGGCGCTGTTCGTGCTGGCCGGACCGATCGCCGACTTCCTCGCGATCCCAGAGGCCGCACCGGCCTATCGCTGGCTCGCGCTGGTGCCGCTCCTGACGGCGGCGCAGCATTTCGACATCCACCGCGCCCAGCGCAGGGGCCACTATCGCCCGATGCTGCTGACGGGCGCCCTGCCCGCACTGGCCGCGCTGATCGCGATCTGGCCGCTCTCGCGCCTCTTCGACGACTGGCAGGTGGCGCTTTGGGCGATCGTGCTGCACGCGGCCCTCGGCGTTCTGGTCTCGCACCTGATGGCCGAGCGCCGCTATCGCCTGCGCCTCGACCGCGCCGAGATGCGCGCGAACCTGCGTTTCGGCGCGCCGCTTCTGGCAAATGCGGCCCTGATGTATCTGGTCTTTCAGGGCGACAAGATCATCGTCGGGCGACTGGCGGGGATGGAGGCGCTGGCGATCTTCGCGATGGGCATGACGCTGACGCTGACGCCGTCGCTGATCGGCGCGAAGTCGGTGCAGAACCTCTTTTTGCCGAAGCTCTCGGCCGCGCATGGCCGTGCGGACGCCCTCGCGCATCGCCAGCTTGCCGGGGCGACCTTCGAAGGGATGTTTCTCACCGGATCGATCCTGCTGCTGGGCACGGTCCTGATCGGACCGCTCGTCGTCACGGCCCTTCTGGGGGCGAAATATGCAAGCCTCCTGCCGCTCCTTATCCCCTTCGCGCTGATGAACGCACTCCGCGCGATCAAGAACGGGCCGAGCACGGTCGCGCTCTCGGCGGGGCAGACCGATAACGGCTTTTGGGGGAACCTGCCCCGGATCGCGGTTCTCCCGTTGAGTTATTGGGCGCTGATCGAGACCGGTTCGGTCGTGCCGGTGATCTGGCTCGGGGTCGCGGGCGAGGCGATCGGTCTTGGCGTGGCGCTCTGGCGGCTCTCGCGGGTCATGGCGCTGCCTCAGGTTGGCCGCGCTGCGCTGACGACCGCGCTCGTGTTGATCGCGATCCCGCTGATCACACTTGCCGCGCCCGACGCGCTGGTGATCTGGCCGGTCGCGCTGATCCTGAGCGCGGTGCAACTTGCCGCCCTGCCCCATCTGCGGGCCTATTTCGGACGTCCGCAAACCAGCACCGCCTAAGACCACGCCTGTGCGTGATTTTCGTGCTATACTCCCCCAAGACGCGCGCCATACACCAAGGGGGAGGATCGGTATGAACCGGCTTCTGGGATATGTCTTCGTCGCGGCGCTCTCCTTCGCCACGCCTGCCCTCGCCGAGGAGATGCGCGAGGTTCCGGTCTATTTCGCAACCGGAGCGGATAACGCGGTTCTGAGCGATCGCATCAAGGGCTATGACAGCGTGATCTACACGATCGGCGCCGAGGCCGGTCAGACGATCGATATCAAGCTGTCCACGAACCACACCGCCACTTATTTCAACCTCTACGGCCCCGGAACTGGGCCCGGCGATCAGGCGATCATGAACAGCCAGTTCACGCCCGAGATCAATCACTATACCGGCACGCTGCCCAGCTCGGGCACCTACAAGATCTCGGTCTACATGATGCGTTCGGCGGCGCGGCGCGACGAGGTGGCGAATTTCGAGATCCGGATCGGGATCACCGGGAAGACCGGCGCGGTCGTGCAGGGCGATTATGCCGACGGGCTGCAGGGCGGGCCGGATTTCTGGCAGGTCCAGACCGGCGATATCAACGATCCGCCGAACCTGCGCGCGGGGCCCTCGACCGGGGCTACGATCATCGGGCGGTTTCCCGAGGGGGCGATCCTGCGCAACATGGGCTGCCGGATGAACGAGGGCCAGCGCTGGTGCAACGTGGCGGCAACCGAAGGCTCTCTAACCGGCTGGGTCGCCGGACGCTACCTGCGCGAAGGCGCTGCTCCGCCGCCGCGCAGGGTCGAACCCGAGACTCGCGATCAGCAGGTCCAGTTCGCCCCCGGCACGAGCGGCGCGGTGCTGACATCGACCCTCGCCCCCGGAGCTGCGATCAATTACCGGCTCGGCGCGCGGGAAAAGCAATTCCTGACGGCGCAGCTACAGACCGGCTCGCCCGCCGTGCATTTCAACATCTTCACCCCGGACGGCGAGCTTCTATACGAGAGCCGCGGCGGCAGGCGGGACTATCGCGGCCAGCTCTGGCTGAACGGCGAAAACCGGATCACGGTCTACAATATCGGCGACGCCCCGGCCCCCTTCACGATGATCGTCGGGATCGAGTGAACGCAGGCGGCGCCAATCGGGGAGGACAAATCGATGACGACACTCACACGCAGGGCCGCCACCGCGATCCTCGCGGGCGTAACCCTGATCGCGCTCGCAGCCTGCGTTCCAGAGCCACCCGACGGACGGCCAAGCCTCCTCGATGGGCACTGGGTCGGAAGATACACCCCTCAGACCATGCATGTGATGGATCGCCCCTGCACGCCGGGCTATGGCGGGATACGCATCCAGGACGGCCGGCTTTCGGGCTACGCCACCAACACCTACGGAGCATCCTACAGGATTTCCGGGCATGTCGTCGGAGCCGACCGGATCGTCGGGAATTTCTACTTCCGGACGCGCTCTGTCGGTTCGCTCAAGGGGCACCTCGTCAAGGGGCGCCTCGTGGGGAATTATGAAAACGTCGACGGGTGCAGGGGCAGCTGGGTCGCAACGCGACAGTGAGCAGGCTTACTCGGAAACCTTTTTCACGAATTGCGACTTCAGCCCCATCTGGCCGATACCGGGCACCTTGCAGTCGATGTCGTGATCGCCGTCCACGAGACGAATGCCGCGCACCTTGGTGCCGACCTTCACGACCGAGGAAGAGCCCTTCACCTTGAGGTCCTTGATCACGGTCACCGTGTCGCCGTCGTTCAGCACGTTGCCGACCGCATCGCGCACCTCGGCGGGCGCATCCGCGTCACCCGAGGCCGACCATTCATGGCCGCATTCGGGACAGATCAGGAGGGCGTCCATCTCGTAGGTGAAGGACGAGTTGCATTCGGGGCACGGGGGCAAGGTATCGCTCATGGGTCATGCCCGTACTCTCACACGCGTGTTATCGCCAGAAAAATCTCTCCACCTGCGACAAAAAGCGGGAGAGGACCGGTGTGGCCGGTGCGACGCCGGCCCGCTCAGGCGGGGTCGGGCAGGCCGTGAACCTCGCCCGCGCGCAGCACTTCGGGCGCATAGGCCTTGCGGGCGAATACCGTGCGGACATCCTCGACGAAGCTCTCCAGCGGGTCCATCGGATAGTCCGGATCGAAGCTCGACTGATCCCAGCGCTCGCAGAATTGCTCGCAGCTGTTGTAGCAGGGATGATCCTTGAACTTCTGCCGCTCTTCCGGGTCCCAACCGTAGTGATGGCCGTAATAGGCGATCTGGAAGATGCCGTGATGCTCCACCACCCACGAAACCTCCTCGCGGACATAGGGGCGCAGGATTTCGGCGGCCATCCGGTCGTGGTTCTGCGGGGCGAGCCGGTCGCCGATATCGTGCAGCAGCGCCGCCACGACCCAGTCGAGATCCGCCCCGTCGCGCCGCGCCCGCGTTGCCGCCTGCAGCCCGTGTTCGAGCCGCGTGATCTGGTAGCCCGACAGCGTCTCTTCCGCCTGTGCGGCCAATTCGCGCAACAGCCGGTCCGCCGTGCCTGCAAGGAAGGGCTTTTCCAGCTCTTCGAGCAGTTCGTAATCCTCGCGGGTGCCGTCTTTCATCTGGGTGAAGGAGACTGTCGGTCCGGATGCGGTCATCTGCGGTCCTTCCGGTTGCGGGTTTCGATCCTCGGCCCCCTCGGGCCACTGCGCATATCGTGACGCGCGGCCGCGCAAATGACCAGAGCCCGTCCCTGCCCCCCCCCAAGAAATAATGCGGCCCTCTCCGGGGGGTTGGAGAGGGCCAGTTTCGCCGATCAGGCTCATTCGTTGACCGCCCGAGCTTATCGTCGTTTTGCCTGGGCCTTCTCAGCGTCTGGGGCGAGCGCACCCGCCCCGGATCTCATATCACCCGAGATTATTTCTCGAGCTGTCGTCAGGGTTCGAAGCGACGATCCGCCGTCCGTTCACTCTGCGGACGTGGTATCCTTCGTGCTCTCCACGTTCGACTTGTTCTGCAAGCCGCCCGCGAGTTATTTTCCCTTGCCCCGGAACGTTAAAACGAGTGTTCAATCCGGTGCTTGTCTCTCGGGTTACGGTAATCTTCTTACGTGCCATCTTAATCTCCTTGGCAGCTTATCCACACCTATCCACAGCGACGTGAAAACATGTGGACTTTTGGAAGCACGCTATTGATCCCTTCACCCGGTTCGTGGTCTTTCATCGTTATCGACCCTGTCGGGCCGAGTTTTGGTCCTTCCGCAGCGTGCTAAGCTCTTGCGGAATGGCCCGAGGGGGAAAGTTGGCGCTTTCCTCCTCGACCCTCAATCTCAGTGCAGCGCCATCTCGCGCGCAGTCATCAGCGTGACGGTCGTCGCGCTACCGGCCATGCGGATATCGGTCACGTCGAGCGCGTGATGATCGAGGTCGCCGCCGAGGCAGGCGATCTCGATGCCGGTGAAGGTCGCGTCGATCAGCGAGGTCAGTTCCTCGCCCACCAGCTCGGCCTCGATGCCACCGGGAATCCGGCGCGTGGCTTTCGGGGTCACCTTCTTATTGCCGACGATCAGGTCCAATTTCCGCTCCTTTTGCCGCCTTTGGCGGTCGTTCTGTCCCTCGGGCCCGCCATGCGAGAGAGGCCCCCAGTCTTCACGTCCCAGTCCCCGCCACGCGGATCGCGTGTGGTCGTCGTCGGGGCCCCGGCCGCCAGACCGAGACCCCTGTCCCTCAAGAGCAACCGCTGGTCGCCCCGCAGGTGTTGCACTTCATGCAGGTGCCGTTGCGCACCAGCGTGTAGTTGCCGCAATCGCCGCAGGCCTCGCCCTCGTAGCCCTGCATCTTCGCCTTGGCGCGCGCATCCATCTGGACACCGCCAGAGGAGACCGCGGTGGAGCTGGAGGCACGGGCCTGCGCGCTTTGCGCGGGCATCTGCGAGGTCACGACGTCCACACCGCCCTGCAGCACCATCAGCTCTTGCGGCAGGCGCTTGCGCAGGTAGCCGGTCGAAGAAATCTGGCGCAGCACTTCGAGCGATTTCGAGGCGTTCTCCGAGATCGGCTCGACATTGCCATCGGCGCGCTTGCCCTCGTTCTCGCCACCGCCCAGATCGTCGAAGCTGGTGCCCTCGGGCTTGATATGCGCGAGGTCGGTGCGGTCGAGATAGGACACGGCCAGTTCGCGGAACACGTAATCGAGGATCGAGGTCGCGTTCTTGATCGAGTCGTTGCCCTGAACCATGCCGGCGGGTTCGAACTTGGTGAAGGTGAAGGCGTCCACGAACTCTTCCAGCGGCACGCCATATTGCAGGCCGACCGACACGGCGATCGCGAAGTTGTTCATCATCGCCCGGAAGCCAGCGCCTTCCTTGTGCATGTCGATGAAGATCTCGCCCAGCGTGCCGTCGTGATATTCGCCGGTGCGCAGATAGACCTTGTGGCCGCCCACGACCGCCTTCTGGGTGTAGCCCTTGCGGCGCTCGGGGAGCTTCTCGCGGTGGCTGCGCACGATCTCCTTGACCAGCACCTTCTCGACGATCTTCTCGGCGAGCACGGCGGCCTTCTCCTGGGTCGAACCGGTGGCGAGGATTTCCTCGGCCTCCTCGTCATCCTCGACCAGCGCGGCGGCCAGCGGCTGCGACAGTTTCGATCCGTCACGATAGAGCGCGTTGGCCTTGATGCCGAGCGACCAGCTCAGCTCGTAAGCCGCTTTCACGTCTTCGATCGAGGCGTGGTTCGCCATGTTGATCGTCTTCGAGATCGCCCCCGAGATGAAGCTCTGCGCGGCGGCCATCATGTAGATATGGCTGTCGACGCTGAGGTAACGCTTGCCCTTCTTGCCGCAGGGATTGGCGCAGTCGAACACGCTCAGGTGCTCTTCCTTCAAGTGCGGCGCCCCTTCCAGCGTCATCGTCCCGCAGACATGGTCGTTCGCGGCGTCGATCTGCTTCTTGGTGAAGCCGAGGTGACGCAGCATGTCGAAGGTCGGATCGTTCAGCTTCTCGGCCGGGATGCCCAGCGTCTGGGTGCAGAACTCCTCGCCCAGCGTCCACTGGTTGAAGACGAAGCGGATATCGAAGGCGGTCGGCAGCGCGGCCTCGACCTTCTCGATCTCGCGCGGGCCGAAGCCGTGGCCGATCAGCGCCGTGGTGTTGATGTCGGGGCAGTTGCCGAGGCTGGCGTGCCCCACGGCATAGGCGATGATCTCTTCGATCTGCGCCGAGCCGTAGCCCAGCGTCTCGAGCGCGCCGGGCACCGAGCGGTTGATGATCTTGAAGTAGCCGCCGCCTGCGAGCTTCTTGAACTTCACCAGCGCGAAGTCCGGCTCGATCCCGGTGGTGTCGCAATCCATCACGAGACCGATCGTCCCGGTCGGCGCGATCACCGACACTTGGGCGTTGCGGTAGCCGTGCTTCTCGCCCAGCGCCAGCGCCTCGTCCCAGGCTTGGGTGGCGAGCGCGATCAGATCCTGATCGGGGCAGCCCTTGTGATCGAGCGCAACCGGTTTGGTCTCGAGCGCCTCGTAGCCCTCGGTCTTGCCGTAGGCCGCGTTGCGGTGGTTGCGGATGACGCGCAGCATGTGCTTGGCGTTCTTCTCGTAACCCGGGAACGCGCCCAGCTCGCCCGCCATCTCTGCCGAGGTGGCATAGGAGACACCGGTCATCACGGCGGTCAGCGCGCCACACAGCGCCCGGCCTTCCTTGGAGTCGTAGCCCAGACCCATGTTCATCAGCAGGCCGCCGATATTGGCGTAGCCGAGGCCCAGCGTGCGGAAGTCGTAGCTGCGCTGCGCAATTTCCTTCGAGGGGAACTGCGCCATCAGCACCGAGATTTCCAGCGTCACGGTCCACAGGCGGGTGGCGTGCATGTAGCTTTCCGCGTCGAATTTGCCGTCCTTGTAGAAGGTCAGCAGGTTCATCGAAGCGAGGTTACAGGCCGTGTCGTCGAGGAACATGTATTCCGAGCACGGGTTCGAGCCGCGGATCGCACCGTCTTCGGGGCAGGTGTGCCATTCGTTGACGGTGTCGTGGAACTGGATGCCCGGATCGGCGCAGGCCCAGGCGGCGTGGCCGACCTGCTCCCACAGATCGCGCGCCTTCACGGTCTTGGCGACCTTGCCATCGGTGCGGCGCACCAGTTCCCAATCGGCATCGTCCTTCACCGCTTTCAGGAAAGCGTTGGTGACGCGGACCGAGTTGTTCGAGTTCTGACCCGAAACCGAGACATAGGCTTCCGAGTCCCAATCAGTGTCGTAGGTCGGGAATTCGATGCTGGCATAACCCTGCCGCGCATATTGCAGCACGCGGTTGATATAGGTCTCCGGGATCATCACGCGCTTGGCGGATTTGATCGCGTCTTTCAGCGCCTCGTTCTGGCTCGGATCGACCGAGGTTTCCGTCGAGCCGTCGAATTCGCGGATCGCGGTGAAGATGCCGTTCAGCTCACGCTCATGCAGCTTGGAGCCCGCGACCAGCGAGGCCACTTTCTGCTCTTCGATGACCTTCCAGTTGACGAATTCCTCGATATCGGGGTGATCCATGTCGCAGATCACCATCTTCGCCGCGCGGCGCGTGGTGCCGCCCGACTTGATCGCACCCGCTGCGCGGTCGCCGATCTTCAAAAAGCCCATCAGGCCCGAGGATTTGCCGCCGCCCGAGAGGCTCTCGCCTTCGGCGCGCAGGCTCGAGAAGTTGGTGCCGGTGCCCGAGCCGTATTTGAACAGGCGCGCTTCACGGACCCAGAGGTCCATGATCCCGCCCTCTTTCACCAGATCGTCCGAGACCGACTGGATGAAGCAGGCATGGGGCTGCGGGTGTTCGTAGGCCGAGGTCGAGGAGGTCAGCTTGCCCGACTTGTGATCGACATAGAAGTGACCCTGACCGGGGCCGTCGATGCCGTAAGCCCAATGCAGGCCGGTGTTGAACCATTGCGGCGAGTTCGGCGCGGCCATCTGTTCGGCCAGCATGAAGCGCATCTCGTCATAGTAAGCCTGCGCATCAGCTTCCGTGGAGAAGTAGCCGCCCTTCCAGCCCCAATAGCACCAGGCACCGGCGAGACGGTCGAACACTTGCTTGGCCGAGTTTTCACCGGTGTAGCGCGCCTCTTCGGGGAGCTGAGCAAGCGCGTCTTCATCGGGGACCGAGCGCCACAGGAATTCCGGCACGCCCTTCTCTTTGACCTTCTTCAGCGCCGCCGGAACGCCGGCCTTGCGGAAGTATTTCTGCGCGAGCACGTCGGACGCCACCTGGCTCCAACGGCCGGGCACTTCGACCGACTCGTTTCGGAACACCACTTTCCCGTCGGGATTGCGAATCTCAGACGTGGTCGTCGTGAATTCCAGCGCGCCGTAGGCGCCGGTTTCGTCGGTGGTGAACTTCCGTTCGATCTTCATTGCCCTGTCCCCGTTGCAGTCAGTCCAATCAGGTGCCGGCGGGAGCCGCAGAAGACAAAGAAGCCCGGGCCTCGCAGTCGACACCGCGAGGGCTGCGCGCCCCGGATTCGGGGGTGCAATGTCCGAAATCTGTCCCTTGGCCCTAGGCTCCACTACATCTGGTGGGTTAGCCTCCGACACCACACAACCTGCCGTAGGCGCACCGAGCCGTCAACGAAACTTTCACCTAGAGTCAGTCCATTTTTCAGTTGACCGGCCCCGAGGGAAGCGCGCTGCACGATTCCTCCACATTTGGTTAACGCATGGGCGCTGCACTGCGGCACCAATAAGAGCCAAATTTCATTGAAGATTCGGGGGCTTTAGCCGCTCATCTGGCAATTTCAATCCACAGAACGCAATATCTTGTGGATAGCCTCGCCGGGGTTGCGCAAAATTTGGGCAAAGCCGAAGAGCGTGTCGCTAGTGTCACAATCAAGAGCCTACCACTAGATATAGCGGGCCCGATTCCGGCGATTTCGAGGGGATGGTCGGGGCGGCGAGATTCGAACTCACGACCTTCTGTACCCAAAACAGACGCGCTACCAGGCTGCGCTACGCCCCGACGCCCTCTCCTTACAAAGAGGCTCGTCCCAAGGAAAGGGTCATTCGCAGGGAAATGCGGCCTGCGCCGGGTCAACGCTGGGATGCGCCAGTTGCGTGCCCGGCGCGATGCCGTGGCGCGCCGCCATCCCGGCATTGATCTCGAGCACGTAGCGCACCGGTGCGCCGGAGGGAATCGGAGTGTCGTCATTGGGCGTCGTATTGGCCGCGACCTTCACCACCTCGCCCGTCGGATCGATGAACACCATGTCGAGCGGCAGCGGCGTGTCATGCATCCAGAAGGCGACCTCCCGCGCATGCTCGTAGATGAAGAGCATCCCTGCCCCTTCGTCCATCTCGCGCCGCCCCATCAGGCCCTGCGCGCGCTCGGCGCTGCTATCGGCAATCTCGACGGTGAAGCTGACCGGCTCGTTCGCGGTGCGCAGAATAGCGAGGTCATCGCGGCACTGCGCCCCTTCCGCCGCGGCGAGGCCCGGCGTTACGGCAAGGAAAAGCGCGGCGCTCAGCGCCCGGATTTCAAACCGGCATCCCATGCGAGAACCTGTGCCGCCATCCGACCGCGCTTGCCTTCGATCACGCGCAGGCACACCGCTTCGCCGGGGGTCAGATCGGCAAAACCCGACCGGCGCAGAACTTCCATATGGATGAAGATGTCCTCATCATTCTCGAAGACATTGGCAAAGCCGAAGCCCTTGGCCTTTTCGAACCATTTCACCCGCGCCGGCTCCAATGGCAGCGCCGCGATATCGTCGAAGGTGTTGTCGCCCAGATCCTCGATCGGCGCGACGGGCTCGCCTTCCGGAGGAAGAATCTCCAAAACCTCGACCGCCTGCGCGCCGCGCGGGGTCAGCTGCATCTGGACGCGAATCCGCGCGTGATCGGCAATCGAGCCCTGACCGAAATTGCGCAGAACATTCGCATGAAGCAGGATGTCCGGCCCTCCTTCGCCATCGACGATGAAGCCGAACCCTTTGACAGGGTCGAACCATTTGACGGTGCCGGTCACCTCACGAAGCTCAGCCTCGGACTCCCCCAGCATATTCCATCCCGTTTGCATTCGCGGGCTTTCCTGTTCGCATTTCCTCCGCACGTCCTTCTGGAAATGCGGTGTTTAAGGGACACTTCAAGAGATTGCCCAAAGTTTCAAGACCCTATGCAATTCACGAAGCGCGAGTTTCAGGGGTTCAAGCGGGTCACAACCCACTGATCGGCAAGGGTTTGCCGGCTCCAGCGGAAGCGATCATGAAGGCGAAAAGAACCGTCTGCCCAGAATTCCAGCTCCAACGGCTTGATTCTGAACCCTCCCCAAAACGGCGGTCGATCGGGATTCGCGCCGTGGCTCGCGGTTACCTTCGCGACCTCCGCCATCAAGGCGCTGCGCGAACTCAGCGGCTCACTTTGCCGTGAAGCCCAAGCGCCGAGACGCGATTTCAGCGAGCGCGACTTGTAGTAGGCGTCGGCCTGCGGCCCCTCTTCGCGCTCAACCATACCGCGAACCCGAATCTGGCGGCGCAGCGATTTCCAATGCATCACGAAGGCGGCTTTTCCGGCGCTTTCGATCTCCTGCGCCTTCACCGATCCGTAGTTGGTGTAGAAGACGAAAGCCCCGCCGGAGGGCATGTCGCGTCCCTCGATTTCCTTGAGAAGAACCATGCGCGCATTGGGCAACCCGTCCGGATCGACCGTCGCCAAGGCAATCGCGTTGGGATCGTTGATCTCGGTGTCCGCGGCCTCATCCAGCCATGTCTGCGCGATGGCAAAGGGATCGTCGCCTGCGAAAATTCCGGTTCTGTCACTCATACTCGCCTCCAGTCTCGCCGCCGCTTCGCACATCAGGCGCAACGCCCCGATCTGCAACACGATCCACACGATCATGCTTGACCGGAGGTCAGTAGCCTTGATGCGTCTCCACCTTTCGCCTAAAGCATTCGGACTTACCAGAGCGAAGCGGGGGAAAACCTGACATGTCAAACAACCTGATGGCAGGCAAGCGCGGGCTGATTATGGGCCTTGCGAATGACAAATCCATCGCCTGGGGCATCGCCAAAGCCCTCGCGGATGCCGGTGCGGAGCTGGCCTTCTCGTTCCAGGGCGAGGCGCTGAAGAAGCGCGTGGGACCGCTGGCCGAACAGCTCGGCTCCGAGATCCTCGTCGAATGCGACGTCGCCAGCGGCGACTCGATCCAGACGCTCTTCGAGACGCTGCGCACCCATTGGGACAGCATCGATTTCGTCGTCCACGCGATCGGCTTCTCCGACAAGTCGGAGCTGCGCGGGCGCTACGTCGACACGTCGCGCGACAATTTCAAATCCACGATGGACATCTCGGTCTATTCCTTCACCGCCGTGTGCAAGGAAGCGGCTGCGATGATGAACGAGGGCGGCTCGCTGCTCACGCTCACCTATTACGGTGCCGAGCAGGTCATGCCGCATTACAACGTGATGGGCGTGGCGAAAGCGGCGCTGGAAGCCAGCGTGATGTATATCGCCGAGGATCTGGGCAAGGACGGTATCCGCTGCAACGCGATCTCCGCCGGCCCGATCAAGACCCTCGCGGCTTCGGGCATCGGTGATTTCCGCTACATCATGAAGTGGAACGAGCTGAACTCGCCGCTGCGCCGCAACGTGACGCAGGAAGAGGTCGGCAAAGCCGCGCTCTACCTGCTCTCCGATCTCGGTTCCGGCACCACCGGCGAGACGCTGCATGTCGACGCTGGCTATCACGTGGTGGGCATGAAAGCGGTCGACGCGCCCGATATCGACGTGGTCACCAAGCGGAAGGAATGAGATGACCCTCGCGGCCCTCACCGCGATCTATTTCGTGCATCTGGCCGCGGCGATGTCGCCGGGGCCAGCTGTGCTTTTGGCTGCGCGCACGGGTCTGCGCGAGGGCTTCGGACGCGGCATCTGGCTCGCGCTCGGCATCGGCTTGGGCGCAGTGATCTGGGCGGCGGCGGCGCTGTTCGGCCTCGCCCTCGTCTTCAAGGTCGCCCCTGCCCTGCTGACCACGCTCAAGATCGCGGGCGCGGCCTATCTGCTCTGGCTCGCCTATAAGATGTGGCGCCATGCGGGCGACCCGATGGATGAAGCGATCCCCGACCTGCCGCGCACCCGCTCGATCCCCCGGCTGATCTGGCTCGGCATCTCGACCCAGCTCGCCAACCCCAAACCCGCCGTGTTCTTCGGCACTGTCTTCCTGACCTTCATCCCGCCGTCGGCGCCCGCCTGGGCCTATGTCGCGATCCTCGGCATCGTGATGTTCAACGATGCGGGATGGAACGTCATCGTCGCGCGGATCTTCTCGCTCGAGAAGACGCGCGCGGCCTATCTGAACCTGAAAACCGTGATCGAGCGCTGCTTTGGCGGCCTGCTGGCGCTGCTCGGTCTGAAACTCGCTCTGAGCTGAGGAGACCCCCGATGTCCGATCGTCTGCCGCATGAAAAAGGCTTCCACGTCAGCTGGGACCAAATCCACCGGGATGCCCGTGCGCTGGCATGGCGCCTCGACGGCAAGGGCCCGGGCGACGGCAGCTGGCGCGCGGTGGTGGGCATCACCCGTGGCGGCCTCGTTCCGGCGGCGATCGTCGCGCGCGAACTCGACATCCGCACGGTCGATACGATCTCGGTCAAAAGCTACAACCATCAGGAACAGCGCGAAGCGCAGGTCATCAAGCCGACGCAAGAGAGCCTGATGGAAAACGGCGGCGAAGGCGTACTGATCGTCGACGACCTCGTCGATACCGGCAACACGCTGAAACTGGTGCGCGACCTCTTCCCGAAGGCGCAATTCGCCACCGTCTACGCCAAGCCGATGGGCGCGCCGCTGGTCGACACCTTCATCACCGAGGTCAGCCAGGACACCTGGATCTTCTTCCCCTGGGACATGGCGCTGCAATATGTGCAGCCCTATCGCGGCACGGACTGATCGGTGAAATTCGGCGCCCCCGGAACCCCTCTGGGTCGGTTCCTGCACTGGCTCTTCGAGGTAAGCCTGATCCTCAAGGCTCTGTTCGAGACGGCCGAGACCCTGTCGGGTCTCGCGCTTCTCGGCATGCCGAAAAACGCGCTCTTCGATGCGGCGCATTGGATAACCGCGCGCGAGCTGCGCGAAGACCCCAATGACCGCATCGCCAACGCGCTTCTGAGCGCGGCGCATCACTTCTCGATCCAGACGCAGGATTTCTATGGCTTCTATTTCACCAGCCACGGGCTGCTGAAACTCGTCGTGGTGATACTGCTGATCCGCGGGCTGATCTGGGCCTATCCGCTGGCGATCGTGATGATGTCGGGTTTCGTGGCCTACCAGATGTATCTCTACAGCCTGAACCACGGCGCAGGGATGCTGGCGCTGACCGCGCTGGACCTTCTGGTGATCGCGCTGACGATCCGCGAATGGTCGGTGCGCCACAGCTTTGCCTGGCGCAAACCCCGCGAGGGACACAGCTAGGGGGGCGCTGCGCCCCTTCTTCTCGATCCAAATATCCCCGCCGGAGGCTCCCGCCTCTTGCCAAGCGCGCGGCGCTCTGCTGATCTCGCGCCGATCAGCCAAGAGGACCATCATGCCCCATCCGCTCAACCCCGCGCTCGCCGCCACCTTCCCGCCCCCGGTCATGGAGGCGCGGCGCTGGCTCGACGGGGTCGAGTTCACCGCCGATCGCCCGCTGATCAACGTCTCTCAGGCAGCCCCCGTCGATCCGCCGCCCGAGGCGCTGCGTCAGGCTATCGCCGAGGCCGCGCTGAACGATCCGCAGGCGCATCTTTACGGCCCCGTTCTGGGCCTGCCCGATCTGCGTGCGGAGCTCGCGCATCAATGGAGCCTCGCCTATAGCGGCGAGATCGCAGCGCGTCAGGTCGCGATCACCCAAGGCTGCAATCAGGCGTTTTGCGCGACGCTCGCCACGCTCGCAGGTCCCGGCGACGAGGTGATCCTGCCGACGCCATGGTATTTCAATCACAAGATGTGGCTCGACATGGCGGGCGTGCAGACGGTGCCGCTAGCCCCCGGCGCGGGGCTTCTGCCCGACCCGGAGGAGGCAGCCGCGAAGATCACCGACAAGACGCGCGCGATCGTGCTGGTCTCGCCGAACAATCCGGGCGGGGCGGAATATCCGGCCGAACTGCTGCGCGCCTTCGCCGATCTGGCCAAGCGTCACAAGCTCGCGCTGATCGTGGACGAGACCTATCGCGATTTCGACTCGCGCACTGGCGCGCCGCATGACCTGTTCTCGGATCCCGACTGGCCGGACTATTTCATCCATCTCTATTCCTTCTCGAAAGCCTATCGCCTGACGGGCCACCGCGTCGGAGCCATCGTCGCGGGCGAGGCGCGCCTCGCCGAGGTCGAGAAATTCCTCGACACGGTGGCGATCTGCCCCTCGCAGCTCGGTCAGATGGCGGCGCTTTGGGGCATGCTGCACCTGTCGCAATGGGTCGCGGGCGAGCGCGCGGAAATCCTGCGCCGGCGCGCGGCGATGGAGGCCGCCTTCGCCGATCTGGAAGGCTGGGAGATGCTCGGCTGCGGGGCGTATTTCGCCTATGTCACTCATCCCGATCCCCGCCCCTCTCCTGATTTCGCGCAGGCTCTGGTGCGCGAGGCGGGCGTGCTGATGCTGCCCGGTACGATGTTCATGCCGCAAGGCGCGAACGGGGCCGCGCAGCAGATGCGGATCGCATTCGCCAATGTCGACACGGACGGGATCGCCACGCTGCGCGACCGGCTGGCGGGCCTCACGCGCGGCTAGCCTTGCAGGCCAGTAATCAAAGCCCTAAACAGCGCCCAACAAACAATGCCCTAGGAGGACCCCCGATGAAGATGCGCAGCCACGGCAAGAGTGTCGTCGTCTGGATCTTGCTGGCCATGCTGATCCTTGGTCTCGGCGGTTTCGGGCTACGCAATTTCTCCGGTTCGGCCAAATCGGTCGGCGCGGTCGGCGACACCCAGATCACCGTCGACGATTACGCCCGCGCGCTGCGTCAGGAAATGCAGCAGCGCAGCCAGCAGCTTGGCCAGCCGGTCACGATGGCACAGATGCGGTCCTCCGGCGTCGACCAGCAGGTGCTGGGCAAGCTGATCGGTCAGGCCGCGATCGGCGAAAGCGCGCGCCGTCTGGGCGTGTCGGTCGGCGACAAGGAGCTTCAGCAGCAGATCTACAAGGTGCAGGCCTTCCAGAACGCCTCGGGCGAGTTCGACCGCGAGACCTATAAATTCGCGCTGCGCCAGCAGGGCTATACCGAGCCGCAATTCGAGGCTCAGCTGCGCGACGATCTCTCGCGCTCGATCATTCAGGGCGCCGTTGCAGGGGGCGTGGATGCGCCCAAGCCGGTGGTCGACGCCTATACCAAATATGTCAGCGAGAAGCGCGGCTTCACCTGGGCCGAGGTGAGCGAGAGCGATCTGAGCAAGGCGATCCCGGACCCGACCGACGATCAGCTTCAGACCTATTACAACGACCATATCGATCAGTTCACCGCGCCCCAGACGCGCGACATCACCTATGCGTGGCTGACGCCGGACATGCTGGCCGACAAGGTCAAGATCGACGACGCCACGCTGAAGGCCGAATACGAGCGCCGCGCCGACGAGTTCAAGCAGCCCGAGAAGCGCCTCGTGGAGCGTCTCGTCTATTCCGACATGGACGCGGCCAAGGCCGCGAAAGCCAAGCTGGATGGCGGCGCGACCTTCGCCGACCTCGCCAAGGATCGCGGCCTGACGCTGGCCGATGCCGATCTGGGCGACGTGACGCGCGACGATCTGGGCAAGGCCGCAGACCCGGTCTTCGCGGCTGAGAACAACGCCGTGGTCGGCCCCGTCGAGACTGATCTGGGCCCGGCCCTGTTCAAGGTGAACGGCATCATCGATGCGCAGGAAACCTCCTTTGCCGAGGCGCGCGACGAACTCGCGGGCGATGCCGAAGCCGAGAAGGCGCGCAACGAGATCGGCAAGATGAGCGAAGACCTGCAGGACCGTCTGGCAGGCGGCGCGACGCTCGAGGAGATGGCCAAGGAAACTGATATGGAGCTTGGCCAGATCGCCTACACCGCCGACAGCACCGACGGCATCGCGGGCTATGACGAGTTCCGCAAAGCGGCCGACGAGGCCACGACCGACGCCTATCCCGATCTGCAGACGCTCTCGGATGGCGGCGTCTTCGCGCTGCGCCTCAACAAGATCGTGCCGCCCCAGCCCAAGCCCTTCGCCGATGTGAAGGACGAGGTCGCAGCGGCCTGGCGCGCCGATCAGGTGGTGCAGGCCGAAGAGGACCGGGCCAAGGAGATCGTCTCGGCGGTCGAGGGTGGCAAATCTCTGGGCGAGACCGGCGTGCTGACCACCAAGGTCGCGAGCATCGGCCGGGGCGGTTATTCCGACGAACTGCCGCCGCCGGTGATCTCGAAGGTCTTCAAGACCGAGCCGGGCAAGCCCGCGCAGATCACCGCCAACGGCAAGGTCTATGTCTTCGTCACCGACAAGGTCATCCCGGCGGATATGGAAGATGCCGACACCAAGCTGATCTCGGGTCAGATCGGCACCCAGCTGTCGAACTCGCTGGCCAATGACCTGCTCAATTTCTACGCGACCGCCGTGGAGTCGGAGGCCGGGCTCGATCTCGACAACCAGACCGTGACCGCCGTGCAGTCGCAGATGCAGTAAGGAGGCCCGCCGTGGTCGCTCTCTCCCCCTCTTTCGAGGCGTTCGAGGAACGCTGGGCCAAGGGTGAAAACCAGCTGGTCTACGCGCGGCTCGCGGCCGATCTGGACACGCCCGTCTCGCTGATGCTCAAGCTCGCCGAGGCGCAGCCCAATTCCTTCATGCTGGAATCGGTGACCGGCGGTGAGGTGCGCGGGCGCTACTCGATCGTCGGCATGAAGCCGGACGTGATCTGGGAATGCCGGGGCGAGCAGGCGCGGATCAACCGCTCGGCGCGCTTCGACGAGGCGTGGGAAGAGCTGCCCGGCCACCCGTTCGACAGCTTGCGCGCCTTGATCGCGGAAAGCCGCATCGAGATGCCCGACGATCTGCCCGCTGCGGCGGCGGGTCTCTTCGGCTATCTCGGCTATGACACGATCCGTCTGGTCGAAAAGCTGCCGAACGTGAACCCCGATCCGCTGGGCGTGCCCGACGCGATGCTGCTGCGCCCGTCGGTCGTGGCCGTGCTCGACGGGGTGAAGGGCGACGTGATCATCTGCGCGCCTGCCTTCCAAGCCGAGGGGATGTCGGCGCGCGCGGCCTACGCGCAGGCCGCTGAGCGGGTCTCCGATGCGCTGCGCGATCTCGACCGCACGCCGGTGGAGAGCCGCGATCTGGGCGAGAGCCTGCAGGTCGGCGAGATGCATTCGAACTTCACCAAAGAGGGCTACATGTCCGCCGTGGAGGCCGCGAAGGATTACATCCGCGCGGGCGACATCTTCCAGGTGGTTCCGGCACAGCGCTGGTCGGCGCATTTCCCGCTGCCGCCCTTCGCGCTCTATCGTTCGCTGCGGCGCACCAACCCCTCCCCCTTCATGTTCTTCCTGAACTTCGGGGGTTTCCAGATCGTGGGCGCTTCGCCCGAGATCCTCGTGCGCGTGCGCGAGGGCGAGGTGACGATCCGCCCGATCGCGGGCACCCGTCCGCGTGGCGCGACCCCTGCCGAGGACAAGGCGCTGGAAGAGGACCTGCTGGCCGACAAGAAAGAGCTGGCCGAGCACCTGATGCTACTCGATCTGGGCCGCAACGATGTGGGGCGTGTCTCCAAGATCGGCTCGGTCCACCCGACCGAGAAATTCATCATCGAGCGCTACAGCCACGTCATGCATATCGTCTCGAACGTCGTGGGCGAGCTGGCCGACGATCAGGACGCGCTCTCGGCGCTGCTGGCCGGTCTGCCCGCGGGCACGGTCTCCGGCGCGCCCAAGGTCCGCGCGATGGAGATCATCGACGAGCTGGAGCCGGAGAAACGCGGCATCTATGGCGGCGCCGTGGGCTATTTCGCGGCCAATGGCGAGATGGATATGTGCATCGCGCTGCGCACGGCGGTGGTGAAGGACAAGACGCTCTACATTCAGGCGGGCGGCGGCGTGGTCTATGATAGCGACCCCGAGGCCGAATGGATGGAGACGGTCAACAAGTCCAAGGCGCTGCGCAAGGCCGCCGAGGATGCGGGGCTGTTCGTGGCGACACGCGGCAACGGCTGAGCCAGCCGCCTTTTCCCAAGCTTTGAGAACGCGGGCTTACTGGCCCGCGTTTTCCATTTTCGGCCCGGTCTCCGGAGTGCCAGCCGCCACGCTATCGAGCGCCAGCGCCGAAACCGGGGTCAGGGTCACCTGGTTCTGCGCATCGACATACCAATCCTCGATCCCCTGAACCGATTCCGGCCAGGCCGAGAGCATCACCACGACCGAGCCGTTGCGCTCCGCCTCGAAATCGGCGCGCGCGAGCATCCGCGAGATCACCGCGGCCTTCTCGCGCCCGTCATCGATCACGCGCCAGACTTGCGCGCGCGGCAGATCGGCCGAGGTCGCGATCTGGTTGGCGCTGTCGAAGCCCTTCTTCTGCGTCACCACCGCGAGCCCGCCACGGCTGAGCGCCGAAATCATCTGCCGCGCGAGCGGGCGGTTGTTCTGGAATTGCGGCTGCGGCGGCTCCACGACGGCGACCGCCTCGGGGATCACGTGACGCCAGGCCTCCAGCGCCACCTCGACATCCTCGGGCGCGGCATTGGCGGGCAGTCCGGCTGCAAGGATCGCGACCTCGAACCCTGCCGCGCGGAAGGCTTTCGCATCTTCGGCAGCGCCGTCGCGGGTCGGATCGATCGCGATGGTCATCGGCAGATCGCTCGCCGTGATCGTCGCCGGATCGAGCCCGCCTGCCGCCACGCCCGGATCGATCAGCACAAGCGAGATTTGCGGCTTGTCGCCGATCGGTGCGGGGGCTGCGAATTTTCGGATCGGGTTCAGATCGGCCGCATCGACCGCCGCGACCTCGGGCATGTCCTGCGCAGACTGCGCGTCAGCCCCTTCCCCCGGCGCAGGCGCGGTCGAAGGCGTCACTTGCGGCAGGCGATCCACAACCACGCCGGGCGCGGATTTGAACCCGCCCACCGGCTTGCCCGGCAGCGACGGGGCGTCTTGCAACGAGAAGATGCGCGGCTTGATCGGGGCTGCATCCCCGGCTTGCGGCAGAGCGCGCCCTGCGGGCAGGTCCGGGCTTGCGGCCGGGTCGCTTGAGATCTCGGGCTTGTCGGCCTGCGCAGTGTCGATCCCCTCCCCCTCGGGCGGCAACTGATCCGGCGCGGGCATCTCACCGAGCGACGGGGCCGCTTGGGGCTCCGCCTCGGGGGGCGTCATCTCGGCCTCGGGCAATGCGGGCATCTCATTCGCCGCGACGGTCGTGTCGCCCTCATCCGCAGGCCGCGTCGCTTGCTCGGACGCTTTCGGCGGCTGAAGGGTGACGTCGGGCAACGCGGGCATTTCGGCTGCGGGCGCAGTTTCGGCGGTCTGCTCGGGCTGCGCGTCCGGCGTGGACTTGCTCACAGGAGCAACCTCGGGCGCGGTATCGGGTGCGGGCGCGCCTTGCAAAGAGGCAGGCGGCGCGCTGTCGGGCTGGGCTCCCGCCTCCGGCGCGACCGGCTCGGCGAGTGCGACCGTCTCCCCGTCCGCCTTGGGACGCGGCTCGGCCATGTCGGTCGCCATTTCCGGGCGCGCGGCGCTCTCGATCTCGTCGGCACTGGGCGGCGCGAGGCTCGGCTGCGGCTCGGATACGCGCGGCGTCTTGGTCGGCGCTGACAGCGGCGCCCCGTCCGGCGTCGGCATCGCGGGCGTGCGGTCGGTCGCGGGCCGCGAGAAATCGGAGCCCGCGGGCAGGTCCACATTCGCCGGTTCTTCGGGCGTCGGGCTTCCGGCGAGCTTGATCTCTTCGCCGGGCTCTTTCGGCGCCGGGAAGATCAACGACATCACACCCGCACCCAGAACCGCGACCAGCAGACCGGCCAGTCCGCCCTTCATCACAGATCGCATCATTGCCTGCCTCCATCTTCACCGCTCTTGATACGCGGCTTTTCGCGGGGACTGCCCTTGACCCCGGCCCTTCGCTGATAGCATCTATAGCCCGACCCGATCCCCGGTTCACCCCCCTTGATGAGCGCATCGGCGCTTGTATGCGTGGGGAACGCCGGGGGCCAACAAACGAAAGGGCCCGGCCATGCTGCTGCTCATCGATAATTATGACAGCTTCACCTATAATTTGGTGCACTATTTTGGCGAGCTGGGCGCCGATGTGAAGGTCTGGCGTAACGACGCACTGAACGTGCAGGAGGCGATGGGCATGGGCGCCGAAGCGATCGTGCTGTCGCCCGGCCCCTGCGATCCCGATCAGGCGGGCATCTGCCTGCCTCTGGTGATGGCTGCGGCCGAGGCGAAACTGCCTCTGTTCGGCGTCTGTCTGGGGCATCAGACCATCGGTCAGGCCTTCGGCGGGAAAGTCGTGCGCGCCTCCGAGATCGTACATGGCAAGATGGGCGAAATCCGCCACGAGGGCAAAGGCTGCTTCAAGGGCCTGCCCTCTCCGCTGAAAGCGACGCGCTACCACTCGCTGATCGTGGAGCGCGAGAGCCTGCCCGACTGCCTCGAGATCACCGCCGAGCTGGACGACGGCACGATCATGGGCCTGCGTCATCGCGAGCTGCCGATCGAGGGTGTGCAGTTCCACCCGGAATCCATCGCCTCCGAGCATGGCCACGCCATGCTGAAGAATTTCCTGACAGAGGCAGGCGTCAGCCTGAAGGTGCCCGCATGAGCCAGCCGATGAGCGAAGCGATGAAGCCGCTGATCTTCGCGGCGTCGGAAGGCCCGCTGAGCCGCGCGCAGGCGGAAATGGCCTTCCAGCTGCTGTTCGAAGGCGAAGCCTCGCCGGCACAGATCGGCGGCTTGCTGATGGCGCTGCGGGCGCGCGGGGAATCCGTGTCGGAATATGCCGCTGCTGCCGCCGCGATGCGAGCGAAATGCGTGCCGGTCAAAGCCCCCGAGGGCGCGATGGATATCGTGGGCACCGGCGGCGACGGGATGCACACGCTCAACATCTCGACCGCTGCGGCCTTCGTCGTGGCGGGCGCGGGCGTGCCGGTCGCGAAACACGGCAACCGCGCGGCCTCGTCGAAATCGGGCACGGCGGATGTGCAATCCGAGCTTGGCATCGACGTGATGGCCGGCCCCGAGGCGACCGAACGCGGTCTGGCCGAGGCCAATATCGGCTTCATGATGGCGCAGATCCATCACCCCGCGATGCGCCACGTCATGCCGGTGCGTCAGGAACTGGGCTGCAAGACCATCTTCAACATCCTCGGGCCCCTGACCAACCCCGCGGGCGTGAAGCGGCAGCTGACCGGGGCTTTCGCGCCCGACCTGATCTTCCCGATGGCCGAGACGCTGCAGATGCTGGGCTCCGAAAAGGCATGGCTTGTGCATGGCTCGGACGGCACCGACGAGATCACCATTTGCGGCACCACTGAGGTCGCCGCGCTGGAGAACGGCCGCATCGAGTCGCTGCAGATCCACCCCGAGGATGCGGGCCTGCCCGTGCATAAGTTCAAGGATCTGGTCGGCGGCACGGCGGCCGAGAACGCCACCGCCCTGCGCGCGCTGATGGATGGCGAGGCTTCGGCCTATCGCGACGCGGTGATTTTCAACGCCGCCGCCGCGCTTGTCGTGGCCGACAAGGTCGCGGACCTGAAATCCGGGGCGGAAATGGCCGCCGAAAGCATCGACAGCGGGAAGGCAAAGACCGCGCTGGAAACGCTCGCCCGCATCACGCAGGAGGTCGCCGGATGAGCACGATCCTCGACAAGATCAAAGCCTATAAGCTGGAAGAGATCAAAGCGGCCAAAGCCGCGCGCCCGCTGAGCGAAGTTGAGGCTCAGGCCAAGGCGCAGGCGCCCACGCGCGGTTTTGCCAACGCCCTGACCGCGAAGGCGGAAACGGGCTACGGGCTGATCGCCGAGATCAAGAAGGCCTCGCCCTCGAAAGGGCTGATCCGCCCCGATTTCGACCCGCCCGCGCTGGCCAAGGCCTATGAGCAAGGCGGCGCGGCCTGTCTGTCGGTGCTGACCGACACGCCCTCGTTTCAGGGCGCGCCGGAATTCCTGAGTGCGGCGCGCGCGGCCTGCTCGCTGCCCGCTCTGCGCAAGGATTTCCTCTATGACACCTATCAGGTCGCGGAAGCCCGTGCCTGGGGCGCCGATTGCATCCTGATCATCATGGCTTCGGTCGAGGATAGCCTCGCCGCAGAACTGGAAGACGCAGCCTTCGGTTGGGGCATGGATGTGCTCGTCGAAGTGCATGACATGGAAGAGACCGAGCGCGCGCTCAAACATCTCAAATCGCCGCTTCTGGGCGTGAACAACCGCAACCTGAAGACCTTCGAGGTCACGCTCGACGTGACCCGCGAACTTGCGCCGAGCATCCTCGCCGAAGGCCGCGATCTGGTCTGCGAGAGCGGCATCTTCACCCGCGACGACATGGCGGCGATGGCCGAGGTCGGCGCGCGCCGCTTCCTGATCGGCGAAAGCCTGATGCGGCAGGACGATGTCGCAGGCGCCACCCGGACGCTTCTGGAGGTCGCATGAGCCTGTCGCATTTCGACAAGGACGGTCAGGCCCATATGGTCGACGTCTCCGATAAGGAGGTGACCGACCGCATCGCCGTGGCCGAGGGGCGCGTGGTGATGTTGCCCGAGACGCTGGACTATGTCCTGAAGGGCACCGCGAAGAAGGGCGACGTTCTGGGCATCGCACGGATCGCGGGGATCATGGCCGCGAAGAAGACCTCCGATCTGATCCCGCTCTGCCACCCGCTGCCGATCACCAAGGTCACGCTGGACTTGGAGCCCGACGAGGCGCTGCCCGGCGTGCGCATCCGTGCAACGGTGAAGACCTCGGGGCAGACCGGCGTCGAGATGGAAGCGCTGACGGCGGTCTCGGCGGCGGCGCTGACGGTCTATGACATGCTCAAGGCGGTCGAGAAATCCATGCAGATCGAGGGTATCCGCGTCGTGCTGAAAGACGGCGGGAAATCCGGCAAATACGAGGCCGAAGGGAGCACATCATGAGCCTGTTGCCCGTCGAAGAGGCGCTGGAAAAGGTTCTGGCACTGGTCGAGCCGCTGGGCACCGAACGCGTGAGCCTGCGCCATGCGCTTGGCCGCGTGATGGCGGAGCCCGCAACGGCGCAGCTCACCCAGCCCCCCTTCTCGGGCTCGGCGATGGATGGCTACTGGATCGACGTGGCTGACCACCTGCCCGGCGCGACGCTCACCGTCGAGGGCGAGGCCGCCGCAGGTCGCGCCTATGACGGCACGCCGACTCCGGGCCAAGCCGTGCGCATCTTCACCGGCGCACCGGTGCCGGGCCCGAATGGCGTGGTCGTTCTGCAGGAGAACGTGACCCGTGAAGGCGACACGATCACCCTGCCGCAAGAGCTTGAAACCCATAACAATATCCGCCCCAAGGGTCAGGACTTCGCGCAAGGCGAGAGCTTCTGCCCCGACCGCCCGCTGACCGCGCGCGACCTCGGGCTGCTGGCCGCGATGAACGTGGCCGCCGTCACCGTGCGCCGCCGCCCCATCGTCGCGATCATCGCCACCGGCGACGAGCTGGTGATGCCGGGCGAAGAGCCGGGGCCGGACCAGATCATCTGCTCCAACAGCTTCATCGTTGCAGCGCTCGCCGAACGCATGGGCGCCGAGGCCCGCATGCTGCCGATCGCGCGCGACGACCGCGAGAGCTTGCGCACCGTGTTCGACCTTGCGAAAGGCGCCGATCTGGTGGTGACCTCGGGCGGCGCCTCGGTCGGTGCGCATGATCTGGTCGGCGAAGTGGCGGCAGAACTGGGGCTCGACCGCAGCTTCTGGAAGATCGCGATGCGCCCCGGAAAGCCCTTGATGGCGGGCCGGATCGGCGAAGCGGCCATGCTGGGCCTGCCGGGCAACCCGGTCTCGGCCACGGTCTGCGCCGAGCTGTTCCTGCGCCCGATGCTGCGCAAGCTCGCGGGCCTGCCGCCGGAAAGCCGCGTGCAACAGGCGATCCTCGCGACCGATACCGGCCCGACCGGCCCGCGCACCCATTACATGCGCGCCACCCTCGCGCCCGGCGATCCCCTGCCCCGCGTCACGCCCTTCGACAATCAGGACTCCGCGATGCTGAGCCTCCTGTCGCAGGCCGATTGCCTGCTGATCCGCCCCTTGGGCGACGGGCCGCGCAAGGCAGGCGAGACGGTCGAAATCCTACCGCTGGACTGAGCCGCGCCCGCCTCGGGCGTTGACAGGCCCCGTGAACAAGGGTAGAACAATCCTTGAACATGTGCCTTGACCGGGGAACGGAGGGTCGCGGATGCTGACGCGCAAGCAGCTGGAATTGCTGGAATTCATTCAAAAACGGATGATGAAGGACGGTGTTCCACCCTCTTTCGACGAGATGAAGGACGCGCTGGACCTGCGCTCGAAATCCGGTATCCACCGTTTGATTACTGCTCTGGAAGAACGTGGCTTCATCCGCCGCCTCGCCCATCGGGCCCGCGCGATCGAGATCGTGAAACTGCCCGAGGCGCTGGAGAAGAAATTCGGCGCGCCCGCAGGCGACAGTGCCGGCAGCTTCGCCCCGCAGGTGATCGAGGGCGACAAGACCGACCCGCCGCGCGGCGCGATGCCGGTCGACGTGATCCACGCGCTGGAACTGCCGGTGATGGGCCGGATCGCCGCCGGTGTCCCGATCGAGGCGATCTCGGAAGTCTCGCATCACGTCGCCGTCCCCGGCTCCATGCTGGGCGGCCGCGGGGAGCATTACGCGCTCGAAGTCAAAGGCGACTCGATGATCGAAGCCGGCATCAACGATGGCGATGTCGTGGTGATCCGCGAACAGGGCACCGCCGACAATGGCGATATCGTGGTCGCGCTGGTCGAAGGGCATGAGGCGACGCTGAAACGCTTCTACCGTCGCAGCGGGATGATCGCTCTGGAAGCCGCGAACCCGGCCTATGAGACGCGGCTGCTGCGCGACGATCAGGTGAAGGTGCAGGGGCGGCTCGTCGGGCTGATCCGCAGCTACTGAGATTTGGTGAATGCTTGAGAAAGAGCGTCCTGCGGGGCGCTCTTTTCGTTTGTCGCGCCGGTGGCGTGGGCAGGAGCCTCCGGCGGGGATATTTGGAAAGAGCGAAGATCAGGGGCGCGTCCAGAGGCGGCGGCCTTTGATTTGCGCGGTCGTCGTGACTTCGCCTGTGGCACAGATGGCGACCGCGCCAGTGTCGCGCAGGCGCGCGGCGTCCCACAGATCGCATGGGCCGGTGGGCGCTTCGATCTTGCTGGAGATCACGACGATGCCGCCCTTCGCGCAAATCGCAGGGAGGGCCTCTTTTGCCGATTTCCCGGTGAGATGGGCGAGCGGCGCGCGCCTAAACTGCGCGATCCGCGCGCCGCGCGGCCCAGAGAAAGCCGGGCGTGCGGCGGCCACTTCCAGCGAGACTTCGTCGCCATCCGCCGCGAGCCAGCGCTCGGAGATGAACCCTGCGCCCGGCTTCGACAGCGCCCGGCCCTGCGAGGTCATCAGGCCGACCTGCTGCGCCTCAGGCGCGATCAGCAGCGCCGGACGCTCCGCCCCGGCGCGCAGCCAAAGGGCGCCGCCCAGAAGGATCAGACCGACGCTCGCACTGCGCCCGGCCCCGCGCGTCAGGATCGCCCCCAACGCCCCAAGCGCAATCAAAGGGGTCACCCACGGCCCCGGCTGAACGATCGCGAGAACCGAGCCGTCGAGGCCGCTCACCCACTCCGCCACGCGCAGGATCCACGCCGTGCCCTGCCCCATCGCCCAAAGCGCGGGACCACTCAGACCAAGGGGCGCGAGCAGTGCTGCGAGTACGCCCATCGGCATGATCACCAGCCCCATCGCGGGCACGGCGAAGAGATTGGCCAGCACCCCGTATTCCGAGAGCCTGTGAAACTGCGCGGCCACGATCGGTGCGGTGGCCGCGCCTGCGATCAGAGAGGTCGCGACCAGCATCAACACCGGGCGCAGCAGACGCGGCAGATGGCGCGACGCGCGGGTCCACGGCCCCAGCGCCACGATCAGCGCGGTGGTGGCCGCGAAGGACATCTGGAAGCCGGGCTCGGTCAGGCTCTCGGGCTGCCAGATCAGCAGAAGCGTGGCGGCGAGCGCGACGGTGCGCAGGCTCAGCGCACGCCGGTCGAAGAGCACGGCGAGGAGCATGATCGACACCATGATCCAGGCGCGCTGCGTCGAGACCGCAGGCCCCGCGAGCCAGAGATAGGCGCTGGCCGCGATCAGCGCCGCAATGGCGGCCAGTTTCTTCGTGGGCCAGATCAGCGCCGGGCGTCCCGCCAGCGCCAGCCCGTAACGCACCAGACCGAAGACGAAGCCCGCCAGCATCCCCATATGCAGCCCCGAAATCGCGATTAGATGGGCGAGGCTGGAGCGGCGCATCACCTCGCGCGTGGCCTCGCTCAACCCCGAACGGTCGCCGGTCATCAGCGCCGCCGCGACCGCACCGGGCTGGCCTGCGATCCGCGACTGGATCGCCGCCGAGAGCCGCATCCGCGCGCGATGCGCCGCCATCGCCCAATCGCCGGGATCGGGTGGCGCGATCCGCAGCACCGGCGCGCGGGTATAGCCGATCGCGCCGAGCCGGTCGAACCAGGCGGTCCGTCGAAAATCGTAACCCCGGGGCGCGGCTGGCGGCGGCGGGGGCGAGAGATTCGCCGTGAGCATGACCTGCGTGCCGGGCTCGGGGCTGAAATGGCTTTGATCGCCATGCAGCGTCACCCGCACCCGCGCAGGGGTCTTGGCGGGCGGAATTCGGTCGATCCGCACTCGGTCCAGCGTCAGCCGGATCAGGTCCGACCGCGCGCGGTCGATCTTCACGATCCGTCCGCTGACGGGGCCGTAATAGCGATACTGCAGCACCGGGGCAGCAACGAGATGGGCGCGCAGTCCCGCGAGCAGCAGCCCCAAAGCCGCGAGGGCGATCAGCGCCGCGGGCAGCCGAAACCACGCCGCAGCGCGCAGCCAAAGCGTCAGCGAGAGCGCGCAGATTACGAGCGTACTCAGGTAGATAGGCCATCCCGGCTCGACCACGAGGGAGAAATACGCCCCGACCCCGAGGCCGAGCGCCACCGGCATCCACAGGAAAAGCTGCGCGCGCGCCCGCGCCAGCGCGTCCAGCGGATCGGAGAGCCCCCCGAAGAGCGCCGCGATCAGACGCGGAGCGCGGCCCGCGCCCGTCGCACCCTCCGCCTGCGCCCAGTCGCCGGGTTCGGCAATGATCGCCATGCTTGTCCTCGGCCCCGTCCCTGCTTATGCATCGAGCCGAGAAAGCCTATGCGCTTGATGGTTTCCGATAGGTTAACGCGGGCCGGTAAGAGCCCGCGAAGAAAGGTCCCGACATGTCCGACCAGATTGTCACCCGTTTCGCCCCCTCGCCCACCGGCTATCTGCATATCGGCGGTGCGCGCACGGCCCTGTTCAACTGGCTCTATGCCCGTGGGCGCGGCGGCAAATTCCTGCTCCGTATCGAGGATACCGATCGCGAACGCTCCACCCCCGAGGCCACGGCGGCGATCCTGCAGGGGCTCGAATGGCTGGGGCTCGATTATGACGGCGACGTGGTGAGCCAGGCTGCGGGCGCGGCCCGTCATGCCGAGGTCGCCCATCAGATGCTCGAGAACGGCCACGCCTATAAGTGCTTCTCCACGCAGGAAGAGATCGCGGCCTTCCGCGAGGACCCGGCGAACAAGGGGCAGATGTTCCCCTCGCCGTGGCGCGATGCCGATCCCGCGACGCATCCGGATACGCCCTACGTGATCCGTCTGAAAGCGCCCCGCGAGGGCACGACGGTGATCACCGACGCCGTGCAGGGCGAGGTGACGATCCGCAACGATCAGCTCGATGACATGATTTGTTTACGTTCTGATGGCACACCGACCTACATGCTGGCCGTTGTCGTCGATGACCATGATATGGGCGTGACCCATGTGATCCGCGGGGACGACCATCTCGTCAACGCCGCACGGCAGATGCTGGTCTATCGCGCGATGGGCTGGGACGTGCCCACCTTCGCGCATATCCCGCTGATCCACGGCCCCGACGGCAAGAAGCTGTCGAAGCGCCACGGCGCGGTGGGCCTCGAGCAGTATCAGGCGATGGGCTATCCCGCGACGGGGATGCGCAACTACCTCGCGCGGCTCGGCTGGAGCCATGGCGACGACGAATTCTTCACCGACGACCAGGCGAAGGAATGGTTCGACATCACCGGGATCAACAAGGCGCCGGCGCGGCTCGACTTCAAAAAGCTCGAAAATATCTGCGGCCAGCATATCGCGATCACCGATGAGGCCGAATTGCTGCGCGAAATCGAGGGCTATCTCGCAGCTGCAGAAAAACCGCCGCTGGGTGACGCACAGAAATCTGCGCTTATGCGCACGCTCCCCGTCGTGAAGGGGTCGGCGAAAATGCTCCCGCAACTCCTTGAAAAGGCGCATTTCTCGCTGACGCAGCGCCCGATCGAGATCGAAGAGAAAGCGGCCAAGGCGCTCAATGATGTATCCCGTGGTATACTGAGTGAATTGACCTTTGCGCTGCAACGCGC
Organism: Thioclava sp. ISO4; assembly: GCF_058105145.1. NCBI lineage: Bacteria > Pseudomonadati > Pseudomonadota > Alphaproteobacteria > Rhodobacterales > Paracoccaceae > Thioclava > Thioclava sp. ISO4. Next base: position 3,280,636 of record NZ_CM176571.1, read on the forward strand.
TAATTGGTCGCGGGAAGACCTGGAAGCCGCCGTCGGACAGGTTGCCGAAGCGTACGGACTGGGCCTTGGGAAGGTCGCTGCTCCGATGCGGGCGGCCTTGGCGGGGCGAGCGGCTACCCCCAGCGTATTCGATATGATGCTCGTTTTGGGCCAAGAGGAGACTCTGGCACGACTCGACGATCAGGCGGCCTGAGGCCTGGCCGCCCTCTCCGGACGCCTGTCCGGACGCGATAGACCGGCGCGGCCCAGCCGGAGGATGAAAGGGAATTTACATGGCAGACAACTCGAAGACCGCCACGCTCTCGCTTGACGGACAAACCTATGAGCTTCCCGTGCTCTCGCCCTCGGCTGGTCCCGACGTGCTCGATATCCGCAAGCTCTACGGTCAAGCCGACGTCTTCACCTACGATCCGGGTTTCACCTCGACCGCAGCCTGCGAGTCCAAGATCACCTTCATCGATGGTGGCAAGGGCGAGCTGCTGTATCGCGGCTACCCGATCGACCAGCTCGCCTCGGAATCGCATTACCTCGAAGTGTGCTACCTGCTTCTCTACGGGGAGCTGCCGAGCAAGCAGCAGATGGAAGATTTCGAATATCGCGTGACCCGTCACACGATGATCCACGAGCAGATGAAGCAGTTCTTCCAGGGCTTCCGCCGTGACAGCCACCCGATGGCGACCATGGTCGGCGTCGTGGGCGCGCTCTCGGCCTTCTATCACGACAGCCTCGACATCTCGGACCCGTGGCAGCGCGAAGTCGCCTCGATCCGTCTGATCGCGAAACTGCCGACGATCGCCGCGATGGCCTACAAGTATTCGATCGGTCAGCCTTTCGTCTATCCGAAGAACGAGCTGAGCTACGCCGAGAACTTCCTGCATATGTGCTTCTCGGTCCCGGCCGAAGACTACAAGATCGAGCCGGCGCTCGCGAAGGCGATGGACCGTATCTTCACGCTCCATGCCGATCACGAGCAGAACGCCTCGACCTCGACCGTGCGTCTGGCAGGCTCCTCGGGCGCGAACCCGTTCGCCTGTATCGCAGCTGGCATCGCCTGCCTCTGGGGCCCGGCCCACGGTGGCGCCAACCAGGCCTGCCTCGAGATGCTGCGCGAAATCGGCACCGTCGATCAGATCCCGGAATACATCAAGCGCGCCAAGGACAAGGATGATCCCTTCCGCCTGATGGGCTTCGGTCACCGCGTCTACAAGAACTTCGACCCGCGTGCGAAGGTCATGAAGGAATCGGCGGACGAGGTGCTCGACCTGCTCGGCATCCACGACAACGAGACCCTTCAGGTCGCCAAGGAACTCGAGAAGATCGCTCTGGAGGACGACTATTTCGTCTCCAAGAAGCTCTATCCGAATGTCGACTTCTACTCGGGCATCATCCTCGAGGCGATGGGCTTCCCGACCTCGATGTTCACCCCGATCTTCGCGCTCTCGCGCACCGTCGGCTGGATCTCGCAGTGGAAAGAGATGATCGAGGATCCGACCGGCAAGATCGGTCGCCCGCGCCAGCTCTACACCGGTGCGACCTATCGCGATTACGTCGATATCGCCAAGCGCTGAGCGTAAGCCAAGTCATTGCGGGCCGGAGGGGAGACCTTCCGGCCCGTTTTCTATTCTGATACCGGGGACAACGGGGCGCTGCCCCCTTCTGGCTGCGCCATTCATCCCCCGGGATATTTACCCAAGAGCGAAGACATCACCGATCGCCTGACATATCGCCCGCATCATTTCCTCTGCTCGCTCGGTTTCGAGGGGAAGGGATATTCGGATCGCTTCACCGCGAATATGACCGAGATCGTCGAAGGACGGTTGCGGCGTGCGGACGGCGCGGCGGTGGAGATCGAAGTGGTGGGCGCGGCGGATGACATCTGCGGCCCCTGCCCGTCGCGGCGCGGATCGGGCTGCACCGCGCAGGCGAAGATCGACCGGCTGGACGCGGCCCATGCCGAGGCGCTGGAGATTGCGCCGGGCGATGTGCTGACATGGGGCGAGGCGCTGGAGCGGATGGCCGCCCTGCCCGCCGATGTGCATCAGACGATCTGCGCCGAATGCCAATGGCTGAGCGCGGGCATGTGCGCCGCCGCCCTCGCGCGGCTTCAGGACAAAGCGTAGCGCCGCCCCGGTCAGGAGGGCGGCACCTTGATTTGGGTCCAGGGCTCAGCCGCGCTTGCGCAGCACCGACCAGCCGCCCGCAACGACGAGCGCCGCCAGTGCCGCTTTCACGACACCGCCCAGCAGGAATGGCGTGGCACCGAGCGCGATGGCTTTTCCGACGCTCATCCCGGTCACGACCTGCAGCATCGCGACACCCGGCACGAAGAGGAGCGCGGCCGGGATCAGCGCCGCGATGAACAGCCGAAACAGCCCGCGATCGAAGCCGCGCTCAACCATCCAACCGGTCATCCACGCCATCGCAACGAAGCCCCAGAGATAGCCGCCCGTCGGCCCAATCAGCGCCATCGCGCCCGCTTTGCCATCAGCGAAGACCGGCAGCCCCATCGCGCCCTCCACGAGATAGGCGATCAGCGTCGCAGCCGCGAGCCGCGCCCCGAAGGCGAGCCCAACGATCGAGATCGCCAAAGTCTGCAGCGTCATCGGCACAGGAAACATCGGCACGCTCGCCTGCGCCGAGAGAGCGATAAAGAGCGACCCGGCCAGGATCATCGCGATGCGGGTTGGCAGCGAGGTCGAGGGTAGAAGGGCTTGCGAGAGGGTCATGTCATTGTCCGTATTACGTTTCTGATGACCGCAGCCTTCGCATCGCGCCCTTTCCTGTCAACGCGCCGAGCGTATCAATGCGCGGCACTGCAAAGCTGACAAAGTCGCGCGCGCGCAAATTTGCAAAACAGCGGGAAAGGCGCGGGACGTGCATCTGCACGCTTGCGCGACGGCGGGCGTGGTGGCAAGAAATGCGCCATGAGCACGGATCAGACCCAAGACCCTTCTCAGGGCAAGAAACTGGCGCTTGTCACAGGCGCTTCGCGTGGCCTTGGCGGGGCGATCGCCGAAGCTTTGGCCGAGGACGGCTGGCATGTCATGGCCGTCGCGCGGACCACCGGCGCGCTGGAAGAGCTCGACGACCGCATTCAGGCGAAGGGCGGCACCGCTTCGCTCGGTCCGCTCGACGTGACCGAGCCCGATCAGATGGCGCATCTCGCACAGTCGATCGGCGCGCGCTGGGGCGGGCTCGATCTGTGGGTGCACACGGCGATCCATGCCGCGCCGCTCTCGCCGACGGGGCATATCGACGCGAAGGAACTGGCGAATTCGGTCAAGGTGAACGTGACCGCAACCGCGCAGCTCATCGGGCTGATGGAGCCGCTGCTGCTTGCGCGCGAAGGCACCGCGCTGGCCTTCGACGATCCGCGTGCGGGCCAGAAATTCTTCGGCATCTATGGGGCGACGAAAGCCGCGCAGATGGCGATGCTGCGGTCGTGGCAGGCCGAGACCGTGAAGATCGGGCCGCGCGTGGTGATTGCGGAGCCTGCACCGATGGCGACCGCGCTGCGCGGACGGTTCTTCCCCGGCGAAGATCGCGACGCGCTGGCCGATCGCCATGCCGAAGCGCGGCGCATCCTCGACACGCTCTGATCGCAACCAAAGCGCCGCCGAATTGGCCTTCGGCTGCGGCGCTTTGGCGACACATCCGCGCTGTCGCCCGCCCCCGCTTTACCCTTCATCCGCCGCACGGTAAGCATCGGGTGACGCGACGGCGAACTGGGGGCAACATGCGTATTCTCATCACCAATGACGACGGGATCGACGCACCGGGACTGGCCGTTCTGGGCGAGATCGCCGAAGAGCTTGCAGGCCCCGATGGCGAGGTCTGGACGGTCGCGCCAGCCTTCGAGCAATCGGGCGTCGGGCATTGCATCTCCTACACCCGGCCGATGATGATCTCGAAACTGGCAGAGCGCCGTTTCGCCGCCGAAGGCAGCCCCGCCGATTGCGTGATGGCCGGGCTGTATGACGTGCTGGAGGAGCAGCGCCCCGATCTGGTGCTCTCGGGCGTGAACCGGGGCAACAACTCCGCCGATAACGCGCTTTATTCCGGCACGTTGGGCGGCGCGATGGAGGCGGCGCTGCAAGGCGTGCCCGCGATTGCCCTGTCGCAATTCATCGGCCCCGAGGTCTTCAACGCCCCCGACATGTTCGAGGCAGCCCGGGTCCATGGCGCGGCGCTGGTGCGCAAACTGATCGACCAGGGCATCTGGGACGATGGCGATTACCGGGTCTTCTACAACGTCAATTTCCCGCCGGTGCTGGCCAAAAACGTCAAAGGCCACAAGGTCGCGGCCCAAGGCTTCCGTAAGGATTGCTTCTTCTCGACCGAGGCGCATCACGCGCCCTCGGGACGGCGCTTCCTTTGGATCAAGGGCGGCCCGCAGCACACGCCGACGCAGCCGGGCACCGATGCCGCGGTCAATCTCGACGGCTATATCTCGGTCACGCCGATGCGCGCCGATCTCACCGCGCATGACGTGATCGCCGATCTGGAGGCCCGTCTGGGATGAGCGAGGGTGCAGAAGAGGATCTGGCCGAGCGCAAGATGCGGTTCCTCTTCGCGCTGCGCTCCAAGGGCGTGACCGACGCGCGCACCCTGCATGCGATGGAAGGGATCGACCGCGGCCAGTTCGTGCGCGGCATCTTCGCCGACCGCGCCTATGAAGACATGCCCCTGCCCATCGCCTGCGGACAGACGATCTCTCAACCCTCGGTCGTTGGACTGATGACGCAAGCCGCAGATGTGGGCCCGCGCGACACCGTGCTCGAGATTGGCACCGGCTCGGGCTATCAGGCCGCGATCCTGAGCCAGCTCGCCCGCCGCGTCTATACGGTGGACCGGCATCGCAGGCTGGTGCGCGAGGCCGAAGGCGTCTTCAACGCGCTGCGGCTCACCAATATCGTCGCGATTTCCGGGGATGGCTCGCACGGGCTCCCCGATCAGGCGCCGTTTGATCGAATCATCGTGACTGCCGCTGCGGAAGACCCTCCCGGGCCGCTCTTGGCCCAGCTGAAGATCGGGGGTATCATGGTTTTACCCGTGGGCCAGTCGGACACGGTGCAAAGCCTGATCCGGGTGCGCCGGCTCGAGACGGGTTTCGATTACGAAGAATTGCGCCCGGTGCGTTTTGTCCCCCTCGTCGAGGGCGTGGCAAACGATTGAGTGGCAGGTAAGAACGGACCCCGAAGAGGTCTGAGAGACAGTGAGGACGAGCGGATGGCAACGAAGATTTCCCGGCTGCGGCTGATCCTGGCAGGTGGCGTCGCGCTGACGGCGTTGGCCGCCTGTAACCCGAACGGGTTCGATCTGGACATGCGCGGCTATGGCAATGGCGGGCTCGACACGAGCGCCGCCGCCCGGCAGGCGGTGCAGGATCGCCCGCGCCCGAACGCGCAGGGCATCATCACCTACCCGAATTATCAGGTCGTCGTGGCGCGCCGCGGCGATACGGTCAATTCCGTCGCGCAGCGGATCGGCACCGATCCCGGCGCGCTGGCCCGTTATAACGCGGTCGCCCCCGATGCGGTGCTGAACGCGGGCGAAGTGCTCGCCCTGCCCAACAAGGTCGCGACCACGGGCGGCTCCGCGGCGCCGGGCAACTCCAGCGCGCTGACCTCTGAGACGATCGACATCACCTCGCTCGCCTCGAACGCGATCGACAAGGCGCAGGCGAACCAGCCCGCCAAATCGACCCCGGCCTCGGCCCCGGTCTCCACCAACAGCGCCGAGCCGATCCGCCACAAGGTCGCACGCGGCGAGACCGCCTATTCCATCGCGCGCTACTACTCGGTGCCGGTGAAGGCGCTGGCCGAATGGAACGGGCTGCCCAACGACCTGCGCGTGCGCGAAGGTCAGGTCCTGATCATCCCGGTCGCGTCGAACCGCCAACCCGCGAAGGTCGAGACCGCGACGGCCACGACCGCGCCGGGCACCGGCTCGCCGACCCCGGTGCCGCCCTCCGCGGCAGAGCCCCTGCCCGACAAGACGCCGCCGAAAGCCTCTGCGCCGGTCAAGACGCAGACCCCGGACATGAGCACCGATCGCACCAAGGCGTCGGACACGTCGAAGATGGCGATGCCGGTGCCGGGTTCGATCATCCGCCCCTACAAGAAGGGCTCGAACGACGGCGTGGATATCTCGGCTTCGGCCGGGACGGCGGTGAAAGCCGCCGAGAGCGGCACCGTGCTGCTGATCAGCCAGGACACCGACGACGTCGCCTTCCTCGCGATCAAGCATCCCGACAATCTGGTGACGGTCTATTACAACGTGACCGGCATCACGGTGAAGAAAGGCGCGAGCGTCAAGCGCGGCCAGACCATCGCCAAGGTCGCGTCCGGCGATCAGGGTTATCTGCATTTCGAGGTCCGCAAGGGGATCGATTCCGTCGATCCGATGCCCTACCTCAACTGACCTTTTGCGGCGGGCCGGAGATGTTCCGGCCCGCCCACGCGCCCTGCCCGCTCAGCCCGCGACAGGCGCAAGCAGCAGACAGCTCTCGCTGTTGAGCACCCCCGGAATTTCCCGAATATCGCGCAAGGCCCGGTCGAATTCGCCCAAGGTCTCGGCCCGGATTTCCGCCACCAGATCCCAGTTGCCATTGGTCGCGAAGACCGTCGTCACCTCCGGAATGCGATGCAGCGCCCGGATCACCGCGCGCGACATCTTGCCCTGCAACTCCACGAGCGTGATCGCGCGCACCTGCCCCTCGACATCCGTCTCGGTCTCGATGGTGAAGCGCCGGATCTGCCCCGAGGCGACCAGCGCCTCCAGCCGGGCGCGCGCGGTGGTCCGCGACACCCCCACCTGCAGCGCGAGATCGGTCATCGAGAGCCGCGCATCCGCGCGCAACGCGGCCATGATCGCGCGGTCCGTATCGTCGAGCTGCATTTCCCCTCCGTTTTGATCAACTGACTTATCAAACTGATCAAATTTAGTTCCGTTTTGCGCAAATTGACAAGCGAAACCTCTGCGCCATTTCGTCAGACTAAGACCAACAAGGGAGATCTCGATGACACGCACAGTTTCGATTCTGGGCGCGCCTATTCAAACTGGCGCTTCGCAACCCGGCTGCATCATGGGGCCGGCCAGTCTGCGCATCGCGGGGCTGGGCGACATCCTGACCGAACTGGGCTGGGAGGTGGATGATCTGGGCGACCTGTCGATCGCCCCGCAAGAGCCGGTGCCGCACAAGAACCCCGCGATCCACGATCTCGCAGAAACCCGTGCCTGGATCGAGACGCTCTCGCAGGCAGCGTTCGACGCCGCGCAGACCCATGACCGCCCGATCTTCATCGGCGGCGATCACGCGCTGGCCGCAGGCACGCTGAGCGGCCTCGCACGGCACGCGAAGACCCAAGATCGCCCCTTGTTCGTCCTGTGGCTCGATGCCCACCCGGACCTGCACACGCTGGAGACCACGACCAGCGGCAACCTCCACGGCACCCCGGTGGCCTATGTCACCGGACAGCCCGATTTCGAGGCCTTCCCGCCGCTGGAAGCCAGCATCGATCCGAAGAATTTCTGCATGATGGGCATCCGCTCGGTCGATCCGGCGGAGCGCGAACGCATCAAGCAGATCGGCTTGGAAGTCCATGACATGCGCGCCATCGACGAGACCGGCGTGCTGGCCCCGCTGCGCGCCTTCCTCGACCGCGTTCGCGAAGCCAACGGCCTGCTGCATGTCAGCTTCGACGTCGATTTCCTCGACCCCGGCATCGCGCCCGCCGTGGGCACGACCGTGCCGGGCGGCGCCACGTTCCGCGAGGCGCATCTGATCATGGAAGAGGTCGGCGACAGCGACCTCGTGACCTCGCTCGACATTGTCGAGCTCAACCCTTTCCTCGACGAACGCGGCCGCACGGCGAAACTGCTGTGCGACCTCGCCGCCAGCCTCTTTGGCCGCCGCGTTCTCGACCGCATGACACGGAGCTTTTGATGGATATGTCCCCTCTCGCCCCCTCCAAACTGGCCTTCGTGCCCTTCGTTTCCGTCGCCAACATGATGAAGCTGGTGAACGAGATCGGCCCCGAACAGGTGATGCGCGACCTTGCCGCCTATATCGAAGAGGATTTCCGCCGCTGGCCGGATTTCGACAAGACGCCGCGCGTGGCAAGCCATTCGGCGGAGGGCGTGATCGAGCTGATGCCGACCGCGGATGCCGAGAATTACGGCTTCAAATACGTCAACGGCCACCCCAAGAACGGCCGCACCGGGCACCAGACCGTGACGGCCTTTGGCGTGCTGTCTTCGGTCGCGACGGGCTATCCCCTGCTGATGACCGAGATGACGATGCTGACCGCGCTGCGCACCGCCGCCACCTCGGCGCTGGTGGGCAAATACCTTGCCCCGAAAGGCGCGACGGTCATGGGCATGATCGGCAATGGCGCGCAATGCGAGTTTCAGGCGCTGGCCTTCCGCGCGATCTGCGGGATCGACACGCTGCGGCTTTACGACATTGACCCGACGGCGACCGAGAAGGCCGCGAAGAACCTGACCGCACAAGGGTTTTCCGTCACCAAGTGCCGCTCCGCCGAGGAAGCCGTCGAGGGCGCGCAGGTCATCACCACCTGCACCGCCGACAAGCAATATGCGACGATCCTGACCGACAACATGGTCGGCTCCGGCATCCACATCAACGCGATCGGCGGCGACTGCCCCGGCAAGACCGAACTGCATCGCGACATCCTCACCCGCTCGGAGATCTTCGTCGAATACCCGCCGCAGACCCGCATCGAGGGCGAGATCCAGGCGCTCGACGAGGACCATCCGGTGACCGAGCTGTGGAAAGTCATGCGCGGCGAGGCCGAGGGCCGTCGCGACGCGAAACAGATCACGCTGTTCGATAGCGTGGGCTTCGCGATCGAGGATTTCAGCGCGCTGCGCTACATCCATGACCGCGTGAAGGGGGGCGAATACGCGCAGATGCTCGATCTTATGGCAGACCCCGACGATCCGCGCGATTTGTTCGGGATGCTGACGCGGGCGGGCTGAGCCCGCTTGCGCTTGGCGCGCGCGCGTGGCACCGAAAGCCAAACGCCCCTTTCAGACGAGTGCGCGACATGACCCATCAGACCCACCCCTATGCGGGCGACGGCAGCCATACCGGCAGCTACTACGCGGCTTCGGCCACCCCGGCACCTTTGCGCGCGGAACTGGTGGGCGAACAGGAGGCGGATATCTGCGTCGTGGGCGCAGGCTTCTCGGGTCTGTCCACCGCGCTGCATCTGGCGGAGAAGGGCTACAAAGTCACCGTCGTAGAAGGCGCACGCATCGGCTGGGGCGCCTCGGGCCGCAATGGCGGTCAGGTCGTGAACGGGCTGAACGCGAGCCTCGACGTGATCGAGAGCCGCTACGGGCAGGACACCGCGAATTTCGTCGCCGGCCTCGTGATGGAAGGCGGCGACATCATCCGCGAACGCGTCGCGACCTATGACATCCAATGTGACCTGAAGCCCGGCAACGTCTTCGTGGGGCTCACTGGTAAGCATATGCAGGAGCTGGAAGCGCGCTGGAAGCTCTGGCGCAGCTACGGCATCGAGAGCCAGGAGATGCTGAGCCGCGAGCAGATGCGCGAGCATGCGGCTTCCGACCTCTATGCGGGCGGCATGATCGACCATAAGGGCGGCCATCTGCATCCGCTGAACCTCGCACTTGGCGAAGCGGCGGCGGTCGAGAAACTCGGCGGCACGATCTACGAGATGTCGCCCGTGACCTCCGTCGATACCGAGGCCGCGCGCCCGGCCATCAAGACCTCGAAAGGCCAGATCACCGCGAAGACGCTGGTGCTGTGTGGTAACGCCTATCTCGGCCATGTCGTGCCCACGCTGGAGCGCCGTGTGATGCCCGTCTCGACACAGGTCATGGCGACCGAGCCGCTGGGCGAGGCGAAGGCGCACGCGCTGATGCCGTCCGATGTCTGCATCGAGGACGTGCGCTACATCCTCGACTATTACCGCATGTCCGCCGACAACCGCCTGCTGTTCGGCGGCGGCACGGTCTATGGCGGGGCGGACCCGAAAGACATCAAGGCGAAGCTCTGGAAGAACCTCGAGAAGGTCTTCCCGCAGCTCAAGGGCACCAAGATCGACTACGCATGGTCGGGCAATTTCGCGCTCTCCTTCAGCCGCGTGCCGCAGATGGGCCGGATCGGGCAGAACACCTATTTTGCGCATGGCTATTCCGGCCACGGCGTGACCGGCTCGCACACCTTCGGGCGCATCCTGTCCGAGGCGATCAACGGCGATCTGACCCGGTTCGATACGTTCGCGAAACTGCCGTGGATCCCGTTCCCCGGCGGGCGCACTTTCCGCGTGCCCTACTCGGTCGCGGGGTCGTGGTGGTACGCGCTGCGCGACCGGCTGGGGGTCTGAGCCCCCTCCCCGCGCCGCCAGTGATGCGGCGAGACGCGCTTAGAGCGCGACGCCGCGCCGCCCGGCCAGATCGGTGAAATACTGCCATGCCACGCGGCCCGAGCGCGCCCCGCGCGTGGCCTGCCATTCGATGGCCTCGGCGCGCAGGTCTTCGTCGGAAATCTCGACGCCGTAGCTGTCGCAATAGCCGCGGATCATCGTGAGATATTCGTCTTGGCTACAGGGGTGGAAGCCCAGCCACAGACCGAAACGATCCGACAGAGAGACCTTCTCCTCCACCGCCTCGGACGGGTTGATCGCGGTCGAGCGCTCGTTCTCGATCATGTCGCGCGGCATCAGGTGGCGCCGGTTCGACGTGGCATAGAGGATCACGTTCACGGGCCGCCCCTCGATCCCGCCATCCAGAACCGCTTTCAGCGATTTGTAATGCTGATCGTCATGGCTGAACGAGAGGTCATCGCAGAACAGGATGAAGCGCATCTCGGGCGCGTCGCGCAGATGCGCGAGCAGACGGCCGACGGAGGGAAGATCCTCGCGCGCAAGCTCCACCAGTTTCAGCGGCAGCCCCTCGGCCACCGCCGCCGCGTGGGCGGCTTTCACGAGCGAAGATTTCCCCATCCCGCGCGCACCCCAGAGAAGCGCATTGTTCGCCGCCGCCCCGCGCGCAAACTGCAGCGTGTTGGCCAGCAGCGTGTCGCGCGAGCGGTCGATGCCGTGCAGCAGGCTCAGATCGACGCGGTTCACCTGCGCCACGGGCTCCAGCCGATCCGGCGCGGTGTGCCAGATGAAGGCATCGGCAGAGGCGAAGTCCGGCGCGGGCTGCGGCGCGGGCGAGAGCCGCTCCAGCGCCGAGGCGATGCGGGTCAGCGCCGCGTCACTCATGCCTTGCCGTCCTTCTCGTCCGCGTCGTCATCGCCCTCTTCGTCCTCGTCATCGTCCCATTCGTCGGGGTCGATCCAGGTGCCTTCGGCGCGCATCCGGGCTTCACGGGTCTTCTCGATCCGTTTCACAAGCTGGATCGACACCTCATAGAGACCGTAGACCACCGTGAACAGGATGACCTGAGAGATCACATCCGGGGGCGTGGCGATCGCCGCCACCACGAGGATCGCGACCACGGCATATTTGCGCATGTTGCCGAGACCTTCGGAGGACACGAGCCCCGCCTTGCCCATCAGCGACAGCAGGACGGGCAGCTGGAAACAGATCCCGAAGGCCATTACGAACTTGATCGTCAGGTTGAGATATTCCTGCACCGAGCCCTGGAAGCCGATCGCGGCCATCTCGTTCGCGCCCGAAGTCGCGCCGATTTCGCCCTGCTGGAAGCCGAGGAAGAAGTTAAAGGCCAGCGGCAGGATGATGTAATAGGCAAACGCCGCGCCAAGGAAGAACATCATCGGCGAGGCGACCAGGAAGGGCAGGAACGCGTTCTTCTCGTTGCGATAGAGGCCCGGCGCCACGAACCGCCACATCTGATAGGCGATGATCGGGAAAGCCAGGGCGAAACCGCCGAGGAAGGAGATGTTGATCGCGACGAAGAAGCCTTCCTGCAGTTTGATCAGGTAGAGGCCGCATTGCTCGCCGCGCGATTCCAGTGCCGAGCAGACCGGGCGGGTCAGGAAGTTGAAGATCGGGTTCCAGACCGTGTAGCAGACCACCATCGCGACGATGAAGGCCCCCAGCGAATAGAGGATGCGCGTGCGCAGTTCGGCAAGGTGCTCGATCAGCGGGGCCGAGCTTTCCTCGATCTCGTTATTGTCGCTCATGCGTCACCCTTCTTCGCGGCGGGTTTCTTCGCCGCCGTCTTCTTGGCCGCCGGTTTGGCACCGGTTTTCGCGGCGGGTTTACTGCTCGACTTGGTTGCCGGCTTGGCGCTGGATTTCGCTGCGGTCGAAGTGCCCGTCTTGGTGCCAGTCGTCTTGGCGCCAGTCTTGGCTGCGGTCTTCGGCGCGGCTTTCTTCGCAGCGGGCTTGGCCGCCGGCTTGCTTGCCGTTTTGGTTGTCTCGGGTTTGGCCGTCTCGGCCGGGCTCGCCTCGGGGTGGGCGGCCTCGGGCTTGGGCGGCTCCGCCTCGGGATCGGGCTTGAGCGAGGTCTTTCCGCTCTCGGACCGGCCCGGCTCCCATTTCTCGAACGCATCGGTCGCTTTTTCCAGCGCGTCGAGCCCGAGCGATTTCTTGGACGCCAGCGATTTCAGATCGCGCACGGAGCCCGCAGCTTCATCGAGCCCGGTATCCTTCGCCGCATCTTCCATCGCCCGCGAAAACTCGCGCCCCATCGCCTTGGCCTTCGCAGTGATGCGGCCAAGCTGGTGGAACATCTTGGGCAGGTCTTTCGGTCCCACCACGATCAGCGCCACGACGCCGATCAGCAGAAGCTCGCTCCAACCGATGTCTAACATGAGTGCTCAGGCCTCCGGCCGATTGAGGACGCAAAGGCAAACGGGCCACGGCCCGCAAACCCCGAATGCGATCAGGCTCAGGCCTTGTCTTTTTCTTTCTGGACTTCGTCAGCCGGGGTCACGTCACGTGCCTCGTCGACGGTGCCGTCCTCGATTTCTTTCGAGCCGTCGCTCACGCCTTTCTTGAAGGCGGTGATGCCTTTGCCGACTTCACCCATGAGCGAGGAAATCTTGCCGCGGCCAAAAAGAACCAGAACCACGACGGCGATCAGAAGAAGGCCGGGAAGGCCGATATTGTTGAGCATTGTTGTCTCTCCTCTGGTCACGGGCCCGCCGCCCGCGCCTTATGTCGGTCCCGAGTTTTAGGATCATGCGGGCCTCAATCCTAGAGCGATTCCGCCCAAACGGGGCTTTGAGGGGCAGATTACTGACAGTTCATTGTCAGTTGCCCTCCCTCGCGTTACCCTTCTGGCGACCCGACGGGAGAGCCCCATGACCCGCGACGAGCGGCTGCAACAGATCATCGCCATCCTGCGCGACGGCAAGATGCATCGCGCCAGCGACCTGGCCGAGCGGCTGGGCGTTTCCGCCCGCACGATCTGGCGCGACATGGCGGAAATCTCGGCCTATGGGGTGCCTGTCGAGGGCGAGCGCGGCGTGGGCTACATCCTGCGCCGGGCCGTGGGGCTGCCGCCTCTGGTACTGACCCGCGAGGAGCTTGCGGCACTCGATCACCTGCTCGATCTGGCCGAGGCAGTCGACGATCCGCGCCTAGCCGGAGGGGCCGCGAGCCTCGCCGCGAAGATCCGCGCCGCCCTTCCCTCTCCACCCGCCGAAGCCTCTCCCGAAGACGCCGGGGAAGGGCTGGCGGGGGGCCCGGGATCACGCTAGGCTCGCCCGCGAAACTTGGAAGGGATGCCCTTACGTGATCGGTGCCGAATACATCACTGCTTTCGTGACGCTTTTCGTCATCATCGACCCGATCGGGCTGGCCCCGGTCTTCATCGCGCTGACGCTGGGCGAAAGCCATCGCGCGCGTCTGCGCATCGCCTTCCGCGCGCTCATCATCGCCGCCGTGCTGCTGACGCTGTTCGGCATCTTCGGCGACAAGATCCTTGCCGGGATCGGCATCTCCATGCCCGCCTTCCGCATTGCGGGCGGGGTCCTTTTGTTCCTCACCGCGCTCGACATGCTGTTCGAACGCCGCACCAAGCGCCGCGAGGCGCAGGGCGAAGAACACGAGGCCGATCCCGAGACCGACCCTTCCGTCTTCCCGCTGGCGACGCCGCTGCTGGCCGGACCCGGCGCGATGGCCACGATGATCCTGCTGGCAGGGCGCGAGGGCGGCGACTGGCTGCATGTCGTGGCTATCATCGCCATGATGCTTCTGGTGCTGGGCTGCGTCCTCGTGATGTTCCTGCTCGCCACCCCGATCGAGCGCGCGCTGGGGCGCACCGGCACGATGGTCGTCACCCGGCTTCTGGGGATGCTGCTGGCCGCGCTGGCGATCCAGTTCATCCTCGACGGGCTGCACGGTGCGGGGCTGATGGGCGGCGTCCCGACGAACTGAGGCAATCCGCCCTCTGGGAAAGTCACCTGAGCGGACCTATCTGAAAGAGATCGGTAGGGGTAACGAGGATCATGGTGGAGACGATCATCAGCGAAAACTGGGGACGGCTGGTCTATCTGAGCCTCCTGCTCGTCGCCGTGGGCGGGTATTTCGTGCTGGAGATCCGACGCCGCCCCGGTCGCACCATGCAACAGGCCGCGATCTGGGGGCTGATCTTTCTGGGCACGCTCGCCGCGGTCGGGCTTTGGACCGATATCCAGCGGCAAGTGACGATCCCCGATCAGGCGGTGATGCGCGATGGCCGGATCGAGGTGCCGCAAGCGCCCGATGGGCATTACTACCTCACCGCCGAGGTCAACGGCACGCCGATCCGCTTCGTCGTCGATACCGGCGCGAGCCAGATCGTGCTGACCCAGCGCGCCGCCGAGCGCGCGGGCATCAACACCTCCGATCTCGCCTATATCGGGCAGGCGCGCACCGCCAATGGCATCGTCGCGACCGCGCCGGTACGGCTGGAGCGCTTCGATCTGGGGCCGATCCACGACAGCAACCTGCGCGCCGTGGTCAATCGCGGCTCGATGGATACCTCGCTTCTGGGCATGACCTATCTCACCCGCTTCGCGAAGGTGGAGTTCGCGCGCGGCACGCTGATCCTCGAACGCTGAGCGGGCGCGGCCCGCAATCGTCGTGATCCTGCCTTTTTCGTGCCTCAATCTTTGCCGAGGCTCCGAGGGCGCCAGCCGCTCAGGCCGCGCCACTCAGGCTTCGCTACGAGGAAAACACGCATGGTTGCTTTCGACACTTTTGCTCTCGCGATCATCACCGTCGCAGCCATTCGCGAAGCCTATCTCCGCCTGCGCCCGATGATGCGCTCCGCCGAAGCAGAGCGCGGCTAAGCTAGCCTTTCACCAGAACCGCGAGATCGGCCACATTCGTGCCGGTCGCCCCCGTCATCAGCAGCGCATCGGCCGCCTGCAGGACGTGATAGCTGTCGTTGCGCGCAAGCGCCGCATCGCAATCGACGCCAGCCGCCCGCGCCGCCGCGCAGGTCTCCGGCCCCACCAGACCGCCCGCCGCATCCGTCGGCCCGTCACGGCCATCGGTGCCGCCCGAGAGGAAGCGCCACGCGCCCTCGATCCCGGCCGCCTCTGCCGCGCAAGCCACCCGCAGAGCGAGTTCCTGATTGCGCCCGCCGCGCCCGTCGCCCTTGATCGTCACGGTGGTCTCCCCGCCCATGACCAAAGCGCCTGCGGGCATATCGCGCATCAGAGCCACGATCTGCGGCGCAAGATCGGCCACGTCCCCGTCGAGCGCGAAGGGTGCCGCCTCGGCGCCTGCCGAGACCATCGCCGCGACCGACAGCCCGTTCGCCCCGATCAGGCGATTGCGGGCAGCGGGCAGCGCGGGTTCGACGCCGGAGGCTTCCAGATGCGCCTGCACAGGGGCGGGCAAAGCCTCCCATATCCCAAGATCACGACAGAGCTGCGCTGCCTCGGCCCGCGTGCCGATCGGCTCGACTGTGGGACCAGAGGCGATCACGCGCAGATCGTCACCCGGAACATCGGACAGGATCAGCCCCGTCACCGGGGCCGCGCTGGCAAGCAGCCAGCCGCCGCCCTTGAGCTGGGAAAGTTGCTGGCGGATCAGGTTCATCTGCGTGATATCCGCCCCGCAGCCGAGCAGCAGGCGGCTGACTTCGGCCTTGTCCGACAGGCTCAGCCCCTCGGCAGGCGCCACCGCCAGCGCGGAGCCACCGCCGGAAATCAGCGCCAGAACGCGATCCTCCGGCCCACAGCCCTGCAGGCACTCCAGAATCGCGCGCCCTGCCCGCTCGCTGCCCTCTCCCGGCACGGGGTGGTCGCCCGCGATCAGCGTGACGCCCGCGCGCGGCGAGGCCGCTTCGGCATTCTCAGGATTGGTCACGACAAGCGCCTGCGCCTCCGCGGGCAGAGCGTCCAGCGCAGCCGCAGTCATCGCCAGCGCCGCCTTGCCGAGCGCGACCACCTGCCAGCGCCCGCCCGGCCCCGGCGGGTTGTCCGTCGCCCAGCCCATCGCGCGGGTCACCCCCGCTGCCGGGTCGGCCGTCTTCACTCCGATGTCGAACAATTCGCGCGCGCGTGCTTCAAGATCCATTCCTGCCCCCTTCGCTTTGGTCCAGATAGCCCCGGGGGGAGGCGGGCTGCAAGCCCGGCGGGGAAAGCCCCCGACACAGGCACCCAAACGAAATGACGCCCGCGGGGAGCGCGGGCGTCGAAACACGATCAGGCGGAAGGCCCCTGACGGTTTAAGTGAGCGGGGACCGAAGCCCCCGCCCGGGGAGGGTGTTAGCCACCTTGGCTCTCGATGTAGGCGAGCACCGCCTTGACGTCTTCGGGGTCTTTCAGGCCAGCGAAGGACATCCGGTTCTTCGGAATGTAGCCCTTCGGATCGGCGAGATACTCCTCGACCGTCTGCTCGGTCCAAACCAGACCGTCTTCGCCGTGCTGGGTCATCGACTTCGAGTATTTGAAGCCGTCGACCGTACCGGCCTGACGCCCGATCAGCCCGTTGAGCACGGGACCGACGCGGTTCTTC
The DNA here is from genome assembly GCF_058105145.1 of Thioclava sp. ISO4. Taxonomy (NCBI): domain Bacteria; kingdom Pseudomonadati; phylum Pseudomonadota; class Alphaproteobacteria; order Rhodobacterales; family Paracoccaceae; genus Thioclava; species Thioclava sp. ISO4. The sequence continues at coordinate 3,297,560 of NZ_CM176571.1, forward strand.
GCGTCTTCGCCGACCTGGTGGCAGGCCTTACACTTCTTGAAGACCTTCTCGCCAGCTGCGACCAGCTCGGGGTCAGCCGAGAGGCTTTCCGCCGGCGCGGCCTCTGCCTTGGCTTCCTCCGCAGCCGCCGGAGCGTCCTGCGCCGGAGCTTCGGCAGTGTCGGTTTCGGCCGCAGTATCGGCAGCCGCCGTGTCTTCGCCGTTGCCCTCATCGGGGGTCACGTCGAGAACGGTCGCCTTCTTGGTGATCTGCACGTCGGTCTTACAGTCGCTCATGCAAGCGGCTTCCGAGAACTTCGGCACTTCGACCTCATCGCGGTTATCCACGATGAACCCATCTGCGTTCGGCATCTCCACGTCGAGGAAGTTATCCTTCGTGAGGACGAAATCGTCATCCACGAGATAGTTCGAGTAGAGGATGTAGGCGACGATGGCATAGGTCTCGTCGACGGTCATCGTCTGCGCGTTGCCGAACGGCATCGAGCGGTGCGCATAGTCCCAGACGGTGGACAGGTAGGGCCAGTAGGAACCGACGGTCTTCACCGGGTCCTTGTCGGCCAGCGTTCCATCGCCCCCGGCCAGTTTCGGCCAGTTGTCGACGCCCTCGGCGAAGTCGCCGTGGCACGCCGCGCAGTTGTCGGCAAAGATTTTCTCGCCATCGGCAACCGAGCCCGAACCTTCGGGAAGGTTCTTGCCATCGGGGAAGACCTCGACGGTCCAGGCGTTGATTTCCTCGGGCAGCGCTTCGCGACCCAGACCGTATTTCTCGGCCAGGGCGGGCGTCGCGACGAGCGGAGCGGCCAGAAGCGTGGCCAGCAGCAGATTACGACGACACTTCGACATTCTCGGACTCCCCGTTTTCCTTGACCCACCAGGTCTGGATACCGTTGTTGTGATAGACCGAATTCTCGCCACGGATCGCGCGGAGCGCGTCCTTGGTCGGCTGAACGTAGCCGGTGGAATCGGTAGCGCGGGACTGAAGGAGCATCTCCGAACCGTCCCAGTCGATCTCGAGGTAGAAGCGCGAGACCGCCTTGTCGGTGCCCGGCTCGGCCAGACGGGCTTCCTGCCAGTTCGCACCGCCATCGATCGACACGTCGACCTTGGTGATGTGACCGCGACCCGACCAGGCCATGCCGGTGATGACCAGCGGGCCCTTGCCGTGCTTGATCGGCATCTGCGGGCTGGGCGAGGTGACGACCGATTTGGCGTCCATGACCCAGGTCCACTTGCGCGACGTGCCATCGGCGAGCGTGTCGGTGTATTTCGAGGTTTCTTCGCGCGACTGCACGGCCTCGTCGGTGACTTCGAGGCGACGGAGCCACTTCACCCACATGTTGCCTTCCCAGCCCGGAACCACGAGGCGCACCGGATAGCCGTGCTCCTTGCGCAGCGCCTCGCCGTTGGCCTTGATGGCCACGAGACAGTCGTCGAGCGCCTTCTCCAGCGGGATCGAGCGGCCGTTCGAGGACGCGTCGGCGCCTTCGGCATAGACCCACTTGTCCTTGATCTGGTCGCCGAGATTGGTGATCCCCGCTTCTTCGAGCAGCGTCCGCAGCGGGATGCCCGAATATTGCATGTTGTGGATCATGCCTTGGGTGAACTGCGCACCGTTGAGCTGTGCACCAGCCCATTCCATGCCCGAGTTCGCCGCACATTCGAGGAAGTAGGTGCGGTTCTCACGCGGGAAACGCTCCAGATCCTCGTAGGTGAAGACCAGCGGCTTATCGACGAGGCCGTTGATCATCAGGCGGTAGTCTTCCTTCTTCAGCTCGATCGCGCCCGAGTGGTGACGCTCGAAAGCGCAGCCGGTGGGGGTGATCGTGCCGTCGAGGGCGTGGATCGGCGTGAAGTTGATCGACGAAATCGTGTCCGCCGTCAGCCAGCCGACATTGCGGCGGATGACGTCATCTTCGAATTCGATCGGCAGGCCGTAGGGGGTCGCATCGACCCCGTCGCCCCAGCCCGAAGCCCATGACTGAACTTCGGTGATCAACGGATCGGGTTGAGTTTGCGCGCGCGCGGCACCAGCACCTGCGGCCATCGCACCGACCGCAGCCCCTGCGCGGAGGAACCCGCGGCGGCTGAGGGCGGCATTGGCGGCCGGGTTGCCCTGGCGTTCCTTGTCGTCCATGTGTTTTCCTCCAGTCTCTAACCCCCTGCGGGGCGCAATCATCGACGGGCGGGACCGGCTTAAATGCCGGTCACGACCACCGAGTCATTCGGTTTCAAGTCAACGGTTTTGATCTTGCGCAGGTGATCGGCGATCACGTCCCAGATCTGCGGCCCTTCGGTGCCTTCGTTGACCGAGGCCCAGCCCGTCACGACGTAGTTGCGTGCCGGGTCGATATCGGAGCCGTCCTTCAAGAGCGTCATGTTGGAAATCCGCTCGCCGATCGGCTTCGAAACGTCGATGTGGTAGCCCATGCCACCCACTCGAACCATGTCCCCGCCCTGCTGGTAGTAGGGGTCGGTGTTGAAGATGTTGTCGGCCACGTCTTCGAGAATGGTCTTGATCAGCTCGCCCGTCATCTCGGTGCGATAGTTCTCGCCATAGGTCATCGAAGTGGCGTTGAGCACGTCTTCCATAGTGATCTTCTGCCCCGGGATCAGCGACGGCCCCCAGCGCACGCCCGGGCTCATCGCGATCTCGGCGTCCTGCTCGGACAGCATCGCTTCGCAGATCAGGTCGTCCCAGGTGCCGTTGAAGTTGCCGCGGCGGTAGAGCAGCGAGTTAGTCTCGCCCACGACTTCCTCGAGCTCGGCCTTGTAGGGCTCGCGATGGCCCATGATGACGTCGGTCATCTCTTTGTCGGGCTCGATCACGTCGGAGAAGACCGGGATCAGCTTGTGGCGGAAGCCCATCATCTTGCCGTCGCGCACGTCGAGATCGACGCGGGAGACGAATTTGCCGTTCGAGCCCGAGGCGATCAGGATCGTCTCGCCCACGAGGACCGGCTCCGGAATAGCGTCATGGGTGTGACCGGTGAGGATCACGTCGATGCCCTTCACGCGGCTCGCCATCTTGTGGTCCACGTCGAAGCCGTTATGCGACAGGCAGACGACCAGATCGACGCCCTTCGCACGGACCTCGTCGACCATCGCCTGCATACGCTCTTCGCGGATACCGAAGGAATAGTCGGGGAACATCCAGCCGGGGTTGGCGATCGGCATATAGGGGAAGGCCTGACCGATGACCGCGATCTGCGTGCCGTTGCGCTCGAAGATCTTGTAGGGCTCGTAGGCGGGCTCGTCCCACTCCGCGTCGAAGATGTTCGCGCCGAGGAAGGGGAAGGGAAGGCCGTCGACGATCTCGTTCACGCGGTCCTGGCCATAGGTCCATTCCCAGTGCGAGGTCATCGCCTCGACGCCGAGCTTGTTCATGACGTCGACCATGTTCTGGCCCTTGGTCTTCAGCGCGACCATCGAGCCATGCCAGGTGTCGCCGCCATCGAGCAGCAGAGCTTCGGGACGCTCGGCCTTGATCGCTTTCACGATCGTCGCCACGCGGTCCATGCCGCCCATCTTGCCGTAGGACTTCGCGAGATCGGTGAAGTTCTCGTAGGTCAGCGCATAGGCGTCGGGGCTGTTCGGCTCGATGTTGAACATCTTGAGGAAGTCCGCGCCGGTGACATGCGGCGGACGGCCCTTGGCCTCCCCCACGCCGAGGTTGATTTCCGGCTCGCGGAAATAGATCGGCATCGCTTGCGCGTGGATGTCGGTGATGTGGATCAGCGTCACGTTGCCCAGCGGTTCGAACTGCAGGAGCTGGTCCTGAGTCAGCGACTGCTGTGCCATGGCGCGCGACCAGCGCGACAGGCCCGAAGCACCGAGGATAGTCGAGGCGGCCAAGCTCGCCTGAAGAAATTCCCGCCGGGAAATCATGCGATGTGTCTCCTTCTTCTCACCGGGCCCGTGCGCCCGGCGGTCGTTTCATTCGGGTAAATTGACAAACAAATTCAGACAGATATTAAAAATTGAATATGTTGAAACGAAACGCGCGGGACAGGGAGGCCCCTGCCCCGCGCATCAAGTCAAAGGTCAGGGACGGACGCCGCCGCCCTCGATGTCGAGACCCAGGCCGCGCGAGGCGACGTAGAGCTCAAGATTGCGGAACTCGTCCGAACCCGGGCTATAGGTTTCCGCGCGCGTGTCGCGGATACAGCCCTTGAAGCGGTTGTGGATCGAAACCACGCCCGCGTTCTTCAGACGGTAGGTCGGGAAGCCCTGGATCTGGCCCTGGCTGAGGTGGTCAGCGCGGATGTAGTTGCCGTAGTTCTCTTCGTGGCACGACGCGCAGGACAGCTCGAGCTGACCGTAGCGGGTGTAGTACATCTCCTTGCCCTTCTCCCAGAAAGGCTTGGCGTCGCCATCGATCTTGACCGCGACCGGCATACCACGCGACTCGACCGCGATTGCGGCGGTCATGTTCTTCATCGAACCGCTGTCCCAGCCCCAGGCTTCGGCGCCCATGCGGTTGGTGCGGCAGTCGTTGATGAAATCTTCCATCGACCACAGCTTGCCGGCTTCGTTCAGCTTCGGCATCTCGGCGCGGACGCCTTTCATGCCTTCGCTGATATCGCCGTGGCAATCCGCGCAGGATTTGCCCTCGGAACCGTCAGCGGTCGACCAGGCTTCCTGGCCTTGCTCGGCAAAGATCATGATCGGGTTGTCGAAGTCGTCCTGTTCCATCGCGCGGGTCTCATCCGTACGGAAGAGCCAGCCGGAATAGACCTCGTCGAGGTGCCCTTCGAGGTGAGGGGCGGCGGGCGCCTTCACCGTGATCGGGGTGTCGCCGTTGATGACGAGCTCGTCATCCGCCATTTCGGCGTGCAGCGCCGCAGTGCTGAGCGCGAAGGCTGCAGTGGCGGCAAGGATGGTGCGGCTGGTGCGCAACGTCATATTCTGTGTCCTCCCTGGGTGTGCCCCGCGCCCATCGATCTCCCCAAACAGGCGCGGTTCTCTGTTTTTGGTGAGGCGGCGCGCTCCCTCACGCGCCGCTAGCCTTAACGGCCGATCAGCTCACTTCGATCTTTTTGCTGTCTTCGTAGGTCGAGCCGTCGTCATCGTACCAGGTGAACTTGAACTCACCGGATTCCGGGACTTTCGCCTCGAACTCGATATAGGGATTGGTCGAGATCGCCGGCTCGAGAGTCACGTCGACGACGTTCTCACCGTTGAAGTCGCAGGTGAAGCGATTGATGATCTCGCGCGGGATGACGTTGCCGTCTTTATCCTTGCGCTGGCCCGATTCCATCGGGTGCGAGATCAGGGTTTTGATGGTGATCGTGTCACCGGCCGAAGCGGTTTTCGGCACTTTTACGCGGGGTCTCACGCCTTTCATGGTCTTGTCTCCTCAGATACCGAATTTAGCCGCCGCAGCCGCCGATGGTGACCTTCACGGTCGATTTCGCCTGGACGAAGCTACCGTCCGCCATCTTGGCGACAGCGATCACGTCCTGAGTCTTCGAGAGGCGAATGCGGGTCGAAGCCATCTGCGAGCCAGCCATCGGACCGAACTTGAAGGTCACGACGTCGGGCGTCGGGTTGCCGGTCGCGAAGACCGCGATCTCGGTTGCGCCGGGCGCATCCACGGAGATCGGAACGGTGTTCCCGTTCTCGGCGATTTCCGGCGCGGTCAGGGTGACGCCGTCACCCATTGCGGCTTCAGCGCCACCGGTGAACTTCGCGATCGCGTCAGCGCCGGTATCGGCCAGCGCGGGCAGCGGCAGCATGGAAGCGGCAACACCGCCCATCGCCAGCGCCAGCGCGTCACGTCTGGTCATGGTCATTTTGTATCTTCTCCTCTCGGGTTTGTCGTTCAGAGGGTCACTCGTCCTTGAGGGTCATCAAGAAAGCGACCACATCCTCAACCTGTTGTGCATTCAAAATCGGCGGCAGATCGGCAGGCGCAGCCTTGCCGGTGTAACCATCGCCGGGGCGAATGAAGGGACCGGTTTTATACATCGCCGGCATTACCGTGCCCTCGAACGTGTGCTTGGCATCGACGACGATGCCGCGCAGCTGCGACTCGTCCCAGCGGTCACCGGCACCGTTCAGTTCCGGGCCGACATTGCCTTGGAACGACGCGTCGAGCGCCGAGACCTTATGGCAGGCCACGCAGTTGCCCAGCGACTTGGTCGCCGCGACTTCTGCGCCTTTAGCTGCATCGCCCGGCTGGCCGGTCAGCGACTCGGCCACCGCGCCCACATCGGTGAATTTGACATCCATCGGCGCGGTTTCTGCGATCGCGGCGCTGGCTGCGAAGGTGACGGCCATTGCGGCCCACGCAACGTGGCGTTTCATAGAAGTCCTCCCAAATTCTCTCCCTGACTCACTTTTAAGCGAGCGCGCTACAGTGGTGCAATGGATAAATTCAAAAAATCGCATATTTTCCAATATGTTCACTCGGATATATCGAAGCATACAGCCGTATACCCAAGATTTTTTTAGCAAAATCAGAAACATTCGCGGGCGCAGCACGAATGCTGCACTGGCAAGCAAACGATCACGACTCTGTCAGAATCACCGAGAGAGCGCTCACTTCGCCATAACTTTCTCGGCAACGTACTTCTGAAAGTTCTGTCCGCTCTCATAGCCGTGAGTCTTTACCCACTCGAACAGAGCCATCGTCGTGCCCTTCCCGAAAGCCCCCGGCATCTGCGCCACGGCCTGCTTGTTGGCGGGCTGGTCGGTGGCTTCCTCGGGGAAGAACATCATGGTCGGCGTGAACATCACGCCCCACTTCATCGCCATCTCTTTTTCGGGCAAAGCCTCGCCGTCGAAATCGGTCACTTCGACATCGCCGAAGAGGTTCATCTGCACGACGTAGTAGTTGTCGGTGATGTATTGCGCGATCTCGGGGTCGGAGAAGACCTCCTCATGCATCTTCTTGCAGTAGATGCAGCCGCGCTGCTCCCAGATGACCATGAAGCGCTTGCCCTCGTCATTGGCGGTGGCGAGATCGTCCGACATGTCCTTGAACGTGTCGTGGAACCACGGCTCCTTGTGCAGCCCGTCATCGCCCATCTCGGCCGCATGGACCGGCAGGGCCAGCATCGCGGCGGTGAAAGCGGCAGTCAGAAAATGACGCATGATCGTTCTCCCTAGAAACAGACGGTCAGCCGAGACTCCCACTCGGCATGACGTCGATCAGAAACTCACCAATGTAGCGCAGCCCCCCGGTCACGATGAGAACCGCGAACAGGATCAGCATAACCCCCATCGCCTTCTCGACATAGCCGAGCTTCGCGCGATGCTTCGCCATGAAGGCGAGGAAAGGCCGCGTGAAGAAGGCCGCGATGATGAAAGGCAAGGTCATCCCGATCCCATAGGCAAAGAGCAGCAGCCCGCCTTTGGAGATATCCCCCATGCCCGACGCCACCATCAGGATCGCCGCAAGCGCGGGGCCGACACAGGGCGTCCAGCCGAAGCCGAACGCGAGCCCCATCACATAGGCGCCGAGGAAGGTCGTGGGATCGGTCTTCGCCTCCATCCGCGCCTCGCGATAGAGAAACGGGATGCGGATCACGCCGAGGAAATGCAGACCGAAGACCAGCAGGATCGCCGCGGCCACCCAGCTCAGCGGCCCCATCCATTCGCGGAATGCAGCCCCCAGCGCGGTCGCCCCCATCCCCATCAGCACGAAAATCGTGGTCACGCCCAGCGCAAAGGCCACCGAAGAGGCCACCATGCGCGCCTGCGCGCCCGGCGCGATCTTGCCGTCGCCACGCAGCTCGGACATCGACAGCCCGGCCATATAGGACAGGTAGAATGGCACCATCGGCAGAATGCACGGCGTCAGAAAAGACAGCAGGCCAGCAAAAAACGCCCCGCCATAGGTAATATCGATCGGCACTGTTTCCTCCCTCGTGACGCGCCCTAGCCTATATGGCCTCGGTCTCCCAACCGTCCTTGAAGGGGCCCGTCAAACACATTACGATCTTTATATGTAAAAAGGGGTCCGTCAATGTTCCGCATTGTGTGGCATACGATTTCGATGACTGCGGCGCTGGCGATCACGCTGGGCGCGACGGGCGATGTCGCGCGCGCCGATACCGCATCGCAAGCCGCCGACACGACGGTCGCCGCCACCTCCGAGGCCGAGACCAGCGAGGCGATAGCCGACAGCGAATTCCGGCTCCTGATGGTCGAGCAGGTCGGCTGCATCTATTGCCGGATGTGGAACAACGACCTTGCGCCTATCTATCCGAAGACGCCCGAGGGCAAGACTGCGCCGCTGCAGCGGGTCGATCTGCACAAACCCTTCCCCGATGACATCACGATCACCGGGGGCAAACCGCTTTTCACACCGACCTTCATCCTGCTGCAGGACGGGGTCGAAGTCGCCCGCATCGAAGGCTATGCGAGCGAAGATTTCTTCTGGGGCCTGCTCGATCAGGCCCTGAAAAAGAATGGCGCGACATATCAGACCCCATCGAACTGAGGTTTGACCTGCGCGCTTTTGTCTCGCTTTTGGCGGGTTTTTGCGCTCTCGGGCTTTGTTCCAGCGAATCGACATGCTAAAGCCTGAGTCATTCGATCAATACGGTCGCACTCTGTGCGGCTTCCAAGGAAGGACGATGCGGTGCGGCATCTGGTGCCTGACGGTCATGCCGAAAAGCTTGCCTCTGCCACGGCCGAGTCGAGATGTTCCCGCATGGATGCAGAAGAGCTACTCGATCGCGCGCAAGACGCCTCCAACCTCATGAAGGCGCTCGCCCATGAGGGGCGGCTGATGATTCTGTGCCATCTGAGTTCGGGCGAGAAATCGGTGACCGAGCTGGAAAACCTGCTGGAATCGCGCCAGGCCGCGGTGAGCCAGCAATTGGCGCGGCTGCGTCTCGAGGGGCTCGTCAGCGCACGCCGCGAAGGCAAGGCGATCTACTACACGCTCTCGGATCCGCGTGCGCGTCGCCTCGTCGAGACGATTTACGAGATGTTCTGCGCCACCGACTGAACGCGGTGCGCCATCAGACCGGACGCTGGGTGATCCGGGAGGGAGAAGGGCAATGGAACAGATTCCGATGGGTGCCTTGGCAGCCATGGTCGGGGCGATCGGCGGCATCATTCTCGGCCTCGCCGCGCGCCTTGGCGATTTCTGCACCCTCGGCGCGCTCGAAAGCGCGGCCTATGGCGACGACCAGAGACGCCTGCGTCTCTGGGGGATCGTGCTGGGCGTGGCGATCACCGGCGCCTTCGTGGCCGAGGCCCTGGGCTATGCGGACATCACCCGCAGCTTCTATCACACGATCAAATGGTCGCCGCTCGCCTCGATCGTGGGCGGGCTCGTCTTCGGCTATGGCATGGCGCTCGCCGGCAATTGCGGCTTCGGTGCGCTGGTGCGTTTCGGCGGCGGCGATCTGCGCGCGATGGTCGTGGTCGTGGTGATGGGCATCTTCGCCTTCGTGACGCTGTCCGGCCCCCTCGCCCATCTGCGCCTTCTGATCTTCGACCAGCAGGCCGCCGATACTCCGCAGGGCATCGCGCATTGGCTCTCGGCGCGGACCGGGCTGTCGCCCTTGGTCTTCGCCCTGCCCGTCGCCGCCGGCTTCCTTGCCTGGGCGCTGAGCTATCAGCCGCTGCGCGCGGACAAACGCCGCCTCGCCTGGGGCGTGGCCGCGGGTCTCGCGGTGGTCTGGTGCTACGTCGGCACCTCCTATCTCTTCACCGAGAGCATGGGCGAAACCGGCGTCGAGGCGCCGTCCTTCACCGCACCGCTCGGGCGCACGATCCTCTATTTCATGACCTCCACGGCAGGCGGCCTCACCTTCTCCGTGGGTCTCGTCGCAGGCGTGCTGGGCGGGGCCTTCCTCGGCTCGGCCATTCGCGGCCTCTTCAAATGGGAAGCCTGCGAAGATCCGCGCGAACTGGGCCGTCAGGTCAGCGGCGCGGCCCTGATGGGTATCGGCGGCACGATCGCGGTCGGCTGCTCGATCGGCCAGGGGGTGAGCGCGATGGCCGTGCTCTCCTTCTCCGCACCGGTCACGCTGGCCTCGATCGTGATCGGCGGGCTGATCGGCCTGCGCCAGTTGATCCACGGCTTCCAGCCTGAGTAAAGCCGGGCCGCGCAAATCGGCCCATTTTCGGCTTGGCTAAAATATCCCGGGGGTGAGGCGCGGACGCGCCGAGGGTGCAGCGCCCCCTCTCCTTCAACCTCTTCCCGCACAACGCTTGCGAATCTGATCCGGGTTTCCTATATCGCCCCTCGAGAGGTTGGCGCGGGCGAGCGCCTCGCCAACCCGGTCAGGTCCGGAAGGAAGCAGCCGCAACGAGCCCCGCTTGGGTCGCTGTCCAGCCTCTCACCCTACCCCTACAAACTCGCTTGTGTTTTCCCGCCGCGTCACCATGCCCGGTTGTGAGATGACATCATCACGTTAAGCTTCCCGTCAAAAGGGAGGTTTCACCATGTTTCGTTTCGCTCTGGCCGCTCTGGCCATTCTTCCTGTGCCGCTCTTCGCGGGCACGCTCAAAACCGTCGAAGTCGCGCCGAACACCTACGCGATCGAGGGCCCCTTCGGGCAGCGCGATGCCGAGAACCTCGGCAATAACGCGACCTTCGGGCTGATCGTCACCGATGAGGGCGCGGTGCTCGTCGATGCGGGCGGCACCTATAAGGGGGCGGCGGCGCTCGACGAAGTGATCGGCACCCTCACCGACCAGCCGGTGAAATATGTGATCGACACCGGCGGGCAGGATCACCGCTGGCTCGGCAATGGCTACTGGAAAGAGCATGACGCCGAGATCATCACCTCGGAAGATGCGCTCGCTGACCAGAAGGCCCGCGCGTCGCTGGAGTTGACGATGCTGGATGCGCTGGTCGGCAACGAGGCGCTCGCAGGCACAGACCCCGTCTATGCCGACACGACCTTCGACGAGAGCTACACGCTCACCCTCGGCGGGCGCGAGATCGAGATCACCCATCCCGGCCCCGCCCACACGCCCGGCGACAGCTTCGTCTGGCTGCCAGCGGAGAAAGTGATGTTCACCGGCGATATCGTCTTCGTGGGCCGTATTCTCGGCGTGCTCGACATGTCCTCCTCGATCGGCTGGGTCGAGGCCTTCGAGGCGATGGCCGCCTATGAGCCCGCCCATGTCGTTCCGGGCCACGGCCCCGCCACCGATCTCGCTACCGCGACCCGCGACACCTACGATTATCTGACCAATCTGCGCAGCCAGATGGCCGATTATATCGACGAGGGCGGCGACATCATCGGCTCGGTCAATGTCGACCAGTCACAGTTCGAATATCTCGAGGATTTCGACACGCTCGCCAAACGCAACGCGCAGGCGGTGTTCAGCCAGATGGAATGGGAATGAGCCGGGTGGACGCCGACGCCCCGGGGGCCTAGTCTGACGGCTGCCTATGACACCGGAGCTTCGATGACCGACACCCAATATCAGGTTCTCGCCCGCAAGTACCGTCCCGAGACCTTCGCCGACCTGATCGGACAGGCGCCGATGGTGCGCACCCTCAAGAATGCCTTCGCGGCCGACCGGATCGCGCAGGCTTTCATCATGACGGGGATTCGCGGCACCGGGAAAACCACCACGGCGCGGATCATCGCCAAAGGGCTCAACTGTATCGGCCCCGACGGCAACGGCACCCCCACGACCGACCCGTGCGGCGAGTGCGAGCATTGCCGCGCGATCATGGAAGGCCGCCATGTCGACGTGATGGAGATGGACGCCGCCTCGCGCACCGGTGTGGGCGACATCCGCGAGATCATCGAGAGCGTGCATTACCGGGCGGCCTCGGCACGCTACAAGGTCTACATCATCGATGAGGTTCACATGCTGTCGACGAGCGCTTTCAACGCGCTCCTGAAGACGCTCGAGGAACCGCCCGCCCATGTGAAGTTCATCTTCGCGACCACCGAAATCCGCAAGGTGCCCGTCACCGTGCTCTCGCGCTGCCAGCGCTTCGACCTGCGCCGGATCGAGCCCGAGGAAATGATCGCGCTGCTGCGCCGGATCGCCGATGCGGAAGGCGCCGAGATCGCCGACGATGCGCTCGCGCTGATCACCCGCGCCGCCGAAGGGTCCGCCCGCGATGCGACCTCGCTGCTCGATCAGGCGATCGCGCATGGCGCAGGCGAGACCACCGCGGAACAGGTCCGCGCGATGCTGGGTCTGGCCGACCGCGCCCGCGTGCTCGATCTCTTCGACATGATCCTGCACGGTCAGGCCGCCGAGGCGCTGACCGAACTTGCCGCGCAATATGCCGATGGCGCCGATCCGATGGCGATCATGCGCGATCTGGCCGAGATCACGCATTGGGTCTCCGTCATCAAGGTCACGCCCGAAGCCGCCGAAGACCCGACCGTCCCCCCCGAGGAACGCAATCGCGGTCAGGAAATGGCGGCCGCGCTGCCGATGCGGGTGCTCTCGCGGCTCTGGCAGATGCTGCTCAAAGCGCTCGAGGAAGTCGCGAGCGCGCCCAATGCGATGATGGCGACCGAGATGGCCGTGATCCGCATGACCCATGTCGCCGACCTGCCCGACCCGGAAACGCTGATCAAGAAGATCCAGCAGGGCAACACCCAGACCCAGGCCGCAGGCCGGGGCCCCGCGCCCTCGACCGGGCCGGTGCATGGCGCAACCCTGCGCGCCCGGCGTGCCGGTGGTGGGGCCGTGGCTGCGGCGGCCCCTGCCCCGCAGCACGATCCGATGGCCGACGCGCTCGCCCGTTTCGCGAGCTTCGACGACGTGGTCGACCTGATCGCCCGAATGCGCGACATGACCCTGCTGCTGGAGGTCGAGAGCAATCTGCGCCTCGTGAATTACCGCCCCGGTCGGATCGAGTTCGAGCCGACCCCGCAGGCCTCGCGCGATCTCGCGGCGACGCTATCGGCACGGCTGCAGGGCTGGACCGGCGCGCGCTGGGGCGTCTCGGTCGTCTCCGAAGGCGGCGCGCCCACGATTGCCGAGGTGAAGGCCGAGGAAATGGCGAAGGCCGAAGCCGAGGCGATGAAGAACCCGCTGGTGGCGGAGATCTTCGCCCGCTTCCCCGGCGCGAAGATCGAAATCCTGCCCGAGGAAGATACCGCCGCGATCGAGGCCGAGGCGCTGGCCGAGGTCGAAGACGAATGGGACCCCTTCGAGGAAGGCTGAGCCACGCCAAGGGCGGCCCGGCGCAATCGCACGCGCCGCCCTGCCGCGCCGTTTTCCCGCCTTGTCCCTTGTCCCTTCGCGCAGCGATGCGTATCTCTCACTCAAGCCAAACGTGACGGAGAAAGCGATGTTCAAGGGATTGGGCGCCATGGGCGACATGGCCAAGATGATGAAGGCCGCCAAGGAAATGCAGGAGAAGATGGGCGAGCTCCAGGAAGAGCTCAAATCCATCGTCGTCACCGGCGAGGCCGGGGCCGGTCTCGTGCAGGCCCGCGCCACCGCGAAGGGCGAATTGACCGGGCTCTCCATCGACCCCTCGATCCTGCAGGCCTCCGAGCAGGAAGTCGTCGAAGACCTGATCCTCGCCGCGATCAAGGACACGCAGGAAAAGGCCAAGTTCCGCGAGCAGGAAGAGCAGAAGCGCCTTCTGCGCGAATTGGGCCTGCCCGAGAACATGGACCTGCCGGTCTGATCCGATGAGCGGCGCGCGCGACGAGATAGAGGCGCTGATCGCCCTGATGGCGCGGCTGCCGGGGCTTGGCCCCCGCTCCGCCCGGCGCGCGGTGCTGCATCTGATCTCGAAACGCGCGCAGCTGATGGGCCCCTTGGCCGAGGCGATGGCGCAAGTGGCCCGCACCGCGCGCGAATGTCAGCGCTGCGGCAATATCTCCACCGCGCCGATCTGCGACATCTGCGAAGACCCCAAACGCGCCACCGGCGAGATCTGCGTGATCGAGGATGTGGCCGACCTCTGGGCGATGGAGCGCGGCCACGCCTTCAAGGGCCGCTACCACGTCCTTGGCGGCACGCTGTCTGCACTCGATGCGATCGGCCCCGAAGACCTGCGCATCCCCGACCTTCTCGAACGCGCCACCGAGGAAGGCATCACCGAGGTGATCCTCGCGCTCAACGCCACCGTCGAGGGCCAGACCACCGCCCATTACATCGCCGAGGCGCTCGAAGGACGCGGCATCGCAGTGACCAGCCTTGCCCAAGGCGTGCCGATCGGGGGCGAGCTGGACTATCTCGACGACGGCACGATTCAGGCGGCGCTGCGCGCCCGCAAAAGCTTCTGATGGGCACCCGGCCCGAGACGGAGGCGCTGCTGCGCGACTGTCTCGGAGACCGGATCGCGACCCGGCCGATGTTCGGCGAATACGCGGTCTATATGGGCGGCAAGACGGTGGCGCTTCTGTGCGACGACACGCTGTTCGTGCGGCAATTGCCCGAGGCCACGCGCTACCTTGAAGACAGCGGCCACGCGCCCGTCACAGGCAAACCCTATCCGCGCGCCAAGGATCACTGGCAGATCGACCCGGACCTCTGGCAAGACACGGAGTGGCTCGCAGGTCTTCTCAGCGTGATCGAGACCTCCCTGCCCGCGCCCAAACCAAAGCGCACACGCAAACCGAAAGCCTAGTCCCCGCGCCCCTTTCGGCTTGGTAAAAATATCCCCGCCGGAGGCATCCGACCTGTGCCGTCCCGATCACCTTCCGGCAAGGGAGCGCCATCGGCGGGTTTGTCGCCATTGAACCCGCCCGCGCCCGCCGTTATCAGTTCTTCAAATCCCCCAACGAGAATTGCGAGCGTCGCCCCGATGATCCGCCTCTATCATGTCGCCCTCTCCCCGTTCTGCCGCAAGGTCCGCCTCACGCTGGCCGAGAAGAAACTCGAGGTCGAACTCGTCGAGGAACGCTACTGGGAACAGCAGCCCGATTTCCTGCGCCGCAACCCGGCGGGCAAGGTTCCGGTACTGAAGATGGACGGCATGATGATGGCCGAGAGCCAGGCGATCTGCGAATATATCGACGAGACCCATACCGACGCACCGCTGATGCCGCGCGATCCCGCCGCGCGCTACGAGGTGCGCCGCCTATGTGCGTGGTTCGACGACAAGTTCAATTCCGAGGTCACCGCGCGGATCATGGGCGAGCGGGTCTGGAAGAAGGTCCGCAAGGAAGGTTATCCGGACAGCAAGACCGTGAAGGCGGGCCTGTCCGCGATCAAGTATCACCTCGATTACATGGGCTGGCTGCTGGAACAGCGCCGCTGGCTTGCGGGCGACGTAATGACGCTCGCGGATTTCTCGGCGGCCGCCCATCTGAGCTGCCTCGACTATATCTCCGACGTCGACTGGAACCGGCAGGAGGCCGTGAAAGACTGGTATGCGAAGATCAAGTCGCGCCCGGCCTTCCGCTCGCTTCTGGCCGATCAACTGCCCGGCATGCCGCCCGCGTCGCAATATGCGGAGCTGGATTTCTGAACGCGCCCCGCGCCTCCATCCGACACCGCCAGTCTCACACCGCGCCGTCCGACCCGTTCGGGCGGCGCTTTTATTTGGTCCTTCGCGAACTTGGCTCACGCAAAGGTGCGCGCCCTGCAAAATTAAAACAATTGATTTAATCATTCGCTTCGCTACCTCAGGAACAGGCCCAAGCCGATCCGGAGCTTGGCCCGGACTGCAAAGCGAGGACTGCCATGCCCCATCCCGTGCTGATCGTGGGGGCCGGCCCGACCGGTCTCACCGCCGCTTACGAACTGGCCCGCCAAGGCGTGCCCGTCCGCCTGATCGAGCGATCCGCAAGCCCCGCGACCACCTCGCGCGCGATCGCGGTTCAGGCCCGCACGCTGGAGATGCTGGCGCAGCGCGGCCTGGCGGACACCCTTGTCGCGCGCGGCGTGCAGACCCGGATCGCGCAGTTTTATGGCGAAGGCGCCCCGCTCTTCCGGCTCGACTTCGCCCATCTCGAGAGCCGCTTCCCCTATATCCTTTTCGTCTCGCAGGTCGAAACCGAGGCCGTGCTCCGCGAGGCTTGCGCAGCCCTCGGAGTGGAAACGGAATGGGACACCGAACTCGTCGCGATCGCCCGCGAGGGCCATGATGCGCAGGCGCGGCCCATGGCGGTGCTGCGCGGCCCGGACCACACGCTCGAAGGGCTGCGCCCCGATTGGGTAATCGCCAGCGGCGGGGCGCATAGCCTGATCCGCCGCACGCTCAATCTGCCCTTCGAGGGAAAATCCGTGGGTCAGGGCTTCGTGCTGGGCGACCAGATAGTCAGCGGCGCGCTCGCCCCCGAGGAGCTGCATGTCTTCTCTTCCAGCGACGGCTTTCTGGGCATGTTCCCCTTAGGCGGCGGACGTTTCCGTCTGATCGCCTCCGATGTCGCGGGCAGCGAACAACCCGATCTTGCAACGCTGCAGCAGGTCTTCGATGCCCGCGCCCATCTGCCTGCGACGCTGCACGACCTGACGTGGTCCTCGCGCTTCGCGATCAATAGCCGGATGGTCGGAACGCTGCGCGTGGGGCGTTTCCTGCTGGGCGGCGATGCCGCGCATATCCACTCGCCCGCGGGCGGTCAGGGAATGAACACCGGCATGCAGGACATGATGAACCTCGGCTGGAAACTCGCGCGGGTGATTGCGGGTACGGCGCTCGACAGCCTGCTCGACAGCTATGAGGCCGAGCGCCTGCCGGTGATCCGCGACCTGCTGCACGGAACCGAGGCGCTGACCGCCAATATGGCCTCGACCTCGCCGGTGCGCCGGATGCTGATCGACCATATCAGCCCCTATCTCGGCAGCCGCGATCTCGTTCAGGAGAAAGTCGCGGCCCGGATGGGGCAGATCGCGATCGGCTATGAGGGCGGAACGCTTTCCGACGGCCCGCATGCGCGCGGCACCATCGCACCGGGCGCACGCCTTCCCGATCCACCGTTGGAGGTGGCCCGCGATGAGGCATGGCATCCGGCCCACGCGCAGGATCTGGTCGATCCGTCGGGGTTCGTCCTGCTCTGCGCGGGGGATGGCCCCGCCCCGCAGAGCCGCTTTGCCAAAAGCCTGAAACTACGCCCCGTCCCCGACCACGCGGAGGCGTTCGCGCAGATCTTCGGCCACGACGGCGCGGCGGTGCTGGTGCGGCCCGACGGCTACGTGGCACTGACCGCGCCGCTTTCCGACGCAGCCCGCGCGGTCGCGGCTTACGCGGAGGCGCATTTCGCCAGCTGACGCGCGCCGCCCCCGCCCCTTGTCTTGCCCGCCCGGCTCCGAAAGGATACGGCGACGATGCGATGCGGGCCGCATCCGTCTCGCGCCGAGGGGGCTCTGCCCCCGCCGGCCTGCGGCGCGGCCCCCCCGGGATATTTGGACCAAGGCGAAGCCATGAGTGCGGAGTTGAAAGCGCGGTTGATAGAGACGGCCCTTGCCGAGGGTTTCTCGAAGGCGCGCATCACCACGCCCGACGCGATCCCGCAGGCAGCCGAGCGGCTGGCCGCCTTCGTGGGCGCGGGGATGCATGGCCAGATGGGTTGGATGGAGGAGCGCATGGGCTGGCGCGGCGATCCGGCGGCGCTGTGGTCCGAGGCGCGCTCGGTGGTGATGCTGGCCGAGACCTACACGCCCGATTACGACCCGCTGGACCTGCTGAAGGCGCGCGATCACGGTGTGATCTCGGCCTATGCGCAGGGCAAGGATTACCATGATCTGGTGAAGAAGCGGCTCAAGCGCGTCGGGCGCTGGTTGCTGGAGCAGGCCCCCGAAGGCGAAGAGATCAAGGTCTTCGTCGACACCGCCCCGGTGATGGAAAAGCCCTTGGGCGAGGCCTCGGGGCTAGGCTGGCAGGGCAAGCACACGAACCTTCTGGCGCGCGATCTGGGCAGCTGGTTCTTCCTCGGCGCGATCTTCACCACGGTAGAGCTGCCGCCCGACGCGCCGGAGATCAGCCATTGCGGGTCGTGCACGGCCTGCCTCGACATCTGCCCGACCGAGGCCTTTCCCGCGCCCTACCAACTCGATGCGCGGCGCTGCATCTCCTATCTGACGATCGAGCATAAGGGGCCGATCGACGAGGAGCTGCGCGCCAAGATGGGCAACCGCATCTATGGCTGCGACGATTGTCTGGCCGTTTGCCCGTGGAACAAATTCGCCGCAGAGGCGCGCGAGGCGCGCTATCACGGCGGCGTCGGCGCGCCGCCGCTCGCGGAACTGGCCGCGCTCGACGATGCGGGGTTCCGGGCGCGGTTCTCGGGCTCGCCAATCAAGCGGATCGGGCGCGACCGCTTCCTGCGCAACGTGCTCTACGCGATCGGGAACTCTGGCGATCCGGCGCTGACCGAGGCCGCGCGCCCGCATCTGGACGATCCCGATCCGGTGGTGGCCGAGGCCGCGCGATGGGCACTCGACCAGCTCGGGCAGGTATCGCGATGAAAACGATTGCCGCGCCCCGCGCATGGCCTATCTGATCGCGGTCATGACACCGGTTACCACCCAGACCCCTCGCCCACTCCTTGGGATCGCGCTGAAGCTCGGCACGGTCACGGGCTTCGTCATCATGCAGGCGCTGATCAAATCGGTCTCCGACCGGGTGCCGCCGGGCGAGGCGGTGTTCTTTCGCTCCTTCTTCGGCATCGTGCCGATCCTGCTGTGGCTGCTGTGGCGCGGTGAGTTGCAGGGCGGGTTGCGGGTGGAGAAACCGATCAACCACGTCATGCGCGGCGTCGTGGGAACCACCGCGATGGCGCTGAGTTTCGCAGCGCTTGCCTTCCTGCCGCTGCCCGAGGCGACCGCTCTGGGCTATGCGGCCCCCCTGCTGACGGTCGTCTTCGCGGCGCTTTTGCTGGGCGAGACGGTTCGGATCTTCCGCTTCTCGGCGGTCGGGTTGGGGATGGTGGGCGTTCTGATCGTGCTCTGGCCCCGGCTGGGCGGCAGCGGGCCGGAAGGCGGCGCGGAGGCGCTTGGCGCGGGGATGGCGCTGGCGGGCGCAACCTGCGCGGCGCTGGCGCAGATCCAGATCCGCCGCATGGTCGGGACGGAGCGCACCTCAGCGATCGTCTTCTGGTTCTCCTGCACCGCCTCGGTGCTCTCGCTCGCCTCCCTGCCCTTCGGTTGGGTCGTGCCGACCGCGTGGGAGGCGACGCTTCTGATCCTCGCAGGGCTGATCGGCGGCACCGGGCAGATCATGCTGACCTCGGCCTATCGCTTCGCCGATGCCTCGCTGGTGGCGCCGTTCGACTACGCCTCGATGCTGCTGGCGCTGGTGATCGGCTATACCATCTTCTCGGAAGTACCGACCCACGCGACCCTCGCCGGGGCCGCGCTCATCATCGCGGCCGGCATCGCGATCATCCTGCGCGAGCATTGGCTGGGGCTGGAGCGCAAGCGCGCGCGCAAGGCCGCGACGCCCCAAGGCTGAGCGCCGATCCGCCTGCGACAAAAAACCTGCCTGCCCCTGCGTCACGACTCAGTCGAACCGTGCTATAGTCCCGCTATCAGAGGCGATGACGAGAGGAGGAAGATATGTCCCGTCACATCATCGACCGCGCCGTACTCAAGGCAGAAGGACCGCGCGTGAAGCGGTTTCTCGAATTGCAACGGCGCGAAGGCATCCACCCGGTGATCAAGGAGCTCAGCAAACGCGGGCGGCCCGACCACGGCGCGCGGATGAAACAGTTCCTGCGGATCGAGCGGGCCGAAGCCACCTGACCATCTGACTTACGCTTGAGCGCTATGAAAACGCGAAAGGGCGTGCCGGGGGGCACGCCCTTCTGTTTTCTCGGCTGAAGCGCGGATCAGGCGCGCACGAGTTTCTCGTAGGTCTCGGCGATGTCGCGGGTCAGCGCGCCGACCTCGAAGTTGAAGTCGCGGATCTGGCTGACGGGCGTCACTTCGGCGGCGGTGCCGGTGAGCCAGCACTGCTCGAACTCGGCCAGTTCGGTCGGCTCGATCAGGCGCTCGTGGACGGTGATGCCCTTTTCTTTCAGCAGGCCGATCACGGTCTGACGGGTGATCCCGTTGAGGAACACGTCGGCCTTGGGCGTGTGAACCTCACCGTCCTTCACGAAGAAGATGTTCGCACCGGTCGCCTCGGCCACGTAGCCGCGCCAATCCATGAACAGCGCATCCGAATAGCCGCGATCTTCGGCGGCGTGCTTGGACATGGTGCAGATCATGTAGAGACCGGCGGCCTTCGCTTCAGCCGGGATCGTGCGCGGATCGGGGCGACGCCATTTCGCGATGTCGAGCTTGGCGCCCTGCATCTTCGCATCGCCGTAGTAATTGCCCCATTCCCAGCCAGCGACGGCGAGACGCACGGGATTCTTGCGCGCCGAGACGCCCATATCCTCGCCCGCGCCACGCCAGGCCACCGCGCGCACATAGGCGTCGGTCCAGCCATTGGCCTTGAGCATGTCGTATTTGGCCTTTTCGATCTCTTCGACCGAATAGGGGATTTCCATGTCGAGCAGTTGCGCCGATTTGCGCAGGCGGGCGGAATGCTCTTCGCCTTTGAAAATCTTGCCGTTGTAACAACGCTCGCCTTCGAAGACGGAGGACGCGTAATGCAGCGCGTGAGTCAGGATGTGGACATTGGCGTCGCGCCACTCCACAAGCTGTCCATCCATCCAGATCTTGCCGTCACGATCGTCATACGAGCCCGACATCTTACTCTCCTTGCAGTCACGCCATTTTACGAATATTGCGCAACTTACGTCCGAAGTGGACACTTTGTTGCGCTAAAACTGTTCTGCGGTAGCAGTTGAGTCTTGGATAGTCAACAAGGCTGACATAAAGTCACGCAAAAGAGAGGGACGATATGGCAGATAGCGGAAGCCCCGGGGGCGAGACACTTCTTTTCCTGACGGACGAGCAATTGCGCAAAGGCATCGAGGCGATGTTCTTCGCCTATCGCGCCTTTACCGCCGATCCTGACCGTTTGCTCGAAGAATACGGCTACGGGCGCGCGCATCACCGCGCGCTGCATTTCATCAACCGCCAGCCGGGGCTGACGGTGACGACGCTGCTCGCGGTTCTGGGCGTGACCAAGCAGTCGCTCAACCGGGTGCTGCGCACGCTGATCGAGGACGGGTTGGTGGAAAGCCGCGTCGGCACCCGCGACAAGCGCGAGCGGCGCTTGCATCTGACCGCTGAAGGGGAAACGCTGGAACGCGCGCTGTCGGAAGCGCAGCGCGGCCGGATGCGCTCTGCCTATCGCGCGGCGGGGCCGCAGGCGGTGGCGGGCTTCCGGCAGGTGCTGGAGGCTATGATGGGCCCCGACTTGCACAAGCTCTATCAAATGATGAAAGACGACTGATGCCCTACTCGGCCGACCCTCATCTCCTTATCGTCGACGATGACGAGCGCATCCGGACGCTGCTGAAGAGCTTTCTGCAGCGCCACGGCTTTCTCGTCACCGCCGCGCGCGACGCGGGCCATGCGCGCGCGCTGCTGTCGGGGCTGGAATTCAGCCTGATCGTGATGGATGTGATGATGCCGGGCGAGGACGGGCTGTCGCTGACCCGCGATCTGCGCGCCAGATCGATCGCGACGCCGATCCTGCTGCTGACGGCGCGCGGCGAGACGCGCGAACGGATCGAGGGTCTGGAGGCGGGCGCAGACGACTATCTCGCGAAACCGTTCGAGCCGAAGGAGCTGCTGCTGCGGATCAACGCGATCCTGCGCCGGGTGCCGCAGGAGACCGAGAGCGGTCCGAAATACCTCTCGCTGGGGCCGCTGAAATACGATCAGGAGCGGGGCGAGCTGTGGGATGGCGATGCGCTGGTGAAGCTGACCGCGACCGAGGTTCAGCTGATGCGCATCTTCGCGACTCATGCGGGCGACGTGGTCAGCCGCACGGAACTGATCGAGGAGCTGGGCCGCGAGCGCGGCAGCGGCGAGGAAGGCGGCGGTGATCGGGCGGTCGACGTCCAGATCACGCGCCTGCGCCGAAAGATCGAGCGCGACCCCCGCGAGCCGCGCTACCTGCAGACGGTGCGCGGTCTGGGCTACCTGCTCGCGCCCGACTGAGCGACATGGCGGCGGCGTATTCCAGCTTGCCCGCCCTCCGCTCGGCCAACGGTCCGAGCCAGATGCAGAGTGATCATCTTCAAAAATGCGAATTTGTTATATGTTTTAAAGGCCACGAATCGCTTTTCCCCAATCGGGAGCGGCAGTTGCGCGTCGAACTTGTCGCGCGAGGGTGCCTTCCCCGGCGCGTATGGCCATTGACCCTGCGTGATCTGTTGCAAGAGCGACAATTTACTGTCCCGCGGGGCAAAATCAGGCGAATGTGTTCTGGACTGACAAATTCGTGATTGGTATGAGAGCGGCCATGTTTGGCGGCACCTCGCGACGTGCCCCGGCACGTCACTATCGGCCCCCTCGCGGGCCCGGGAAGGAGAGACAACGTGTCCCACGCAGATAATAACGCAGGCACCCGGAGGGATTTCCTCTATTACGCCACCGCCGGCACTGGCGCGGTGGTGACCGGCGCAGCCGTCTGGCCGCTGGTGAACCAGATGAATGCCTCGGCCGACGTCAAGGCGCTCTCGTCGATCTATGTCGACATCTCGGGCGTCGAGACCGGCACGCAGCTCACGGTGAAATGGCGCGGCAAGCCGGTCTTCATCCGCCGCCGCACCGAGGAAGAGATCGAACTGGGGCGTGAAGTGCCGCTCGCCGATCTGGTCGACACCTCCGCCGAGAACGCGAACAAGCCGGGCGCCGAAGCGACCGACGAGAACCGCACGCTCGACGAGGCGGGCGAGTGGCTGGTGATGATCGGCGTGTGCACCCATTTGGGCTGCGTGCCGATCGGCAACGGCTCCGGGGACTACCATGGCTGGTTCTGCCCCTGCCACGGGTCGCATTACGACACCGCCGGCCGGATCCGCAAAGGCCCCGCACCGCGCAATCTCGATATCCCGGTGGCCCAGTTCACCGATGAAACCACCATCAAGCTGGGCTGAGGAGGCATTTAAATGTCGGGCATTCCCCACGACCATTACGAGCCCAAGACGGGCTTCGAGAAATGGACGCATAAGCGTCTTCCGATCATCGGGCTGATCTACGACACGATCATGATCCCCACCCCCAAGAACCTGAACTGGTGGTGGATCTGGGGCATCGTGCTGGCCTTCTGCCTCGTGCTGCAGATCGTCACCGGCATCGTTCTGGTGATGCATTACACCCCGCATGTCGATCTGGCCTTCGCCTCGGTCGAGCACATCATGCGCGACGTGAATGGCGGCTACATGCTGCGCTACATTCACGCGAACGGCGCCTCGCTGTTCTTCCTCGCCGTCTATATCCACATCTTCCGCGGCCTCTATTACGGCTCCTACAAGGCGCCCCGCGAGATCACCTGGATCATCGGCATGATCATCTACCTGTGCATGATGGGCACGGCGTTCATGGGCTACGTTCTGCCCTGGGGTCAGATGTCCTTCTGGGGCGCGACCGTGATCACCGGCCTGTTCGGCGCAATCCCGGGCATCGGCGAGTCGATCCAGGCTTGGCTGCTCGGCGGCCCGGCGGTGGACAACGCGACGCTGAACCGCTTCTTCTCGCTGCACTACCTGCTGCCCTTCGTGATCGCGGCGCTGGTGATCGTGCATATCTGGGCCTTCCACACCACGGGCAACAACAACCCGACGGGCGTTCCGGTCCGCACCGGCTCGAAAGCGGAAGCCGAGAAGGACACCCTGCCCTTCTGGCCCTATTTCGTGATCAAGGACCTCTTCGCGCTCGCCGTGATCCTGCTGGTCTTCGCAGCGGTCGTGGGCTTCATGCCGAACTATCTCGGCCACCCCGACAACTACATCGAGGCGAACCCGCTGGCGACGCCCGCACACATCGTGCCGGAATGGTACTTCCTGCCCTTCTACGCGATCCTGCGCGCCTTCACCTCGGACGTCTGGGCCGTGATGTTCGTCAACTGGATCACCTTCGGCATCGTCGACGCGAAGTTCTTCGGCGTGCTCGCGATGTTCGGCGCGATCCTCGTGATGGCGCTGGCCCCGTGGCTCGACACCTCGAAAGTACGCTCGGGCGCCTACCGCCCGATGTTCAAATGGTGGTTCTGGCTGCTGGCGATCGACTTCATGGTGCTGATGTGGGTGGGCGCGATGCCGACCGACGGGATTTACCCCTACATCTCGCTGATCGGCGCGACCTACTGGTTCGTCTATTTCCTCGTGATCCTGCCGCTGCTTGGCCTGATCGAGAAGCCGCAACCGCTGCCGGCGACGATCGAGGAAGACTTCAACCACCACTACGACATCAAATCGGCTGAATGAGTAAGGAAGAGGGACACCAAATGAAACATCTTCTGATCTCTGCCCTGTCGGCGCTGGTGATCGGGGCAAGCGCCCTGACCTCCCCGGCGATGGCGGCCGAAAGCGGCGAAAGCCATGTCGAGGATATCGACTTCTCCTTCGAGGGCCCCTTCGGGACCTTCGACCAACAGCAGCTGCGCCGCGGCTTCCAGGTCTACCGGGAGGTCTGCTCGGCCTGCCACGGCCTGCGCTATGTCGCCTTCCGCACGCTCGCTGATCAGGGCGGCCCGATGATGGACCCGGCCTGGGTGCGCGCCTATGCCGCCGAGTTCACCGTGATGGACAAGGAAACCGGCGAAGAGCGCGACGGCAAAGAGACCGACCACTTCCCGGTCGTCTCGGGCATGGGCATGGGTCCGGACCTGTCGCTGATGGCGAAAGCGCGTGCGGGCTTCCACGGTCCCTACGGTCTCGGCATCAACCAGTTCTTCCGCGGCATCGGCGGCCCCGAGTATATCTACTCGGTCCTGACCGGTTACACCGGCGAAGAGAAGGAAGAGGCGGGCTCGTATTTCTACGGCAACCACACCTTCCCGGGTGGTTGGATCGCCATGCCTCCGCCGCTCTCGGAAGACCTCATCGAATATGAGGACGGCACGCCCGCCACCGTCGAACAGATGGCTCAGGACGTGTCCGCCTTCCTGATGTGGACGGCCGAGCCGAAGCTGGAATCGCGCAAGCGCTGGGGCTTCGTCGCGGTGCTGATGCTGGCGGTGCTGAGCACGCTGCTCTACCTGACCAACAAGAAGCTCTGGGCGCCGCATAAGGGCAAGAAGTTCGACCTGTAAGCCCGGGCTCGACCTGCTAGACTGATGAACGCCCCCTCGCCCGCGAGGGGGCGTTTTCCGTTCTCTGGAGCTGCCCGATGTCCACCCCGCCCCCCGGCTTCGCGCCCCTGCCCGACCCGCCCTATTACGCGGTGATCTTCGCCTCTCTGCCCGGCGCGAGCGATGAGGGCTATGGCGCGATGGCCGAACAGATGGCCGCGCTAGCCGCTCAGCAGCCCGGCTATATCGGAATGGAAAGCGCACGCGATGGAACAGGCTTCGGCCTCACCGTCAGCTACTGGGCCGACGAGGCGGCTCTGATCGCGTGGAAGACGGTGGCGAAGCACCAGCTCGCGCAGCAACTCGGCAAGGATCGCTGGTATCGCCATTACGCCCTGCGTGTCGCCAAGGTCGAACGCCAGTATGACGGCCCCGAGGGGCGCTGAAATTCTCCCTCCGCTGACGCGGCGCAAAGCGTCCGCGCTCTTGGATGTCGCGGACAAGCGGGCTATCTGGGAAGGGACAACAGGAGTAACAATGCCCGACATTTCCGACCTGCCCCATATCAGCCCCGCCTCCCGCGCCCCGCGCCTGTGCGTGCTGATCGACGCCGATAACGTCCCTGCCGGATATGCCGAAGCGATCTTCGAAGAGATCGCCTCGCTGGGCGAAGCCTCGGTGCGCCGGATCTACGGCGACTGGTCGGCGCAGCGCCTCGCGGGCTGGGCCAAGCGCGTGGCCGAACTGGGCCTCGTCGCGGATCAGCAATTCGCCAACACGAAGGGCAAGAACGCCTCCGATATCGGGCTCGTCATTGCGGCGATGGATTTCCTGCATTCGGACCTGTTCGACGGCTTCGTGCTGGTCTCCTCGGACAGCGACTTCACCCGCCTCGCCGCCCGCATCCGCGAGCAGGGGCTGGATGTCTACGGCATCGGCGAACAGAAGACCCCCGAAGCCTTCCGCAAGGCCTGCAAACGCTTCATCTATGTCGAGAACCTCGGCAATGGCGACAGCACCACCGACACCGCCGCCAAGCCCACCTCAGGCAAGACCGGCACCAGCGCCCCGAAAACTTCGGGCGGCAAGCAGGAACCCAAAGCCGCGATCCCGATCATCGTCAACGCGATGAAAGCGATCGGTCTGGAAGAGGAGTGGTATTCGCTGGGCCAGCTCGGCCAGTTCATCACGCAGGCCAACCCGGATTTCGACACCCGCACCTATGGCAGCGCGAAGCTGTCGGATCTGCTGATCAAGACCGGCCGCTTCCAGTTGCAGCGCGGTGAAGGCAATCAGTGGATGGTGCGCGATCTGGCCTGATCAGGCCTTCGCCGCGTAGCGTGCAAGGAACATCGCGACCGCGCCCCGGATCACGCGCTCTTTCTGCTCGCCGGTGAAGCTGTCGCAAATCCCGAACAGAAGCTTGGGGTGCAGTTCCGATTTGCACAGCTCGATGAAGAGGTAGGCCGCAAGATCGATATCGTCGATCACCAGCTCGCCCCGGTCCCCGGCACAGCGCAGGTACTCCATCAGCAACTCATGCACCAGTTCCGGCCCCGCCGCGTAGAAGGCGCGG
The DNA here is from genome assembly GCF_058105145.1 of Thioclava sp. ISO4. Classification (NCBI taxonomy): domain Bacteria; kingdom Pseudomonadati; phylum Pseudomonadota; class Alphaproteobacteria; order Rhodobacterales; family Paracoccaceae; genus Thioclava; species Thioclava sp. ISO4. Next base: position 3,324,120 of record NZ_CM176571.1, read on the forward strand.
CCCAGTTCGGGAAACCGCTCGGATTCGGCGACGCAGAGCCGATAGAGCCCCTGGTTGAGTTTGCAGTTCATCGAGTCGACGATCTGCGCGGCGGCAAGCGACAGCACTACCTCGGGGGCGGCGCTGAAATCGATCGTGGCGACCGCGCTGTCGGTCTGCTCCTTGAGCTGCGAGCGCACGACCTCGACGAACATCAGCCGCTTGTCGGGGAAATAGCTGTAAAGCGTGGCTTTCGACACGCCCGCTTCCTTGGCGATGTCATCGACCGAGGCCCCGTCGAACCCGTCGCGCAGAAAGATCGTCCGCGCCCCTTCGAGCACCTGATCGAACTTGCGCCCGCGATTGATCTGATCTGCCTGTGACATCTGCCCTCCGGTCCCGGGCAACCGACCCGGGCCCGCAGAATAAACCGGGCGGTTCACATCCCGCAAGGTCGCGCACGTCACGTCATAGCGCAATGCACCGGCGAACCGGCAGACCGCGGCCTAGCTTCGGCTTGGCCAAAATATCCCGGGGGGCTCCGCAGGAGCGGGGGCAGAGCCCCCTCTTCCCTTGAGTATGTCGCCCTCCGGCGACGGGGGCAGCGCCCCCTTCAGCCGATCGCGCCGCGCACACCGCCGGTCTGCGCCCGATCCATCAGGAACTGATCGAGGATCACGCAGGCCATCATCGCCTCGGCCACCGGCACCGCGCGGATGCCGACGCAAGGATCGTGGCGGCCCTTGGTGATCACCTCAACCTCTTCGCCCGCGACATTGACCGACCGGCGCGGCGTCAAGATCGACGAGGTCGGTTTCACCGCAAAGCGCACCGTGATCGGCTGGCCGGTGGTGATCCCGCCAAGGATGCCGCCTGCGTGGTTCGACAGATATTCGACGCCCTCGGGGCCCATCACCATCTCGTCGGCATTCTCGACGCCTGTCAGGGCCGCAGCAGCCATGCCCTCGCCAATCTCGACGCCTTTCACGGCGTTGATCGACATCATCGCGGCGGCCAGCTCGGTATCCATCTTGGCGTAGATCGGCGCGCCCAGACCTGCCGGGCAGCCCTCGGCCACCACCTCGATCGCGGCCCCCACCGAATTCTGCCCCTTGCGGATCGCGGCGAGATAATCGGCCCATTCATCCGCAGCCTCGCCGTCGGGCAGGAAGAACGGGTTTTGCAGGATCGCATCGCGGTCGAACTTCGCGCGATCCAGATGTTTCGCGCCCATCTGCACCATGTAGCCGTAGATCTGCAGATCGGGGACCAACTGGCGCAGCGCCGCCTGCGCCACGCCCCCGGCGGCCACACGCGCCGCCGTCTCGCGCGCGCTGGAACGCCCGCCGCCGCGATAATCGCGGACACCGTATTTCTGATGATAGGTGATATCGGCATGACCGGGGCGGAACTGCCGCGCGATCTCGCCGTAATCCTTCGAGCGCTGATCGGTATTCTCGATCATCAGCTGGATCGTCGTGCCGGTCGTGCGGCCCTCGAACACACCCGACAGGATGCGCACCGCGTCGGGCTCCTTGCGCTGGGTCGTTTCCTTCGACTGGCCCGGACGGCGACGGTCGAGGAATTGCTGGATGAACGCCTCGTCGATCTCGATGCCGGGCGGGCAGCCGTCCACCGTCGCGCCAAGCGCAGGCCCGTGGCTTTCGCCCCAGGTGGTGACGCGGAACTGATGACCGAAAGTGTTGAACGACATGGGACGCGCGCCTCGCAGGTTTCCTTCGGCGCTGGCTTAGCAAGTCAGGGGCTTCGAGGCAACGCGCATGGCATTGCGCGCGGCAGCTTAGAAAGACCTTGGTTGCGCGCGGGACGCGCTCACTCCACCGCGCGGATCAGCTTGCGCTCGAGCACCCGCAGCACCTGGCGCAGATCGTGACCGCGCCGCAGCACCTGGCCCTGCTGCCCGATCACCGCATATTGCCCCTGTTTCGAGCGCAGCGCGGGCCGTTTCTCGATCCGGTAGATCGGCACTTCAGCGGCGCGGCGAAAGATCGAGAAGACCGCAACATCGCGCAGAAAACTCATCCCGTAATCACGCCACTCCCCCGCCGCGACCGCGCGCCCGTAAAGCGACAGGATCACGCCAAGCTCGGAGCGATCGAAAGCGATCTGCTCCGGCACGCCGGAAGGGTTCGGATGGGGGGAAGGCGTTTGAACCGTCATTTACAAAGGGTACATCGCGCGTGGCGCAAATCAAGCCCACCCGCGCTAAGGTTGCACACGCCTTTGCCGCGCCGGAATATGACCTAGAAAATGCCTGATTTCCTGCGCCTTCCTGCCGGGATTCAGCGACACCCTCAAATCAGCGGAAAACGCTAAAAGCCCGACGGTGCGGTAAACAGCCCCCACCCAGTTCGTATCGTCGGGCGCTTTTCCCTCCTGCAGAAAAGCCTCGTGTCCTGGTCAGACACGGGGCTTTTCATTTTCCGATCCGCCGCACGCTCTGCCCTAGTAGCAGCGCACCGCCGTGATCGTTCCGTTCTCGTCGATCTCGAAATTCACCCGCCCCGGGGCGTAATCCATCGTCACCGCATCGCCCGGATGAATGATGCGATGGGGCCGCGCCAGGGTGAGCCCCGCCAGCACCGTTTCAGGCCGCCCCACGAGCGCCGCAAGTCCGGGCGGCGGGCAGACGCCAACCGCGGGCGGCCCCGACCGCGGCGGCATGCGGTGCGGCTGGCAGGCCGCGACCCCGAAGGCTGCGACCCCAAGTGTGACGATCAGACCGATCCGCGCCCTGCTCCGTTCCATCAGGCTCACCCGCAATCGATGTTGTAGACATTCCCGCGCGAGTCGAGCCGGAACACGACGCGCTGCGGGTTGTAGACCTGATCCTCGACGCCGCGCCATTCCACGATGCGATAGGGTTTAGTGATCCCCAGCGTCTGAATCTGTGCCGCCGGCTGGCCGAGGACCGAGGTGTAGTTCACCGCGCCGCAAGTGTCGGGCTCACGCTCCTGCAGGCCGCCTTTGGTGAGGGTGACAGGCGGGGTGACATAGGGCGCGGGCGCTTCGGCCTGAGGCGCGGGAGCGGCGCTATCCGAGGGGGTCTCGCTCATCGGACCCGCGGGATCGCAGGCCGCAAGCGCCAGCATCGAACCCATGACGAAAAATCGTTTCAACATGTCGCACCCTTCATTGCATTGGCCGCGCCGATAACGCAGGCTATTGCGGAATTTATACAAGGAGTATGCGCCCATGAGAACCCGTGCCGCAGTCGCGCTCGAGGCGGGAAAACCGCTCGAAATCATGGAAGTGGAGCTGGAAGGCCCGAAAGCGGGCGAAGTGCTCGTCGAGATCAAGGCCACCGGCATCTGCCACACCGACGAATTCACCCGCTCGGGTGCTGACCCCGAGGGCATCTTCCCGACGATCCTCGGGCATGAGGGCGCGGGCATCGTGCTCGAGGTCGGTGAAGGCGTCACCACGCTGAAGCCGGGCGATCACGTGATCCCGCTCTATACGCCGGAATGCCGCGAATGTCCGTCCTGCCTCTCGGGCAAGACGAACCTCTGCACCGCAATCCGCAACACCCAAGGTCAGGGCCTGATGCCGGACGGTACCACGCGCTTCAAGATGCTCGATGGCACGCCGATCTATCACTACATGGGCTGCTCGACCTTCGCGAACCACACGGTGATGCCCGAGATCGCGCTCGCCAAGGTGCGCGACGACGCACCGTTCGAGAAGATCTGCTATATCGGCTGCGGCGTCACCACCGGCATCGGCGCTGTGATCAACACCGCAGGGGTCGAGATCGGCTCGACCGCCGCCGTGTTCGGTCTCGGCGGCATCGGTCTGAACGTGATTCAGGGCCTGCGCATGGCGGGTGCTGACATGATCATCGGCGTGGACCTGAACGACTCGAAAGAGGAAATGGCGCGCAAGTTCGGCATGACCCATTTCGTGAATCCGTCGAAATCGGACGTTCCGGTCGTGCAGCAGATCGTCAACCTGACCAAGACCGAGCGTGACCAGATCGGCGGCGTGGACTATTCCTTCGACGCCACGGGCAACGTGCAGGTGATGCGCGACGCGCTGGAATGCTCGCATCGCGGCTGGGGCGTGTCGGTAATCATCGGCGTCGCACCCGCGGGGGCCGAGATTGGCACCCGCCCGTTCCAGCTGGTCACGGGCCGGACCTGGAAAGGCACCGCGTTCGGCGGCGCCAAGGGTCGGACCGATGTGCCGAAATTCGTCGAGTGGTACATGAACGACAAGATCGAGATCGACTCGATGATCACCCACACGATGCCGCTCGAAGATATCAACAAGGCGTTTGATCTGATGCATGCGGGCGAGTCGATCCGCTCGGTCGTGATCTACTGACCCCAAGGCCGGGGGCGCTGCCCCCGGACCCCCGGGATATTTCCAGCAAGCCCGAAGCGCAGACCGTTTCGGGCTTGTTCAAATATCCCCGGGTGAATTCGCGCCAGCGAAGAGGGGCAGAGCCCCTACTCTCCCAGATAGTCCCGCAGCGCAGGCGGCGGATCGTCGAGAAGCGGTCCGGTCTCTTGCGGCGCATGGGCGCGGCCCTCGGCCACCAGAACCGTCTGCGGGCAAAGCGCGCGGGCATCCTCGGGATCGTGGCTGACCATCAGTACCGTCGTGCCCTGCTCGCGGGCGATCTCGGCCACCAGCGCCAGCATCTCGGATTTCAGCGCGGGCCCCAGCGCCGCGAAGGGCTCGTCGAGCAGCAGGATCGGACGGCCACGGAGCAGCGTCCGCGCGAGCCCCGCGCGGCTTTGCTGCCCGCCCGACAGCGCGCCGGGCTTGCGCCGCTCCATCCCCTCAAGGCCCACCCGCGCCAGCGCCGTCTCGATCCGGGCGCGGTCGGTGGCGTCGATCTTGCCCTTCGGGTTCAGGCCGAGCGCGAGATTGGTCTCGAGCCGCAGATGCGGGAAAAGGTTCTGGTCCTGAAACAGGATCGAGAGCGGGCGCTCCCCCGGCGGCGTCGCGGTGATGTCCTCGCCCTGCCAAAGGATGCGGCCCCTTGCGGGCGACAAGAACCCCGCGATGGCCGCGAGCAGCGTCGACTTGCCCGCCCCGGACGGGCCGATCAGCGCGACGCGCGCACCGGCAGGGATCTTCAGATCGGCCTCGAGGCGGAAATCGCCCTGTGTGAGGGTCAGTCTATCGAGGGTCAGCATAATGCCCCGCGCGGTCGAGCGCCCAGAAAAGCGCGAAGGTGAGGATCAGGAGCAGGCTCGCAGCGCCCGCCGCCTGATCCATGCGATAAGAGCCCATGAGCTGGAACAGCGCCAGCGGCAGGGTGCGGGTCTGCCCGTCCGAGAACAGCGTGATGACGCCCAGATCGCCCATCGAGAAGGCCGCAGCCAGCCCCGCCGAGAAGCCCAGCGGCCGGGCAAGGCGCGGGACCGTCAGCAGGCGCAGCCGCGCAAAGCCGCGCAGCCCGAGCGAGGCGGCGAGCCGGTCGTAATCGGCCTGCAGCGTGCGGATTTCGGGCATCAGGATGCGAGTCGCAAAAGGTACCGACAGCGCGGCATTGGTCAGCAGCACCATCGGCAGGGCGAGGCTCGTGGGGTTCACGAAGGGCCGCGCGATCAGGAAAGCGCCGGTGCCCATCACGAGGCTCGACGCGGTCATCGGTAGCATCGCCGCGATCTCCGCCCAGCGTTGCCGCGTGGCCACCAGCGCGAGCGGCAGGGCGATGGCAAGAGTGATCACCGTCGAGGCCAGCGCGATCACCAGCGAGGTCAGCGTGGCAGGCCAGATCATCTCGGGCAGTTCGGCCAGCGCAGGCAGCCCACGGGCGAAGACCGCGCCGATGGGGAGCAGCAGGAAGACGGCCGCCAGAAGGATCGCGAGCGTATCGAAGGCCACACGCTCTGCCCCCCCGGACAACTGCGGGATCGGCGTGGCGCGGCGGTCATGACCCGCGCCGAAGCTCGACGGGAGGGTGGCGCGCGCCGCGATCAGCAGCGCCGCGACCGAGATCGCGACCTGCACCAGCGCAAGGCTCGCCGCGCGGCCCATGTCGAAATCGAAGCGGAAGGCTTGGTAAATCGCCAGCTCCACCGTAGTCGCGCGCGGGCCGCCGCCCAGGGTCAGCGCGACCGCAAAGGAGGTCAGGCAGACGAGGAAGATCGCGAGAAACGCGCCGGGCAGGACGCTGCGCAGCATCGGGCGTTCGAGGTGGCGGGTGACCTCGGCCGGGCCGAAGCCCAGCGTGGCCGCAAGGCGGAACCGCTCGGCCGGGATCGCCTCCCAGCCGTGCAGGATCATCCGCGTGGCCAGCGGCAGGTTGAAGAAGACATGGGCGATGATGACGCCCTGCGCGCCATAGATCGAGATCGGATCGATGCCGAAGGGCGCGAGTGCCGCATTGAACAACCCGCGCCGCCCGAACACCGCGATCAGCCCGAAAACGGCGACGATCACCGGCAGGATGAACGGTGCCCCCAGCAGCGAGATCAGCAGCCCCTGCCCCGCAAAGCGGCGCCGGTGCAGCGCCCGCGCGACGGGGATCGCCAGCGCGCAGGAGATCAGCGCCGAGGCCGCCGCCTGCCAAAGCGTGAAGCGGATCGCGGCGAGGTCGGTCTCGCGCAGTCCCGTCAGCCCGCCCGCTCGCAGCGTCACCGCAGCCAATGTGCCAAGGACGAGCGCGGTCAAAGCCGCACCCGCCAGCACCGCCCAGAGGGGCGCGCGTCTTATTTGGAGAAGGCGCGTTGCCATTCGTCCAGCGCCGGACCGCGCAGTTTCTCGGCCTCGGCCTCACCCAGATAGAGCGTCTTGTCGGGCATCGGCAGGTTCTGGAACACCTCAGGCAGCTGATCGTGGGGCAGCTTCGCCGGGAAGGACCAATTCGCCGTCGCGATCATGCCCTGAAAATCGGGGCTGAGCACGTAATCGAGGAATTTCTGCGCCAGTTCCGGGTGCTTCGAGGTCTTGAGCTGCGCGACCAGCTCGGGGGTGAAGTAGTGCCCCTCGGGGAAGATCGCCGCGACTTTGCTGTCATCCTTCTCCGCCATGATGTGGTAGGCGGGCGAGGTGACGTAGCTGAGCACCATATCCGCCTCGCCATCGGTGAACATGCCGTAGGCCTCGGACCAGCCCGGCGTCACGGTCAGCACCTTGGGCGCGATCTTCGTCCAGGCCTCCTCGGCCTTGTCGCCATAGATGTCCTTCACCCACAAGAGCAGCGACAGACCCGCGACCGAGCTGCGCGGATCCTCGATGACGATCTTGTAGGCGTCGTCGGGCGCATCGAGCAGGTCCTGGAAGCTCGCGGGCGGGTTCTTCAGCTTGGTCTTGTCATAGACGAAAGCCAGCTCCGACCAGTCGAAGGGCAGGAAGATCGGATCGTCCCATTTGACCGGCATGGTCAGATCGGAGGTGTCTTCGTTATGCGGGGCGAACAGGCCCGTGGCGCGCGCCTTCGCGGTCACGTCGGTGTTCAGACCGATCGCGATATCGGCGGAGGTCTTGTCGCCTTCGAGCAGGATACGCGGCAGCACATCGCCCGCCACGAATTTCAGATCGCAATCGCAACTCGCCTCGAACCCCTTCTCGATCGCGGGGCCGGGGCCCCATTCGCTCGTGAAATAATCGGGCGCGTAGACGGTGAGTACGGGCTTGTCCTCGGCCGCCGCCATCGTGGCGATCAGGCTCAGGGCTCCCGCAAGCATCAGGTGGGTTTTCATGCCTCACTCCTTGGGCTTGCCGGACGGAGTGGGGCCGGGAGATCCGGCTACCTTCCCTCCGCCGGTCTTAACCGGTTCAGGTTCAACGGGTTCGCGTGGATCGCATCTCAGCCAGCCTTGCGCTGGCACCCCGAGGTAGGGCGCAACGTAAGCGCGCGCGGCTGCGGACGCAAGGGCAAGCAGGCACAGCGTCCCTGCCCCGCGCCCCGGACCCTCTGGCGAGTTCCCGCCAGTCGCGAGCCGCGCCGAATTTCAATGGCTTGCAACTGCGCGCGGGGCGACGCAGGCTCGATCTGGTACGGATTTGGGAGGAACCGATGCGCATCACCCTGACGGCGGCCCTGCTGGCCGCGACCGCCCTGCCCGCCTTGGCCGACACGATCGAGGCGCCGGGCAAGATCACCGCCGTGACGCTATTCCCGCGCGGCGCGCAGGTGGTGCGGCAGGTGACGCTGGACGCCCCCGAGGGCAGCCATGACCTGCTGGTGCCGGGTTTTCCCGAAGGCACCGACATCTCGACGCTGCGGGTGTCGGGTGACGGTGTGCAGATCGGCGCGGTGAGCCTGATCTCCGGACGCGCGCCCGCCGTCGGCGATGGCGAGAGCGCGGCGGTGAAATCCGCGCGGGATCGGTTGGCCTCCGCGAAGGAAGCGCTGGCGGAACAGCAGGACTCGGTGGCGACGATCAGGGCCAAGGCGCAGGCCGCGCGCGACCAGATCACCTATCTCAAGAACACCGACTCGCAGGTTACCGCACCCGAACAGCTGCGCGCACTGGCGCAGATGGTGGAGGATCAAATCCTCTCCGCCTCTGAGCGCGCGATTACCGCTGAAGCCGAGGCGCGTCGCGCGGAAGCCGCGCTCGACCCCGCGAAAGAGGCGGTGAAGCAGGCGCAGACGGCGCTCGATGCGCTGCTGAACCCGGCGCAGGATCGTGACGTGCTGAGCGCCAAGGTGCAGGGTTCGGGCACGCTGACGATCACTTCCTACGTCCAGAATGCGGGCTGGCAGCCCTCCTATGATCTGCGGCTCGACCGCGACAAGGGGGCGGTGGACATGGAGCGGTTCGTCTCGGTCCATCAGGACACGGGCGAGGATTGGCGCGGCGTCGATCTGACCCTCTCGACGGCACGTCCCGGCGGACGGGCGGAGCCCGGCGAGGTCTATCCGCGGCTGGCCCGGATCGGTGATCCCGACGCGCCGCCCACGCCGGTCCCGATGAAGCGCTCCCTCGCCGCGTCTGGCGCTGCGCCCGAGCCGATGATGGAGGCCGCGATCAGCGACCGCGCCGAGATGCAGATGCAGGGCGAGACGGTGACCTACCATTACCCGAGCGCGGTGGACCTGCGCGACGGAGTGGACGATCTGCGCCTGAGCCTCGATTCCAAGACCCTGCCGATGGATGTCTTCGCCGAGGCCGCGCCGCTGACCGATCCGCAGGCCTATCGCGTGGCCGAGGGCAAGAACGCGACCGGCGAGATCCTGTTGCCCGGCCCCGCGAACCTCTATGCCGATGGCGCGCTGGTCGGCCAGTCGCATCTGCCGATGGTCGCGGCGGGTGACGATCTGACGCTTGGCTTCGGGCCGATCGAAGGCATTCGCGTGGACCGCCGGGTGCCCGACACGATGGAGGGCGATAGCGGCTTCATCTCGAAATCCAATGAGCGCCGCGAGGTGGTCGAGATCGAGGTGAAGAACCTCACCGACAAAGGCTGGCCGATGCGGGTGATCGACCGGGTGCCCTATTCCGAACAGGAGGACCTGAAGATCACGACCAAGGCGACCCCGCCCGCGAGCGAGAGCGATTACGACCATCGCCGCGGCGTGCTCGCATGGCGCTTCGATCTGGGCGCGGGCGAGACCAAGACGATCCGCACCGAGACCACGCTCAGCTGGCCCACCGATCAGGTCCTGCGCTAAGGCAAGGCTGCGCGAACAGCCCCGCGCGCGGCGAAGGCCCGCGTGATCAGGCCGCGTTTCGCGGATCGGCCGCAGCCCGCAGTTTCGCGAGCAGCGACGGCGACAGGCGCAGGAACCCGCGCGCGGGCGGCTCGGCCTTCGGCACCTCGGGAGGCTGCGCCTTTGCACCGCCGGTCTTCTCTGTCGCCTCGGGCGTCTTCTCCCCCGGCGCGGCTTGCGGCCCCGCCGCCTGCGCGGCCTGCGCTGCCGCATATTCGGCGGCAGCCGCCCGTGCCGACGCGCCCTCCGCCACGGTCGCGCCCTGCCCGGCTGTTGCACCTACGATCTTGGTGCGCCCGCCGTCGTCGCCCGGAAACGGCGCGCCGAACCGCAGCACAAGCTCCGTCAGGCTCGGCCCGATCTCGTCGAGCAGCATCAGGAAGCGGTTGGTGGGCCATGCATGCAGCCCCAAGGCCCCGCCGCCTGCAAGCCGCAGAACGAAGCCCTCCCCCCGCAGCTGATGTTGCAGATCGAACCAGTCGCGCGCCTGATCCAGCGCCTCCTGCACCGCGTGCATTTCCGGCAGCGGCGCTTTCGCACCGGATGTTTCGGGCGCAGCCTCCTCCGCCAGACCGTCCTGCAACACGCGCCGGATCAGCTCTGCCGGGGGCAGACCGAACGCACGCGCCTCCGCCGCGATGCGCTCGATCAGATCGAGCGGCAGGCGCAGAGAGACAAGGCGGTGCTGAGAATGGGAGCGGGATGCAGATTGTGACATGGCGGGTCGAAGCTCGTTCGCATTGGCGGGGTCCCCCCAGCCTCGCGCATCAAGCTTAACAGCCCATGAACACCAGTCGGATTTCCGCCGCAGCGGAGCCGTCGGCCCCACGCGGGGGCCAACGGAAAAGGCAAAACCTCAGAACGTCTCGAACCGATCCGTGTCGGCGTCATATTGTTCGAGCACGCCTTCGCCGATGTCATGGCGCAGCCCGTGCAGCGTCATCCGGTCCGCATCGAGCGCCTCGCGCACGAAGGGGAAGGTCATCAGGTTCTCGAGGCTGACTTTCACCGCCTCGCGCTCGAGCGCCAGCACCTGCTGATCCTCGGGCAGGTCGGTCACGCGCTCGTAACCGGGGCGCAGCAGGTTCAGCCAGGTGCCGACGAAGGAGCTTTTCTCCTCCAGCTCCGGCGCATGGCCCGAGCACATCGCATGGCACCCCGCGACGCCGCCGCAATTGGAGTGGCCCAGCACGATCAGATGCGCGACCTTCAGACTGGTCACGGCATATTCGACCGCCGCCGAGGTGCCGTGGTGATCGCCATCGGGCGTGAATTCCGGCACGAGGTTCGCGATGTTGCGGTGGATGAAGAACTCACCCTGATCGGCGCCGAACATCGAGGTGACATGCACGCGGCTGTCGCAGCAGGCGATGATCATCGAGCGCGGGCGCTGCCCTTCGGAGGCGAGACGGCGATACCAGGCGCGGTTCTCGTTATAAGTGGTGGCGTGCCATCCTTGATAACGGCTCACAAGGTAGCTGGGCAGCGGTTTCACATGCTCTCTCATCGATCCCTCGTCTGGTGTCTGGCGTCTTATCGCTGCGTCAAATAGCGCGTTGCGCGCCCGGTTTCGAGAAGATTTTCCGGATCGCTCAACGAAATCTTGAGACCTCTCGATCACGTTACCGCCCGGGCGATGGTGAAATCAAAGGGGGTGTCGGGGTGACACAGGTGTCTCGCTTGCGCTGCAAGGAAAAGATGTCGTTGGATACGGCGCGGCTGGTGGTGCTCTATGCGGAGCTGGGACAGGACGGGGCGGAGCGGGTGATCTGCGCCACGGTCGAAGATCTCGCCTTCCATCTCAGCGCGTTGGAAGAGGCCACGAAATCGGGCCAATGCGGCAAGCTGCGCCGCGCGATCGTCGAGGTGATGGAGCTTGCCGAACAGGTCGGGCTGGTGTCGATGGTCAGCACGGCGCGCGACCTTCTGGACTGCATCTCGGGTGGCGATGCGGTGGCGCAGGCGGCGGTAATGGCGCGGCTGGGCCGGATCGCGGAACGCTCGCTCACCGAGGTTTGGGATATCGGCAACCTGTCTTCCTGAGGCGTGATCGATCGGCCCTTGCGGGCAGGCGCGGCGACGCTAGGCTCTGGGACGAAAGCAACCACCAGAGCCAAGGAGCCGCCCCCCATGAGCACAGACAAGACCGCAGACATGCCCGCCGAGTTTTCCTTTCTCGCCCCTCGCCCCGCGATGCGCTTCGCCGAAGCGGACGCGCCCGCGCGCGCGCTGATCGCCGTTGCGCCCGAGGGGTTGGAGCAGGCTCTCGCAGATCTGTCCCCCGCGCAGCGCGCTTTCGTCGAGGCGACGGGGTTCAAGGCGAGCGCAGGTCAGGTCGCGCTTCTGCCCGGCCCGGATGGCGCGGAGGCGGCGCTGCTGGGGCTCGGGACCTCTGCTGCCCGGGCGCGCGAGCGGTTCTCTCTGACGCGGGCGGCCTCGGCCCTGCCCGAAGGCGCATGGCGGATCGAGGGCGATCTGTCGGAAGAGTTGAAGGCGGAAACGGCGCTTGGCTGGTTGCTCGCGGGCTATCGGTTCGGCCGCTATGCCGAAGCCCCGCCGCCGAAAGCGCGGCTGGTCTGCCCCGACGGTTTGGACGCGGCGCAGATCGAAGCCGTGGCCGAGGGCGAGGCCTTCACCCGTGACCTGATCAACACCCCCGCTTCCGATATGGGCCCGGTCGAGCTGGAGGGAGCAGCTCGACTGCTCGCCGAACGCCACGGCGCAGAGGCCAAGGTGATCAAGGGCGACGATCTTCTGACGCAGAACTTCCCGATGATCCACGCGGTGGGCCGCGCCTCGCCCCGTGCGCCGCGGCTGATCGAGCTGAGCTGGGGCAGCGAAGGACCGGCGCTGACTCTGGTCGGCAAGGGCGTCTGTTTCGACACCGGAGGGCTGAACCTCAAGCCCGGCGCCTCGATGGGGCTGATGAAGAAGGATATGGGCGGCTCGGCCACCGTGCTGGGGCTTGCGCATATGATCATGGCGACCGGCGCGAAGCTGCGCCTGCGCGTGCTGGTCCCGGCGGTGGAGAACTCGGTCGGCGGCGACAGTTTCCGCCCTGGCGACATCCTCACGAGCCGCAAGGGTCTGACCGTAGAGATCAACAATACCGATGCCGAAGGGCGGCTGGTGCTGGCCGATGCGCTGGCCTATGCCGATGAAACCCCGCCCGACCTGATGATCTGCATGGCGACGCTGACGGGGGCCGCGCGGGTCGCTCTGGGGCCGGACATTCACCCGTTCTACACCGATGACGAAGGCGTCGCGCAGGCCTTGGCGACGGCCTCGGGCGCGGTGGCAGACCCGCTCTGGCGGATGCCGTTCTGGGCGCCCTACGAGGCGAAGATCGAACCCGGCATCGCCGATCTCGACAACGCGCCCTCGGGCGGTATGGCGGGCTCGATCACCGCAGCCCTGTTCCTGCGCCGCTTCGTGACCGAGACAGAGCGTTTCGCCCATTTCGACATCTACGGCTGGCAACCCGCCGCCGCCCCCGCCCGTCCGAAAGGCGGGGTCGGCCAAGGCGCGCGGGCGGTCCTCGCAGCCCTGCCCGAGGTGCTGAAATGACCGACCGTCGCCGCCTGCCCTATTCAGGCGAGATCGCGCTGGAGGCCCTGCGCGGTCAGATCGAGGCGGAAGGCTTCACCCACGGCATGCCCGCGCGGATCGTCGTTCCCGTGACCGATCTCTGCCCCGAGCCGGGAAGCCTGCGCGACCGGCAACTTCTTTTTGGGGCCGAGGTAACCGTGATCGACCAGCGCGACGGCTTCGCCTTCGTGCAGGCCGCATGGGACGGCTATTGCGGCTGGATCGCCGCCGATACCTTCGGCACGCCCGAGCCGGCCACCCATGTCGTCACCGCACCCGCGACGCATGTCTATCGCGAGGCGGCGATCAAGCGCGGCGAAGTCATGCAGCTCTCGATGGGCGCGCGTCTGGCAGTGACGGGCGACGATGGCATGTTCGCCGTGGCCGCCGAGGGCTTCGTGCCGCGCCAGCATCTGCGCGCGCTCGGTCAGCCCGAGGCCGATCCGGTCGCGGTGGCCGAGCGGCTGCTAGGCACGCCCTATCTCTGGGGCGGCAACAGCCGTGCGGGGATCGACTGTTCGGGTCTGGTGCAGATCGGCTTCGCGCTGTGCGGGCAGTCCGTGCCGGGCGACAGCGACCTGCAATGGGCGGAAATGGGAGATGTCGTGCCGGAGAGCGCCCCCCTCCAGCGTGGCGATCTGCTGTTCTGGAAAGGCCATGTCGCGCTCGCCTGCGATCGCGAGACGATGATCCATGCCAACGGCCACACGATGAGCGTGGCCTATGAGGGCATCGAGGCCGCCAAGGCGCGGATCGCGGCGGCGGGCGAAGGGCCGTATCTCGGGGTTAAGCGGGTCGCGCGGTAAGTCTTTGTAGCGCGGGGCGACCAGCCCCGGGCCGCGCCCGACCCCCCCCCGGGAGGGCGCATTGGCGATGACCTCGCGGGCACAAGCGACATTCGGGCTTGCGAGATTAAGTGCCCGGCCACAGACGGAGCAAAGCGCCCACCCGAGGCTCGGGCGCGTCCCTCTTCACTTTGCCCCAAAAGAAAAACGCCCGATCCTCCGACCGGGCGTTTCCCAATTCAAATAAGGCCGAACGCTCAGCCCTTCTTGAGCACGCGCTTGCCCAGCGTCTCGGCGATCTGCACCGCGTTCAGGGCCGCGCCCTTGCGCAGGTTGTCCGACACGCACCAGATGTTCAGGCCGTTCTCGATGGTCGAGTCCTGACGGATGCGCGAGATGAAGGTGGCGAAATCGCCGACGCATTCGACCGGGGTGACGTAGCCGCCATCTTCGCGCTTGTCGACAACCATGATGCCGGGCGCTTCGCGCAGGATGTCGCGCGCTTCGTCCTCGTCGAGGAACTCCTCGAACTCGATGTTGATCGCTTCCGAGTGGCCCACAAAGACCGGCACGCGCACGCAGGTCGCGGTCAGCTTGATCGCAGGGTCGACGATCTTCTTGGTCTCGGCGACCATCTTCCACTCTTCCTTGGTGGACCCGTCATCGAGGAACACGTCGATATGCGGGATCACGTTGAAGGCGATCTGCTTGGGATAGACCTTCGGCTCCACTTCCTGACCGGGGACATACATGCCCTTGGTCTGGTTCCAAAGCTCGTCGATCGCCTCTTTGCCCGAGCCCGACACCGACTGGTAGGTCGAGACCACGACGCGCTTGATCTTGGCGCGGTCATGCAGCGGCTTGAGCGCGACGACCATCTGCGCGGTCGAGCAGTTCGGGTTCGCGATGATGTTTTTCTTCGCGTAACCGTCGACGGCTTCCGGGTTCACCTCCGGCACGACCAGCGGCACGTCCGGGTCGTAGCGGTAGAGCGACGAGTTATCGATCACGATGCAGCCCTGCTTGGCGGCAATGGGCGCATATTTCTTCGTGGCGTCAGAGCCGATCGCGAACAGCGCGATGTCGTAGCCGGTGAAGTCGAACCCATCGATATCTTTAGTCTTCAGGGTCTGATCGCCAAAGCTGACCTCTGTGCCGAGGCTCCGGCGCGACGCGAGCGGCACCAGTTCATCGACCGGGAACTGGCGCTCGGCCAGGATGTTCAGCATTTCGCGGCCCACGTTACCCGTGGCGCCTGCAACGACGACTTTATAGCCCATGAGGACCTCCTTGCTCGAATAGAACGCGGCTTCCTACCGCTTTATGTCAGGAAATGAAAGGGATTCGACGCAGGGTCAGTTCCGAATGAGCCTTGGGTCGGAGGCGAGAAACCCGCCGACCATCTCTGCCTCTGCCGCGAAGTCATGCGGCACCTTGTCCGCCGAGCGCTTCCCCGACAGCGAAAGCGAGGCAAAGAAATCGAAGCCATAGAGGTCGAGCCGCGCCAGATCCGAGCGCAGGAGCATCTCGATCAACATCGCGCCGGTGGTGGGCTGCGCGCCGAGCTTGGCCTTCAGCCCCTCGTAGTCGTCCAGCGGATGCAGGTAAAAACCCGGGCTCGTGGCGGTCTGCCAATCGAGCCGCTTGCGCTTGTGGCTCATCCACAGGATGCGCGACGGCGCGATCCGGGCGCGCTCTGCCTCGGGCAGCGAGGTCGCAAGCGCCAGCCAGTCGGTGCGCGTGCCGTGGCTCGTGGCCGAGGGCATCGGCGCGCGGTTGATCCGGATCACCACGTCATGCGCGTCGATCTCGGCCCCCGCCTGCCCCTCGGCCAGCGCGCGGGCATTGCCGACAAGCGCGACGGACTTGCCTGCCAGATCGCCCAGCAGCGCCTTTTGCGAGACGGAGAGCGCGGCCAGCGGGGCCTCGCGCCGCAGCGTGCGATTGATCAGAAATCCAAGCCGGGTCATGCGATGGGTTTAGCTCATGCCATCACCGCTGTCGCGGGCGAAAACGTAGAAAACCAGCCCGATCATCAGCGGCGCAAGGAAGAACGCGAACAGCAGCCCATAGGCCACCGCGGGCGTATGCCCCACTGAAACCGCGTCGAACACAGGGCGCGAGGCGAATTGCATCGCAGCCACCCCCATGATCGAGAACATGTTGTGCAGCGTCACGCCCCGTCCCGTCAGATGCGGCGGGTAGAAGGTGCGGCCATGCGCCATGATCACCGGGAAGGACGCGCCGAAGAAGCCGATCGCGGCCAGAAGAACCGTCGCCAACCACAGCGACTGCCCCGGCAGCACGAACAGCCCCGCCAGCGCCACGGCCAGCACCGCATTGCCATAGAGCGCGACCCGCTTGTGGCTGCCGAAAATCTTGTCCGCCGGGCCATAGGCGAAATTACCCGCGATCATCGCGAGGCCCATCACCAGCGTCACCTTGCCGATCAGCTGCGCATCGGCTCCGAAGACATCGGCCAGATAGGAGCCCGCCCAGACGCCGCGGATCCCGGCAGCGGCGGTGTAATTGGCGACCGTCAGCGGCAGCAGCACCCAGAAGCCCGGCAGGCGCAGCACGTCGAGCGCGGTGCCGCGGCGGCCTGCAGGCTGCTCCACCCGCTCGGGATCTCGCGCGAGCCACAGGATCAGCGCCGCTACCAGCAACGTCAGCGCCGAGAGCGCCCAGAGCGTCGGACGCCAGCCGAAAGCCTCGATGGAGGCCGCAAGCGGCGCCGCGCCCGCGAGGTTGCCAAGGCTTCCCGCCCCGATCATCGAGGCCGCGAGCGTGCCGAACAGCGCCGGCTTGAAGCTGCGCGCGAAGATGAAATAGCTGCCCACGAGCACCGGCGCGCAGCCCGCGCCGATCAGGATCATCGCGAGGTGGATGCCCATCGGCCCCTGCGCCATCGCGAAGACGGCAGCGCCCCCGCCCCCGCCAAGCGCCATAAGTACGCCCACGGTGCGGCGCGGCCCGATCCGGTCCAACGCCTCGCCGATCGGGATCTGGATCAGCGCGAAGGCCCCGTACCAAAGCCCCAGAGACACGGCGAGATCGCCCGGCGTCACGCCGATTTCCTTGCCCAGAACGGGCGTCAGAACGGCCAGACAGGTGCGGTAGAACTGGCTCAGAAGATAGGCGCCCACAAGCGAGGCGATCGAAATATACATGCGGGGGCTCCTTCGCGCGCACGCTCGCCCAAGGCGCGGGCAATGGCAAGAGCACATGCCCCTGTGCATTCGCGCGCCCGCCCCCTTGTCTTGGCCCGTGCACAGGATCAGGATAAGGGACGCATGACGTGACGAGCGCGAGGGATGCCCGAATGGAACTGACCCGCCTGATGATGCGCCTCTATTTCGACAAGGCGATGCTGGGCCCCGGCAAGGTCCGGCTGCTGGAGGAAATCGCCGAACACGGCTCGATCTCCGCGGCGGGGCGCGCGATGAAAATGAGCTACAAACGTGCGTGGTCGCTGGTCGAAGAGATGAATGCGGGTTTCAAGTCGCCGCTGGTGGATCGCGCGCGCGGCGGGGCGAAGGGCGGCGGCGCGTCGCTCACCCCCGAGGGCGAAGCCGTCCTCGCAGCCTATCGCCGGCTGGAGGAGAAAGCCCGCGAGGCAGGCACCGAAGAGATCGCCCTGATCGGCGCAATGGTCGCCGACTGAGGCCCGCGAGGTCTTTGCGCCGGATCAATGCGCCTATGGTCGGGACCGCGCATCCTGCTGGCAGTAGCCAGTAACGGACCAAGACCATGACCGATCTTCCAAGAAAAACGGCCGCGCGCGTTGCGACTCTCGGGCTCGCAGTCGCGCTCGCAGCCTGTATGCCGAGCGGCACCTCCGACGCCCAGACGCTTGCCGCCAAGGTGGAAACCCGGCGCGCCTATGACCTCGCCACGGTGGACGGCAAGGCGCCCGCGCGGGCGATCCGCTTCTATATCGGAGAGAATTCGCGCTTCGCCGTCTGCGGGCATTGCCTCTGCGTGACCGGGGTGATGTTCGCCCCCTACCCCGCGCTTGGCATCCGGCCGACCTCGGCCTCGCCCACTTTCGCCTGCGAGCAGGAGACGCCGCAATTCAAGGCCGATGCGGGCCTCGCGCAGCTGTTCTTCGACATGAAGCAGGCGCAGGTCGAAGGCGCGGCGGTCACCTTCACCGGCAGCGGCGACCATGTGATGGTGTTCCAGCGCGGCGGCACCGATCTCACGCCGCCCTGAGCCCCAGACAGCAAAAAGCGCGGGAGTTCCCCCCCGCGCCCGTCATTTTTCACCGATGGCAGATGCCTCAGGCGTCGACCGTCTCGACCTGCTTGGCCTCGGTCTTGGTCGGGCCGGCAATCTCGATCCGGCGCGGTTTCAGCGCCTCGGGCATTTCGCGGACGAGATCGAGGTGGAGCATCCCGTCTTCATGGGTGGCCCCGGTGACCTTCACATGATCGGCCAGCGCGAAGCGGCGCTCAAAGGCGCGGGTCGCGATGCCACGATGCAGGTAGGTGCGGCCGGAATCGTCCTCGGCCTTGCGACCGGTCACGATCAGCGCGCCGTCCTTCATCTCGACGGTCAGCTCGTCCGATCCGAAGCCTGCAACAGCGATCGAGATGCGATAGGCATTCTCGTCGGTCTTCTCGATATTGTAGGGCGGATAGGTCGGCTGGGCGAGATCGCTGGTCAGCGCACGGTCCATCAGATCAGCCACGCGGTCGAAGCCCACGGTGGCGCGGTAAAGGGGCGAAAGATCAAAGCTTCGCATATCATCATCCTCTCTTGAGCGATGGTTATGAAACCCGCCCCTTTCCGGGGCCGGGCAGTTGGGTGCCAGAACCCTCATCAGGCATTCCGGTACCCATAAATTTGGGAAATCTCTCGCGACGTTTCAAGAGGCGCGCCGCTTCGGGCCAAGCCCTTAGGGGCGCAGGAATTTCGCCCCGGTTGTGCCCCCGCCAGACAGGATCCGCGGCTGGCCCTGCGCGGGCTCTGTGCGGCGGATCTGCGGCGCGGCGGAAGCGCTGGGGCCGACGCCGGGGGATACGGCGCGGATCACGCCCCGCCCGCTACGCAGTGCGGATTTCAGCTGCGCGACGATCGCGGGCAATTCCATCCCGTAGGCGCGCGAGACGCCATTCTTACGCGAGCCAGAGGAGACCAAAGACACGATCTGCGCCCGCCCGCCTGCGGCGAGCCCGGAACGGTCGAAGACCGGTGCCCCCGAGGAGCCGTGAGAGACATCACAATCGAAGCCGATCAACCCCTTGGCTTGCCCGAACACGCGGCACGCCTTTTGCCACGACAGCGCATCGGCCCGGCCCTGCGCGTAAGACACGACCGACACTTCTGCCCCCGCGGCAGGCACCGCACCCACGCGGAAGGGCGCCGCGACCGAGGTCGGGATCGGCGCGGAGAGCTGCAGAAGGGCGACGTCGTGGCGCACGGTGTCCACCGAGAGCGGCACGAACGGGTTATAGTCCGGATCGGCGACCATCGCGGCGACCGGGCGCGCGGTGATCTCCGCCCCGTCAGTTTGGGCTGCGGCAAAACCAAGGGTCGCCGGGTCGCGCGGCGCCTGTGCGCGCCGGTCGAAGATGCAATGGCCCGCCGTCAGCACCAGATCGGGCGCGATCAACACGCCTGTGCAGTAGCCGTCAGCGCCGATGGTGACCTTGCCCACCGCTTCCCAGCCGAAGAGATCGGCGCGTTGCGACAGTCGGTCGAGCGCGGAATTGCGCGCCTCCTGCGCCTCGCCCATGCCGCCCAGCAGAGCCAGAGCCACGACACCCACGATGATCCGCCGAATGCCCATCGCGCTTACTTCGCCTTGATGAATTTTGCCCCGCCCGCGCGAATTTCGCGAGTGGTGGCGACGTTGTCGCGGCTCTCGATGGCCTGCCGCAGATCGGCGACCCCATTGGCCAGCGCCCCGATCGAGACCGGGCGCGCACCCATCTGGGCCTTGGCGGAGACCACCGAGACGATCTCGGGGCGGCCATTGGCGAAGCTGAAGACCGGTGAGCCCGAGGCCCCGAAATCGGCCGAGCAGCTCATCACCACCGTCGCGCCTGCACGTTCCAGCACCGAGCAATCGCGTTGCAGCGACGGTGCCTCCGAGCGGCCCTGCGCATAGGACAGAACGCCCACTTCCTCGCCGCGATAGGGCGCATTGCGCGACACCTCAAAGGGCTGAAGCTGCGGCAGGCGGATCGGCTGGGCGAGCTTGATCAGCGCCAGATCGAATTCCGAACGCTTCACTCCCACCGGCCCGCCATAGTGATAGGAGGGGTGCAGCACCGCACGCGACACCTTGCGATAGGCCTCGGCGCGACCGTTGCGCCAGCCCGCGCGAAACTCGATCTCGCGCGCATCGATCAGCGCGCCGCTGCGCTTGTCATAGAGGCAATGCCCCGCCGTCAGAACCAGATCGGGCGCGATCAGCGTGCCGGTGCAAAAGCTGCCATGGCCCAGATCGAGCCGCCCCACCGCCTGCCAGCCACGCGTATCGTCGCCCGTCTCGAGCGCGCGCAAGGGCGTGGCCTGGGTGATCGTCTCGGCCCGCGCCAGCACAGGCAGCGCAGTCAGACAAGCAAGAGCGAGAGCAAGAAGGCGCATCGGGGCTCCGAAGATTGCGGGGCGTTTTGCCTTTCGTAGCGCCCCGATGCGGCCAGATTGTGGCGTGGATCAGGCCTGCGCAAGCGCCGGCGGCTTCGGCCCGCCCGTGGCCCAGTCCAAAAGCTCGACAGTGTGGACAACGGGCACCTCGGTGCCGCCGCCGATCTGCACCATGCAGCCGATATTGCCCGCCGCGATCACCTCGGGCTGCTTCGCCTCGAGCGTCGCCACCTTGCGCTTTTTCAGCTCGTCGGAAATCTCCGGCTGCAGCAGGTTATAGGTGCCCGCCGAGCCGCAGCACAGATGGCTGTCGGCAGGCTCGACCACCTCGAAGCCTGCCTGTTTCAACAGGTCCTTCGGCGCGGATTTGATCTGCTGGCCATGCTGGAGCGAACAGGCCGCGTGATAGGCCACCCGCATCCCGCCATTGCCTTCAGGCAGACCGATTTTCACAAGGAATTCCGACACATCACAGGCCAGACCCGCGACCTCTGCCGCCTCCTCGGCCATCGGATCGTTGCGGAACATATGGCCGTAATCCTTCACCGTCGTGCCGCAGCCCGAAGTGTTGATGATCACCGCATCCAGATCGCCCTCGCTCAGATAGGCACGGATGTTGCGCGCTGCCTGGGAATGGCTCTCGTCCTCGCGACCCATGTGATGCGAGAGCGCCCCGCAGCAACCCAGGTTCTTCGGGATCACCACCTCGCAGCCCAGCCGCCGCAGCAGCCGGATCGTCGCGTCGTTGATATCGGTGTTGAGCGCCCGCTGCGCGCAGCCGATCTGCAGCGCCACGCGGTATTTCTTCTCTCCCATCGGGGCGAAGACCTGCGCATCGTCATTGCGGCTGACGGGCGGGATGGTCTTCGGCGCCATGCCCACCATCGCGCGCAGCCGCTTATCCGGCAGCAGCCCCGCGAAGGGTTTCGCCAGTTTCGCGCCGCCCATCGCCAGCCGGAAGCGGCCCGGATAGGGCACGATCTTCGCCAGCGTCCAGCGCAGAAGCCGGTCCATCATCGGGCGCTTGTAGGTCTTCTCGACATGGGCGCGCGCATGATCGATCAGATGCATGTAATGCACGCCCGAGGGGCAGGTCGTCATGCAGGCCAGACAGCTCAGACAACGATCGAGATGCTTGACCGTCTTCTCATCCGCGGGCCGGTCATTCTCCAGCATATCCTTGATCAGGTAGATGCGCCCGCGCGGGCTGTCCAACTCGTCGCCCAGCACCTGATAGGAGGGGCAGGTCGCGGTGCAGAACCCGCAATGGACGCAGGCGCGCAGGATCTCGTTGGAGCGCGCGACGCCGGGATCTTTCAGCTGTTCGGGCGAAAAATTCGTCTGCATCAGCCCATCCTTCCGGGGTTCAGAATACCTTTGGGGTCGAATTGCGCCCGCAGCGCGGTGGTGAGCGCGGCGATCGGAGCGGGTTCGGGTTCGAAGGTGACGCCCGCCGCGCCGCGCATGCAGGTCGCGTGGCCGGTATAGGGGGAAGCCAACGCGCGGGCATCGCTCCCTTCCGGCAGAAGCGCCCAGATCAGCCCGCCGCCCCAGTCGAGCAGCACCTCGCCACCCAGACGCGCGACGATTTCGAAGGCCTCCGACGGCTTCACCGAGAGCCGCCACAGATCGCCGTCCTTGCCGATGAACGGCTCCAGATCGCGCAGGCTTTGCCAGATCTCGGCCGAGCCGTCTTCCTCGATCCGCACCGGACCGAACGGCTCCATCAGTTTGCGCAACTGCTCCGCCCGGTAGGCGACGGATTCGGCCAGACCCTCGACCCGCACCACCGCGCCGACTCCGGGCAGCCAGCCCGCACCGGACACGTCGAAGGGCGAGCCCAAGGCCGCCGCCAGAGCCACCTGGGCGGCTCCGGCCGGAAGGTCGATCACAACCGTCGCCTGAGACGGGGCTGCGGGCAGCAGCTTGAAGGCCACCTCGCTCATCACCCCGAGCGTGCCCCAGCTTCCCGCCATCAGTTTCACCAGATCGTAGCCGGTGACGTTCTTCATCACCCGGCCACCGTTCTTAACGATCTGCCCGCGCCCATCGACGAACCGCGTCCCGATCAGGCTGTCGCGACAGGCCCCGGCCTGCACCCGGCGCGGTCCCGAGACGTTCGCCGCCACGACACCGCCCACGGTGCTCGTGCCCGGGGCGCCCAGAACCGACCCCCAATTCGCAGGCTCGAAGGGCAGGCGTTGACCCTCGGCGGCAATCGCCGCCTCCACCTCGCCCAAAGGCGTCCCCGCGCCCACGACCAGCGTCAGCGCGCCCGGCTCATAGAGCGTGATGCCCGAAATCCCGACTTCCAGCGGCTCACCCAGACACCGGCCCACAGGCCGCGTGCCGCCTCCACGCACCGCCAGCGCGCCACCCGCATCCCGGACGGCCTCGGCCAGCTGCGCCTCGCTCTCAACTCTCATAAAATCTGCCTTCCTCTTGGCAAAAATATCCCGGGGGCTCGCGTCAGCGAGCGGGGCAGCGCCCCTCCCCGCCCTCAGCTCGCGCCATCAGCTTGCACGGCGGCTCGCGCTCGCGCCCAGCGGAAACACCTTCGCCGGGTTCAAAAGCCATTTCGGATCGAACACGTCCTTCACCCGCATCTGCGCTTCCAGATCGGCAGGCTCGAATTGCACATCCATCAGGTCGCGCTTCTCGATCCCCACGCCATGCTCGCCGGTCAGGCAGCCGCCCGCCTCGACGCAGAGCTTCAGGATTTCCGCGCCCAACTTCTCGCAAAGTTCCTGATCGCCCGGCTTGTTCGCGTTATAGAGGATCAGCGGGTGCATATTGCCGTCGCCCGCATGGAAGACGTTCGCGACGTCCAGCCCATAGTCCTTCGACAGCTCGCCGATCCGGCGCAGCACGAAGGGCAGCTCCGACACAGGGATCGTGCCGTCGAGGCACATGTAATCGTTGATCTGCCCCATCGCCCCGAAAGCGGATTTCCGGCCGAGCCAGATCCGCGCGGCCTCGTCGGCCGATTGCGCCTCGCGGAACTCGACCGGCTCGTGCCGGGTCGCGATCTGGCGGATCATGCCGATCTGCTCGTCGATCTCGGCCTCCGAGCCTTCGCATTCGACGATCAGCAGCGCCTCGCAATCGGGATAGCCCGCATGGCAGAAGGCCTCGGTCGCGACGATACAGGGACGGTCCATGAACTCAATCGCAACCGGCAGGATGCCCGCCTTGATGATATCGGCGACGCAGGCGCCCGCGACCTCGTTCGAGTTGAACCCGATCAGCACGGGGCGCGCGCCTTCGGGCTTGGGCAGGATCTTCAGCGTGGCTTCGGTCACGACGCCCAGCTGCCCCTCCGAGCCGCAGATCAGCCCCAGAAGATCGAGCCCGCCCGCGTCCAGGTAAGGCCCGCCGACTTCGACCACCTCGCCCTCCATCGTGACCAGCGTCACGCCGAGAAGGTTATTCGTGGTGACCCCGTATTTCAGGCAATGCGCGCCGCCGGAATTCATCGCGATATTGCCCGAGATCGCGCAGGCGAGCTGCGACGAGGGATCGGGCGCGTAGAACCAGCCATCGCTTTCCACCGCGCCGGTGACCGAGAGGTTCGTACGCCCCGCCTCGACCCGTATGAAACGGTTCGGGTAGTCGGTCTCGAGCACGGCATTCATCCGCGCGAGGCCCAGCACCACCGAATCCGCCTGCGGCATCGAACCGCCCGCAAGCGAGGTGCCCGCGCCGCGCGGCACCACCGGCACGCCCAGCTCGTGACAGGCCTTCAGCGCCGCCGCCACCTCCGCCGTCGAGCGCGGCAGCACCACGCCCAGCGGCTGGCAGCGATAGGCCGAAAGCGCATCGCACTCATAAGCACGCGTCTCGCTGGGGTCGTCGATCACCGCATCCGCGGGCAGAACCTCGCGCAGGCGGGCGATGATCTGCGGCTTGCGCGCCAGCAGATCCTCCTTCGGCTTGGGCATTTCCATGGCAAACTCCTCCCGGTTGGTCAGAAAATATAACCAATAAGCCCCGGTGACAAGAGAAGCCGCATCGCGCTAACTGTCGATATGATGACGACGTTTCATATCGGCCCGCTGGGGCCGCTCGACCTCGCGGCGCTTGCCCTTCTGATCGCCTGCTGGATGGTGATCGGCTGGACGACCGAGCATCCGAGCGCCGCCCGCCCCTCGATGGGCAAGCTGATGGAGAATTACCGTCGCGAATGGATGCGCCAGCTCGTGACGCGCCAGCCGCGGATCTTCGATTCGGCGATGGTGGACGGGCTGCGGCAGTCGACGACCTTCTTCGCCTCGTCTTCGCTGATCGCCATCGGTGCCGGGCTGGCGCTGATCGCGAATCCGCAGCCGCTGACGAATCTCGCCGATGATTTCGACATCGCGCGCGGCCCCGATCTGCTGTGGGAGGCGCGCATCCTCACCGCCGTTCTGTTCGGAGCGAATGCCTTCCTGAAATTCGTCTGGTCGCACCGGCTGTTTTCCTATGCCGCGATCGCGATGGCGGCGGTGCCCAACGAGCCCGAAGACCCGCTGGCCTATCCGCGCGCCGAGCAGGCGGCGCAGGTGAACATCAACGCGGCGAAAAGCTTCAATCGCGGGCTGCGCTCGGTCTATTTCGCGCTGACGACGCTGGCGTGGCTGCTTGGGCCCTATGCGCTCATTGCGGCGACGCTGTTCACGACGGGGATGCTCTGGCGGCGCGAATTCGCCTCGGACTCGCGTCAGGCCCTGCTGCAAGACATACCTGAGTGAGGGCCCGAATGACGGCCTGAGTGACGGCCCGCGCAAGCTCCGCTTCATAGTGGCTGGCAGGGCTCGCATGATTTGGCTACACCCGAAGGCATGAGCAGTTTCCTTTCCGTCGAGCAATCCCTGACAGGCCGCCGTTGGATCGGCCCCACACCCGAGGCCGACCGGCTGGCCGAGGCGATGGCGCAACAGACGCGCCTGCCCCTGCCGCTCGCCCGTATCCTCGTCGCGCGTGGCGTGACGCCGGAGGAAAGCGAGGGCTTTCTGGAACCCACTATCCGCGAGCTACTCCCCGATCCGCGATCCTTGCGCGACATGGAGCAGGCGGCCGCGCGCTTTCTCAAGGCGGTGAAGTCCGGCGAGAAGATCGCAGTCTTCGCGGATTACGACGTGGATGGCGGCTCCTCGGCGGCACTGCTGATCAACTGGCTGCGCGCGATGGGGCGCGAGGCGACGCTTTATATCCCTGACCGGATCGACGAGGGCTATGGGCCGAACGTGCCCGCGATGGAGAGCCTCGGAGCCGAGCATCCGCTGATCGTCTGCGTCGATTGCGGCACGCTGAGCCATGAGCCCGTGGCCGCCGCAAAACCCGCCGATGTCGTCATCCTCGACCACCACCTCGGCGGCGAGACCCTGCCGCCCGCGCTGGCCGTGGTGAACCCGAACCGGCAGGACGAGACCGGCGAGCTGGGCCATCTCTGCGCGGCCTCGGTCGTCTTCCTGATGCTGGTGGAGGCGAACCGGCAGCTGCGCGACGAAGGCGTGCAGGGACCGCCGCTGATGACGCTCTTGGATTTGGTGGCGCTGGCGACGGTCGCCGATGTGGCGCCGCTCACGGGCTGCAACCGGGCGCTGGTGCGTCAGGGCCTCAAGATCATGGCGCGGCGCGAGCGGCCCGGCCTCGTGGCGCTCTCGGATGTGGCGCGGCTCGATCGCGCGCCTGCGGCCTATCATCTGGGCTTCGTGCTTGGCCCGCGGATCAACGCGGGCGGACGGATCGGCGCGGCCGATCTGGGTGCGCGCCTGCTCTCGACAACCGACCCGCATGAGGCGCAATCCATCGCCGAGCGGCTCGACCAGCTCAACACCGAGCGCCGAGAGGTCGAGAACGCCGTGCGCGAAGCCGCGCTGAGCCAGGCCGAGGAACGCGGGTTGAACGCGCCGCTCGTCTGGGCGGCGGGCGCGGGCTGGCATCCGGGCGTCGTGGGCATCGTGGCCGCGCGGCTGAAAGAGGCGACCAACCGCCCCTCGGTCGTGATCGGCGTGGAGGGCGGGATCGGCAAAGGGTCCGCGCGCTCGGTCGCGGGCGTCGATATCGGGGCCGCGATCCAGCGCGTCGCCGCTGAGGGGCTGCTGTTGAAAGGCGGCGGGCACAAGATGGCCGCGGGCCTCACGGTCGAGGAAGACAAGCTGGAGCCCGCGATGGCACGCCTGTCGGAGCTTCTGGCCAAACAGGGCGCGGGCGAAATCGGACCGCGCGACCTGCGCCTCGACGGGATGCTGATGCCGGGCGCCGCGACCCCGCAGCTGATCGAAGATCTCGACCGCGCAGGCCCCTTCGGCCAGGGCGCCCCTGCCCCGCGTTTCGCCTTCGCCGATATGGAAGTCGTGGGCGCGCGCCGGATCGGGGAAAGCCACCTGCGCTTCAATTTCGGCGACGGTATGGGCGGTCGGATCGAGGCGATTTGCTTCGGCGCGTTCGACGGCCCGCTCGGCCCCGCGCTGAGCCAGCCGGGCGCGCAACGCTTCCACCTCGCCGGGCGGCTGGAGATCAACACATGGGGCGGGCGCAACAAGGTTCAGCTGCGCCTCGAAGACGCCGCCGAAGCGTAACCGCCACCCCGCCATCGCACACGGAAAAGGGCAATATTTCCAAGGCTTCGCTGCTGCCGTAACGGAGGGACAAAAACTTTCCGAAAATCCGCAATTACCCTCTTGCGAGTCACGGTTCTCTGGCCTAAACACCGCTCCACCTTAGGCAGGTATGCCCGGAAGGTTCAGAGTGGTCCGTTCGTCTATCGGTTAGGACGCCAGGTTTTCAACCTGGAAAGAGGGGTTCGATTCCCCTACGGACTGCCACTTCCGAGCCCTGACTGAGCGTTGTGCGGTCCGTTCGTCTATCGGTTAGGACGCCAGGTTTTCAACCTGGAAAGAGGGGTTCGATTCCCCTACGGACTGCCACTACTCCCCTGATTTCAAAACAATTTCATCACACGCCGTTTGGTCGCGTCTGTTTGCGATTGCCGCCTGGCGCAGCTTTGCGCGCGCCGATCCCGCATGAAAAAGCGGCCCGTTCAGGCGCCAACCCTTTGCAGTAAATGGTGCAGCGTGGGGCCGAACGCCTTGTAGGCGCGACGCCATGTCGATCAGCAGCTCCC
This sequence comes from Thioclava sp. ISO4, assembly GCF_058105145.1. Taxonomy (NCBI): domain Bacteria; kingdom Pseudomonadati; phylum Pseudomonadota; class Alphaproteobacteria; order Rhodobacterales; family Paracoccaceae; genus Thioclava; species Thioclava sp. ISO4. The sequence goes on from NZ_CM176571.1 coordinate 3,351,817, forward strand.
GACAAATTCTTCGGAAGCCGTCTGCGGCGGATGCCGGCTAAGCATGACAGCGCGCAACATCGCCGCTCGGTCCTCACGGTCAGTTTTCGTCAGAACGCGCGGCAATGCCAGTGCGCCGGACTGGATAATGGAGGCGTTTTTCCATCAGGAAGTTCGTCAATGTAACGCCAGCCCTTTCGATCTTCTGCTCGCGAACCACGTCCCACCCCTGCTGCTCAAAAAGGCCTCGGACAAGATAGCTCGCGTGGGCGTGAAGACGCGCTATCTTGCCGTCTCGAGCGATTGCCTCGATCCGGGCATAGAGAGATCCACCGACGCCCTGTCGTTGGTGGCCGGGTGCGACGAAAGCAAGATCTATATAGCCATCATCGTCCAAGGTCATGAAGCCAACGGGCTGGCCTGCCAAACGCGCTACCATAGTTCTCTGAGCGGTCAGGCGAGATGCCCAGTCCGGTCCCGAAGGCGGCCCCGACGCCCAAGCCCGCCGCTGCTCAAAATTATAGAATTCCCTAGCTCCTTCGCGCACGGCCTCAAAGAATATGACTCCGAGCTGATCTGCTTCTGAGATGCGGAAATCACCAATTTCTATGGGAGAGTTCAGCATTGCGGCGGTCCTGCGGTGGCATCTGAAATGAGCGCGATCGAAGCCCAACAGCGCCAAAGCTGACCTTCCCGCGTAACGTCATATCATGCAAGTTCGGGCTCGAAGCGACCATTGCGCTTCGAGCCTTCAAGTTTCTCACCCGCAAGATTTACTGAGAAGGCCTGACCTCTCGGCGCCGCTTTCTCGATGCTCTGTCAGAGGCCTCACGCGCCGTAGGGCACCCAGATGTTTTTCACCTGCGTCGCGCGGTCGAGGAACAGGCGCCCCTGCCCCGCACGAGCTCCCCAGTCGCGTGCATCGTCGGCTTCGACCCAGGTCTGCTTGAGGTTCCCGGCGCTTTCCGCCTCGACCATCCGGCAGCCCTCGGCATTCCCGAAATACCACATCGCATCGACGCCATCATGGGCGGCCAGCGTCTTCGCCAGCTCGTCGCGCGGGCCGGTGACGATGTTGACCACGCCCCCCGGCACGTCGGAGGTGTCGAGCACCTGATAGAGGTCGGTCGCGGCCAGCGGATGGGTCTGGCTCGGGACCAACACCACGCGGTTGCCCATCGCAATCGCGGGCAGCACCAGCGAGATCGCCCCCAGAAGCGGCTGCGCGGTGGGAGCCACCAGCCCCATCACCCCGATCGGCTCGTTCATCGCGAGGGTCACGAATTCCGACTTGGTCGCGTGGACCGCGCCGTCGAACTTGTCGGCCTGGGCAGCATACCAGAAGCAACGCTCGACAGCCGTCTCGACCTCGGCCTCGGCGGCTTTGCGCGAGGCGCCGAAGCTTTCCAGACGGGCCGCGAATTCCGCGCCGCGCGCCGAGAGGTTCTCGCCGATGTAATAGAGCACCTGCGCCCGGTTATGGCCCGTGGCCTTGCCCCAGCCCTTGGCCTTGTGCGCGGCCTCGACCGCGTTGCGGATGTCCTTGCGGTTGCCGAGCCCTGCGAGCCCCACGACTGCTTTGCCGCCCTTCACCTGATAGCTGTAGCCGCTATCGGGCCGCGCCTGTTTGCCGCCGCCATAAAGCTTCGCGGTGCGGTCGATCTCGCCGCCCTTGATCATGTCTGCGGGGCCGGTTTCCAGCTCGGATGGTGTCGTGCCGCGGCCCTTGCCGGTGGCCGCCGCGGGGTTGCGCAGATAGGCGCGCATGCCTTCGCGCCCGCCCTCGCGGCCGAAGCCGCTCTCGCGATAGCCGCCGAAGCCCGCGCCCGCGTCGAAGATGTTGGTCGAGTTGATCCAGACGATCCCGGCCTTCACCTGCCCCGCGATGTCGAGGCACAGGTTCACATTCTCCGACCAGATACTGGCCGCCAACCCGTAGCGCGTGTTGTTGGCGAGTGCCACGGCGTCGGACGGCGTGCGGAAGGTGGTGAGCGTGACGACGGGGCCGAAGATTTCCTCGGTGGCCAGAACGCTTGCGGGTTCGACATCCGTCACCAGCGTCGGCGGGAAGAAGCAGCCCTGCGGGGCGGAGCCTTGGGTCAGCGTCGCCCCCTCGCTTGCGCCCTTATCGACCAGATCGCGGATGCGCGCGAGCTGCGAGGGGTGCACGATCGCGCCGATATCGGTGCTCTTGTCCATCGGGTCGCCGGTGCGCAGCGTCTTCATCCGGGCGCGCAGCAGCGTCTCGAACCGCTCGGCCACTGCCTCGGCCACGAGGATGCGCGAGCCCGCGCAGCAGACCTGCCCCTGATTGAACCAGATCGCATCCACCACGCCTTCGACGGCGGCATCCAGATCGGCATCCTCGAAGACGACGAAGGGGGATTTGCCGCCCAGTTCCAGCGTCAGCGCCTTGCCCGAGCCAGCCGTGCGCTCGCGCAGGATGCGGCCCACATCGGTCGAGCCGGTGAAGGCCAGCTTGTCGATCCCCTCATGGCCGACGATGGCAGCGCCGGTTTCACCATCGCCGGTGACGATATTGATCACGCCTTTCGGGATACCGCATTCCTGCGCGATCTCGGCGAAGGCCAGCGCCGTGAGTGGCGTATATTCGGCGGGCTTCAGGACGACGGTGTTACCCGCGGCCAGTGCCGGCGCGACTTTCCACGCCAGCATCAGTAGCGGGAAATTCCACGGGATGATCTGCCCGCAGACGCCCTGCGCAGTGTGACCCGGGAGTTCGTCGTCGAGGATCTCCGCCCAGCCCGCATGGTGGTAGAAGTGGCGCGCGACCAGCGGAATGTCGATGTCGCGGCTCTCGCGGATCGGCTTGCCGCTGTCGAGCGTCTCCAGCACCGCCAGAAGGCGGGAATGCTGCTGGATGTGGCGGGCCAGCGCATAGAGGTGCTTCGCGCGTTGATGGCCCGACAGCTTCGCCCAACCGCTTTGCGCCTTGCGCGCGGCGGTGACGGCGGCATCCACGTCCGACGCCGAACCTTGCGTGACGCGCGCCAGCACCGTGTCGCTTGCCGGATCGCGGACTTCGAACAGATCGCCCGGCTTGGTCATCGCGCCGTCGATGAAATGGCCGAAGCCGCCCTCATGCTTGGCGAGCCATTTGCGCGCCTGACTGTCGTCTTCGGGGGCCACGCCGTACTCCATGGTTTCGAGGATGTTCTGAATGCTCATTTTTCTCTCTCCTCAGGCCAGCGCGTGACGGCTGCTATCGGCGTAACGGCCGGTGACGTAGTGCTCCAGCTGGCGCTCGATATCGCCCAGCATCGAGCTTGCGCCGAAGCGGAACAGGTCGGGGTTGAGCCAGTCGCGGCCCAGCTCTTCTTTCATCAGGATCTGCCAAGCCAGCGCCTCTTTCGCCTGCTTCATCCCGCCTGCGGGTTTGAAGCCGATGCGGTGGCCGGTGGCCATCCCGTAATCGCGCAGCGCGCGCAGCATGGTGAGGCTGACGGGCAGCGTCGCGTTGACGCTTTCCTTGCCGGTCGAGGTCTTGATGAAATCGGCCCCCGCCTGCATCGCGACCATCGAGGCGGAATAGACGTTGTTGAGCGTCTCCAGCTCGCCGGTGGCCAGAATCGCCTTCATATGCGCATCGCCGCAGGCCTCGCGCATCGCCGCGATCTCGTCATGCAGGCCCTGCCAGTTCCGGGTCAGCGCCAGTTCGCGGTTGATCACGATGTCGATCTCGGCCGCGCCCTGCGCCACCGCCCAGCGGATTTCCTCAAGCCGCAGATGCAGCGGCATCAGACCCGCCGGGAAGCCCGTCGCGACCGAGGCCACGGGGATATTCGACCCTTCCAACGCCTTGACGGCATGGGGCACCATCGTCGGGTAGACGCAGACCGCGCCCACGGTCAGCTCGCCCGGGTTCAGGCCCAGCCCCGCCTCGATATGCGAAGCCAAGGGCTTGCGCGCCTTCGCGCAGAGCCGCTTCACCCGGCCCTCGGTATCGTCGCCCGCAAGCGTCGTCAGATCGACGCAGCGCACCGCGTTGACCAGCCACGCCGCCTGATGCGCCTTCTTCACGCTGCGCCGGGTGGTGAGCGTCGCGCAGCGGCGCTCGGCGGCGGCGCGGTTGACCCGGTGGGCCTCGAACATGCCCACATCGAGCGCCATGCCGGGGTTGCGCGCATGCTCCCCTGCGGCAGCGGCAGTGGGCACCAAAGCCCCTTCCGCGCGCGTCTCGGTTTTCATTTCGGTCTTCATTGCGTGTCTCCTAAATCGGGACTCGTCACAGCCTCGCCGCCACGTCCGGAGTAATTCCCGGGCGTGCGCGATCGGGACAAGATCAGCATAAGTCAGCCGAGCCCATGCTCGGAAAGAAAGTCGTCGAATTCGGCGGGCGTCGCGTAGCTTGTTTGCGTGCCGCGACGGGTGATCGACAATGCGGCATAGCGCGCGGCGCGGGTCAGCGCCGCGGTGGGCTCCATCCCTTGGCCAAGGAAATGCGCGAAGCTGCCGATGAAAGCGTCGCCCGCGCCGGTGGTATCGACCGGGTTTACCGAGACCGGAGCGATCTCTTCGACGGTGTCCGCGGTGATCCGGCGCGCGCCGCGCCCGCCGAGCGTCACCACCACGTTGTGAATGCCGCGTTCGATCAGGCTGCGCGCAGCCGCGATCACCTCGTCATCGGTGCCGGTGGGCAGACCCGAGAGCATCGCCAGCTCGCTCTCGTTCGGGCAGAACCAGTCGAGCCCGTCGAGCCGCGCGATATCCAGATCAGGATGCGCAGGTGCGGGGTTGAGGATCGTCGTCACGCCCTCGCGCGCCCCGAAGGCCACGGTGTGATAGACGGTTTCCAGATCGACCTCGAGCTGCATCAGGATCGCGGAGGCTGCGCGCAACGTCTCTGCCGCCGCATCGACATCCGAAGGGGCCAGCGCCGCATTGGCCCCTTTCACGATCAGGATCGCGTTCTCGCCATCGCGCTCGACGAAGATCGGCGCCACACCCGAGGCAGAGCCTTCGACGGTGCGCACATGGGTCGTGTCGATCCCGTTGGTTTCCAGATTGGCGCGAACCTGCGGGCCGAACCCGTCATCGCCCACGCAGGTGACCATCGCCACATCCGAGCCCAGACGCGCGGCGGCAACCGCCTGGTTCGCGCCCTTGCCCCCGAACCCCATCGCGAAATCGGGGGCTTCCAAGGTTTCGCCGCGTCCCGGCATCCGGTCGATATAGGTCACCAGATCCATCATGTTCGAGCCGACGACGGCTATCTTCTCAGGCATTCTCTTTCTCCGTCAGGTCGGAAATCGTCTTGGCGAGCGCGGTGGTCTCGGACTTGTCAGTATAGCCGAAGCGGGTCGCGAAATGCGCGGTCTCTCCGGCTGCGAGGCTGCGGACATGGCCCTTCGCCTTCTCCGCCGTGTAGCCCTCGGGCTCGCAGGTGGACGGCAGCGCGAAGGCCGCGACCGAGGCGTCCTCGCCGTTCAGGATCCAGCGCGCGAGGTGGTCGAACTGATCGGGCCGCCAGCTCATCGCGAACCCGTCGCCCGCGGGCCGCTCCAGAAGCGCATGGCTTTCGCCCGATGCATCGGCGGCTGGACGCTCGATATAGAGAACCTGCTCGGGGTTCCACTTCTCGGGCGCGTCCAGCGTAGCGCTGTCTTCGGGCGCTTCGGCCAGCCGTTCGATGAAATCGGTATAGGCTCTCGTCGGCTGCACATGGGCGGGCACGTCGCGGCGGACGCGGGTGCGCTCGGGCGTGAAGGGGGCCGCCTGATGGATGCGCCCGGCTTCGACGAAGGCGAAGTTCACATGGCACATATACATCAGGTCCATCGGCAGGGCGGAGCGGTTCTCGACCGCCATCGCCATCTCGATCAGCGTGTTTTCCCGCACCGTGATCGAGGGCATCGCCCGGTAATGCGGCCCGAAACCACGGATGTAATCGACGTGACCGCCAAGGCGCACAAACGCGCCCTGCCCGTCTTCGCCGATCTCCAGATGGGCCGCGTCCATCGTGGCGCAGGCCATCTCGCCATGCAGCGGATGGTCGTCCTGCGGACCGGGGCAGCCGTTGCGCAGCAGCCCCGAGTGATAGGCAAGACAGCCATAGGTCTCGACGATCACCTGCGCGGGGCGCGGCTCGGCAAAGGCGCTGTCCATCGTCAGACGCACGCCGTCGAACACCGCATCCCAGAGCATCTGACCCATGTAGGGCAGCATCTCGACCCGGCCGCGCGGGGTGTCCACGCCGATCATCTCGATGCCAAGCGCGGTGCGCCAGCCGGTGACGGTGAAACTGTCGGTCTTGGCGAGCACGCTCGGGGCCGGGCCGAACCGCTCACGCGGAAGAGGAATGATCACGCTCATCTTACGCTCCTTTCCGGCGGCGCCAGGAATTGAGGGCAATCACCCCGATCAGGAAGGCGCCCCAGACGAATTCGATCAGGTGGTTCGAGACCCGCATCATCTGGAAGCCCGAGGACAACAGCGTCAGCGAGATCAGTGCAAGGGCCACGCCCAGCACATTGCCGCGACCGCCTGCCGGGTTGGTCCCGCCCAGCACTGCGATCAGCACCGCCTGCAGCAGGTAGGACGCGCCGTAATCCGACTTCGCCGCATTGGTCCGCGCCGACAGCAGGATTCCCGCCATCGCGGCCAGCATCCCCGTCAGCATGTAGGAATAGAGGATCATCTGACCCCGCTTGACCCCCGCATAGACCGCAGCTTTCGGATTGGTACCGATCAGCTTGAGCCGCAGCCCGAAGGAGGTCCGCGCGAGCAGCAGCGACAGCGCGATGCAGACCAGCACGAAGATCACCAGCGGCACCGGGATGCCCAGCAGTTTGCCGTTGCCAATCGCGTTCCAGCCCGGCGGGAAACCGACGATCGCAGGCCCGCCCGTCAGCACGAGGCACATCCCGATGAACACCTGTCCGGTGCCCAGCGTCGCGAGGATCGGCGTGATCTTCAGCACCGAAATCAGGAAGCCGTTCAGCAGCCCCGCCAGCAGCCCCACGATCAGGGCTGCGCTCACGCCCAGCGTCACCGGGCCTAGGCCCAATGCGCCAGAGCCGCCATCGCCCGCCATCGCGCCGAAGAGCGTGCCCGCGGTGATGCCCGCGAGGTTCGCGACGCCCACGATGGACAGGTCGATCCCCCCGGTCAGCATCGCGATCATCATCGCGATCGACAGGATCCCGAGCTCCGGCATGAAGAAGGCCATCGACTCGAAGTTGTAAGACGACAGGAACATCGAGGGCCGCAGCGCCGTCATCGCGATCAGCACCAGCACGCAGGTCACGGCCAGCATCACGTTGGTCTGTGCCGCCTCGCCCTTGAGCCAGCCGCGCAGGCCGGGCCGGGAGGTAGCGTTGGTCTTGGTCTCGCTCATCATCATCTCCCCTGCCTCACACCAATGCCCGGCGGTCGCGCAGCGCCGTCACGGTCACAGCCGCAACCAGCATCGCGCCCACGACGACCCGCTGCCATGTCGTATCGATCCCCATCAGGATCAGCGAATTCTGGATCATCACGAGGATGAACACGCCCAGCACCGTGCCAAGCACCGTGCCGCGCCCGCCGAAGATCGACGCGCCGCCCAGCACCACCGCCGCGATCACATCGAGCTCCAGCCCCACGAAGTCGCGCGGATTGGCGAGCCAAATCATCGAGCTGTGCAACAGCCCTGCAAAGCCCGCCAGCGCGCCCGCCGTGACATAGACGAAGATCATCGTGCGGCCGGTCGAGAAACCCACGCGTTTCGCCGCTTCCGGGTCCGCGCCATAGGCATAGACCGAGCGTCCGATCATCGTGTGCTTCAGCACCAGATGCAGCGCCACGGCGAGGCCGAGATAGATCACGATCATCGCGGTCAGCCCGTAGGTCGAGCCGTTCGCGCGCTCGAGCACGAAGAGATCGGTCTTGCCGAAATTCACCAGCGCCTCGGGCATCTTGTTGATGTTCACGTTCGATGTGCCCACGAAGCCCAGCACCAACCCGCGCACGACCGAGGCCGTGCCGAGCGTCACAATCAGCGGGATCATCTTGAACTTGTGGATGATGCCCGCGTTCATCAGGCCCAGAAGCCCGCCGATCACGATCGCCGAGGCGAAGGGCAGCACCAGCCCGTTATAGTCGAGCGCCACCATCGAGCGGACCACGAGATACATCCCCGCGACCGCGAAGGCGGTGAAGGACACGTCGATCCCGCCCGAGATCATCACCAGCAGCACACCAAGCGCCATGATGCCGATGACGACGTTTTCCTTGAGCAGGCTGAACAGGTTGGACATTTGCCAGAAGGCCGGGTTCACCAACCCGATGAAGATCATCGCGACCGCAAGGATCGCCAGGATGATCGCGTCGGAGCTGCGCAGGAATCTCATGCGGGCTCTCCTTGTTTCTCATTGGACAGCGCCGCGTCGAGCGCCTCTTCGGTCAGCGCGTCGCCCGCGAGTTCTCCGGTGATGCGACCCTCGGTCATGCACAGCACGCGATTGCAGTTCGCCGCCAGCTCCGGCAGGTCGTCCGAGATCATCAGCACCGCCAGATCGTTATTGCGGGTCAGGTCCTGAATGATGCCGTGGATCTGCTCCTTCGAGCCGACATCGACGCCCACGGTCGGGCCGTTCAGGATCAGCACGCGCGCATCGGTCATCAGCCAGCGCCCGATCATAACGCGCTGCGCGTTCCCGCCCGACAGCGTGCCCACCGGCACGTCGATCCCCGGCGCGGAAATCGCCATCTCGCCGAACATCTTGTGGGTCTCCTCCCCCGCCTTCTCGGCATCGAGCCACAGATGCGGCGCGAAGCGGCTCAGCGAGGAGACGATCGCGTTGTCGCGGATCGAGCGGGTCAGGAAGAGCCCCTCCGACAGGCGATCTTCGGGCACATAGGCGATGCCCGCCGCGATCGCTTCGGGGACGTTCTTCGGCATCACGGGTTTGCCGTCGACCAGCATCTCGCCGCTCATGTCGCTGCGCAGACCGAAGATCGCCTGCGCGATGGCCTTGCGCCCCGCGCCGATCAGGCCGGACATGCCAACGATCTCGCCCGGCATCAGCGTCAGGTTGATGTCCTGCGCCTTGTCTCCGACGGTCACGTTGCGCAGCTCCAGCCGCGGTTCGCGCCCGCTGACATCGGGGGCCATGAAATGTCCCTGATGCAGGTCGCGCCCGGTCATCGCGCGGGTGATCGAGCGTTCGTCATAGTCCGAGATCGGGCCTTCGGTGACCTTCTTGCCATTGCGGAAGACGGTGAGACGCTCGGAGATTTCCAGCATCTCGCGCATCTTGTGACTGACGAAGAGCGTGGCGATACCGTCGGCCTGCAAATCCCGCACGATGCGGAAGAGGCGTTCGACTTCGCGCCCCGTGAGCGTCGTCGTGGGTTCGTCCATGATGATCAGCCGCGCATCGGCGAGCATCGCGCGGGCAATCGCCACGATCTGACGGCCTGCGGCGGGCAGCGTCTCGACGGTCGCATCGAGATCGAGCGTCACATCGAGCCGCTCCAGCACGTCGCGCGCCATCTTGCGCGCCCGGCGCCAGTCGATCCGGGTCTTGCCTTCGCGCAGGAAGGTGTTGAGCGCGAGGTTTTCGACGACCGTCAGCGTCGGGAACAGCGAGAAATCCTGGTAGATGACCTGCACGCCATGGGCGATCGAGGTTGCGGGGTCGAGCTTGCCGACCGGCTTGCCGTCGATCAGGATCTCGCCCTCGTCGGGCTGATAGACGCCCGAGACGATCTTGATAAGGGTGGATTTGCCCGAGCCGTTTTCGCCGGCGAGGCAGTGGATGCGGGCGGCGTCGAGCGTCAGCGACACGTCATCGAGCGCGCGCACGCCGCCGAAGCGCTTCGAGATGTTGCGCAGCTCGATCAGGGGAGCGGTGGCCATGGGGGTCTCCTCGCAGGCAGGTCGGCAACGGGTGGCGCGACCGCGCGCGCCACCCGAGCTTGAGAACCGTCAGGGATCAGAAGTTGTATTGATCCATGTTGTCCTTGGTCACGCCGACCCAGCCAGCCCCGTAGAGCACTTTCGCGTCCGCGCTATCGGCTTCCTTGAGGTTGGTATAGCCTTCGAGACCGAGGTTGGTGCCCGCCTTGATATCGGCATGGTCCTTGCCCGCATCACGCGCTTTCAGCTCGGCCAGTGCGATCATGTTCATCGCGTAGCCAGCAACCGCCGGATCCCAGAACTGGATGTAGCTGATATCGCCCTGCGAGATGTACTGACCCGCGACCGACGGAAGACCGGTGCCCGCGAAGTGCAGCTTGCCCTGAAGACCACCTTCCGCGATCAGACGACCGGCGCCTGCCGAGGTCGGCATCGGACCACCCACGACACCGGTGATGTCGGGATGCGCGGTCAGCGCCTCTTTCAGCTTGTTGTAGTCGGTGTTGGCGTCGTCATAGGTCTCCAGACGATCGGTCGCGAGCGACATGTCCGGATAGGCTTGCTTCTGACGCTCAATCGCGCCGTCGATCCACTCGTTTTGCGACTTCGAGGTCAGCGAGCCGACGGTGGCGACATATTTGCCCTTCTCGCCCATCTGCTTGGCGAGGTGGTCCATCAGCTCCGCGCCATAGGCTTTGTTGTCGAAGGCTTCGATGTCGTAATCGACATTCTTGATGTTCGAGGCTTCGTGGCTGACCACGACGATACCGCGATCACGGGCCTTCTTGAGCACCGGCTCGACCGCTTCCACCGAGAACGGCACCACGGCGATGGCGTCCACGCCCTGCGCGATCAGGTTCTCGATCAGCTGCACCTGCGCGGCCGCATCCGCCTGCGAGGGGCCGACCATCCAGGTGTCGCTGCCGGTGTCGTCGCCGAACTGTTTCACGCCGTCACGCATCCGGTCGAACCACGCGATACCATCCACCTTCACAACGGTCGCGATGTGGTAGGTCTTGTCGGAGCTGAGCATTTCCTTGTCGACATTGCTCGTATCGACAACCTGCTGAGCGAGCGCGGGGGTAGCGACAGCAACCGCGAGCGCAGCCGCCGGAATGAATCCGAACTTCATGATAATTCTCCCTTCACGCGGACCTCCTCGTCCGCAATTCCCGGTCCAGGCACATGCCGAAACCGGCCCTCCAAGTATTGTTACGATCGCAACATAACTCGGGACCATCTAGGTCGTGAAGAGAAGTGTCAACTACATCTTAAGCTGCGCTGCAGCGAGGAGCCCGGCCTCGGTAACGACGCCCGAAACCTCGTCGAGCGTGGCGAAAACGACGGGCTTTCGCTGGCCGATCTTGCTGGCGTCCATCACCACAAAACATTGTTTTGAAAGCTCTATCGCCGCACGTTTCAAGGGGACTTCGTACTCGTGCGAACAGCTCAGCGCCCCGTCGGAATCGAGCCCGCCCGCCGACAGGAACGCCACATCAATACCCAAAGGCGCCAATCGGCCCTGCGGATTTCCGGCATGACAGGACCGTGTGCTCGACTTGATTTCGCCGCCCAGAAACTCGACCGGGACGCTGCTGCGCCCCTGCAGGATCTCCGCCGTGGTCAGACAATGGGTGATGATTCGCCGCGCTTTGCCCTGCGCCAGAAGCCGCGCGAGATGGGGCAGCGTCGTCCCGGTATCGAGGAACACGACAGCCCCCTCGGGCACCAGCTCCAGCGCATGACCCGCCGCCGCGCGCTTGGCGTCGATGGCGCGGTTCATCTGCGCATCGAAGTCGTAATGCTCGGTCGTGCGAGTGGTGACGATATAGCCGCCCCGGCAGGCAAACCCCGCTTCGGGCTGCGCCGCGTCGCGCCGCAGGGTCATCTCGGTCACGCCCATCTGCTCGGACAGGTCGCGCAAACGCAGGGCGGGCGAGACATCGAGCAAGGCGGTTATCTGGTCGATCCGCTCTTGTTGGCGGCTGGGTCTGGTCACGATTTGGCTTTCAAGATTTGGGTTTCGAAACGCATTCTATAATCCGCAGAGTGTCCGAAACCGGACCTGCGAAAGCAAGCACTGCGTTCCAACCAAGACTGCGCCGCAGCGTCACACCTTGTTACCCAATCTCGTCACTCGGCCGCCTTGGCCATCGTCTCGCGCACGGATCGCGCACTCGATTGCAGCGTCAGGAAGGCGTTGAACCGCGCCGCGTGCAAACGCTCCACCGCGCCGCCTGCGGGCGCAAACTGGGACGCGACCTGCGACATCGCCCCCATCGCGGCTTGCAGATCGTCGAAGCCTTGCGCAGCGACCGCACCAAGCATCGCAGCCCCCAGCAGCACCGGTTCCTCGCAGCGCGTGACCACGACGTCGCGCCCGGTCGCATCCGCGATGATCTGGCGGGTGACGGGATGCGCCCCCGCCCCGCCCGAGATCGAAATCTCCGAGATCGGCGCGCCATGTTCGGCCTGCACCTCGATGATCTGGCGCAGCCCATAGGCCAGCCCGCACACCCCCGCGACATAAAGCGCCACGAGCGAGTCCAACCCGGTCTCCATCCCCTGCCCCACGATCACCGCGCGCGCGTCGGGATCGGCAAAGGGCGCGCGGTTGCCAAGGAATTCCGGCACCACGTGCAGCGCCTCGGCAAGTGTTGCCACCTCCGAGGGCGAACCCGCCGTCTTGAGCGCGAGATCGGCGAGGAATTCGGGCACGGATTTGCCTGCGGCCTCTGCCCGGTCACGCGCCTCCGCTGCGGCCGGATGCAGCTGCACGAGCTGCGCAATCGCCGCCCCCGCGCCCGATTGCCCGCCCTCATTGAGCCACATCCCCGGGATCATCGCCGAGAAATACGGCCCCCAGACGCCAGGAACGAAGGCAGGCTCGCGCGTCGAGGTCATCGTGCAGGAGGACGTGCCGAAGACATAGCCCAGACAGTGCGCCGGATCGCCCGACCCGCCCTGCGCCGCCACGGTGCCGATCCCGCCCGCATGGGCGTCGATCAGCCCGGCCGCGACCGGCGTGCCGGGCGGCAGGCCCATCTGCGCAGCGGCCTCCCCGGTAAGCCCTGCCCCAAGCGGCGTGCCTGGATCGACGATGCGCGCGCCGATCCGTTTGAACCCGTCCGCCGCCAGATCGCCAAGGCCGATCGCGTGGAAATAGGCCGGATCCCAGCGGCCCTCATGGGCGAGATAGGTCCATTTGCAGGTGACCGTGCAGGCGGAGCGCTCCAGCGCGCCGCTCGCCTTCCATGTCAGGAAATCGGCAAGATCGAAGAACTGCACGGCCTGCGCGTAGATCTCGGGGCGCTCCTCGCGCAGCCACATCAGTTTCGGCGTCTGCATCTCCGGCGAGATCCGGCCGCCCACATAGCGAAGCACGTCATGATCGCCCGCATTGATCCGCGCCGCTTGATCGCGGGCGCGGTGATCCATCCAGACGATGACATCGCGCTCGGGCGCATCAGGATCGCCCACGGGCAGCCCGCCCTCCGGGCCGATCACGGCGAGCGAACATGTCGCGTCGAACCCGATCCCCGCGACATCGCGCGGGTCGGCCCCCGAGGCCGCCAAGGCCCCTCTCACCGCATCGCAAACCGCCTGCCAGATCTGGGCGCTCGATTGCTCGACATGGCCATGATCGTCCTGCCACATCTCCAACGGGTGCTTGCCGACGCCGAGAAGCGTGCCCTCCCGATCGAAAATCCCTGCGCGCGCCGAACCGGTTCCGACATCGACACCGACAAATAACTTGCTCACGTTGATCCTCCCCAGACGCGCACCTTGCCCAATCCTTAACGGCATCGGGCGGCGACTGCCAACCCGGGGGCGCGGCAGGCGATTCTCACGGCGTGGAGCGGGCCCACTGCCGAAATCCCGGCTACCGGGGCCGAAAGGCGTTCCGCTGCGAATAAAAACGCGGTCGCGCCCTTCAGCACCGCAACGGACCGCGCGTCCAACCTGCCCTCCGGAACGGGACGCAAATCTCGCGAGCCACGCCGATACCGGAATATTTTCCTTCCGCGCAATAGGATCAGCGACCGGCACAAGCTTGCCATCACGGAAATCCTGAACAATTTGGGACAAAATCCCTAACCAGCGAGGTTTCCCATGACCCGTCTCGCACGTATTTCCGCAGCCGCCGCGACCGGCGCTGCTCTCTTCGCCGCCAGTGCCGCGATGGCCAGCGACCTCGGTCCGCTCGTCACCCCGAGCGAGCTGAGCGCCGAGATCGACACGCTCGATCCGGTGCTGCTCGACATCCGCACCGGCAGCTATGAAAAAGGCCATATCGACGGGGCCGTCTACGCGCCCTATTCGCTGTTCCGCGGCCCGGATGACAATCCCGGTCAGGTGCCGCCGATTGCCAAACTGGAGGCTTCCTTCGAGCAGATCGGTCTCGAGCCCGACCGTCCCGTCGTGATCATCGCGCAGGGCGATACGGACACCGATTTCGGGGCCGCCGCACGCGTCTACTGGACGCTGAAAAGCACTGGCTTCACCGATCTGTCGATCCTCAACGGCGGCACGACCGCCTGGGCCAATGCAGGCCTGCCGATGTCGGACGTGACCGAGAGCCTGATGCCGACCGATCTCGATCTGACGTGGAACGACCGCTGGACGGCGGAGACACCCGCCGTGAGCGATCTCGTCAACGGCAAGGGCAAAGCTGTGCTCGTCGATGCGCGTCCGCCCGCCTTCTTCGAGGGCAAGAAAGCCCACTCCGCCGCAGCGCGTCCCGGCACCCTGCCCGGCGCCGAGAACCTGCCCTACACCAGCTTCTTCCGCTCCGGCGCGACGGTGATCGACGCGAAAGCCGATGCCGCGGCTCTGAAAGAGAAGCTGGGCATCAAGGATGGCGAAGAGGTCGTGTCCTTCTGCAATACCGGGCATTGGGCGGCGACCGACTGGTTCGCCATGTCCGAACTCGCAGGCATCGAGAACGTGAAGCTCTATCCCGGGTCGATGGTGGAATATTCCAAGACCGACGGTGAGATGGCGAACACGCCCGGCCTGTTGCGCAACCTGCTGAACCAGCTCACCGGAGGCTGACGATGAATACTGCCATTCTTGAACGGCAGGCAGCGTCGGGCGGTATCGCCCGGCGCAGTGCTTTGATCCTCGCGGCCCTTGCTGCGGTCGCGGCCCTCGCGCTGTTCGGCGGCGCGCGCTACGGCTTCATGCTGGCGATCGGGCTGGGCTTCGGCATCGCGCTCGAAGGGCTGCGCTTCGGCTTTGCAGGTCCCTGGCGCGCGATGATCGTGCGGCGTGAGCCTGCGGGCATTCTCGCGCAGCTTCTGGCCATTGCCCTCGTCTCCATCGTCGCGATCCCGGCGATCTCGAGCCATCCGGGCGAGCTGACCGGCGCGCAGGCCCCGATCGGCTTCGCGATGGTCGGCGGCGCGTTCGTCTTCGGCGCGGCGATGCAGGTCGTGATGGGCTGCGGCTCGGGCACGCTGGTCAATGCGGGCTCGGGCAACCCGATCGGGCTGCTCGCGCTGCCGTTCTTCGCCATCGGCAGCTTCTTCGGCGCTTACGGGCTGATCTGGTGGACCAATCTCGGCGCGCTGCCGATCCTGACGCTGCGTGGCACGAGCGGGCTGACGGTGACGCTGGTCCTGCTGGCACTGGTCGCAGCCACCGTGTTCTTCCTCGGCAAGCGCGGCTCGCGGAGCCTGCCGCGGCGCTACGTGATCGCAGCCCTCGTCCTCGCAGCGCTCGCCATCGCGAACCTGCTGGTCGCGGGGCAGCCTTGGGGCGTCGTCTACGGGCTGGGCCTCTGGGTCGCGAAAGGCGTCAACGGGATGGGCTTCGACCTCACGCAATCGGCCTTCTACGCAGCGCCCGGCTCGATCACCCGTGTGCAGGAAAGCCTGCTGACGGATTACACCTCGCTCACCGATATCGGCCTGATCGCGGGCGCATTCGGCGTCGCCGCATGGCGTCAGGGCGGACTGTCGCAGAAACTGCCGAGCTACCCGGCCCGTGCCTGGGTCGCGACGATCATCGCAGGCTTCCTGCTGGGCTATTCCTCGCGGCTGGCCTTCGGGTGCAACTTGGGCGCTTTCTTCTCGGGGATCTCGACGGGCAGCCTGCACGGCTGGGTCTGGTTCGCCTCCGCTTTCGCGGGCGCCTTCGTCGGCATCCGCCTGCGGCCCCTCCTTGGATTGGAGGCGCGCGCATGACCCGGAAAGCGACTGCCTTCACCGCCCTCGCGGGGCTGCTTCTTCTGATCGGCGCCGATCTGATCGGAGCGCCGCTCAATCCCTACCAAGCCCCTCCGGCCTTTGCCTTCGGATCCGGTCAGGTCGCAAGCGGCGGGTTCTGCGGAGCCTTGCCGAACTGATCTCCCAAAATCCTTGCGATCTGGGACACCGGCCCGCTTCCCTCGGGCCGGTGTTCTCTTGCCCGGCCTTGGAACCGCGCGCGTAGCCCGGTAGAGATCGCCAGACGCGCGATCCGCGCACTGGGAGCCCCATCATGACCAGACATCCGATGTTCGGGATTTTGCTCGCGCTGTTCGGCGCGTTGGCGATTTCGCCCGACACGCTGCTGATGCGCTGGTCCGAGATGAGCGGCGCGCAGATGGTGATGTGGCGCGGCTTGCTGATGGGCGGCGCGATGTGGCTGACCTCGATCGTCCTGCGCAGACGCCACCTGAAGCGCGACCTGCGCGCGCTCGCCAGCGGCGCGGGGCTCGTGCTGGTCGCCTGCCATTTCTCGAACATGACGCTGTTTGCCGTGGGGATCGCCGCCGCCCCGGTCTCGGTCGTGCTGTTCAGCATCTCGACCGTCCCGGTTTTCGCCGCACTGCTGTCCCGGCTGATCCTGCGCGAGAAAACCCATTGGTCGACATGGCTCGCCATTGCCGCCGTTCTCAGCGGGATCGGGCTGGCCGTCTTCGGCCCTGCCCCGGCGAGCGTGGGCGGCAATCCCATCTACGGCGCGCTTGCGGGGCTCGGAGTCGCGCTGTGCCTGTCGCTGACCTTCGTCACGATCCGGCGCAATCCGCATCTGCCGATCCTTCTCGCGGTCGGCACGGGCGCGGGCCTCGCAGGGATCGCCGCGCTGATCTGGACGGGCGGTTTCGGTCTCGGCGGCGGTATCGCCAGCGGTCAGGTCTGGGCGATCGTCCTCGCGGGCGGCGTGGTGCTGCCGATCTCCTTCATGTCGCTGTCCTTCGCCTCGCGCTACACCTCGGCCTCGAATGTCAGCCTGCTGATGCTGCTCGAGACGATCCTCGGGCCGATCTGGGTCTGGTGGGGAACGGGCGAGGCCCCGAGCCGCGCGATGCTGATCGGCGGGGCGATCGTGATCGGGAGCCTGGCGCTCTATCTTTGGCACGCGGGCCATTGGCAAAGCGTTCTCCGGCGCAGCCAATCCGCCGCGCCGGAGCATCTCTAGAGGTCGCTTATTTCCGGCCCGCCGGCTTCGCAGCCGGTTTTGCGGGCTTCGCGGATTTGGCGGTTTTCTCCGCATCCGAGGGCATCTCGATATTGATCTCGAGGCTCGAGATATCGTCGTTGCGCTCCATCCGGATATCGACGCCATCCTCTTCGATCTGTATGTATTTGCGGATCACCGCGAGGATGTCGCGTTGCAGATCGGGAAGGTAGTCGGCCTGCGCCGACCCGCTTCCGCGTTCATGCGCGAGCAGGATCTGCAAACGGTCCTTGGCCGTCTGCGCCGATTTCGCGCGGCGGGGTTTGAGCGAGAAACCGAACAGGCTCATGCGGACCGCCCGAAGAGACGACCGATGAAGCCGGGACGCTTCTCGCCCGGAATGCGCATCGGAATATCCTCGCCCAGCAGGCGCGAGACCGCGTCGTCATAGGCCGCCGAGGCGCTGGACGGCTCGTCGAGCACGACCGGCATACCGGTGTTCGACGCGCGCAGAACGGCGGTGCTTTCGGGCACGATACCGATCAGCGGCACCGCCAGAAGCTCCAGCACGTCCTCGACCGTCATCATCTCGCCCTTGTCAATGCGCGACTGATCGTGACGGGTCAGAAGCACCTGCGCCTTGACCGGCTCGCCATCGCTTTCGGCGCGGCGGGTTTTCGAGGACAGAAGGCCCAGCACCCGGTCGCTGTCGCGCACCGAGGAAACTTCGGGGTTGGTCACGACGACCGCCTCGTCGGCGAAGAACATCGCGAGCTGCGCGCCACGCTCGATCCCGGCAGGGCTGTCGCAGATGATGTAATCGAATTCCTGACGCAGCTCGTCGAGCACCTTCTCGACGCCCTCTTGCGTCAGCGCATCCTTGTCGCGCGTCTGCGAGGTCGGCAGGATCGAGAGCGTCTCGACCCGCTTGTCCTTGATCAGCGCCTGCTTGAGCCGCGCATCACCCTGAATGACGTTGATGAAGTCGAACACCACGCGGCGCTCGCAGCCCATGATCATGTCGAGGTTGCGCAGGCCCACGTCGAAATCGATCACGACGGTCTTATGGCCGCGCTTGGCGAGACCGGCAGAGATTGCGGCGGCGGAAGTGGTTTTGCCCACGCCCCCCTTGCCCGAGGTGATCACGATCACCTTGCCGAGCGGCGAATCGTCCTTGAGTTGCGTCATTCGAACGCCTCCACACAGAGTTTGTCATCGTCGAGGAAAACCTGCACGGGCTTGCGACGAAGCTCCGCGGGGATGGTTTCGCTCGTTTTGTAAAGGCCCGCGATCGCGAGCAATTCAGCGTCGAGCTGGCGGCAGAAGATGCGTGCGCTCTCATCACCATGCGCGCCGGCCATGGCCCGACCACGCAGCGCGCCATAGACATGGATATTGCCTGCCGCGACCAGTTCCGCGCCTGACGCGACCGAGCCGATCACCGTCAGATCGCCATGTTCGGCCACGATCATCTGCCCCGAACGCACCGGCGTCCGCACGACCTTGTTGCGCGGGGCCGGCGGCGCCGCCCGCTTCGCCGCGGGCTGCGGCTTTTGCGGTTTTGGCGGCTTCGGCTCGGGCATCGCGGTCTCGCGGCCCACCTTGATCGGGATAATTCCGTAGCCTTTCACGGCATTTAGCTGCGCCTCGGTGGCGTTTTGCGCCCCGAAGATCTGCAGATCGCGCGCGAAGAGGTTATCGATCATGTCGCGGACATCGGCCGGTTTCGAGAACTCCGGCACCTGCGCGAAATCGAGCACCATCGGCGCTCCGGCCAACAGATGCGGCGTTTTCGCAAGCTGCGCATCGAGTGCTGCATAGAACACGTCATCGGGCGCGTCGGTCTCGAGCCGTAGCGCGATGGCGGTCAGGAACAGACCGCGGAATTGAAAGGGCTGAACCGAGACCGGCGCAGGCTTCTGCCCGGTCGGAGATAGGGTATCTGACACGAGGGTAGCTCGCTTCTGCTCAGGAGTCGGGGCGCATCGTGCACCCGCGTTGTTTTTCTTTGTTGTGTCGGATCACGCACTGCAAACGCCAGCACAAAATCGCGATGGCCTCTCTACTCGGCTAAATCCTGCCGTCAACCGGAAGTAGACGAAGTTTTCGTGTTCAGGCGCAGGGACGGGCCCGGATCGCAGGTTGACCCAGCGTCGTCAGGCGGTGTCACCGCGCCGGATCACTCGAGCATCGCCGTCGCGAGCTGGCTGTCGAGAAGCTCTTCGGGCAGCAGGATGTAGATATCTTCCGGCGGGGTCGTCAGCGAATAGATCATCACGCCGGGATCGACGCCCATGTCGATCAGATATTCCATCGTCCGCCCCTGCCCGCGCTGGATTTCCTCGACCGCGAAATAGGCGGGCATGTAGAGGTTCTCGTCGTAGTAATGCTGGTGCATCCCGACATATCCGTCGGGCGAGACACGACGTTCCTGACCGGCCGCCAGGACATAGGGACAGGCCGACATGCAGGCCATGCCAGGCAGGATCACGGTGTTCTTCTCGGCCTCGCGCAGCACACGACCAATCGCCAGCGCCTCGGTCACTTCGCCGCCGGGGCTGCTCAGCGCGACTGTCGTGGGGGTTTCCTCGGTCGCGTCGCCTTCGGCAAAACGCCCGAGATAGGTTTCCAGCCGATCCGCATCGCCCGGCGCGATGGCTCCGTTCAGCAGCAGCACCGTGCCGATCCCCTCGACCTCTTCGCGCGCGAAGGTCAGCCGGTCGGGATAGTTCGACGGCAGTTCGATCCCCGGTGGCAGCGCGGGCGCATCGCGGCGCGGCGTCGGGCGCGCGGGATCGAAGCGGCGGCGCTGATCGCCCGGCGCGACCGGCTCGGTCATCTCGGGCACGGCAGAGGGCGGTTGCGGGCGATAGCGCCCCAGCCAGTCGCCCGCGATCATCACCACGGCGATGCCGACCTGCACCAGCAACACGACGCGCAGCCAGCGGCGCACGTCGAACCGGTCGAAGTTTGGCAGCGACAGGCGCATCGCTCAGCTCTCCGCAGGGCGCGGCGGCGGATCCGCAGGCGCAGGCGGCTCCACCTTCTCGGACACCCGCTTGAGCATCTCGGCATCCGCGCCACTCATCGTCTGCTCGACATCGCGCATCGCGTTCAGCGCGGCCTTCAAATCGGCCAGCGTCAGCGTCTCCTCGATCGGCAGCCCGTCGCGGCCCGAGCGGATCGCGGCCTGCGTCACCGCCAACACGAAGACCAGCACGGCGGGCAGCAGGTCGATCGCGATCGCGCCAGCCCAGGAGGGCACGAAACTACCCGCATAGCGGATCACGGCCTCGGCGCTGGTGATCGGGTTATAGGCGGTCTGGATCGGCGGATCGCGGGCCAGAACCTCGTCTGCGGCGCGCTCGAGCGTGCGGCCCCGTTGATCGAGCGCCTCCAGCACGGAGTCGATGGTCGAAGACTGCGCATCGCGGACATTCGTCGTGCGCCCGTCGAGTTCCGGCAGCACGACCGAGGCGGGCAGATCCTGTGCCGCACGGGCCACCAGCGGCGCGACAGACAGCTGATCGAGCCGCGCGATCACGCCCGCCAGCCGCACGCTTTGCTCGGCGAATTCGACCGAGCGTTTCTCCACCGGGCCGGGCGCCACGATCAGCGCGCGCATCCGCCCGAGAATCTGGTTTCCGGTCTCGAAGGAGTCGTCGATCAGCGGCTGCTGCGCGCGGATCTGCTCTTCGAGATTGGCCAGTTCCTCGGTCTTCTGGGTCAGAACGCGGAACACCGCGCCCCGCCCGGCCGTGCCCGAAAGCTGGCCCGATTGTTCCTGATCCGCCAACGCCTCGAAGGCGGCACGCGCGCGTTCGACCTCGCGGCCCAGCGCCTGCGCCGAGAGCGCGATATCATGGGCCTGCTCCAGCGCGGATTGGTAGTCGCGCACGGTGGTGTCCAGATGCTGCTCGACCGCAGCCGACCCCGCCAGCGCCGCCGCATTGAGCCAGCTCGACATCGCGACGATGGCGAGAGAGCCCACGATGGTCGACACCGTCAGCCCGACAAAGCCGCTGGCCGTGCGCATCGCGGGTAAGAGCCGCAGCATGTAGCTCCAGAAGACGAAGATCCCGACCGAGACGGCGATGGAATAGGCCAGCGCCGCGAAGAAGCTCATCGCGCCGTTATCCTCGAGGATCGAGGACACGCCGAGATAGGTGTAGATCCCCGAGGCGATCGCCAGCACGCCCAGCGCCGCCGGTGTGATCGTGTCGAGCCAGGCAAGATGGCCCTCCAATTCCTTGGCGGTGCGCAGGCCCTTGGTCTCGGCCGCGCTCAGTCTTTTGCTAGGATCTGTCATCTGCGCTCGCCCTTCTCGGGAATGGGATCGGAATTGATCACAATTGGGGCACGGCGACGTGAATTTTAAGGGTTTGGACAGAATAGTTTACGTCGTTCCCCCGCAACGTCACGTCCAACACAGGCCCTTATCGCGGAAAAACTGAGGCCACCCGGGAAGACTCCGGATGGCCCCATCTTGACGAACCGGCCGCTTCCGGCGCCCCACTTACATCGCCGGCAGGATCGTCAAGTCACGGATGTCGCCTCCGGCCCCTTCGACCATGCCCTTGCCCGTCGCGGCCCCGGTCTCGAGGTCGACGGTGTAGAGCATGTTCCCGGTGGCGAGCCACGCCGTGTTCGTCATGTCTTCGGTGGTCTGGATATCGAACGCATAGCCTTCGCCGGGCATGTCGATCCCGAACTTACCGATCGCGGCCAGCGTGCCGTCATTGGGCGAGGTCTGCTGGATCAACGCGACGATGGTGGAATCCACGTCATACATCGCGGTGCTGTCGGGCATCCCGTAGCTGTTGGCATAGGCGGCGGCCGCAATCGCGGGCGCTTCACCGGCATGCATGTCTTTTTCCTCATAAGCGAGGCTGCCATCGACGGTCACTTCGCCGGTTTCCACGTTCACGCGGTGATTGGTGGTGCCCGACATGAAGCGCAGCTTGTCGGCCTTCGGGTTGAAATCGACAATCACCGGCCCGTCCACGGGCAGCATCTTGTCCATCTGCGAGAGTTTCGTCGCAGCGCCGCTTTCCATGTCGATCGTGTAGAGCGCCTGATCGGCATCCACCGCGACCAGCGTCTTGTTCGACGGGCGCAGATCGATCCCGTGCAGCTTCGCGGTGCCGGTGACATCCATCGTTCCGGTGACTTCGAGCGTGTCGGTATCGAACATCACGAGCGTCTTGTCGCCCACGAGGCCGATGGCCGAGGCCGCCAAGGCGCCGCTTGCGCCCATTGCGGTGACGAGAGCGGTCGAGAGGGTCAGTTTCAGCATGGTTATTCCTTTCGTTTCCCTGTTCGCGGCAAGCGCCTTTCGCGCCGTCCATGCCCCCTAGACCCGGCCAGATGCGGATCGGATGCAGGAAAACGAAATTTTTTCTGCGAGGTCGTGCCCCGCGCTTTTATCGGCCGTCCGCAAAATAAATTTCATCCAATCGAGCGTTTCGCGGGTCTAGAGCTTGGAAACGGGAGAAAATCGTGAAGAACTTGGTCCGGGAGAGACCGCCGCGCGGCAGGCGGAACATGGGAGCGTTTATGACGAAAGCGGAAAGCTGCCCCGTGGCGCAGGCGCTGCACGATTGCGCCGAAGGCGATGCGGGCGCGCTTGAGCGGTTGGTGGCGCTGGAAGGCGGACGGATGCTGGGCGTGGCCAAGCGCATCCTGGGCCGCACCGATCTGGCCGAGGAAGCCTTGCAGGAGGCGCTGGTGCGCATCTGGCGCAAGGCCGGGCAATTCAGCGGCAATCCCGGCTCGGCCAAAGGCTGGGTCTATACCGTCCTGCGCAGCCGCTGCCTGAACATTCTGCGCGACGGCAAACGGCTGAGCCTGCTCTCGCCCGAGGAATTGGGGGCGTTGCAGGATGCGCGCGAGCAAAGCGTGCCCGAAGAGGGCTGGCAGATGCTCGCAGGCTCCAGCCGCCTGCGCGATTGCCTGGAGGCGCTCGACCCGGCCAGCCGCCATTCGATCCTGCTCGCCCATGTCGGCGGGTTCAGCCATGGCGAGATCGCCGCGCGCCAATCGGTGCCGCTGGGCACGGCGAAAAGCTGGATCCGGCGCGGATTGGCCAGCCTGAGGGAGTGCCTGTCATGAGCCTGAACCGGACCGACCTCAACGCCATCGCAGATGATTACGTCCTTGGCCTGCTTGGGGAAACCGAAGCCGAGTTGTTCGAGGAACTGCTGGCGCGCGACCCTGCGCTGGAGGCTCGCGTGGCGGCGCTGCGCGACGGGTTGCTCCCGCTCGACCTCTCCGCGCCCAAGGCCGAGCTTCCCGACGATTTCATGGATCGCCTGCGCGAACGCATCTCGGCGGAACCTGCGCGCGAAGACGAAACCCCGCGGGGGGTGACGATCACGCCGGTCCCGCCGCAAGCCGACAACCTGCCACAGGCCCCGCGTACGAAGCGGCGCTGGTTGATCGCGGCGGGGATCATCGGCCTCGCGGTGGGGCTGGGCACCGGCACGTTGCGCCCGACGCCAGAGCCGCGCGTGGTCGCCGTTCTGATGAATGCGTCGGGCGAGCCGCAGGCCGTGATCGAGGATTACGGCAATCGCGACGCCAAGATCCGCTTCGTGGCCGATGTGACGCTGCCCTCGGGCAAAACGATCCAGGCCTGGACCCTTCCCTCGCCAGAGACGGGGCCGGTGTCGCTCGGCACGCTCGACCGGGTGGCGCCTGCGGTGTTGACCGGCCCTGACCTGCCCGCACCTGCGCCGCAGCAGCTCTACGAGATCACGCTGGAACCCGCGGGCGGCTCGCCCACAGGACGCCCGACCGGCCCGATCCTCGGCAAGGGCTTCGCCCATATCCAGAGCTGATCCGGCCTTGCCCGTGCGGGAGGGGCTCCCGCACGGGCTTGACCTTGCCTATATTCGGCTGAAATGAACAGGGCGCGGCGCACGCGCCCCATTCGCCCGACCCAGACAGGCCCGAGAGAGGACCCCCTGATGAAATTTCGCTTCCCGATTGTCATCATCGACGAGGATTTTCGCTCCGAGAATACCTCCGGTCTCGGCATCCGGGCACTCGCGCAAGCCATCGAGGCCGACGGGTTCGAAGTGCTCGGCGTCACCAGCTACGGCGACCTGTCGCAATTCGCCCAACAGCAAAGCCGCGCCTCGGCCTTCGTGCTGGCGATCGACGACGAGGAATTCTCCTCCGGTCCCGAACTGGACCCGGCGGTCGAGAAGCTGCGCGCCTTCATCGAGGAAGTGCGCTGGAAAAACGCCGATGTGCCGATCTTCCTGCATGGCGAGACCAAGACCTCGCGCCACCTGCCCAACGACATCCTGCGCGAGCTGCACGGCTTCATCCACATGTTCGAGGATACGCCCGAATTCGTCGCCAAGCACATCATCCGCGAGGCGAAGAGCTATCTCGAAAGCATCCAACCGCCCTTCTTCAAGCAGCTTCTCGACTATGCCGAGGACGGCTCCTATTCGTGGCACTGCCCGGGCCATTCCGGCGGCGTCGCCTTCCTGAAATCGCCGATCGGGCAGATGTATCACCAGTTCTACGGTGAGAACATGCTGCGCGCCGACGTCTGCAACGCGGTGGAGGAACTGGGCCAGCTCCTCGATCATAACGGCGCGATCGGCGCGTCCGAGCGCAATGCCGCGCGGATCTTCAACTCCGATCACTGCTTTTTCGTGACCAATGGCACCTCGACCTCGAACAAGATGGTCTGGCACCACACGGTGGCCCCGGGCGACGTGGTCGTCGTGGACCGCAACTGCCACAAGTCGATCCTGCACGCGATCATCATGACCGGTGCGATCCCGGTCTTCCTGAAGCCCACGCGCAACCACTGGGGCATCATCGGGCCGATCCAGCGTTCGGAATTCGAACCCGAGGCGATCAAGGCGAAGATGCGCGCGAACCCGCTTCTGGCCGATTACGATATCGACGCGGTGCAGCCGCGCATCATGACGCTGACGCAGTCGACCTATGACGGCGTGCTCTACAATACCGAAGTCATCAAGGGGATGCTCGACGGCTGGGTCGACAACCTGCATTTCGACGAGGCGTGGATCCCCCATGCCGCCTTCCACCCGTTCTACGGCCAGTATCACGCGATGGGTCGCAAGCGCGAGCGCACGACCAAGTCGATCACCTATGCGACGCAGTCCGTGCATAAACTGCTCGCCGGGATTTCGCAGGCGAGCCATGTGCTCGTGCAGGACAGCAAGGAAGAGAAGCTCGACCGGCATCTCTTCAACGAGAGCTACCTGATGCACACCTCCACGAGCCCGCAATACTCGATCATTGCGAGCTGCGATGTGGCGGCGGCGATGATGGAGCCTCCGGGCGGCACCGCGCTCGTGGAGGAAAGCATCGTCGAGGCGCTCGATTTCCGCCGCGCGATGGTGAAGGTCGAAGAGGAATACGGCCCCGAGGATTGGTGGTTCCAGGTCTGGGGTCCGACCGATTTCCGCGCCGATGGCGACGGCATGGCCGAGACCCGCGACTGGGTTCTCAAGAAGACCGATGCCGAGGGCGTCGAGACCACCGGCTCGGATAGCTGGCACGGCTTTGGCGACATGGCGCCGGGCTTCAACATGCTCGACCCGATCAAGGCCACGATCATCACCCCCGGCCTCGATATCGAGGGGCGTTTCGACGACAGCGGCATCCCGGCGTCGATCGTGTCGAAATACCTCGCCGAGCATGGCGTCGTGGTCGAGAAGACCGGGCTTTACAGCTTCTTCATCCTGTTCACGATCGGCATCACCAAGGGCCGCTGGAACACGCTGCTGGCCGCGCTGCAGCAGTTCAAGGACCATTACGACAAGAACCAGCCGCTATGGCGCGTGATGCCGGAATTTTCGGCGAAATTCCCGCGCTACGAGCGCATGGGGCTGAAAGATCTCAGCCAGCACGTCCATTCGCTTTACGCGAAATACGACGTCGCGCGGCTCTCGACCGAGATCTACCTGACCGACCATCACCCCGAGATGACCCCGTCGGAGGCGTTCTCGCATATCGCGCGGCGCAAGACCGAGCGGGTCTCGATCGACGAGCTGGAAGGCCGGATCACGACGAGCCTCGTGACCCCCTACCCGCCGGGCATCCCGCTCTTGATCCCGGGTGAGGTCTTCAACGCGAAGATCGTGGATTACCTGCGCTTCAACCGCGAATTCGCCAGCGAATGCCCCGGCTTCGAGACCGATATCCACGGCCTCGTGACGGAGACGGGCGAGGACGGTAAGACGTATTACTTCGCGGATTGCGTGGCGCGCTGAGCCTGCGCGCCCCCTGTTCGGCTATCATTCTCAGGGCGCGGTTCGGTTTATCCCGACCGCGCCCTAACTCATTTCACGAATGGATCGGTTTCGGGAGGAAAGCGGCATGAGCGACAGGCCCAAAGGCACGATGATGGCCGTGGTCACGACCGGGACGGGCGGCTACGAGCGGCTCGACTACCGCGAGGTCGCAATGCCCGAACCGGGGCCCGGCGAGGTGCTGCTGCAGGTGCTCGCGGCGGGCATCAACAATACCGACATCAACACCCGGCTGGGCTGGTATTCTTCCGAGGTCAAATCCGGCACGCAGGACTCGCGCGAGGACACGGAACACACCGATGGCGGCTGGAGCGGGGCCACGCCCTTCCCGCTCATCCAAGGCACCGATTGCTGCAGCCGGGTCGTCGCGGTGGGCGACGGTGGCGATGCGGCACTAATCGGCACCCGCATTCTGGTGCGCTCCTGCATGCGCGAGCGCGATTTCTCATCGATGGACACGGTCTGGCTCGGCTCCAATTTCGACGGGGCCTTCGCGCAATATGTGAAAGTGCCCGCAGGCGAGGTCTTCGCCATCGACAGCGATTGGAGCGACGCCGAACTCGCCACCCTGCCCTGCGCTTACGGCACCGCCGAGAACATGATCCACCGCGCAGGAGTCACTGCGGGCGAGCGCGTGCTGGTGCCGGGCGCCTCGGGCGGCGTGGGCTCGGCGCTGATCCAGCTTCTCAAACGGCGCGGCGCGGAGGTGATCGCCATCACCAGCGCCGCCAAGCGCGAGATCGTGCTGGAGATCGGCGCGGATCAGGTGCTCTGCCGCGAAGACGACCCCGTAGCGGCGATCGGCGAGAACAGCGTGGATGTGGTGATCGACAACGTCGCCGGGCCGGGTTTCGGGACGATGCTGAAACTGCTCCGGCGCGGCGGGCGCTATGCCTCGTCGGGCGCGATTGCCGGACCGATCGTGGAGCTGGACATGCGCGACCTATATCTCAAGGACATCACGCTGATCGGCTGCACCGCATAGGACGCGCCGATCTTCGGCAACCTGATCTCCTATGTCGAGAAGGGCGAAATCCGGCCCCTGCTGGCCGCCATATCTCCGCTCGATCAGATCGCCGAGGCGCAGAAGGTGTTTCAGGAAAAACGCCACGCCGGGAAGATCGTGCTGATCCCGCCGACCTGAGGCGTTGGCGCCGGATATCTAGGTCGGAGCGCAAGCACCACGCGAAGGGCGCTCCCGCTCCGCCCGTCCCGGGGCCTACTCGTCCTTCTTATCGTCGTCGCCAGGTTCCTCGACCCGTTCGATTTCCACCTTCACCCGGGTGGCCAATCCGGCGATCACGCCGAGGACGGCCAGCCAAGGTGCTGCGAGCACCACGACCCCGCTGACGACGAGGCTGAGATTGAGGGGCGCCTCGACGAAGGGGTCCCCGCCGGCGGAGCTGATACGCAGCTGGCGCACGCTCCCCTCTTGCGCCAATTCCTTGACGCGATCGACGAGTTGGTTACCTGCGACCTCGATTTCTTCCCAAACGGTGCGCTCGGGTTTCTTGTCGTCTTCCATCGAACTGTTCCTCTCGATTTGGGGGTAAACACGGAGGTAACTACGGCAGCGCGCGTCGGGCACGTCGCTTTGCCACGGCGCGCTGCACAGATGGAAAGGAACATGCTTCCAAAGCCCGCGCCTTGATCTTCGTCAGGCACAGGACAAACGGACCGCTGCGGTGCGCGCCCGGGCAAAAGCCGAGTTCACACCGCAACGGCCAGAAGATGCTGTGACGCCGATTGGCCCCGATCAGACCGCAGGTTTGCGGTGCAGCGTGCCCTGCTCATAGGCATAGGCGCATTGGATCAAGGCGTGCTCGCTCCACTGCTGGCCGAGGAAGATCAGCTCGAACGGCGCGCCGGAGGCGTAGTAGCCCGCGGGCACGGTGACGCCCGGAATGCCCGCGATGTTCAGCTCCCCGACGGTGGTCTCGAGGATCGCGTCGCCCGAATGCAGGCCCGGCAATTCGCAGAGCATCTGCGGATAGACGAGCGCGTCCAGTTCGTGCCGAGCGAAGACTTCCTCCATCAGCAGCAGATAGGTCCGCTTCAAGGCCGTGAATGCGGGCAGCACGGGCGGCGTGGTCGGGGATTTCACCGCTTCGACGAAATCGGGCAGCTCGTTGAGGAAGCCGAGGATCGCCCCCTTCGCGAGCACGTTTTCCTCCTTCGTGGCCTCGACGAACTCCTCCCACGTCTTGATCGCCGCGTTCGGGCCCAGCCGTTCGAGATATTTCGTCATGTCATAGGGGATGGATTCCAGCCCCCGCCCGTCGAAGAAAGGCGTGCCCGGCGTGATCTCCCGGTAGCTTGCGAAATCGGTGCCCGCGAAGGGATCCTCGACCAGAACCGCGCCGAGGTCTTCAAGCTCGCTCTTCGCGCGATCGTAGAGATCCGCCGCCTCGTGGGAGAGTTCGTTCTTCCGCCAGCCCGGCCCGTACAGCCCGAGCCGCTTGCCCTTCAGGCCGTCCTTCGACAGGCCCGAGGCGTAGCCACCCGTGGGAATCTTGTCGACGCAAGCCAGCGTCTTGGGATCTTCGGTGGTGAACCCCGCCAGCACATCGAGGCCGAGCGCCGCATCGGTGACGGTGCGGGCAATCGGCCCGACCACGTCGCGATTGCCCGACAGCGGCACGACACCGGCATTCGGCACCAGCCCGATGGTCGGCTTGATGCCCACCAGCCCCTGCGCCGAGGCCGGGTTCTGGATCGAGCCGCCGGTTTCCTCGGCGAGCCCCATGACGCACATATGGGTGGCGACGGCGGCCGCCGTGCCTGCGCTCGATCCGCCCGGGGCACGATCCTCGATCGCGGGGTTGATCGTGGGACCGGCCCAGCTGTCATTGGCATGCGTTCCGGTCCAGCTGAGGATCGGCACGTTGGTCTTGCCGAGGATGACCGCGTCGGCCGCGCGCATCCGGGCCACGACCGGGCTGTCGCGTTCGGGCATCAGATCGACGCCGCCCGTCCCGGAATAGAGAAGCCGCCAGCCCGCCGTGGTGGGAATGCCCGCCATGTCCATCGGATCCTTCACGACGATCGGCACCCCGGCCAGCGGCCCCAGCGCCTCGCCCGCAGCGCGCCGCCGGTCGATGTCGCGGGCGGTCTCGAGGGCGGCCTCATTCTCGAAGATGATCGCGTTGTATTTGCCGTTCAGCGCCTTGACCTGAGCCATGCAGGCTTCGGTCAGCGCCTCTGCGGTGAACGCCCCCGAGGCCAGCCCCTCCTGAACGGCGGCGACGGTGAGTGTTCCGAGATCGGGCAGATCGGGTTTCGTTTGAGCGGACATGAGAGACTCCTTTTCCGTTTGGCGGGCATGGTGCCGCCATCGCCCGAGCCGGAGCCGGGCGGGGTGGATCGAAAGTGACGAAGCTCGACCCGTGGCGCGAACCGATGAGGCCGCAGGGACGGTCGAAGCCGGGAAGAAAAAGGTCGCCTCCACCCAAGAAGCTGCCCTCCGAGGCAGAGGCGACAGGTTAAAGACCGCGCAACAAGGGATAGGGGCGCGGCCCTAAGCTCATTCAGCGATGCCGACGATCGACTTCAGGACCGAAGCCCCGACCGTGTATTTCGGGTCGACCATGTTGCCGAGGCGCACGCGCCCGCATTGGGTCAGCAGCATGTAGGCGTCGATCTCGTCGAAGCCGAAATCGGCGGCCATCCAGCGGATCAGCTCGCGGTAAGCACCGCGCGCGGCGTCTTCCATCGGGCGTGCCGAGCCGACCGTCATGTAGAACTCTTCGTTCTCCAGACGCGGCGTGCTGATCGTCCAGTTCTTGATCAGGTCGATGCGCACGGTGGTCACGGTCGGGTGCTCGACCGCAACGCCGCAAAGCTCACCGTCGCCCTGGGCTGCGTGGCAATCCCCGAGGAACAGATACCCGCCCTCGGTCTGCACCGGCAGATAGACGACCGCGCCCGGTGCGACATCGGGAAGGTCCATGTTGCCGCCGTAATAATCCGGTACCAGCGAGGAGATCGCCTCGGCAATCGGCGCCGTGCCGATCGTGCCGATGAAGGGCTCATACGGCAGGCTGATCTTGTCGTTCCACTTCGTGCCCTCCTCGACGGTGATGTCGAGCTTGCGCACCACCTCGGGCAGCGGCGCGGTCAGGAGCGCCGTCTCGAAGGTGGGAACCAGACCGCCGAATTCGGGCATGATCACCGTGGTGCCCCGCGGCTGCGGCCCGCGCGGCACGAT
Source organism: Thioclava sp. ISO4 (assembly GCF_058105145.1). NCBI lineage: Bacteria > Pseudomonadati > Pseudomonadota > Alphaproteobacteria > Rhodobacterales > Paracoccaceae > Thioclava > Thioclava sp. ISO4. The sequence continues at coordinate 3,382,553 of NZ_CM176571.1, forward strand.
GCTCTCGATATAGACCGCGATCGTGTCGCCCTTCTCGGCGCCGTTCACGTAGATCGGGCCGTTTTGCGGGTTCAGGAACGGGAAGTTCAGGATCTCGGTCGGCTTGTCGGTCTCCGACTTGATCGCGCCTTCGAACGCGTCGTGGGTCTCGGCGCTGACGACGGTGCCCGGATCGACGGTCAGGACCGGCTCGATCCCGGCGGTGTAGATGTAGGGATAGCTTCCCTGCTCTTCCTCGGTGATCGTGCGTTTCTCGAGGGTCTGACCTTTCGCCACGCCCTTGCGCGCCATGATGGATTCTTCAAACCAGCTCATAAGTTGCTCCTTTTACTTGCAAATTCCATGATTGTTCCGGGGAGATCAGACCGACAGGTATCGTCGGATCGTGTCGCGGTCCTGCAGCATCTCACGGTCGAGCTCGGCGACGATCCGGCCCTTGTCCATGACGTAGCAGCGCTGCGCCATCGCCCGGATCATGTCGACGTTCTGCTCCACGAAGACGACGGTCACGCCGGTCTCGCGGTTCAGCTCGACCATGATGCGCGCGATGTCCTGCACGATGTTCGGCTGGATCCCCTCGGACGGCTCGTCGAGCAGGATCATCGACGGATCGCCCATCAGTACGCGCCCGATGGCGAGCTGCTGCTGCTGACCGCCCGACATCGTGCCCGCGCGCTGATCCGCGCGCTCCTTGAGGATCGGGAAATAGCGGAAAATCTCGTCGACCTTTCCGGGCGTGGACTTGCCCGCGATGCTTTCGCCGACGAGCAGATTTTCCAGCACGGTCATGCGCGGGAAGACGTCGCGGCCCTGCGGCACATAGCCGATGCCCTTGCGCGCCCGTTTATGCGCCGAGAGCAGATCGATCGACGCGCCGTCGAGGTTGATCGACCCCTTGTCGGTCGACAGCAGCCCGATCAGCGTCTTCATAAGGGTCGATTTGCCGACCCCGTTGCGCCCGATCACCGCGACGATCTCGCCCTCGCGGACCTGAAAATCGACGCCTTGCAGCACCGGCTTGCCGCCGTAGCCCGCATTGAGTTCGATCACGTCGAGAAGGACTTCCTTACGCATCGACTTCTCCCAGATAAATGGCGGCGACACGTTCATCGGCGACGATCTCGTCGATGGTGCCCTGCGCGAAAATCTTGCCGAAATGGAGCACGGTGACCTGGTGGGCGATCTGGCGCACGAAGGCCATGTCGTGCTCCACCGCCAGCAGGGTCATGCCCTCGCGGTTGAGCTCCTGAAGCATCTCGCCGGTGGCGAAAGTCTCGTCGGGCGTCATCCCCGCAGTCGGCTCGTCCAGCAGCAGCAGACGCGGTTTCAGCGCCACCGCCATGCCGATCTCGAGCCACTGCTTCTGACCGTGGCTGAGATTGCCCGCGAGCTGCTTGCGGTCCTGCGAGAGTTTGAGGAACTCCAGCAGCCGGTCGATCTCTTCTTGCAGGATCTCGGGCGCGACATGGTGCTGAAGCGCGATCGTCAGGTTCTGCTGGACGCTCAGCTCCTTGAAGATGCCGGGCACCTGGAACTTCACGCTGATCCCCTTGCGGATGCGCTCGAAGGGCTTCGCGCGGGTGATCTCCTCGCCGTCATAGAGGATCTCTCCGCTATCGGGCAGATGCTCGCCCAGGATCAGCTTGAAGAAGGTGCTCTTGCCCGCCCCGTTGGGGCCGATCAGGCAGTGCATCTCTCCGGGCTGAAGCGCGAAATCGACATTGCCCGTGACGTGGAGCCCGCCGAAATGCTTGTTGAGCTGGCGTGTTTCGAGAATGGCCATCACCGCTCTCCTTCCAGTTTGGATTTCCGGCGCATGAAGGGCGAGAGCAGCGCGATCACGATGCCACGCGGGGCGATCAGAACGGTGATCACCAGAAGCGTCCCCATCACGATCAGCGCGTATTGGCTGCCGTAGATCGTGAGCGACTGGAACACCATGAGCACTGCGAGCGTGCCGATGACCGTGGTCGTGAGGTCCGTGCGTCCGCCGACCGCGACCCAGACGATGGGCAGCGAGGCCGCCGTCATCCCCATCGAAGCAGGCGTGATGTAGTTGCCCCAGGAGGTGTAGAGCACGCCCGACAGCCCGGCGAGCGCGGAGCCGATCACGAAGGTCGCAAGCTGATACTTGCGCACGTCGTAGCCCAGCATCTCGGCGCGCATCGGGTTCTCGCGGATCGCCACGATGACATTGCCGAAGCGCGAATTCACGAGGATGCGCAGGCCCAGATAGCAGACCAGCAGCAGCACCAGCGTGACGTAGTAGAGGGTCACGTCCGGATAGAGCACGATATTGCCGCCCGGCCACGGGATCGTCAGCGAGGGCATCGCCCCCATGCCGTTGAAGCCGTTCAGACGCGCCTTGCCGATCGCCCATTCGGGCCCCGCCGTCTGCGCCATGAAGCGTTCGAGCACCAGCGTCACCGAAAGCGTCACGATGCCGAGGAACACGCCGCTGATGCGCCCGAAGAACAGGAAGTAGCCCAAGATCGCCGCGAAGAGTGCGCTCAGGCCAACCGCCAGCACCAGCGAGAGCAGCGTCAGGCCGTAGGCGTCGCCCAGGTTGATCGTCAGGACCCCGTAGGCGTAGCCCGCGACCCCGAAGAAGGCGGTCTGGCCGAAGCTGAGCGCCCCGCCATAGCCCCAGATCAGGCTGAGCCCCATCGCCATGAAGAGCCAGTTGAAGAAGTAGACGTTATTGCCGACGTCGTAGCTGTCCGCGAAGGCCGGATAGGCGCAGGCGGCCAGCAGGACGACGCTGAAGCCCGACCAGAATTTCGGTCCCTTGCCGAGGGTTTGCGGTCCCTCGATGAGCTTCAGAATGGAAGTGAAACGGGATGCGCTGCTCACGTCAGGCCCTTTCTTTCAGGATCTTGCCGCTGATGCCGCGCGGCAGGATGCGGATCACGATGATGACGGCGATGAGCATGCCGATCTGACCGGCAAGCTGGCCCTGCCAGGAGGTCAGCGACGCTTTGATGAAGCCAAGCACGACCGCGGCAGGCGCCGTCCCGAGGAAGATGTCTGCGCCGCCCACGACGACGGTCACGAAAGCCTCGACCATGAAGGCGGCCCCCATCGTCGGCACGAGCGTCATCGTCGGCGCGTAAAGCCCACCGGCAAGCCCCGCGAGCGCCGCGCCCAGACCGAAGGTTAGGCTGTAGATCAGGTTGGTGTTGACCCCGAGCGCCTCGGCCACATGCGGCACCTGGATCGTGGCGCGGGCAAGGATGCCGAAGCGCGTCTTGGTAAACATCAGCCACAAGGCGGCCAGCGTCGCGAGCGCCATCACCACGAGCACGATGCGGTAGATCGAATAGGAATAGTCGCCGACGGTGAAGCTGCCGAAGGGCGTGCCGCTGCCGGCCATCGTCGTGCCCAGCACGATCAGCGTGCCTTGGGTGACGATCATCGAGATCCCCCAGGTGGCCACGATCGTATCGAGGGGACGTTTGTAGAGCGGGCGGATCACCACGACCTCGACGATCATCCCGGCGATACCGGCGGCCAGAGAGCCCAGCGCGATCGCGATCGGAAGGGGCACGCCCATATGGGTGGCGCTCGTCGAGACATAGGCGCCGCAGAGGATGAACTCGCCATGCGCGAGGTTGATCACGCCCATCATGCCGAAGATCACCGCGAGGCCGCAGGCGCTGAGCACGAGGAAGGCGAACGCGTCTCCGAACTGATAGAAGAAGCTGAAAAGAGAGTAGAGGAACTCCATAGACCGTCCCTTTCTTGGTGGCCGTCGTTCAGGGAAATCCGGGCAGGAAAATCCGGGAGGGGACGGATGCGGAGCCACGGGGGCCCCGCATCCGCGATGCGTCGGATTACTCCGTCGGCAGGTGCGACGGGGTGTACTGGTCGCTCGGATCGTTCTGGGTCAGATCGCAGCCGACATCGCCCAGCCAGTAGGGCTTGATGTCATCCCATTTCTTCGGGAACTCGATCGAGTGATCTTCGAGCACATGGGCCAGATAGATCGTGTGCGAGGTGTGCTGGCTCTTCGGATCGATGCACATCTCGCCCTCGGGCGCGTCGTAGCACAGGTTGCCATCGGCGAGCGTCGCGCGCACATCTTCCAGAGCGGTGGAGCCGCCGGCTTTCTCGACCATCTCCTTGTAGAGATAGACCGCCGCGTAGGAGTTCTCGGCTTCCTGGTTGATGTAGGGCTCGTCGGGGAACATCGCGTGGAACTTCTCGACGAAGGCCTTGCTTTCCGGCGTGTCGATTTCCTCGACATAGTTCACCGTCGCATACATGTCCTTCAGGCTCGGGGGCGTGAAGCGCTTATGCTCGTAGCCCTGACCCACGTTCACGGACGACGCCATCGGCAGGTCGACATTCGCCGAACCGGCCTGCTCGTAATAGGACGACTGCGCCGTGCCCACGAGCAGCGTCACCACGAAGTCGGGCTTGGCGGCCTGAATGTTCTGGATGGTCTGCGAGAACTGCGACACGCCGAGCGGGATGAACTCTTCGCCCACCATCTCGCCGCCATTGTCCTTGACGATGTTGCGCACCCATTCGGCCGAGATCTGACCGAAGTTGTAGTCGGCGGCGATGGTGTAGACGTTCTTGCCGTACTTCTCCATCATGTAGGGGATCAGCGTCGAGAACTGCTGCTCCGGCACCGCGCCGGTGACGATCATGTTCGCGTCGCAGACGCCGCCTTCATACTGGTTGTTGTAGAAGGCCAGCCCGTCGAACTGGTTGACGATCGGACGGTAAGCTTCACGCGAGGCCGAGGAGAAGCCCGCGAAGACCACGTCCACCTTGTCGCGCTGCAGCACGCGGCGCATGAATTCCTGATAGCGCGTGTTGTCCGACTGGGTGTCGTAGGTCACCAGCTCGATCGGACGACCGGCGATGCCGCCCGCGTCGTTGATTTCCTTGGTGGCCAGCTGGATGCCATGCACCTTGCCGATGGTTGCGAGGGCGAAGTCCCCCGACTGGTCTTCGAGCACACCGATCTTGATCGGCTCCGCATCCTGAGCCGCCACAGGGCCGGCAAAAGACAATAGGGTAGCGAGCACCGAAGCGGTGCTGATCAGTTTCCTGTTCATTTTCAACTCCTTGTTGAGGTTTTCCTGGGTGCCTTGCTGGGCTAGCGCGCCTGACACCTCTTTTTCGTTTCACCGCGATCGAGATCGCTGTCCGGGTTTGCCAGCATCAGGGACTCGCAGTGGTCCTCGACGCTGACGCGCGCGCGCATGCTGTCCTTTCGCAGAAGGTCATATGCGGCATCTTCGTTAAGTCCGCGCTGGCGCATGAGCGCCGCGACGGCCTTGATGACGTAAATCCGTTTGCGGCGGCGTTCGCCCATATCGTCGAGGCTCGCCTTGAGGCCGTCGATTTGCTCGAACGCGTTCACGCCCAGATAGAGGGCGGAGTAGACAGCGCCGCTATGGATCGGTTTTTGCAAGAAGGACGCGGCCCCGAGCTGGAGCATCGCCTTGAGACGGCTCGGCGCTTCCGTGCCGACCAGCCCGACCGTCGGACACGGCGCATGCTGGGGCGACAGGTTGTAGCTGTCGGGCCATGCAGGCGGCAGGTTCAGGTCGCCGTCGATGATGACGAGGTCGGCCTCCGGGCTGAGGTCTTCGGGCAGCTCGAAATCCTGGCGCAGCGGGAGCGGACGGGTATCCGGCTCCAGCCCGAGCCTGCGCAGCGTGGCTTCGAGAATACCCAGCGAGCGGCCCTCGGTGGTGAAGATGACGGCCCTGCGGCCGCGGAAGTTTTGCGCGATCCGGGGTGCCTTCATTGTACGACCCTCACGTTCTTGCGCCGCTCCGACGGCTCGAACGCCGTCGTCGAGGACACGAGGTAAGGGTCGGCCGCGATGGGTTCGGGCGCTTCGAGCAGGATGTCGAATTCGAAATCGGCGCGCGACAGTCCGATCCGGGGCGTGAGCGAGGCATGGTAGGTTTCGGGGTCGATCGTGACCCGGCCCTGCGGTGCGTCGAAAACCTGACCCGCAGCCGCTTCGAGAACCGCCCCTACCGACGCGGTGCCCGCATCGGCGATGGATTTCGCGAGCATATGAATGGCGATATAGGCGGCTTCGGCTTCGGCGGAGACGACAGGCCCCTCGGGGAAGGCTTTGCCATAGGCCTCGACGAAGCGCGTGTTGCGCTCGCCCGCGAGGGACGAGAAATAGACGCTGGAGCTGATCTGCCCGTCGGCTCCCACCGGCCCGATCGCGCGAAGCTCGGGCTCCGACAGGTTACAGCTCGCGATCGGGAAGCGCGTGGTCTGCTCGATCCCGCGCGCCTCGCAGGTCTCGCGGAAGGCGCGGAAGAACGCGTAAGAGGAGTCGCCGATCAGCGCGTTGAAGACGAAATCGGGCTTGGTCTCGAGGATCTCCTCGATGATGGCGGCCATATCGGTCTCGCCGACCGGCAGATACCGCTCCGCCACCACTTCGCCGCGGCGCCGCTGCAGCTCTTCGCGCATCACGCGGTTGCTTTCCCAGCCCCAGATATAGTTCGAGCCGATGCAATAGGCGCGGCGACCGAAGCGGGCGCAGAGGAAATCGATGAGCGGCGACATGTGATGGTTCGGCGCCGCACCGGTATAGATGACGTTGGTCGAGCTCTCGAAACCTTCGTAATGCGTCGGATACCACAACAGCGCGTCATGCTTCTCGAAGAGCGGGATCACTTCCTTGCGGCTCGACGAGGTGTAGCAGCCGCAGATATGGCGGATGCCGCGATCGAACATGCTCTGAACCGCCGGCGCGTATTTGTGCAGATCACTCTCGGGGTCGATATGCACGGGATGGAACGTGACCGCCGCGTTCGGGTCCGCGTTGATCTCGTCACAGGCAAGCTGCGCGCCGTTGAGCTGCGTATGCGCCACTCTACCGTACGCGCCGGTGGTCGAGAAAAGCAGGCCGATCTGTAGGTCGAGACGTGTCATTTTCGATCTTCCAACGACAAAAACCCCCAGAAGCAGAAACTGCTTTGGAGGCGGAATTGCCGACATATCTGAGGGTTCAACGCGCCATGACGAGCACATTTGCTCGGCGCTTACCTCACGCTAGGGAATCGTTCACGAACCTGTCAATAGGCTTGTGACTTCGCCGTGACCGCCCCCTTCTCAAGCCCACATATGCACGCAATTGAAGCTGTTCCCAAAGCGGACTGCCTGCAAATTGAGCGCAACCCGGACGCTCAGGCAGGTCTCGCCTTCCCTGAAGCTGTGAGGTCCGGAGAGTGAGCGGTCATCCCCTGCGGACGGAGGCTTCGCCGGCGTGCGACGGGTTCGTTCTTGGGCATGGAAGCGACGCGCTGGCGGAGGAGGTGGGATTCGAACCCACGGTAGGCTTTCACCTACGTCGGTTTTCAAGACCGGTGCATTAAACCACTCTGCCACTCCTCCGACCGGCTTCGCTTAGACCGCTTCACGCGATTCTGAAAGTCTTGCGCGCCGATTTCCGCGCGTGGGCGTTGGGGCAGCTTTTCACGGGCTCTGCAAATCGCTAGGATCGCGCGTAACGCATGGCGCAAGCGGTGCAGACGCGCAGGCAAGAGGCGGGCAAACCGCGCGAAGAGGGGCACAGGATGACTGAGCAGAAGAAGATGACGCGCAAGCGGGTGACGGGCTTTGCCCTGATGCTGGGCGCGGGGATCGCGCTGGCGGGCTGTCAAGAAAGCGGCGGCTCCCCGTTCGGGATGTTCAAGAAGAAACCTGCGGACGAGACCGCAAGCCCCGGCGATGCCGAGACCGCCACCGAAAACGGCCAGAAGATGATCGAGCGCGACGTCGAAGCGCCGCAGGTCTTCTCGGTCGACGAAAAGGGCCTGTGGGACGGGCGTCCTTCGCTGGGCGGTGTCTGGGTCGCGCATCCGGACGTGAAAGACCCCGAGCGGGTGATCATCCGCAACCCGTCGAACGGCAAATTCGTCATCGGCGCGCTGTTCAAGCGCGAGACCGACAATCCCGGGCCGAAACTGCAGGTCAGCTCGGACGCGGCCGATGCGCTGGGGCTGCTGGCGGGCGCGCCGACCGAGCTCTCCGTCGTGGCGCTGCGCCGCGAGACGGTGCCGGTCAAGGAAGACAAGCCCGCGCCGCTCGTCGACAAGCCGGTGATCGCAGCCACCGAAACGGTCGAGCAGAAGTCGCTCGACGAGGTGACCGCTACCGCCGAAGCGGGGATCGCGAAGGCGCAAGGCACGCCGAAACCCACGGCGAAACCGGTCAAGCCCGCAATCGGCGCGGCCCCTGCCCCGGCGCCCGCCCCCGCAGCCCCGGTGGCTGCAGCGGCTCCGCAGCCGAGTACGCCGAAAATGGGCACCGGCGCAGGCTATATCCAGATCGGCATCTTCTCCGTCGAGGCGAACGCGAAACGCGCCCAGAGCCAGATGGCCAAGGCGGGCGTGATCGCCGAGATCAGGAAGGAAAAAAGCCATTCCAAGACCTTCTGGCGCGTGATCGCGGGCCCTGCGCCCACGAAATCCGATCTCGACGCGCTCAAGACCAAAATTCACGGGCTGGGCTATCCTGACGCCTACCCCGTCTCGAAATAGGACTACGCAGAAGATATGACCTTCATTCGCCTGATCGCCGCCACGCTTGCAGCTTGCCTGTTCGCCCTGCCCGCCGCCGCCTTCGACACCAAGGCCCATGCGGCTTGGGTCTATGACCTGTCGACCAAGACCGTCCTGATGGCGAAGAACGCGGATATCCCGCTGCCCCCGGCCTCGATGTCGAAGCTGATGACGCTCGATCTGCTGTTCGAGGCGCTGGAAGATGGCCGGGTCACGATGGACACGACCTTCCCGGTCTCGGAACATGCGCAGTCGATGGGCGGCTCGACGATGTTCCTCAACACGACCGACCGGCCGACCGTGCGCGATCTGATCCAGGGCATCATCATCAACTCGGGCAACGACGCCTGTGTCGTGGTGGCCGAGGGGCTGGCGGGCTCCGAGTCCTCCTTCGCCGAACTGATGACCGAGCGCGCGCACGAGCTGGGCATGAAGAACTCGATGTTCGCCAACTCGAACGGCTGGCCCGACCCCGGCCAACGCATGTCGGTCCATGATCTCGGCATCGTCGCAAGCCGGATCATCACCCATTTCCCGCAATATTATCACTTCTTCAGCGAGACCCATTTCAACTACAAGGACCGCGCCCCGGCCAATGCCGAGAACCGCAATCCGCTGCTGGACATCCGCGCCGCCGACTGGAAGGCCGATGGCATGAAGACCGGCCACACGCAGGAAGCGGGCTACGGTCTCGTGGGCTCCGCCGTGATGGGCGAGCGCCGCATCGTCTTCGTGCTGGCAGGCATGCCCTCCGAGCAGGCGCGCCGCTCGGAAGGCGAAGCGGTCGCGAACTGGGCCTTCCGTCAGTTCGTGATGAAGGACGTGGCGAAGGCGGGCACCCAGCTCGCCGAAGCGCCGGTCTGGCTGGGCGGCAAATCCACCGTCGGCCTTGCGCCGAAAACCGATCTGTCGCTGCTGGTCCCCGCGGGCGCGAAGGACAAGGTGACCGCCGAGGCCGTGTTCAAAGGCCCGCTGCAGGCCCCGATCAAGCAGGGTCAGGAAGTCGGCAAGCTGGTGATCACCGTGCCGGGTCTCGACAATGCCAATGAAGTGCCGCTCGTCGCCACCGAGGACGTCAAGAAAGGCGGCTTTGTCGTGCGCGTGAAAGCGGCGCTGGCGCGGCTGTCGGGCAAGGCGTTCGAGGCCGCGATGGAACGGGTGAACAGCTAAGCGCGCATGTTCATCAGCTTCGAGGGGATCGACGGATCGGGTAAATCCACACAGGCGCGGATGCTGGCCGAAACCCTGCGGGACGCGGGGCGCGAGGTCGTTCTGACGCGCGAACCCGGCGGCTCTCCGGGGGCCGAGGAAATCCGTCGTCTGGTGCTTGAGGGCGATCCCGACCGCTGGTCGGCAGAGACCGAGATCCTTCTGTTCACCGCCGCGCGCCGCGACCATCTGGAGCGCGTGATCGAACCGGCGCTCGCCGCTGGCAAAGTGGTGATCTGCGACCGTTTCGCGGATTCGACCCGGATGTATCAGGGCCTCTCGCGCGGCGATCTGCGCGACGTGGTCGATCAGCTGCACACCCTGATGATCGGGCGCGAACCGGACCTGACCGTCCTGATCGACATCGACCCGGCCACCGGCCTCGCCCGCGCCAAGGGGCGTCAGGGCACCGAGGAGCGGTTCGAGGATTTCGGCGTCGGCCTGCAGGAAAAGATGCGCGCGGGGTTCCTGTCGCTGGCGAAAGAATTCGCGCCCCGCTTCCGGGTAATCGACGGTGCGCGCGAGGCCGATGCGATTGCCGCCGATGTGCTGAGTGCCGTGCAGGCGGAACTGCAGAGCTAGGCGCCGGACAGGCGCGGCCCGGGGCTGGTCGCCCCGCGCCGACAGCCTTCCGCAAAAACCCCGCTGGAAACCGCCCGCGCGCGCAACTAGAGTGCCGCCATGAGCCTCGCCGACCTACCCGATCCAACCCTTGCGCCCGGTGCGCGACACCCGCGCGACACGCTGCGTCTGGTCGGTCAGACGCGGGCCGAAGAGGACTTCCTCGACGCGTTCAATTTGGGGCGGCTGCATCACGGCTGGCTGCTGACCGGGCCGCGCGGCGTGGGCAAGGCGACGCTGGCTTGGCGGATCACGCGCTTCCTGATGACACGGTCCGAGGACGACGGCCCCGGCCTCTTTGGCGAGCCGGAACAGCCCACCAGCCTCGATCCCGATCCGAACCACCCGGCGCTCAGCCGTATCCATGCCGGATCGGAGCCCGGCATCTTCGTGCTCAAGCGCGGCGCGAACGCCACCGAATCCGCGCTGTCGCAGGACATTCGCGTCGATGAGGTGCGCAAGCTACGCTCCTTCCTGCATCTGTCTGCTGCCGAGGGCGGGCGGCGTGTGGTGATCATCGACGCCGCCGACGAGATGAACACCCAGGCCGCCAACGCGGTGCTGAAACTGCTCGAAGAGCCGCCGCCGCGCGTCACCTTCCTGCTAATCGCGCATCAGCCGGCGCGGCTCCTACCGACGATCCGCTCGCGCTGTCGCGAATTGCGGCTGGGCACGCTCACGCCCGATCAGATGGAAGCTGCCATCGCCGCCGCCGAAGAGGAAGGCGAGCCGCCGGAGCTCGATCACCACGCGCTGGCCGCGCTGTCGGGGGGCTCCGTGGGCGCCGCGATCCGGCTGATCAATCAGGACGGCATGACGACCTATGCCAAGCTCGTCGATCTGATGGGCACCCTGCCCCGGCTCGACCGTCTGGGCGCGCTGGCGCTGGCCGAAAGCTGCGTGGGCAAGGCGAATGAGAACCGTTTCATCCTCGTGCTCAACCTGATCGACCTCTTCCTGTCACGCGCCGCACGCGCGGGCGTCATGGGACCGCCCCATCCCGAGGCGGCCCCCGGCGAGGCGCAGCTTCTCGCTCGATTGTCGCCTGACGATCAGGCAGCGATGAAATGGGCTGCCCTCCATCAGAGCATGGGCGCGCGGGCAGCCCACGGCCGGGCGGTCAACCTTGACCCTGCCGCGCTCGTGATGGATATCGTCTTGGAGATCACAGCCGCCGCCTCCTGATGCGGCGCGAAAGGAGCCGATTTTGACCCTCCCGCCCGAGATCACAGACAGCCATTGCCATCTCGATTTCCCCGATTTCGACGGTGAGCGCGACGACATCATCGCCCGTGCCAATGCCGCCGGGGTGACGCGGATGGTGACGATCTGCACCAAGCTGAAGAACGAGCCCTCCGTGCGCGCCATCGCCGAGGCGCATCGCGGCGTGTTCTACGCGGCAGGCACGCACCCGATGAGCGTGGCCGAAGAGCCGATGGCCACTGTGGACGAGCTGGTGGCGCTGGCGAAGCACCCGAAATTCGTAGGGCTGGGCGAGACCGGGCTCGACTATCACTACACCGCCGAGAGCGCCGAGGTTCAGAAAACCTCGCTGCGCCTGCATATCGAAGCCGCCCAAGAGACCGGTCTGCCGCTGATCATCCATTCGCGCGACGCCGACGAGGACATGGAAGCGATCCTGACCGAGGGGATGAAGGCCAAGCCCTATTCCTGCGTCATGCATTGCTATTCCTCGGGGCCGCGCCTCGCGCAGGTCTCGGTCGATCTGGGCTTTTACCTTTCGATGTCCGGCATCGCGACCTTCCCGAAATCGCAGGAAGTGCGCGACATCTTCGCCGCCGCGCCGCTCGAGCGGATACTCGTGGAAACCGACAGCCCCTATCTCGCGCCGCCGCCCTATCGCGGCAAGCGCAACGAACCTGCCTATACGGCCCACACCGCCAAGGTCGGCGCCGATGTCTTCGGCCTGCCGCTGGAGGAATTCGCCGCCGCGACGCAGGCCAATTTCGACCGCCTGTTCTGGAAAGCCGCCGAGCATGGCGAGCGCGGGAGCATCGCTGCATGAGTCGGATGCGCTTCACGATCCTCGGCTGCGGCTCCTCGGGGGGCGTGCCGCGCATCGGCAACAATTGGGGCGACTGCGACCCGGCGAACCCGAAGAACCATCGGCTGCGCTGTTCGATGCTGGTCGAGCGGGTCGCCCAGTCGGGCACCACACGCGTTCTGATCGACACCACGCCCGACATGCGCCAGCAGCTGCTGACCGCGGGCGTGGGCGAGCTGGACGCGGTGGTCTACACCCATAGCCATGCCGATCACGTGCACGGGCTCGACGACCTGCGCCAGATCGTCTTCAACATGCACACCCGCCTACCCGTCTGGGCCGATGCCGATACCGAGGCCGCCCTTCTGGACCGTTTCGCCTATGCTTTCGTCCAGCCCTCGGACAGCAATTACAAACCGATCTGCGAGCTGAAATCGATCCATCGCGAGCGGCCCTTCCAGATCACCGGCGCGGGCGGCTCGATCGAGTTTCAGCCCTTTCTGGTCGAGCATGGCAATATCGACGCGCTCGGCTTCCGGATCGGCGGGCTGGCCTATCTGCCGGACGTCTCGGACATTCCCGAAGAGGCATGGGCCTATCTCGAAGGCCTCGATTGCTGGGTGCTCGACGCGCTGCGCCGCACGCCGCACCCCACCCACGCGCATCTGGCCCGCGCGCTGGAATGGATCGAGCGTGCGCAGCCCGCAAGCGCGGTGCTGACCAACATGCATATCGACCTCGACCACGACACGGTCGCCGAGGAAACGCCGGACCACATTCGCCCTGCCCATGACGGGATGGTTCTGGATTTCGGCCTCTAATGAGCGTTCTGATCGACGTCATCCTGCCGGTCTTTCTGGTGATCGGCTTCGGCTACGTCGTGGCCTGGCGCGGGCTGTTTTCCGAGGGTGCAATCGACGGGCTGATGCGGTTTGCGCAGAACTTCGCGGTGCCGGTGCTGCTGGCGCGCTCCATTGCCAATCTGGACCTGACGCAGAGCTACAACTGGGCGATGATGGCGTCCTTCTACGCAGGCGCGCTGATCTCTTTCGCGATCGGGATCACCGGCGCGCGCGCGATGGGGCGCAATGGGCCGGAGAGCGTCGCCATCGGCTTCGCCTGCCTGTTCTCGAATTCGCTGCTGCTGGGCGTGCCGATCACCGAACGCGCCTATGGCACCGATGCGCTGTCGGGCAATTTCGCGATCATCTCGGTGCATTCGCCCTTCCTCTACACGATCGGCATCCTCGCGATGGAGATGGTGCGCTCGTCGGGCACCGGCACCTCGCTGGGGCGTGTCGGGCTCAACGCGCTGATCGGCGTGCTGCGGACCCCGCTGGTGATCGGCATCCTGACGGGCTTCGCGATCAAGATCCTCACCACGCTGACCGGCCAGCCCCTGCCCCATCCGATCCGCGAGGGGATGGACATGATGGCGCGCGCGGCGCTGCCTGCGGCCCTGTTCGGGCTGGGTGGCGTGCTCTATCGCTATCGTCCCGAGGGCGATGCGAAAGCGATCGCGATGGTCACGGGCCTGTCGCTGATGCTGCATCCGGCGATCACCTATGGCCTCGCGCATTTCGCCTTCAAGGTGGACACGACTGCGCTGCGTTCGGCCACGCTGACGGCGGCGATGGCGCCGGGGGTGAATGCCTATCTGTTTGCGAATATCTACGGGGTGGCGCGCAGGGTCGCGGCCTCGGCCGTGCTGATCGCGACGGCGCTGTCGATTCTGACGATCTGGGGCTGGCTTGCGATCCTGCCATGAGGTTTGGGGGCTCTGCCCCCGTCGCCGGAGGGCGACAAGATTGACGTGTCGAGGGGCTCTGCCCCTCTGGCGCCGGAGGGCGACAAGACAAGGTAAAAAGGGGCTCTGCCCCTTTGGCCTCCGGCCATTCACCCCGGGATATTTTCGCCAAGAGGAAGCGGCGATCAGGCCTTGCGGACGCGGATCACCACGTCGACGCGGGTGATCTCGGCGCCTTCGGGGGCCTGCGGGATCGAAGCGAGTTTCAGCTCCTCGGCCGGGGCGTCCGACAAACGGTTATCGTCTTCCCAGAAGAAATGCGGGTGATCGTCCATGCGCGTGTCGAAATAGCTGCGCGCGCCATCCACCGTTATCTCATGCATCAGCCCGGCATCGCAAAACGCCTTGAGCGTGTTGTAGACGGTGGCGAGCGAGACTTTCTCGCCCGCATCGCAGGCGGCCGCGTAGAGGCTTTCGGCCGTGACATGACGATTTTCCCCATCGCCCACGAGCAATGTGGCCAGCGCCAGTCGCTGACGGGTGGGGCGCAGCCCGCCACGGCTCAGCCAGTCCTGCCCGCGGCGCTGTTCGGTCGAATTCGTCACAGCCATGTCATGTCTCCTCGGTACCTATATGAGACTTTTCCACTCAGGTTTCAATGCAACCGCGCAGGGGCGCGGCCTGTCACCGTCGCCCTTGCGCCACGCGGCCACGCGGTGATAGAGGGATGCAAAAGCACGCCAAAACCGGGAAGGAGCGCCGATGGCTGGGTTTCCGACGAGCTTCGGGAAAGAAGATCTTCTGAAATGTGCACGCGGGGAGCTGTTTGGCCCCGGCAATGCACAGCTTCCGGCGCCGCCGATGCTGATGATGGATCGCATCACCGACATCTCGGGCGATGGCGGCAAGCACGGCAAGGGCCATGTGGTCGCCGAGTTCGACATCACCCCGGACCTGTGGTTCTTCGAATGCCATTTCCCCGGCAATCCGATCATGCCGGGCTGCCTCGGCCTCGACGGGTTGTGGCAGCTGACCGGCTTCAACCTCGGGTGGCGTGGCTGGCAGGGTCGCGGCTATGCGCTTGGCGTGGGCGAAGTTAAGCTCACCGGCATGGTCCGCCCGGATCGTAAAATGCTGACCTACAAGGTCGATTTCACCAAGGCCATTCAGACCCGTCGCCTGACCATGGGTGTCGCCGACGGGATCGTCGAGGCCGATGGCGATGTGATCTACGAGGTCAAGGACATGAAGGTCGCGCTCTCCGAGAGCTGACCCCCATAGACAGACAAGACAGGAGGCCCGCATGCGCCGCGTCGTCATCACCGGTTTGGGCATCGTCTCGCCCATCGGCAACAATGCCGAAGAAGTCACCGCCAGCCTGAAGGCCGGCAAATCCGGCATCGTATTCGCCGAGGATTACGCCGAGCGCGGCTTCCGCAGCCAGGTCAAAGGCCAGCCGAAGATCACGCTCGAGGACCATATCGACAAGCGCAACCTGCGCTTCATGGGTCCGGGCGCGGCCTATAACTTCATCGCGATGGAGCAGGCGCTGGCCGATAGCGGTCTCGAAGAGAGCGACATCTCGAACCCGCGCAGCGGCCTGATCATGGGCTCGGGCGGTCCGTCGACCTCGAACTTCTTCGAGGCGCATCGCATCGTCATGGAGAAGGGCTCGCCCAAGCGGATGGGGCCGTTCATGGTCACCCGCTGCATGAGCTCGACGAACTCGGCCTGTCTGGCCACGCCGTTCAAGATCAAGGGCGTGAACTACTCGATCACCTCGGCCTGCTCGACCTCGGCGCATTGCATCGGCAACGGCACCGAGCTGATCCAGATGGGCAAGCAGGACATCGTCTTCGCCGGTGGCGGCGAGGAACTGGACTGGACGCTGAGCTGCCTGTTCGACGCGATGGGCGCGATGTCGTCGAAATATAACGACACGCCCGAGCTGGCCTCGCGCGCCTTCGACGCGACCCGCGACGGGTTCGTCATCGCAGGCGGCGGCGGCGTCGTCGTGCTGGAGGAACTCGAGCACGCCAAGGCGCGCGGCGCGAAGATCTACGCGGAAGTCACCGGTTACGGCGCGACCTCGGACGGCCACGACATGGTGGCGCCGTCGGGCGAAGGCGGCAAGCGGTCGATGAAGCTCGCGGTCGGCACCCTGCCCGAAGGCCGCAAGGTTTCCTACATCAACGCGCATGGCACCTCGACGCCCGCAGGCGACGTGACCGAAGTGCAGGCCGTGCGCCGCGTCTTCGGCGAGGAAAACGTGCCGAAGATCTCCTCGACCAAATCGCTCACCGGGCACTCGCTCGGCGCGACCGGTGTGCATGAGGCGATCTATTCGCTCCTGATGATGCAGAACAATTTCATCACGGCCTCGGCCAACATCACCGAGCTCGACCCGGCGATCAAACCCGAAGAGATCGCGATGGAGCGGATCGACAATGTCGATTTCGACTCGGTCCTGTCGAACAGCTTCGGCTTCGGCGGCACCAACGCGTCGCTCGTGATGAGCAAATATTTGGACTAACGAATTTAAAACGGCGGCAGGGACGGGAATGGCGGAACTGATGAAGGGTAAGCGCGGCCTCGTGATGGGGGTCGCCAACGAGCGCTCAATCGCTTGGGGGATCGCGAAGGCACTGGCCGAGCAAGGCGCGGAACTGGCGTTCTCCTATCAGGGCGAAGCCTTCGGCAAACGGGTCGAGCCGCTGGCCGAGAGCGTGGGCTCCAGCTTCCTGCTGGATGTGGACGTGAATGACGACGCCTCGATGGACGCCGCCTTCGCCAAGCTGAAAGAGGAATGGGGCTCGATCGATTTCGTCGTTCACGCCATCGCCTATTCCGACAAGAGCGAACTCGCGGGCCGGTTCATCAACACCACCCGCGAGAACTTCAAGAACTCGCTGACGATCTCCTGCTACAGCTTCATCGACGTGGCCAAGCGCGCCTCGGAACTGATGAACGAAGGCGGTTCGATGATCACGCTGACCTATATGGGCTCGCAGCGCGTTACGCCCTATTACAACGTGATGGGCGTAGCCAAGGCGGCGCTGGAATCGGCGGTGCGCTATCTGGCGGCCGATCTGGGCCCCGACGGCATCCGCGTGAACGCGATCTCGCCCGGCCCGATGAAGACGCTGGCCGGTGCCGCGATCGGTGGCGCGCGCAAGACCTTCCGCCATACCGAGCACAATTCGCCCCTGCGCCACAACGCGACGCTGGAAGCGATCGGCGGCACGGCCGTTTATCTGCTCTCGGACTATGGCGCTTGCACCTCCGGCGAGATCATCTCGGTCGATAGCGGCTATCACGTCATGGGCATGCCCGCGGCGGAGAACCTGTAAGCTCAGCCAATCGCAAGCAGGGCGCGCGCCGGCCCGTGGGGTGGCGCGGTCCACGCTCTGTGCGGCAGCGCTTTATCCAAGCCACATACCTCGAACGTGGCTGCGTCTCGCGCGGTTGGCCAAGGCGCCAGCCCGCAGGGACGGGCCGGCGCGCGCCCTGCGGCTTCGCCGCGTTCCGGGCGCGGTCTCGTGCTTGAAGCGGACGTCCATCCCTTCCCCCATCCCCTGCCCCGCGTTAGGCTTTCCCGAACACACAGGGAGGCACGCATGGCACTCGGTTTCTCCATCGGCATCATCGGCTCAGGGATGCTCGGCGCAGCGATCGCCGAGGCGCTCTGGCGCGCAGAACCCAAGTCGCTTCTGACGGCCAACCGCTCCGGTGCGAGGCCCGACATTGACGGCTTCCCACCCCAGAACGTGCTGACCGATCCGCAGGCGCTGGCGGAGGCTTGCGACGTGGTGATCCTCTGCGTGCCGCCCGGACCCTCACCGTCGATGCAAACGACAAGCTGGTGATCTCCGTCATGGCGGGCGTGCCGCTGGCCGACCTCACCCGCATCAGCGCCAGCCCCCGCGTGATCCGCGCCATGTCGAGCCCGGCCGCCGCAAAGGGCCTCGCCTATTCGCCGTGGTTCGCGAGCGATGCCGTGACCGAAGACGACCGCGCCCGCACCCGCGCCCTGTTTGAGGCCTGCGGGCAGACAGACGAACTCACCGACGGGGCCCAGATCGACCTCTTCACCGCAATGACGGGCCCGGTGCCGGGCTTCGTCGCCGCCTGCGCCGCCGCAATGGCGCGCCACGCCGAAGAGCAGGGCGTCCCGCCCGAGATCGCAGATCGCGCGGTGCGGCAACTGTTCCTCTCGGCCGGGCAGATGATGGCCGAGGGCCCGACCCCTCAGGCCCATGTGCAGGAGATGATCGACTATGCGGGCACGACGGCCAAGGGCCTGACGACGCTGCGCGACAATGGCTTTGCCGAGCGTCTGGCCGAAGGGCTGCGCGCCGCGACGCAAGCCTCGCGCGAGATCTACTGACCCTTGCACCCCGCCCCGCCGACGCTAGGCTGTGGCCCGGGAGGAAATATCATGTCCATTCAGCTTTGCGTCTTCGACGCTTACGGCACGCTTTTCGACGTCGACGCCGCCGCGCGAAATCTGGCCGCCGAGGAGCCGCGCCTGACCGAGATCTGGCCGCGCCTTGCTGCCGATTGGCGGCGCAAGCAGCTCGAATATAGCTGGCTGCGCGAGGTGATGGGCGATTACGTCGATTTCTGGCAGCTGACCCGCGACGGGCTCGATTGGGCGATGGCGGCGCAGGATCTCGACGATCCCGATCTGGCCGAGCGGCTGATGGCGCTTTACCGCGAATTGCCCGCCTTCCCCGAAGTGCCCGCGATGCTCGACGCGCTGCACCATCGCGGCGTCGGGCGCGCGATCCTGTCGAACGGCGCGCCGGAAATGCTGGGCGCTGCGGTCCATGCGGCGGGCGTGGGGCATCTACTCGACGAGGTGCTCTCGATCCACGAGATCGGCCATTACAAACCCCGCGCCGCCGTCTACGACATGATCGCGCAGAAGATGGGCGTCGAACCGGCGAAAACCTGCTTCGTCTCGTCGAACGGCTGGGATGCGGCTGGCGCGGCCAAGGCGGGCTTCCGGGTGCTGTGGGTCAACCGCGCAAACGCCCCGGTCGAACGGCTGCCCTACAAACCCGCGGCGATCCTGACGGACCTGCGCGCGGTGCCCGACCACCTCTGAGCCGCGCTCACTCCTTCATCTCGCGCAGCGCGCGCCGCAGCCGCATCGTCTGCGCCTGAAACCCTTCCGCATCCGTGTATTCCACGAAATCGCGATACCGCATATGCGCCCCCTTCACCCGATGCGCGTGCTTGATCGGGCACCAGAATTGCTCGGTCCGGCCCGCGATCTCGCGCACATAGCTCAGAAGCCCGTTGCAATAGCCGCAATAGACGCAGTTCAGCTTCTGCAGCGCATTGAGATAGGCCAGATGCTGACGGTCGATCACGATATGATCGGCGCGCTTCACCTTGGCGATGCGGTAGATCGGAAAACAGATCGCCTGATAGAGGCTCACGAAAAGGTCGAGCAGCACGAAGGGCACGATCAGCGAATAGATCACCGGGGCGGTCAGAATGACCATCGGGCGCGCATAGGACAGGAAGCGAAACAGCCCCACCCGCGCGCGCCGATGCGCATCGCGCACGCCCGCCTCGAAGACCACCCGGTTATGGTCGAGCCGGAACGCCATCTTGTCCCGTCTGCGCTCCCATTCCGCTTCGATTTCGTCTTCGAGCGCACTCAGTTTTTCGTGTAATCTATCCAGCGTGTCAGCCATGGCGATCTCCCTCTAAGGCACTATGATCGCTGACAGGTCAGCAATCTAGAGAGGAGCGGCGTAATGGAGTTCTTTACCGCGGATGATGGCGCGAAGATCGCGTATCGCGACAGTGGCAGCGGCGTGCCGGTTTTGGCCCTGTCCGGGCTGACGCGGAACACCCGCGATTTCGACTACGTCGCGCCGCATCTCAAGGACGTGCGGCTGATCTGCATGGACTATCGCGGTCGTGGCGAGAGCGACTGGACCGGCGAGAAAACCTATACCGTGCCGCGCGAAGCGGCGGATGCGCTGCAACTGCTCGATCATCTGGGGATCGAGAAGGCCGCGATACTCGGCACGTCGCGCGGCGGCCTCGTGGGAATGTATCTGGCGCTGACCTCGAAAGAGCGCATGGCCGGGCTCGCGCTGAACGATGTCGGGCCTGTTCTTGACGAGAAGGGGCTGAACAAGATTTTCGACTATATCGGGCGCAACCCGGCGGCGAAGAGCTACGCAGAAATGGCCGAAAAGCTGCCCGAGGCGATGATCGGTTTCGACAAGGTGCCGCCCAATCGCTGGGCGATGGAGGTCCGCCACCACTACGTCGAGACCGATGACGGATTGAAGATTAATTACGACCCGGCGCTTCGCGATGCCTTCCTCGGCGCCTTCAAGGGCGGCGTGGAGCCAGCCTGGCCGCTCTTCGAGGCGACCGAGGGACTGCCAATCGTCCTGATCCACGGCGTGAATTCCGATCTGCTGAGCGACGCCACCGCAGAAGAGATGCAGCGCCGCCGCCCGGACATGATCTATGCCCGCGTCGCCGACCGCGCCCATATCCCCTTCCTCGACGAGCCCGAGGCGCTGGCCGCGCTCGAAGCGTGGATCGAGCGGATCCAAGGGTGAGCGAGGCCCGTGTCACCCTTGTCGCCAGCGCGATCACGCTGATCACGGGCGCGCTCTGGGGGCTTTACTGGCTCCCGGTGCGCGCGCTGGACGGGCATGGTCTGGCGGGCGCGTGGGGCACGGTCGCGATCACTCTGGTCGCCTGCCTCGCCCTTGCGCCCGTCGCCTGGGCCAAGCGGCACGAACTCGCTACCGCCACGCCAGCCGCGCTGATCTCGGTCGCGCTTGGCGGGGCGGCCTTCGCGCTCTATTCGATCGGCTTTCTCTATGGCCGCGTCGCGCTGGTGATCCTGCTGTGGTTTCTCACCCCGGTCTGGTCGGTGCTGATCGGACGGTTCGTACTGGGCTGGCCGGTCTCGCGCCTGCGACTGGCCGCGATCGTCATCGGCCTGTCGGGGCTCGGCCTGATGCTGGGCGCAAGCGGTGGCCTGCCGCTACCCAGCAGCTTGGGCGAATGGATGACGCTCGTAGGTGGCGTGATCTGGTCGGTCGCGACCACGGGGATGCGCACCAAGTCGACGCTCTCCCCCGGCCCCGCCACCTTCGTCTTCGCGCTCGGCGCGGCCCTCACCGCGCTTTGCCTCGCGCCGCTCCTTGCGCCGCTGCCCGCAAGCGGGGTCGATTGGGCCGCAGCACTCGGCCTGACCCTCTCCGCCGGGGTGTTCTGGTGGGGCGCTGCGACCGCCGCGCTGATGTGGGCGACCGTGCGGCTCGAACCGGCGCGGATCGGAATCTTGCTGATGAGCGAGGTGCTGGTCGGCGCGGTCTCCGCCGCGCTGATCGCGGGCGAACAGCTCGCCGCGCTGGAGATCGCAGGCGGCGCGCTGGTGCTGGGCGCAGGGCTGCTGGAGGTCTGGCCTGCGCGCCCTACGCAGCGCGCCGCCTGACCCACCCCATCCGCAAACAAAAAAGGCGCCCCGCAGGGCGCCTTTTTCATAAGATCGCGGCGAGGATCAGTCCTTCGCACGCTCCACATAGGTGGTGTCTTCGGTATTGATCACGATGCGGGTGCCCACGCCGATATGCGGCGGCACCATCACGCGGATCCCGCCGGTGCAGAGCGAGGGCTTGTAGCTCGACGAGGCGGTCTGACCTTTCACGACCGGCTCGGTCTCTTCGACTTCGACGGTGACTTTCTGCGGCAGGTCGATCGCGATCGCGTTCTCCTGGAAGGTCTTGAGGTGAACGCGGATACCGTCGCGCAGGAACACTTTCGCGTCGCCGATCACGTCTTCCTGCACTGCGAGCTGCTCATAGGTCTCGGGGTCCATGAAGTGATAGCCTTCGCCATCCTCATAGAGGAAATCGTATTCGCGCTCTTCGACATGGGCACGCTCGACCTGCTCGGTCGTGCGCCAGCGCTCCGACACCTTCGTGCCGTCCGAGATGCGGCGCATATCGACCTGCGTGACAGGCGTGCCCTTGCCGGGATGGATGTTCTGCGCGGTGATCACGACGTAGAGCTTGTCGTCGATTTCAAGCACGTTGCCCTTGCGGACAGAGGAAGCGATGACTTTCGCCATGAAAGGACCCCTTTGAATTCGGATGAAACAGGCTCTGGCGCCCGGGTTGCTGGTCGCCTAAACCATTTGCGGCCCGATTTCCAGCCTGAAAGGCCTGTCATGCCCCCGTTCTGGACGCCCGAGCGCCACGCCGACCGCCGCCCCGCCCTTCTCGCGCGCAACCGCATTCAGGCGGCGATCCGCGGCTGGCTGGCGACAGAGGATTTCGTCGAGGTCGATCCCTGCGCTCTTCAGGTCTCGCCCGGCAACGAGGCGCATCTGCACGCCTTCGCCACCGAGATGATCGGCAATGACGGCGCGGCGCGGCGGATGTATCTGCACACCTCGCCCGAATTCGCGATGAAGAAACTGCTGGCGGCGGGCGAGCCGCGCATCGCCGCCTTCGCCCATGTCTGGCGCAACCGCGAGGCGGGCAAGCGTCATTCGCCCGAATTCACCATGCTGGAATGGTATCGCGCGGGCGAAGACTATACCGCACTGATGGCCGATTGCGCGGCGCTGCTGCGGCTGGCAGCCGAGGCCGCGGGATCGACGTTGCTGCGCTATGGCACCGCCGAATGCGACCCCTTTGCCGAACCCGAGCGGCTGTCGGTCGCCGACGCCTTCCAGCGCCATGCCGGGATCGACCTGCTCGCCACCTGCGACGGCGCCAAGACCGACGCGGAAGCCCTGCGCGCGCAATGCGAGGCGATCGACTTTGCCGTGGCGCCGGGCGACAGCTGGTCCGACATCGTCTCGAAACTGCTGGTCGCGAAGGTCGAGCCGCATCTGGGCCACGGCCGCGCGACGATTCTGGATCGCTATCCGCTGGCCGAGGCCGCGCTGGCCCGCCCGGCCCCCGATGACGGACGTGTCGCCGAACGGTTCGAGCTTTACGCCTGCGGGGTCGAACTCGCGAACGGCTTTGGCGAGCTGACCGATCCGGCCGAGCAGCGCCGCCGCTTCGAGGGCGATATGGATCTGAAGGAAGAACTCTACGACGAGCGTTACCCGATCGACGAAGATTTCCTCGCCGCCCTCGAGATCATGCCCGAGGCCTCGGGCATCGCGCTTGGCTTCGACCGGTTGGTGATGCTCGCGACCGGCGCGCCGAAGATCGAGGATGTGCTCTGGGTGCCGGTGGGCGGCGCGACGGGCTGAGGCTCAGCCCTTCCCGCCCTTCTTCTCGGCGGCATGATCGGCCAGCATCTTGAACGGCACCACCCGCAGCGCATCGCGATGGGTCGAGGCCAGCATCACCTCGGGCGCGCAGCCCTCCTGCACCGCCTGCAAGAAGCGCGAGGCGCACAGGCACCATTGGTCGCCCGGTTTCAGCCCCGGAAAATCATATTCCGGGCGCGGCGTGCTCAGGTCGTTGCCGAGATATTTCGAGAAGGCGAGAAACTCCGCCGTCATCACCGCGCAAACCGTATGCGAGCCGCCATCCTCCCAGCAGGTGTTGCACTTGCCATCGCGGAAGAACCCGGTGCGGGGCTTGAGCGAACAGGGCTGCAAGGCGCCGCCCAGCACGTTGATCGCCTCATACATCTGCATCGCGCAGCCCTCCCTGTCAGGAAACCTCTGCGATGCGGCGCAACATGGCAAGGTTTTCCTCCTCGACGCCCTCCTCCTTGAAGCGCCAATCGGCGGCGTTGATCGCGATCACCGTGTCGGTCGCGGGGCTGACATAGATATGCTGACCATAGATGCCGCGCGCGAAATAATCGCCGCCGTGATCCGCCGTATCGACGGGCACCCACCATTGATAGCCGTAGCCCTCGCCCTTCGGCGCCTGCAGCGCGGTGGATTGCGCAACCCAGTCCTCGGGCACGATCTGGCGACCGTTCCAGAATCCCTTTTGCAGGAACATCTGGCCGAAGCGCGCATAGTCCCGCGTCCGCAGGTTCAGCCCGCCAAGGACGAAGCTGACGCCCAGCCCGTCGGTCAGCATCACCGGAGCGGCCTCCAGCCCCATCGGCGCGATCAGCAATTCGCTCATCACCTCCGCCGGATCGGCCCCGGTCGCACCCGCGATCACCATCCCCAGAACATGCGTATCGATCGAGACATAGAGCATCCGCGCGCCCGGCTCCGCTTCGCGGATCTTGAGCGAGGCAGCGAAGGCGTCCATCGACCGTCCCATCGCGAGAACACGGCCCATCTTGTTGATATCCGAATGGAAATCCAGATAGTCCTCGTTGAAGGCCACGCCCGAGGACATCACCAGCGCATCGCGGATCGTCACGCCCTCATAGCCCGAGCCCTTCAGCTGCGGCGCAAAGCGGGTGAGCGGCGCGTCGAGATCGGGGATCACGCCCTGATGGTGCAGGATGCCCAGCGTGGCCGAGAGGAAGCTCTTCGCCATCGACCAGGAGATGCGCAGATCTTCCGGCGCGGTGCCGCGGAAATAGCGTTCATGGGTGATCTGGCCGTGACGCAGCTTCACCAGCGCGGTGACCCAGCGCCGGTCGATCCAATCCTCGACGCCCTCGGGCAGCGCCTCCTCCGCGCCGCGGGCCAACTCCGACACCGGCCCGTCGCCGCGCGCGATCTCGCGCGAATGAAACAGCGCGGGCATATTGGAGAAATTGCCGACGATCCGGTCGGGCTCGAACAGGCGGTTCACCGCGCGCAGCCGCGCGATCTCGTCGCGCTTCCACCATGCGAGCCCCGCAATCGGCAGCGCCGCCGCCATGCCGACCCGGATCGCGCCCCGCATCGCCTTTTGTCCAAGCTGTTTCATCGCGCGTCCCCTCGCCGCATATCTTCACGGCAAGGAAGCACGCCCCACGCCGTTGCGGCAAGGAGAACCGGGCGTCATCGCGCAGATGCGATGCGCCCAAGGTCAGTAGATATAGCGGATCTGGTCGGTCCAGTAGCGCTCCATCCGGCGCAGCGTGTGGTTCATCTCTTCCATCGCGTCGAAGGTGATGACGCCGCGCGTCTCCATCCCGCAGGCGTGGCGCTCGAACAGGGTCGCCACGTTCTCGCGCAGTTCGCGCCCCTTCGCGGTCAGGCGCACCCGCACCGAGCGGCGATCGATCTCGCAGCGCTGATGGTGCATGTAGCCCGCCTCCACCAGCTTCTTGAGATTGTAGGAGACGTTCGACCCCTGATAATAGCCGCGGGTCTTCAGCTCCCCCGCGGTCACCTCGTTCTCGCCCACGTTGAACAGCAAAAGCGCCTGCACCGGGTTGATCTCGAGGATGCCCAGCCGCTCGAACTCGTCCTTGATGACGTCGAGCAGCAAGCGATGCAGCCGCTCCAGCAGCGAGAGGCTGTCCAGATATCCCGCCATCAGCCCCGGCATCGCCGGGACGGGCGTCATGTCTCTTGCAGATTTCTGCACGGTCATAGCATTCTCCGCCAGTTTCGCTGCCCCTGACGCAAGACAGTGGCGGGAAATGGCAAAGATACCGTTAAGCGGCCCGAATTCTTCGAAAATTCGCGCAAAACCCTATGAAATCCGGGGCTTCCGCGCCGTTTTCAGGTTTTCGTAATGTGGCGCTCGCGCGCGAACTGGCCGATTACGGAGAGCAGATCGAGGTATTTCGGCGGGCAAGGCTGCGCGCCCGAGACCCACGGATACAGGTCCTGATCGTTCTCTTCGAGAAGCTGGTCATAGAGATCGAGAGTGGCGGCATCCAGATCGGGCAGGCACGCATCGGCGTAAGGCCCGAGGATCAGGTCCATTTCCTTGATCCCGCGCCGCCAGCTGCGCATCTTCATCCGTTTCAGCCGCGCCTCTCGCGTCTCTGTCATCAACTCTCTCCTGCCACCAAGCGCTTCTCCAGCCGTGCCAGCCGCACATCGAGATCTTCGAGCCCGGACCGCACTTCCCGGATTTCGCGCACGAGGGCGCGTTCCGCCTTTGCCTCTTCTCCCTGTTCGGGCGGGCCGTCAAGCCCCTCGCCCGATCCGGTCAGCAGCCACATCAGCGTCACGTTGAGCATCCCCGACAGCATCTGCAGCCGGTTCGCGCGCGGCTCAAGCACGTCTTCTTCCCAGGCCTGCAGCGTCTCGAGCCGGACGCCCAGCTGCGTTGCCAGATCCTCCTGGCTCAACCCTGCCGCTTCGCGCGCGCCCGCAAGCCGGTCGCCGAACGTTGCGCTCGCCTCGCCATACCAATCGTCGACCATGTCTCTCTCCCGCTTTCGCTTGAACGCTTCTGGTGCCGAGCCTAGAAGTTTGCCGAACGAGTTACAAATCAAGGGCGACGCGATGGCATTCCTTTCCGACACGCTTGCACGGGTGAAACCTTCGCCGACGGTCGCGATGACCGGAAAGGTGGCCGAATTGCGCGCCCAAGGCCGCGATGTGATCGGCCTTTCGGCGGGCGAGCCCGATTTCGACACGCCCGAGTCGATCAAGGACGCCGCGAAAGAAGCGATCGACGCAGGCCGCACGAAATACACCGCGGTGGACGGCATCGCCGAGCTGAAACAGGCGGTCTGCGCCAAGTTCGCCGGCGAAAACGGCCTGTCCTACACGCCCGAGCAGGTCTCCGTCTCCTCGGGCGGCAAGCAGGTGTTGTTCAACGCGCTGATGGCGACGCTCAATCCCGGCGACGAGGTGGTGATCCCGACGCCTTACTGGGTCAGCTACCCCGATATGGTGCTGATCGGCGGCGGCACGCCTGTCTTCGTGCCTGGCGATCCCGCGACGGGCTACAAGATCAGCCCCGAGGCCCTGGAAGCGGCGATCACGCCGAACACCAAATGGTTCCTCTTCAACTCGCCCTCGAACCCCTCGGGCGCGGCCTATTCGCGTGAGGAGCTCAAGGCGCTGACGGAGGTGCTGATGCGTCATCCGCATGTCTGGGTGATAACCGACGACATGTATGAACATCTCACCTTCGACGGGTTCGAATTCACCACGCCCGCGCAGGTCGAACCCGCGCTCTATGATCGCACGCTGACGGTCAACGGCGTCTCCAAGGCCTATGCGATGACCGGCTGGCGGATCGGCTATGCGGCGGGCCCGAAAGAGCTGATCGCGGCGATGCGCAAGGTGCAATCGCAATCCACCTCGAACCCCTGCTCGATCTCGCAATGGGCCGCCGTCGAGGCGCTCAACGGCCCGCAGGATTTCATCGACACCTTCCGCACCGCCTTCAAGCGGCGGCGCGATCTGGTGGTGGCCGGGCTCAACGCCTGCCCCGGCATCTCCTGCCCGACGCCCGAGGGCGCGTTCTACGTCTACCCCTCGATCAAGGACTGCATCGGCAAGACCTCCGCAGGCGGGCGCAAGATCGAGAGCGACGAGGATTTCGCCAATGCGCTGCTGGAAGAAAACAACGTCGCCGTGGTCTTCGGCGCGGCCTTCGGGCTTTCACCGAATTTCCGCATCAGCTACGCTACATCGGACGCGGCCCTGACCGAGGCCTGCGCCCGGATCAAGGCCTTCTGCGAAGGGCTGTCATAAGGCGGAACGGCCGAGGGAGACTGGCGAATGACTGACTTGCCCGAGTATTACTTCCGGGTGAAGGAAAACGGCGCGACGGTGTTTCGCGTCGACACCGAGAACCGTCAGCGCCGGATCGAGATGGACCCGATCGCCAATATCAACATCCGCAACGGCGAGATCAAACCGCAGGGCGACCGGGTTCTGACCGAGGAAGACCGCGCCGAGATCGAGGCGTGGATGGCGCATCGCCGCGAGGTGCTCGCCCAGCGCGATGTCGACGACATCCTGCGCGCGGTCGATCACCTCAATCTCGTCGCGCAATGGGCGCAGTCGAAAGCGACCGACGCGCAGCTCGAAGAGATTACGGATACCTTATTGCTGACGATGCACGACCTGCGCAGCGTCCTGGTGCGCAAAAAGGCCGAACGGCTGACCAGCGAGGGCTGAGCCCCCGCCTCCTCCGGCCTCAGCCTTTCGAGATGAACCCGGTGATCGGATAGACGCGGCCCAGCGCGCCGGGATTGCTCATGACGCGCACGCGGCTCCAGTCGTTCTTTTCCGAGACATCCACCACGACCATGTCGAGCGACACCTTGTTACGCTCCCAATTCGCATGATCGACGCGGATCTGACGCGGCGAGTCGACGCCCGACACCACCGCGATATGCCCCAGCGGATTGCGACGGGTCGCCGAGAAGGCCATCACCGAGCCGACCTTCGGCTGATGACCGCGCGCATAAAGCCCCTTGGCCTGCGACCACCACGTCTTGGCATTGCCGCGAATGTCGATGCCCGAGGCGTTGCGCGCAAACGGCACGCACCAGACGCGCTGCCGCTTGGCACGCATCTGCTTGGCCACTTCGACGGCATAGGCGCGGCGTTCGAGATTGACGGAGCTCGCCTGATCCCGCGCGCTGGCAAAGCCCATCCTGTCGCCGCTGGTCGGGCTGCAGGCCGAGACGGTCAGCGCCGCGATCAAAACAAGCGAGAGAGGGGCCGCACGGCCCGCAAGATCAGAGATGGAGAGCATGGGCGATCACTGTCGATGTCGAATTGTTGCGTCTTCGTTACCACCTCCATAGCCGCGAATACCCCCTTCGCCGAAGGAGAATTTCGCCACACGTCAGCGGGTTGGCAACAATCCGCTTACAGAAATGTAATGTAGGGAACCTTGTCGGATCTCACGATGCGCATTCTACGGGTGACGGTCCGAGGGACAGCGCGCATGGAGGTAGATTTCGGCCCAGGCGAAGCCCGGATCGATCCCCCGCTCGGCCAGCCACGCCTCCTGCAACCGGTAGGCCTCCGGCTCGGCCGCCGCCGGACAGGGCCAGTCGCGCGCGTGGAACTGCGCGCGGTGGATCAACTCATGCAGCAGCGAGGAAAGCCGCATCGGATCGTCTTCGGACCACGGCCCGACAAGGAAGATTCGATCCTCCATCAGATCATAGGCCGCGCGAAGATCGGGATCGACCAGAAGGTCATGCCCCTCATAGGTGATGACCTCCCCGCTCTGGCACATGAAGATCGCAGGCGCGCCCTGCGGCACCGTGTAGTCGCTATGCGCCTCGATCCACGCGGCGAGCGCTTCCGTCACCGCATCGGGCACGGACATCGGCAGCGGCGCGGGACAGGCCCCGACCGCTGCCGGACATAACAGTGCAAGCCCTATGACGATGGCTCGGATCATCACGCCTCCTTCCCAGACAGGATAGCAGGCAAGCGGCGATCACGAAAATGACGCCGGTCATAAGGACCGATGGCGCAAGCCGCGCCGCCCTATTTCGGCATCATCGGCGGCGCCATCACGATATAGGGCGTCGTGGGGGCCTCCCCGGGCGGCAAGGCCTCGGGCATCGGCTCCCCCGGGTCTCCGAGCGATTTGATATACTGGTAGAGCGAGCGCAGATCGCTCTCGGGCATCGCATGCACGTTGTAGAACGGCATCGGCGGCTTGGCGGTGAAGGTCTGCGCGTATTTCACGAAACCGTCCTCGTCCATGTCCTTGATCTCATCGCGCAGATTGACCGCGTAGGTCGTGCCCCATGGCCCCTGCCAGCCAAGCGGCACGCCTTTGAGCGCCGCCTCCGGATCGATCTTGCCGCCGGACTCGTTGTAACCGGCCGTGTGGCAGTCGTGGCATCCCGAGGTGATCGAGACCAGTTTGCCCCGCTCCACCGAGACCTCCTGAGCCACAACAGCCGAAGAGCTGGCCAGCGCGCCAAGCGCGGCCAGAATAAGAACGCGTTTCATGGGTTTCTCCCTCCCTAACAGACGCGCCCCTCCCGGCCCGTCTCTCCCTGAGGTCCGGCCTTACGTCCAAACAGACCTGACCTTGCGGAAAGGATGCGCCCACAGGGGCGAGTCGGGCAATTAGAAAAAAGATGGACCCTCGCGGCCATGCTCAGGCGACGGGCAGTAATCGCGCAGCGGGCCGCGCCCTGCACCTCAGACGCTGACCACCTCGCGCAACGCCTCGCGCGTCAGGGTCTCTTTCGTGCCCTCCATCGCGACCGCGCCGCGTTTGAGCACGTAGAAGCTATCGCCCAGATCATGCGCGAAGTCGAAATACTGCTCGACCAGCACGATCGCCATATCGCCCTTCTCGCGCAGGTAGGAGATCACCCGCCCGATCTGCTGGATGATGTTGGGCTGAATGCCCTCGGTGGGCTCATCCAGCAACAACAGCTTCGGCTTCATCAGCATCGCGCGGGCAATCGCCAATTGCTGCTGCTGCCCGCCCGAGAGGTCCCCGCCCCGGCGATTGAGAAAATCCTTCAGGATCGGGAAGAGCTCGTAAATCTCATCCGGGATGACATGCTCGGATTTCGGCAGGCAGGCGAAAGCCGTCTCCATATTCTCGCGCACGGTCAGCAGCGGGAAGATCATCCGGCCCTGCGGCACATAGCCCAAGCCCGCCTTCGCCATCGCCTGCGGCGGCACCCGGCCCATCTCGGCACCATCGAGCGTGACAGACCCACCCGAACGCAGATGCGTCCCCGAGATCGCCTTCAGCAGCGAGGTCTTGCCCACCCCGTTGGTGCCCATGATGCAGGTCACCTCGCCCGCACGCGCCACCATGTCGATCCCGTGCAGGATCTGGCTGCCCCCGTAATGGAGCGTCAGCCCCTCGGTCTTCAGCATCGCGGGTTTTGTCAGATCAGCGGCCAAGATACACCTCGATCACGCGTTTATCGGCGGTCACATGGTCAAGCGAGCCTTCCGCCAGAACCGACCCCTCATGCAGCACCGTCACCTTGCAGTTCAGACGGCGCACGAATTCCATGTCATGCTCGACCACGACCACGGCATGATCGCGCGCCAGATCGACCAGCAGCGCGGTGGTCTGCTCGCGCTCGGCCAAGGTCATCCCGGCGGCGGGTTCGTCGACCAGCAGCAGTTTCGGCTCCTGCGCCAAGAGCATCCCGATCTCCAGCCATTGCTTCTGCCCGTGGCTCAGCTCGCCCGATTTGCGCGGCAGCTGATTGGCGAGACCCACCTGCGCCGCGATCTCTTCGACGCGCGCCCGATCGGCAGCCCCCGCCTTCCAGCCCAGCACCGCAAAGGGGCTGCGATTGGCCTTGAGCGCCATCATCAGGTTCTCGGTCACGGTCTGATCCTCGAAAACCGTGGGCTTCTGGAATTTCCGCCCGATCCCGATCCGCGCGATCTTCGCCTCGTTGAGCCGCAGCAGGTTGGTCGAGCTTTCGCCCCACAGCACCGAGCCCTCATCGGGGCGCGTCTTGCCGGTCACGATATCCATGAAGGTCG
Source organism: Thioclava sp. ISO4 (assembly GCF_058105145.1). Classification (NCBI taxonomy): domain Bacteria; kingdom Pseudomonadati; phylum Pseudomonadota; class Alphaproteobacteria; order Rhodobacterales; family Paracoccaceae; genus Thioclava; species Thioclava sp. ISO4. The sequence continues at coordinate 3,413,965 of NZ_CM176571.1, forward strand.
TCTTGCCCGCCCCGTTCGGCCCGATCACCGCGCGCAGTTCGGTCGGGCCGATATTGAAGCTCAGGTTATTGATCGCCTTGAACCCGTCGAAGCTGACGGAGATGCCGGAGACCTCCAGCAGGGTCTGCACCCCTGCTCCCGGTTTGACCGCCGTCGTCATTCCTGCGCCTCCTCTTCCCGGAAGGAGCCCTTATCCGGCCCGAGCGGCGCGCCATGACGGTTCGGACGGCGAATACCCTCGAAGAGGTCGACAAGCCCCGACAGCCCTTTCGGTGCGAACAAGGTCACCAGCACGAAGGCGAGCCCCAACAGCACCTGCCACCAGTCGACCCAGTCGATCGTGTAGAAGCCCAGCGGCAGATCGGGCACGCGCCCCCCGGTGAACCAGCTCGAGACGATGGAGACGAAGGCCGCCCCCATCACCGCACCGTAAAGCCGCCCGCGCCCGCCAATCGCAACCCAGACCGCGAGGTAGATCGACGCGATGGGCGCCATCTCGCCCGGATTGATGATCCCCGCCTGAGGGTAATAGAGCGCCCCCGCAATGGCCGCGATCACCGCCGTCAGGGTGAAGACGAACAGCTTGTAGCCCTCGACCGAATACCCAAGGAAGCGCACCCGCGCCTCGTCGTCGCGGATGCCACGGATGACCGAGCCGAACTTGCCCGAGACGATCAGCGACGCCGCGATATAGCCCAGCCCCAGCGCCAAAGCCGAGGCCCAGAGGAACCAGATGGACAGATGATCCTGCCCCGCGCTCACGCCCGGAATGTTCTGCAGCCCCGAAAGCCCGTTATTGCCGCGCAGCCCGCTCTCGTTTTGGAACAGGTAGAGCGACAGCGCCAGCGTCATCGCCTGCGTCAGGATCGACAGATACACGCCCGTCACGCGCGAGCGGAACGCGAGCCAGCCGAAAACCAGCGCCAAGAGCCCCGGCACCAACACCACGAACAAAAGCTGCATCGGCAGGTTGCCCGCGAAAGTCCAGATCGCGGGCAGATCGGACCCGCCCACCACGCCGAAAATCTGCGTGCCGATCGCGTCATTGACTTCCTGCGGCGTCATCGGGAACTCGCCTGCGGATTTCAGCACGATGTCGCGGGTGCGCTCATACATCAGCCACATGCCGATCATGTAGCCGCCCAGCCCGAAGAAGGCGAAATGGCCGAGCGACAGGATGCCCGTATAACCCCAAACCAGATCCATCGCGATGGCGATCAGGCACAGGCACAGCGTCTTGCCCAGCGTCTTGACCATCGAGGTCGAGATCGCCCCCGGCCCGTAGGCATGGGAGAGGAAGGTGACGCCCAACGTGAAGACCGCGAGGATCAGCAGGAACCACAAGACGGACGGGTTCTTGGCGAGAAATCCGGATTTCATGCGCGGACCTCCAAGGTTGCGGCGGGGGTTTCGCACCCCCGCACCCCCGCGGGATATTTGGACCAAGAGGAAGGGATAAGAGTGCGTTGCATGCTCAATCCCCCGCGGCCCGGCCCTTGAGCGCGATGATGCCGCGCGGGCGGAACTGGATGAAGATGATGATGAAGAGGATCATGTAGGTCTGCGCCGCGAGCGTATTCGATGGGTTGAGCCACTCGATCCCCTTTTGCAGCACGCCGATCAGCGTGGCACCTGCAAGCGTGCCGAAGATCGAGCCAACGCCGCCCACCACGACCGTCATGAAACTCTGAACGATATAGTCCTGCCCCATCTCGGAGGTGACTTTCGCGAAAAGCCCGATCGCCACGCCCGCGATCCCGGCGATGCCCGACCCAAACCCGAAGGCGAGCATGTTGATGCGATCTGGGTTGATGCCCATCGAAGCCGCCATCGACGGGTTCTGCGTGACCGCGCGGACTTCCAGCCCGAGGCGCGTCTTGCGCATCACCCAAAGGTAGAGGGCGAGGAATACGAGCGCCAAGACGAAGATCGCGATGCGAATATAGCTGATCGACACCACGTCGTTGAGCGTCCACGCACCTTCCAGCCACGGCGGCGAGGTCAGCGGACGGGCTTGCGTGCCGAAGATATTCTTGAATAGCTGCTGCAGCGCGATGGAGATGCCGAACGTGGCCAGCAGCGTCTCCAGCGGACGTTTGTAGAGGTACCGGATCACCAGCCGCTCCATTGCGACGCCAGCCCCGAAGGTGATCGCAAATGCCAGAGGCAGCGCGATCAGGATCGACAGCGTATAATCGGGCACGAAAAGCTGCACGACATAGCCCGTATAGGCGCCCATCGTGATGAACTCGCCATGCGCCATGTTGATCACGCCCATCACCCCGAAGGTGATCGCCAGCCCGATGGCGGCGAGGAAATAGATCGAGGCCAGCGAGAGCGCATCGAGGCCGAGATCGACCGTCTGCATCCCCGCCACCGTGCGGCTCACGCGGGTCAGCGCGGCTTCGGCGGCGGTGGTCACCTCCGGGTCGGGCTCGGCATAGATATCGGCGAATTGGTGATCGGCGACGAGCGCGGCGGCCTCTGCGTCGGTCAGCCGCTGCGGCACCTCGCCAGCGGCAGCCAGCGTCGCATAGGCTTCCTCGCGCTTGGCCGGGTCGGCCATCGCCGCCAGCGGCAGCCCGCCCACCTGACCGTTCTCGACATGCGCGGCCAAGGCCTGCTGCATCTGAGAGGCCGATATCCGCGCGGGCGCCAAATCGGCGCTCACCAGCATCGCATAGGCCTCATCCTCGGGGATATCGCGGCCCGGCTTGAGCGTTTCCGCGACATTGCCCTCGGGCGCGCCCTCGAAAACCCTGCGGGTCGTCGCCACCAGCGGGTTCAGCGTCGCCCGGAAATCCAGCCCCAGATCGGCGCCGAAACTGTCGATCGCCGCGACGCGCTCTGCGGCATCCTCGCCGAAGCGGATCGTCAGCAGGCGCTCCAGCCGCTGTTTTTCCGCCTTGATCCCGGGATCGGGTTCGTCGGGGATCGAGGCGCGCAGAGGCTCCAGATGCGAGGCCTCGCCATTGCGGTCGATCGCGGTCAGCGCCTCGCGGCGTTTCTTTGGATCGGGATCGCTCAGCAGAAACCGCACCAGCGCCACGCCGATCTCGGCCCGCACGCCGGAATTCGGCTTCACTTCCTTGATGTCGGATTTCGGCGCGGTGCCGGCGGGTTCTCCGGTGACCGGATCGCTCAGCTCATAGTCGCTGCCGGATTTCTTCACGATGAAGAAGGCGCCATCGCTTTCGCGCAGCCCCACGCGCTTGTCGGACCAGGCCTGCAGGAAGCGCGAGGCCCCCTCGCCCGACGCCGCGATCGCCTCGATCACCGGGCCGATCGTGCGACGCGACGGCTTGGCGACCTGCTTGGCATAGTCCTTCAGCACGGCGCGCAGCCCCGTGGCTTCGCTTTGCGTGGCCTCCGCCTGCGGCGCGCTGCCGGCGTCCTGCGCCAGCCCCGGCACGGCCAATGCCAGCACAATCCCGAGCGCGATCAAAAACTTGCGCATCCCGTCCCCTTAGGATGAAACGGCCGGGAGAGGCGCACCCCTCCCGGCCAAGACACGATCAGTAGTTCGATTTCTTCTGAACGCAGGTTTCGGTCTCGGTGTTGTACATGCCGCAATCGAGACCCGGCCAATCCGACTTGAGCACCGCCGATTCCGGCAGGAAGTCGGTCCAGGCGTCGCCCGGCACGGGGTCGGTCTGCGAGATGATGTCGAACTGACCGTCTTCCATGATCTCGCCGATGAGGACCGGCTTGGTCAGGTGGTGGTTCGGCAGCATCTTCGCGGTGGAGCCGGTGAGGTTCGGGAATTCCTGCCCCGGCATTGCGGCGATGACTTCGTCGACATCGGTGGAGCCGACCTGCTCGACCGCCTGCACCCACATGTTGAAGCCGATATAGGTGGCTTCCATCGGGTCGTTGGTTACGCGGCTGTCGTCGCCGGTGAAGGCATGCCACTGCTCGATGAAGGCCGCATTTTCCGGCGTATCGGCGCTCTCGAAGTAGTTCCACGCGGCCAGCTGACCGACGAGGTTCTTGAGATCCGCCTCACCCAGACCGGACAGTTCCTCTTCGCCGACCGAGAAGGCCACGACGGGGATGTCCTCGGCGGTGATGCCCGACGCCGCCAGCTCCTTGTAGAAGCCGATATTCGCGTCGCCGTTGATCGTCGAGATCACGCCGACCTTCTTGCCGTCCGCGCCCAGCGCCTTCACGTCGGAGACGATCTTCGACCAGTCCGACTGACCGAAGGGAGTGTAGTTCACGAAGATATCTTCCTTCGCGATGCCCTTGTCCTGCAGATAGGCTTCGAGAATGTTGTTCGTGGTGCGCGGATAGACATAGTCGGTGCCCAGCAGCGCGAATTTCTCGACGCCAAGCTCTTCGAGGAAGTAATCCACCGCCGGGATCGCCTGCTGGTTCGGTGCCGCACCGGTGTAGAACACGTTGCGCGAGCTTTCCTCGCCCTCGTATTGCACCGGGTAGAACAGCAGGCCGTTGAGTTCTTCGAGAACCGGCAGCACCGATTTGCGCGACACGGAGGTCCAGCAGCCGAAGATCACGTCGACATTGTCCACAGTGATCAGCTCGCGCGCCTTTTCGGCGAACAGCGGCCAGTCGGAGGCCGGGTCGACCACGACCGCTTCCAGCATCTTGCCGTTGATGCCGCCTTTCTTGTTCTGCTCTTCGACCAGCATCAGGACCGTGTCCTTCAGCGTGGTTTCCGAGATCGCCATCGTGCCCGACAGCGAGTGCAGAACGCCAACTTTGATCTTGTCGTCCTCCTGCGCGAAGGCGAGGCCCCCGCTCATCGACATGGCCCCGGCCAGAGCCGCAGACATCATAAGTTTACGCCGATTGATCATTTCATTTCCCTCGTTAGCGTCGACCCTGCGCGGCCCTTGATGGGCTCATTCTGCAGGTGCCGAACCTCCACTATTGGTAACGGTCGGGGCCATTCCTCCGACCAGGGCGCATAGCCGGGCGCCTCCGATATCCAAGCCCTCATGCTGCGATGCGGCAAAAAATTCCGGCACCACGCAGCAAAAAACCCGCCGAATGGGCGGGTCTGCCGAAGTTTTCGCACAAATTGTGACTTTTCGCCCAATAAACGGGCAACTATTTCGTTATCAGGCTGGAATCGGTTTCAGCGCCAAACCACCCTCACGCTCGAGAAATGCGACGATCTCCTCGATGCCCGCACCTTGGCGCAGCCGCGCCATGACATAGGGCTTCGACCCGCGCGCGCTCTGCGTATCGGCCTCCAGCTGCGCCAGATCGACGCCGACATGCGGCGCGAGGTCCACCTTGTTCACCACCAGAAGGTCGGACTTCGTCAGCCCCGGACCGCGCTTGCGCGGGATATCCTGCCCCGCCGCCGTGTCGATCACATAGATCGTCAAATCGGCCAGTTCCGGCGAAAAGGTCGCGGCCAGATTGTCACCGCCGCTCTCAATCAGCACCAGTTCCAGATCGGGCAGTTTCGCGGTCAGATCGGCAATGGCCGCGAGGTTGATCGACGCATCCTCGCGGATCGCCGTATGCGGGCAGCCGCCCGTCTCGACGCCGCGGATCCGCTCGCCCGGCAGCACCTGCGCGCGCATCAACGCCTCTGCATCCTCGCGCGTATAGATGTCGTTCGTCACCACCGCCATCGACACGCGCGACGCCAAGGCCCGCGCCAGCTGCTCGGTCAGCGTGGTCTTGCCCACGCCCACCGGTCCGCCAATACCCACGCGCAAAGGTCCGTTGCCCATATCCTCACCTCAAGTCTTGAAGAGACGCACATCGAGCGTCTCGTGCTTCATGGCCGAGACCTCGGCGCGAAAGGCGCTGAAGCTCAGGTCCGTCAGTTCCGCCTGCGCCGCGCGTGCCGCGATCTCGGCGATTTTTCCGTGCAGGTCGCTCAGAACCGTTTGTCCCGCGATTTGCCCCAAAGGGACAAGCCGGATCGCCGCAGAGACGAGGTTCGACGCGAAAGAATGCTGGAAGAGGGAAATCACCTGCGCGGCCGGCAGGTCCAGATCGCGCGCCGCCTCGGCCAGTGCGACCGGCAAGATCCGCGGCGGCAGCTCGACGCCCCGCAACCCCGCCTGCGCCAGCGTGAAGGCCGCCCCCTGCTCCGCCGTCTCGCGCAGCCGCTCGGCCGAACCCGCCATCGCACGGCCCAGCGCATCCAGCTCATCTAGATCGCCACCGCGCAGCCCGCAGGCCAGCAGCACCGCATCGGACCAGCCCGCGCCGTGCTCCAGCACATCCCCCAGCCAAATGGCGAACCCCGCCGCATCCCCGATCTCACCCGCCGCCACCGCCTGCTCCAGCCCGTGTGAATAGGCGAACGCCCCGGTCGGAAAGGCCGGGGAGAGCCATTGCATCAGGGACAGGGGCGCGGTCGGATCAGGCATGGTCGTGATGATGGTCGTGGCTGTGCGAATGGTCGTGGTCATGCGAATGGGAATGCCCATGGCCATGCGAATGCCCGTGCTCATGCCCCATCGTGCGCCCCATCCCGTAGGCGCCGCCCTCGGGTTGGAAGGTCTCGACCGCAGGCGACACCCCGGCGCCCAACTGCTTCAGCATCGCTTCCAGCACATGATCGGCGCGGATCACCAGCCGCTCCGCCTCGATCTGGCAGGGCGTGTGACGGTTGCCGATATGCCAGGCCAGCCGTGTCAGATCGCCCGTCATCACCAGCACCGGCTCCAGCGCCGGGCGCACCTCGATGAAACGACCGTCCTCCAGCACGAAGGCCTCACCGCCCGTGAGGTTCGTCACCTCCGGCAGATCCACGAGAAATCCCGCGCCCGAGCCCGCAACCAGCCGTTTGCGGCGCAGGAAACGCCCCTCGTAATCCAGCGCCACATAGTCGACCGCCGCCTGCCAGGCGCCCTTCGGCGCTACTTTTTCGGCCTTCGGATAATCGCTCATTCTCTCGGCTCTCCTTAACGCTTTCTCAAACCTCCGACCGCAGACTGCTCCGCAGCAAAGGAGTCTTTCAATGTTCCACCATTGCTTCGAACCGCGCACTCCCGCGGACGAGCTGGCCCAAATCCGCGCGCAGATCGCACAACTCAAACGCCGCGAGGCAGAGCTGCGCGAGGCCTATCTTACCCAGCCCGACATGCCCTGTCTCGGCCGCTGGACGAAGGTGGAGATCGTCACCAGCCGCCGCCAGGTGCTGGAGCCGCGCCTGCTGCCGCCCGAAATCCGCTCCGACCCGGCCTTTCAGCGCGAGAAAGTGACCCGCACGCTGCAAACCCGACCGCATGATCCGACGCGGCACCGCCTGCCCGAACTCGTCAGGGACACGGATCGCGGGCTGCGCCTCGTATCCGGCGGCTGACGCCATCCTCAGAAGAGGAAGTAACGCTGCGCCAGCGGCAGAACCTCCGCCGGTGCGCAGGTCAGCAATTCGCCATCCGCGCGCACCTCGTAGGTCTCGGGATGCACGTCGATCTCGGGCGTCGCCGCATTGTGGATCATCTGCGCCTTGCCGATGCCGCGCGTGCCCTCGACGGCGAGCGTCTGTTTCTGCAGCCCCAGGCTCGCCGCCAGCCCATTGGCCTGCGCCGCCTGACTGATGAAGGTGACGGAACTCGCATGCCGCGCGCCACCCAGCGCCCCGAACATGTCGCGCGTGTAGAAGGGCTGCGCCGGGATCGACCCGTTCGGATCGCCCATCTGCGCCGAGACGATCGACCCGCCGATCAGCACCATATCGGGCTTCGCGCCGAAGAAAGCCGGGTTCCACAGCACCAGATCGGCACGCTTACCCACTTCGATCGAGCCGATATGCTGTCTCATCCCGTGGGTGATCGCCGGGTTGATCGTGTATTTCGCGATGAACCGCTTCACCCGCACGTTGTCATTATCGCCCTGCTCTTCCGGCAGACGCCCGCGCTGTTTGCGCATCTTGTCCGCCGTCTGCCAGCAGCGAATGATCACCTCGCCCACGCGCCCCATCGCCTGACTGTCCGAGCTGATGATCGACATCGCGCCCATGTCATGCAGGATATCCTCGGCCGCGATCGTCTCTTTCCGGATACGGCTTTCGGCGAAGGCCACATCCTCGGGCACCTTGTTATCGAGGTGGTGACACACCATCAGCATATCGAGATGCTCTTCGATCGTGTTACCGGTATAGGGCCGCGTCGGGTTGGTCGAAGACGGGATCACGTTCGGCGCGCTCACCACCTTCAGGATGTCCGGCGCATGGCCGCCCCCCGCCCCTTCGGTGTGGAAGGCGTGGATCGTGCGGCCCTTGATCGCGGCCAGCGTATTCTCCACGAAGCCGCTCTCGTTGAGCGTGTCGGTGTGGATCATCACCTGCACGTCCATGTCGTCGGCCACCGACAGACAGCAATCGATCGCGCCCGGCGTCGTGCCCCAATCCTCGTGCAGTTTCAGCGCACAGGCGCCGCCCTCGACCATCTCGACCAGCGCCTCGGGGCGCGAGGCATTGCCCTTGCCCGACAGCGCGAGATTGACCGGCAGCGCGTCGAAGCTCTGCAGCATCCGCGCGATATGCCACGGCCCCGGCGTGCAGGTCGTGGCCAGCGTGCCATGCGCGGGGCCCGTGCCGCCGCCCAGCATCGTCGTCATCCCCGACGCCAGCGCATCCTCGATCTGCTGCGGGCAGATGAAGTGGATGTGCGCATCGAACCCGCCAGCCGTCAGGATTTTCCCTTCCGCGGCAATGACTTCCGTCCCCGGCCCGATGATGATGTCGACATTCGGCTGCGTGTCGGGATTGCCCGCCTTGCCGATCGCCACGATCTGCCCAGCCCTAAGGCCGACATCCGCCTTGTAGATCCCCGAATGGTCCACGATCAGCGCATTGGTGAGGACCGTATCGACCGCGCCGCCCGCGCGGGAGATCTGGCTCTGTCCCATGCCGTCGCGGATCACCTTGCCGCCGCCGAACTTGACCTCTTCGCCATAGGTGGTCAGGTCGCGCTCGACCTCGATGATCAGATCGGTATCGGCGAGCCGCACCCGGTCGCCGGTGGTGGGGCCGAACATATCGGCATAGGTGCTACGCGAGATCGTGGCCGGCATCAGAGCGCCCCCATAACTTTCTGATTGAATCCATAGACTTCACGCGAGCCGCGATAGGGCACCAGCCGCACTTCGCGGCTCTGGCCCGGCTCGAACCGCACCGCCGTTCCGGCTGCGATGTCCAGACGATAGCCGCGCGCGGCGTCCCGGTCGAACTCCAACCCCGGATTGGTCTCCGCGAAATGGTAATGCGAGCCGACCTGCACCGGGCGGTCGCCGGTATTGGCGACCATCAGCGTGATCGCCTCGCAGCCCTCATTCAGCGTGATCTCGCCCGCCGCGGGCAGGATTTCTCCGGGGATCATCGGCTCACTCCTTGTTGCGACGCAGGGCGCGCGCCAGTTCCGGCCCGACATAGGCGACCGCTGCGAGCGCAAGGAGCCCGATCAGCGGACCGTCATGGAAGAACCATGTGCTCCCAGCGCTGTGGCCGGGATGGGCCAGCGCGGCAGTGGGCGCGAGGACGGCGAGAGCAGCTACAAGTTTCATCGGACGGCCTTTCATTAGAAAAACTTATTTCGGGTCGGTCTGTATAAGCTGAGCTTATCTCAGCGGATCGGATGATGGACGGTGACGAGCTTCGTGCCGTCCGGGAAGGTCGCTTCGACCTGAATGGAATGGATCATCTCGGGGATGCCCTCCATGCACTGATCGGCCGAGATCACCCCTGCCCCCGCCTCCATCAGATCGGCGACGGAGCGCCCTTCGCGGGCTCCCTCGACGACGAAATCCGAAATGATTGCAATGGCTTCCGGGTGATTGAGCTTCACGCCGCGTTCCAGCCGATTGCGCGCGACCATCGCAGCAACGCTGATCAGCAGCTTATCCTTTTCCCTCGGTGTCAGGTTCATCGTATTTCCTCAGATCTGCCACACGCGCGGCGCCGCTTCACCGCGTCGCAACGTATTGAAAAGTCGTAGAATTTGTCGCCGCATCGGCCAGCCATCCCGTGCGAGAAGGCGAATGACGCATTTCCCGTCGAACCCTGAAGCCGCCCCTTCGACGCCCGGCTCATCGAGCACCGCGCGCAGGGGCTCCACCGCGTCTTCCGCACCTTGCTGGCACAGAACGAGCGTCGCGAAAGCGCGCGCTTCGCCCAGCACCGCGCTGCGCGCGCCCTTGGCCAAAATGTTGGAATTCAGCAAGAAGGGCTCGAAAAACACAGGCTTTCCGGCGCGATCGATCCGGCGCATGTCGAAAAACTGCAAGTCCTGCACTCGCTCGCCCATCGCGATCCGGCCCAGAACCACCGCCTCGAGCATCAGGCAGGACGCATCGGCGGCCAGCGAAATCGTCGTGTCGCGCGCAAGTTTCGAGCGATCGAACAGGATCGTCTCCTGCGGCAGCCAGTCGAGATGGCACCCGGCGCCGACATTGTGATGCACCTCGACCTGCGCCTGATCACCGTCGGCGCGATAGGCGCGCTCGGCGGCTTGGGTCGTCGCCACGAGCTTCGCGCCATCTTCCAGTTCGGTCTTGTAGGAAAGCCGGTCCACAGAGGCCAAGCCACCGGAAGTATTCAGGAAAACCACTTCTGCCGCGCCCGGAACGCGCGGCAGAATGGCTTTCGCGGACCCGCTTTGATGGAGGCCGGTCAGCCGTGCACCGGAGAAGGCGGCCCGCGCCACGCCGCGCGAACGCTGCATCTCGACTGCAGCCGTAGTCTGTATTTTCGCGTCGAACATGGGTCCCTCCCTCCCGATCCAAAACCGCACCAACGGAGCGGTCCATGCCTTGCTCGCGCAGATTTGGCTTTGACCAAAGCACAACGGCAGCTGCGCCCATTTCACGCGCAGTTTGCCCAATTTTTCAACTGTAATGAATCAGCCCAAGGGGCCGGGACGACGTTCTTCGTTGAGCAGCACATTCGCCTCGACCTGCCCGACCCCGGGCAAGGTCATGATCCGACGCCGCAAAACCCGTTCGAAATCGGGCAGATCGCGGGCAGTGACGCGCAGCCGGTAATCGAAGAGCCCGAGGACGTGCTGCACGAGCTGCACCTCCGGGATCGCGGTCACCGCGCGTTCGAAATCCTCAAGACTGACGCGACCTTTCGCGGCGAGCTTCACGCCCAGAAACACCGTCACGCCGAACCCCAGCGCCTCGGGATCGACGATCACGCGGCGCCCCGCGATCACGCCCGCCTCCTGCATCCGGCGGATTCGGCGCCATGTCGCGGGCTGAGAGAGCCCGAGCTTGCGCCCCAACGCGCCCGCGCTCTGTGTGGAATCGCGGCTCAGCGCCCGCAGCAGCAGGCGGTCGAAATCGTCGAGATCAAGGCTCATATCGGCAGCTCCGCGCTGGATTTGATCGTCGAGATCAGCATCAGGGCGTCGAGTTCGGCGATATGCGGCAAGGTCAGGATGCGGTTGCGGTAGATCTCCTGATAATGCGCCATGTCGCGGGCGATGACCTGCAGGCGCATATCGGTGGACCCGAGGAAGCTTTGAATTTCAATCACTTCCGGGACCTCGCGCGCGGCTGCGGTGAATTCGTCGAAAGCGCGGGGGTTGGTCTTATCCAAGGTGAAGCGCAGAGACACCTCGACCGCCCAGCCGAGCGTGTGCCAGTCGATCAAAGCCTCTTCGCCACGGATCACCCCGCCTTCGCGCAGCTTCTCGATCCGGCGCCAACAGGTCGCGGGCGTGACGCCCGCGCGCTCGGCCAGTTCGGCGGAGGGAAGACCCGGCTCCGCCATCATCTGACGCAATATCCGGCGGTCCGTATCGTCGATCTGCATGAATTTTCCGATTTTACCCACAATCGCGAATGACTTTTATCCTCTATAGCGGATACGCTCAACTTCTGAACGCATATTTCCGCAGAACCTCCTATTCTCACCCTCAGACAAAAAGGAGGAACGCCATGCGCGTCTATTATGATCGCGATTGCGATGTGAACCTGATCAAGGACAAGAAAGTCGCCATTCTCGGCTATGGCTCGCAGGGCCACGCCCACGCGCTGAACCTGCGCGACTCGGGTGCGAAGAACGTGGCCGTGGCGCTGCGCGACGGCTCGCCCTCGAAAACGAAAGCCGAAGGCGAAGGCCTGCAGGTGATGGGTATCGCCGAAGCGGCTGCCTGGTGCGACGTGATCATGTTCACCATGCCCGACGAACTTCAGGCCGAGACCTACAAGAAGTACGTCCATGACAACCTGAAAGACGGCTCGGCGATCGCGTTCGCCCACGGCCTGAACGTGCATTTCGGCCTGATCGAGCCGAAGCCCGGCATCGACGTGATCATGATGGCGCCGAAAGGCCCGGGTCACACCGTGCGCGGCGAATACACCAAGGGCGGCGGCGTGCCGTGCCTCTTCGCGGTCGAGAACGACGCGACCGGCAAGGCGCAGGACATCGCGCTGAGCTACTGCTCGGCCATCGGTGGCGGCCGCTCGGGCATCATCGAGACCAACTTCCGTCAGGAATGCGAAACCGACCTCTTCGGCGAGCAGGCAGTTCTCTGCGGCGGCCTCGTCGAACTGATCCGCATGGGCTTCGAGACCCTCGTGGAAGCCGGTTACGAGCCGGAAATGGCCTATTTCGAGTGCCTCCACGAAGTGAAGCTGATCGTCGACCTGATCTATGAAGGCGGCATCGCGAACATGAACTACTCGATCTCGAACACCGCCGAATATGGCGAGTATGTCTCGGGTCCGCGCATCCTCCCCTACGAGGAAACCAAGAAGCGCATGAAGGACGTCCTGACCGACATCCAGACCGGCAAGTTCGTGCGTGACTTCATGCAGGAAAACGCCGTCGGCCAGCCCTTCTTCAAGGCGACCCGTCGCATCAACGACGAGCACGAAATCGAGCAAGTCGGCGAGAAGCTGCGCGCCATGATGCCCTGGATCTCCAAGGGCAAGATGGTCGACAAGTCGCGCAACTGATCTGCACGACAGTGACGAGATCGGACCCCCGGCCTATGCGCCGGGGGTTCTTTTTTGATCGGGGCTACACCCAGTAGCTCGCGCCGTTGGCCATGTTCATCGTCACGCCCCAGGCAAGGTAGAAGAGCCAGACGCCGGTCAGCAGCTGGAACACGCCGCCCGCTTTTTCCGCCGCCTCGCTATTGGTCCAGCGCGCGCCGAATTCGGCGAGATAGATCAGCATCAGGCCGATGAAGAGGATCGCGGCGGGGATGTCGCCATTGCCCCAGAACGAGATCGTGCCCATCGCGCTCAACCCGAACAGCGGGATCGCCATCCACGCCTCGGGCCCGGGATCGGAATGGGTGTAGCGGCGCAGGCCGATGACGAACCAGTGGATGCCGTAGAGCGAGAAGGCGACGGCCGCCATGTAGAGCGGCGCGGCATTGGCGAAGACCGGAAACCAAGTCAGGCCGACCATCAGGTAGATGCCGGTCAGAAGCTGGCCGAACCCGCCAAGGAATATCCCCCAGAGGCCCAAGGTACGCTCCTGCGCCAGCGGGTCGCCGGACCAACTCGGGCCGTTCGCGACCGCTGCGCCGCCTTGGACGAAATAGTTGATCGAGAGCGATAAGAAGCCGATCGCGAGCGGCCAGAAATCTGATGTGGGAAAAATGGATGATTGGTCCATGACGCACCTCCGGTAAATATCGCCCCTCCATTGCTCCAAAGCAGCGGAAGGCCTTGAAGTTCAGTCACGTTTTGGTCACTCCAGACGCTGACCGCGGCAGCGCGCCGCCTTGCGGGTCTACGGGTTTCTTGTCACAGTTCCGCGAATTGAAAGGGAAGCAGATGGCCGAACCCGACCACGAGGAACTCGAAGCGATCTTCGAGGAGCGCGCAAAATTCTTCACCCCGAAATGGTTCGGCGATCTTTTCGCCGGGCGGCTCGCGCCGGGGGATACGTTCTGGGCGGGCAATTATGGGCCCGCGCTGGTGGTGGTGCCGTTGATCGTGATCCTTGCGCTGTTCACCGCGCTGATCTCGCCGGGCCATCTTGGCGCGTTCTTCGGAAGCTTCGCCGTGGCCGCCGGGATCTACCGGATCGCAGTGCTGATCGGTCTGGTCCGCTCGGTCTGGCGCGCGGAGGCGGGGCCGACATTCTGGCGTTGGGTCGGCGTGCTCTGGACGGTGTTCGAGGCGGTCGCCCTGATCTGGCTGGGGCTGCGGCTCTACGGCGGCTGAGCAAAAAGGGGGCGCGCGGCCCCCTGCTTCGCTCTTTCAAAATATCCCGGGGACGGCCGCAGGCCGGGGGCAGAGCCCCCTCATTCTCGGTTGATTGTCGCCCTACGGCGACGGGGGCAGAGCCCCCTTACGCGGTTTCGGCCTCGACGGCGGCGACGATGCTGTCGACGGTCGCTTCCAGCAGGCCCTCGTCCTCGCATTCCGCCATCACGCGGATCAGCGGCTCGGTGCCGGATTTGCGGATCAGAAGACGACCCTGACCATTCAGACGATTCTCCGCGTCCAATATCGCTTTTGCAACATTATCGGCGCTCAGGGGCTCCTGCCCCGCCTGATACCTTACGTTTTTCAACATTTGCGGCACGGTCTCGAATTGCCGCACGAGGTCGGAGGCGCGTTGATCGGTCTCGACCATCGCGGCGAGGAACTGCAGCCCCGCCATCAGACCGTCGCCGGTCGTGGCGTAATCGGTCATGACGATATGGCCCGATTGCTCGCCGCCCAGATTGAAGCCGCCTTCACGCATCCGCTCGACCACGTAGCGGTCGCCGACCTTGGTCCGCTCGAGCCGCAGCCCCTCGGCCTCAAGGAAACGCTCCAGACCAAGGTTGGACATCACGGTCGCCACCAGCGCGCCGCCGGACAGTTGACCGGATTCGGCCCAGCGTTTCGCGAACAGCGCCATGATCTGATCGCCATCGGCGACATGGCCAGTCTCGTCGATGATCATCACCCGGTCCGCGTCGCCGTCGAGCGAGATGCCAAGATCGGCGCCATGCGCCACCACGGCCTCGGCGCAGGTGCTGACATGCGTCGAGCCGCAGCCATCGTTGATGTTGCGCCCGTCGGGCGAGACACCGACCGGGATCACTTCGCAGCCCAGCTCCCACAGAACCGCCGGCGCCGCGCGATAGGCCGCCCCATTGGCGCAATCGACGACCACTTTCAGGTCGGGCTTGCGCAGTTTCGGGAAGGTGGTCTTGGCATATTCGACATAGCGCCCCAGACCGTCGTCGATCCGCTTGGCGCGGCCGATATTCTCGGGACGCGCGAGGCGGATATCGGTGTCCAGCATCGCCTCGATCTCGGTCTCGGCCTCATCGCTAAGCTTGAACCCGTCGGGGCCGAAGAACTTGATCCCGTTATCCTTGGCCGGGTTGTGGCTGGCGGAGATCATGATGCCCATATCGGCGCGCATCGAGCGGGTCAGGTAGCCCACCGCGGGCGTCGGCACCGGGCCGAGCAGCAGCACGTTCATCCCCGTCGAGGTCAGACCCGCCGTCAGCGCGTTCTCGAACATGTAGCCCGAGAGCCGCGTGTCCTTGCCGATCACCACGCGGTGGCCGCGCGAGTCGTCCTGCCGGAAATAGCGACCCGCGGCAGCGCCCAGTTTCAGTGCCATCTCGGCGGTCATGTTGCCGGAATTGGCCTCGCCGCGGACACCATCGGTGCCAAAAAGCTTCCTGCTCATTCCTCAAAACCTCTTTTGATCGCGTCCCAGAGCCGGATGCCTTGGGCGATCTCGGCCACATCGTGGACGCGGTGAATTTGAATGCCCTGATCGAGCCCGGCGAGCGTCACGGCCAAAGTGCCGGGGGCGCGGCTATCGGCCTCCTCGGCACCGCCCACGGCCCCGATGAAGCGCTTGCGCGACACGCCGAGCAGGACGGGGCAGCCCAGCCCGTGAAACAGGCTGAGACCGCGGATCAGGGCGAGATTGTGCTGCGCGGTCTTGCCGAAGCCGATGCCGGGATCGGCGATGATCGCCTCCCGCGCGATGCCGTAATCCTCGGCCAGCGCGATGCGGTCTTCGAGATAGTCGTAGACGTCGAGCAGAACATCCGTGTAGCGCGGATCGTCCTGCATCGTCTCGGGCAGGCCCTGCGCGTGCATCAGGCAGATCGGCGCGCCGGAGACCTGCGCGACCTCGACCATCGCCGGATCGAATTCCATCGCGGAGACGTCGTTGAGCATCGCGGCCCCCGCCTCCAGCGCCTGATCGGCGACCAGCGACTTGCGGGTGTCGATGGAGATCGGCGCGTCGAAATCGGCATCGCGCAGCGCCGCGATCACGGGTGCGGTACGGGCAATCTCTTCGTCTTCCTCGACCTCAGTGGCGCCGGGACGCGTCGACTCGCCGCCGATATCGAGAATGTCGGCACCCATCTTGCGCAGCGCGACGGCGCGCTCGATCGCGGCGTCCTCGACGTCGAAGCGTCCGCCATCGGAGAAGCTGTCGGGGGTGACGTTCAGGATGCCCATGATCCGGGGCGCATCGAGCGTGATCCCGGCGACCGGGGTGCGCGGGGTGCACAGCCGCTCCATCACCTCTTCGGGCAGATGGGCTGCGGGGATGATCTCGGGCCCGCCATCGCGGCGCAGAATCTCCACCTCATCGAACCAGCACCAGCCCCCGGCGAGGGTCAGGGCCGTGTCGGGACGGGCGGAGTCGGTTCGGGCGACGGGTCGATAATAGAGCTTCTCCATGCGCACCATTCACCCGATTGCGCCCGAGAGTTCAAGCCGTTCAGAGCGGGCGCACCTCGACCGGCACGCGGCTTCCTGCCCGGGCTGAAACAGTCCCGTGAACTTCCAGCCGGGTCGCTGCCATCTGCTCGGCCAGCCACAGCGCCAGCGCCATCGCGTCGCGCGCGGGGCTTTTCGGGCCGTCGGTCGCGTCCAGCACGATCTTGGAAGGGGCCCAGACGACCATCTGGCCGTGGCGCATCGCCCAGTCGATCTCGGTGCGGGTCGCCACCACGACGCAGCGCGGATCGCGGGCCGCGAGCCGCCATGCGTTCTGCTCGATCGCGAGCAGGTCGATGCGGCGCTGCGTGGGCCCCTGCCCGCTTTCGGGCACGGCGCCATCGGGCAGCCCCACGGCAAGGATCACCGGATGGCCCGTCTCCTGCAGCACGTCGAGCCGCGCCGCGAGGTCGGGCGCGTCGATGGCCGCGTTCGACAGATAGGCGACGACCGGGTGCAGGCTTTCCTCCACCCCGCTCTCATCGACGCTTTTCACCGGGACGGAGGCACGGGAGCGCACGATCTCGACGCCGAGCGCACCGGGGCCGCGGTCGAGCTTTTCGATCCGCACGAAGACGCGCATCGCCTGCGGGCTGGCAAGGATACGCTCGGCAACGCCGGCTGCGAGTGTCTCCAGCAGGTTCACCCGCTCCTCGGCCAATTCCGCCGCGATCGCCTCGGTGATCCGGTCATAGGAGAGGATGCGATCCACATCGTCCTCGAGCGGCTCCGGCGTGGGCCGCACCTCTACCACCACGTTGAACTGCAGGCGCTGCGTATGGCCGCGCTCCTGCTGGAAGGCGCCGATATCGGCCTCCACCACATGGTCGCGCAGCGAGATGCGATCCCGGGGGTCGGTGGGCGCAGAGGCCGCCGCCCGCGCTTCGGGATGCGAAAAGGCGAGGGAAATATCGGAACTCATGCGCGCCTCGAGAATTTTTCAGTCATGTCGAGCATAGAAAAAGGGCGGACCGAAGCCCACCCTCAACCGTCATTTCATCGCCTGCCCGCGACGCGAGCCCCTGAAAGCGCGACCTCAGTTCGAGGCGGTGCGCATCGGGTTGGCATAGAAGATGTGATGGCCGATCGACGCGGTTTTCGCGAAGCGGCGCGACCAGCTCGGGCGCACGGCGTGCGTGTGGAAGTAGGTCGCCCCGTCGGTCAGCGAGCGCGGCGCACCGTCGATCATCGCCCGGGCGACTTTCGCGACTTCGGCGTAGGCGCCCTTGTTGCGGACGGTGTCGGAGCGACCGTCGCAATACCAGCTGAACTGGCAGGCACGCGAATTGCCCTGATGGACAACGCCGCAGATCGAACCGGGGAAGCGCGGATCGTCGACACGGTTCAGGATGACCTCGGCGACGGCCTGCTGGCCCTTCACGCCTTCGCCACGCGCTTCGAAGTAAAGCGCCTGCGAGAGGCATTGGAACTGCTCGCCACCCTTGGCAGCGGGTTGCGCGGACAGCCATTTGGCAGACAGGACTTCCGGCATGGTCGCTTGTTTCCTGGACCGTTCCGGCGCCATGGTGAGCGCGGTGACGCGTCGCTTGTCGATCGCGCTCATCGCGGAGCGCTCCGTCCACAGGACCGACATCAGTCCTTGTTCGGCGACCTCGGTGGGGTCGTTCGACTGGCTTACCGTGACTTCGGCACGCAAGCCTCCGGCGAGGGCGAGGAGGATGGCAGCACCCCCCGTCCAGCTTTTCAGCAGTGACATGGTTTTCTTCCGATAAGGTCAATCGCCGCGCACCCCCCATTGAGCCGCGACGGCGCACCGCTTACCCGAGGAAGCTATCCATGTCTAGGTTTTCACGAAAAAATGCGCGACCCCCTACGGAGTCACGGCGGAATCTTGCCAAAATGCACGGTGATTTGCGTGCGATGTCCCTGTCGAATCGCATAGCGCGACGCGCGCCGATTTGCCAATGGTATTTGAGAAAAACGGCCAAAATTTCGCTTCTGTGACCTTACCTCTAGGGAAAAGATCGACCGCGCGGCGCAAGGAGTGCGAAATGGGCAGCGGCGAGACGGGCGACCGGCACCCGGAAAGGCGAACAGGAGACATAATCGAAGCCCGCAGCCCGGCAGAAGGCGATTGATTCGGGGTTTCCGCCATGTTCGCCACAGACCGAGATCGTGACATCGGGCCGGGCGGTGCGTCCGCGCGCGGCCCCGATCAGCAGCAACTCCCCTACCCCTTCAACGTCGAGGATATGGAACGGGTCTTCGCTATAGACCTGCTGGTTCACATAGGTCGACATGAAGCGCCCCGCATCATCGCGTGAGAGCCCGTAGGTCATCTGCGTGAGGTCATTGGTCCCGAAGGACAGGAAGGCCGCGTGTTCGGCGATCTCACCGGCGCGCAGGGCCGCTCGGGGCGTCTCCACCATCACGCCGAGGCGGTAGGTGAAATCTTCCTTGGTCTCGGTGCGCACGGCGGCGGCGACCGCATCGACCCGTGTCTTCACGATCTCGACCTCGCGCGAGGCGGAAACGAGCGGGATCATGATCTCCGGCACCACCTCTGCGCCCCGACGGAGCGCCTCCACGGTGGCCTCGAAGATCGCGCGGGCCTGCATGTCGTAGATCTCGGGCACGGTCACGCCCAAGCGCACGCCGCGCATCCCCAGCATCGGGTTGAACTCCGAGAGGGCCTCCACCCGGCGCGTGACCTCCGACAGCGGACGGTCCAGCGCCTCGGCCAGCTCGCGCATCCCCTCGCGGTCATGCGGCAGGAATTCGTGCAACGGCGGGTCGAAGAGACGGATACAGACCGGCTCCCCCTTCATCAACTCGAACAGCGCCCCGAAATCGTCCCGCTGCATCGGCAGCAGCCGGTCGAGAGCTGCGCGGCGATCCTCCGGCCCGTCGGCGAAGATCATCTCGCGCATCACCGTCAGGCGGTCTTCGTCGAAGAACATATGCTCGGTCCGGCACAACCCGATCCCGTCCGCCTCGAACATCAGCGCGGTGCGCGCGTCCTCCGGCGTGTCGGCATTGGCGCGGATGCCGATATCGCGCACCAGATCGGCCCAGCTCAGAAGCGTGCGGAACCCGTCATCCAGCGCGGGCGCGAGCATCTCCGCCGTCCCCACCAGCACCTCGCCATTGGTCCCGTCGAGCGTGACCGTGTCGCCCTCGCGGAACAGCCGCCCCTTGGGACCGCGGAACTGACGCTCGCGGCTGTTGATCTCGATCTCCGCGCCGACGATGCAGGGCAGGCCCAGACCGCGCGCGATCACCGCCGCGTGGGAGGTCATCCCGCCGCGTTCGGTCAGCACGGCGACGGCGGCATGCATGCCGCGGATATCCTCGGGCGAGGTTTCGCGGCGCACGAGGATGCAGGGCTCGTCGCGCGCCGCAGAGGCCTGCGCGGCGGCCGCAGAGAACACGATCTTGCCGGTCGCCGCCCCCGGAGAGGCCGCGATCCCGCGCGCCAGCACGTCGCGCGGCGCACGCGGATCGACCTGATAGTGCAGAAGCTCGGTAATGGCGCGCGGCTCGACCCGCAGCAGCGCATCCTCGCGCGAGATCACATCGTCATTGGCCAGCGCCACCGCGATGCGCACGGCAGCCCGCGACGAGCGCGGCACCCGCACCGCATCGATCACATGGACCTTGCCGCTCTCGATGGTGAACTCAATCTGCATCTCTTCGCGCAGCTTCACCCGGCAGCGCGCGCCGTAATCCTTCAGCGTGTCGAAGACGCGGCCATCCTCCTCTTCGAGCGAGGCCCCGCGCGGGTCGCACGTCAGATAGAGCGTCTCGACCGCGCTGGTGCGGCCCTGGCTCTGGCCGCGGAAGCGCCCGGTGATCTGCGGCGCCCCGGTCACGCCATCGACGAATTGCATCGTGCCCGAGCCCGACAGGCCCGGCCCGATCCCCAGCGCCATCTCCTGCACCAGAAGCCCCAGCACCGCATCGGGTGGCGCGCCCTTGGCCTGCCGCAGGAGCCGTGCCGTCGTGCCCTCCCAGGCCCGCGCCATGGAGCGCAGGACCTCGGCCAGCTGCTGGGCGCCCGATTGCGGGAACCGCTCGTCGGTTTCCTCTTCATAGGCATCGAGCGCCGCTTCCAGCGCGCCTGGCCCGGGCTCCTGCTGGAACATATCCGGATCGAGCCGCGCCACATGGAGCGAGTAGAGCTGTACGAAGCGCAGATAGAGCGCGTCGGCGGCCTCGCTGCCATGCGTGTTGGACAGCACCGCATGCATGTCGTCATTCATGCCGACATTGAGCACCGTGCCCGGCCCGCCCCATTCGGGATTTTCCGGGCTCGGCCGGACCGAGACCAGCATCTCCGGCCCGAAGCAATCCGCGATCGCCGCCATGTCGAAGACCTGTCCCGACGCGATCGCGCGCACGGTTTCCGCGGGCAGAGCGACGGTTTTCGGGACGGGAAGTTCGAGCCGGATCAGCCGCTGAAGGCATTTCGCGCGCCAGCCGTGACGCGCCTTATCGACCGAGGCCGAAGGCGTAAGTGTCACAAAATCAGCGTTTTCAACGGGTTTCTGCATTGCAGCGCGCCTTCTCTCTCGACGCAGGATAGGCTGATTCCCCGCCCTCGCAAGTGTGACATTCGGACAGGATACGCCGCGTCACACGCCCGCCCTGTCCCACCCCTGCGACAGGAGGCGCCGTGCGGGCGCCTCCGGCGGGGATATTTCCACCAAGAGGAAGGATCAGCCTTCGATCTTGGTGAGGTCAGCCACATCGAGACAGATCTGCCGGATGCGCGAAAGCAGGTTGAGACGGTTGCGCCGCAGGATCGGGTTATCGGCATTGATCTGCACCGCTTCGAAGAACGCGTCGATCGGCGCGCGCAGGTCGGCCATCGCGGACATCGCGGCGGCGAAATCTTCGTCTGCCATCGCTGGGGCGATCTTGGCTTCGGCGGCGTCGAGCGCGGCAAAGAGGGCTTTTTCCTCGTCCGTTTCCGCAAATTTCGGATCGGCGCCGAAGCTGTATTCCACCCCGTCCTTTTCCTCGGCCTGCGTGAGAATGTTGTTCGCGCGCTTGAAGCCCTGGATCAGGTTCTCGCCATCGTCGGTCTTGAAAAAGTCCGACAGCGCCTCGGCCCGTTTGACGACGAGGGTGAGATCGTCGCTGCCCGGCATGGCGAGCACGGCGTCGATCACGTCGTGACGGATCCCCGCATCGCGCAGGTGGACCTTGAGGCGGTCGTGGAAGAAGGAGAGGAGGTCGTTTGCCTTCTGAACGGCATTCTCCGCCACCCCACGAGAAAAATCTTTAGATTCCAATCGTTCAATCACATCTTCAAACGCTGCGATTTTCATTTCGTGAACCGCAAGTTGGACTTTTGAATTTTCGATGGCGGGGAATTCTTGTTGCGCCACCCTCGCGATAGGATCCTGGTTGACCTTCTGGCCAATAATCCCAGAAGCGATCATTTTAAAGAATATGGCAGTAGGCGACACTCGAATCTCATTAGCCAGCACCAACCGGATCACACCCAGCGCGGCGCGACGCAGCGCGAATGGGTCCTTCGAGCCCGTGGGTTTCTCGTCGATCGCCCAGAAGCCGGTCAGCGTGTCGATCTTGTCGGCCAAGGCGACGGCGACCGAGACGGGTTCGGACGGCACAGCATCGGACGGGCCCAGCGGCGCGTAGTGGTCGCGGCAGGCATCGGCGACGGCGTCGGACAGCCCCGCTTTTTGCGCGTAATAGCGGCCCATCACGCCCTGCAGCTCGGGGAATTCATAGACCATTTCCGAGCGCAGATCGGATTTGGCGACGCGGGCGGCTTCGGCGGCGAGGTCCGGCTTCGCGCCGACCAAGGGCGCGATTTCGCGCGCGAGGTTTTCGATGCGTCGGATGCGGTCGCCCTGCGAGCCCAGCTTGTTGTGGAAGGTCACGGCGTCGAGCCCCGCGCCCATCCCTTCGAGCCCGTGGGCCTGAACGGTGCGCAGGTCGTTTTCCCAGAAGAACTTGGCATCCGACAGACGCGCCGAGAGCACCTTCTGGTTGCCCGCGAGGATGGTCGCGCCGTGATCGGCGGTCTCGCGGTTGGCGACGGTGACGAAACCCTCGATCCGGCCGGTCTTGGGGTTCTTCACCGAGAAGAATTTCTGATGCTCTTTCATCGAGGTCTGCAGCACCTCGGGCGGCAGGTCGAGGAATTCGCCGTCGATCTCGCCCATCAGGGTGACGGGCCATTCGACGAGGCCCGAGACCTCGGCCAGAAGGCCCTTGTCCGGCACCACTTCCCAGCCCTTGGCGAAGGCCATCTGCGCGGCATCGTGGTCGATCGCCTCGGCGCGCTCATTGGGGTCGAGCATGACCTTGGCGGCCTTCAACTGCTTGGCGTAGCTCTCGTAGCCCGAGACCTGAAGCACGTCGGGCGCCATGAAGCGGTGACCGCGCGTGGTGTCGCCGGCTTTGATGCCATCCACGTCGAGCGGCACGACGGTCGCGCCGGCCTCGTCGGTCAGGATCGCGAGGATCGAATGCAGCGGGCGCACCCAGCGCAGGCTGCCTTCGCCCCAACGCATGGATTTCGGCCAGGGGAAGTTGCGGATCGTTTTCTCGAGCACCTCGGCCACGATCTCGGTCGCGGGGCGGCCCGGCTTTTCGATCACGGCGAAATAGACCTGCCCCTTCTTGTCGTCGCGCGCCTCGAGCTGATCCATCGTGAGCCCGGTCGAGCGCAGGAAGCCCTCGACCGCCTTTTCGGGCGCGTCGGTGCGCGGGCCCTTGCGCTCTTCGCGCAGGGTCGGCGAATTCGCGGTCAGCCCCTCGACGGTCAGCGTCAGGCGGCGCGGGGTCGAGAAAGCGCCGGCGGAGGCATAGGTCAGACCTGCCTCGACGACGCCATCGGTGATCAGTTTCTTCAGATCCTCGCGGGCCTTGGGCTGCATCCGCGCGGGGATTTCTTCGGAGAACAGTTCAATCAGAAGATCGGGCATGTCATTTCTCCGCTTCGTCGTTCAGTTGGTGCCAGACATAGGCCCGGCCATCGGGATAAAGAGCCACGACGCGGTCAACGCCGGGGTGGATGTTGTGTTGCGACAGGAAGGCCACCGCACGGCCTGCCTCGAGGTCCGCGCCGATGGTTTTCGCGTCATAGCAGTCGAACCATTTGGGGCCGATCAGCGGGGTCGGTCGGTCATAGACCTCATAGGTCTCGGTCGCCGTTGCAATCGACAGATCGGTGTCGAAGCAGGCGCGGTAGCGCAGGGGCGAGCTGTCCGCGTCGATCCCCTTGTAGCCCTCGGCCTGCAACGGGTCCTGCGTCGTACCGTCCAGCTCCATCAGCGAGACTTTCGCCGCGTCGGAGCCCGGCGCGATCTCGTCGTAATAACCGTATTCCTGCGAATAATAGACCACCGCGCCGAAGACGAGCGCGATTACCACGATGCCGCCTCCGATGAGCTTACCATTCACGCGACAGCCTCGTTGGCTTCATTCTGCGAGGCCCCGCCCGCTTCGGTCTGCACGAAAGCGTCGGCGCAGGCCTTGGCCAGCGCACGGACGCGACCGATATAGGCCTGACGCTCGGTGACCGAAATCACGCCGCGCGCGTCGAGCAGATTGAAGAGATGCGACGCCTTGATGCACTGGTCGTAGGCCGGATGCGCCATGATGATCTTGCGGCCCGCATCGTCGGCCTCGGGCGAGGCGAGGATACGTTCGCATTCGGCCTCGGCATCCTCGAAATGGCGCAGCAGCGTCTCGGTATCGGCCACGTCGAAATTCCAGCGCGAATATTCCTGCTCGGTCTGGCGGAACACGTCGCCGTATTTCAGCGCGATCGGCGCGGACGGGTCGTTATAGGGCATATCCATGACGTGATCGATGCCCAGCACATACATCGCCAGACGCTCGAGCCCGTAGGTCAGCTCGCCCGAGACCGGCTTGCAGTCATGGCCGCCGACCTGCTGGAAATAGGTGAACTGGCTGACTTCCATACCGTCGCACCAGACCTCCCAGCCAAGCCCCCACGCGCCGAGCGTCGGGCTTTCCCAGTCGTCTTCCACGAAGCGGATATCGTGCAGTTCGGTGTCGATCCCGATCGCGCGGAGCGAGCCGAGATACAGCTCCTGCAGGTCCGGCGGGCTCGGTTTGATGAGCACCTGATACTGATAGTAGTGCTGCAGGCGGTTCGGGTTCTCGCCATAGCGGCCATCGGTCGGACGGCGCGAGGGCTGGACATAGGCGGCCGCCCAGGGCTTGGAGCCGAGCGCGCGCAGCGTCGTCGCCGGGTGGAAGGTGCCTGCCCCCACTTCCATGTCATAAGGCTGCATCACCGCGCAGCCTTTCGAGGCCCAATAGCTCATCAGGCGCAGGATGATTTCCTGAAAGGATTTCGGGGCGTCCGGGTTTGCCATATTTCGCACCTTCCGTTGAAGCGCCTTCTCTCTAGGCAAGGGGCGCGGGGGCGTCAACGCCCTGCAAGGATTAGGGCGGACGATCTGCGCCACTCGACGGGCAATGCTGCGGCTCCCGCCCCACAACGGCGGATTTCATGACCCGGTCGGGGGCGTTCGGGGGGTGACCTCGCCCCTCGTTGCGCTAAGGTCGAGGGAAAAGCAGGTATTACGGGGGCAGCAATGCGGGCAATTTCACGGACAGTTTCGATCGTCGTCGGCGCCAGCCTCACCGGCATGCTCTGGACCGGCACGGCTTGGGCCGAAGCCTGGGTGCAGATCGAGGCGAAAAGCTCGCTTGCCCAAGCCGAAGCGCGCGCCCGCGACTGGGCGGGCATGTTCCCCGACACGACCGGTTTCCGGCTCGATTCCGGTTGGTATGCGATCGCGCTCGGCCCCTTTGCCGATGATGCGGAGGCGAATGCGCGCCGCCGGGTTCTGCGCCGCGAGGGGCTGATCCCGCGCGACAGTTTCGTAGCCGATGGCAACAACTTCCGCCAGCAGTTCTGGCCGGTTGGCGCGACCCTGAACGCCCCCGCGCAGGCGCCCGAACAGCCCGCCCCGCAGGCCGACACCCAAAGCGACGTGCGCGGCGCGCCGATGCCCGCCCCGATCGACGTGGAGCCGCTGGACGGGCCGGATGCGACCGCGCAATCGGATGGCCAGACCACGCCCCCGGACACGCCTGCGCAAGACACCGCAACCGCGCCTGAGCCGGTGAGCCCCGACGCCACAGCCGCCGCCCCCGCCCCGCAAGAGGTCACGCCCGCGCCAGAACCGGTCGAGACGCTGCGGGACTCGCGTCGACTGGAGGCTGCGCTCGATCCGCAGACCAAGCGCGACATCCAGACAGCTCTGGAATGGGAAGGCAGCTATCAGGGCGCTATCGACGGGATTTTCGGCCGCGGTACGCGCAGCTCGATCGCCGACTGGCAGATGAAGAACGATTACGAGCCGACCGGCGTGCTGTCCTCGACCCAGCAGGCGGCGCTTCTGGACAAGGTCGCCTCCGAGCGCGCGGCGCTGGGGCTGCAGACCGTGACCGAAGATCAGGCCGGCATCCGGATCGACCTGCCGATGGGGCTGGTGAAATTCGACCGCTACAACGCGCCCTTCGTGAATTACACGCCCAAGGATGGCAGCGGCGTGCAGGTTCTGCTGATCTCGCAGCCCGGCGATGCGGCGCGGCTGCGCGGCCTCTATGACGCGATGCAGACGCTCGAAATCGTACCGACGGGGGGCGAGCGCAACATCCGCGGCAACAGCTTCACCATCGAAGGCCAGAACAGCGCGGTGCAGTCCTACACCCATGCGGAACTCTCGCGTGGGCAGATCAAGGGTTTCACGCTGGTCTGGCCCGCCGGGAACGACAAGCGCAGGGCCCGCGTGCTCGACGCGATGAAAAAGAGCTTCACGCCCATCGGGACCTCGTCGCTCGACGCGACGCTCGGCCAGCCGATGTCGGTGACGCGGGCCGCCCTGATGGCAGGCATCGAGAAGCGCGCGCCGATCTTCTCGCGCTCGGGCTTCTTCATCGATGCCGATGGCCATGTGCTGACCGCCGCCGAGGGGCTCGACCAATGCGGGCGGATCACCATCGAGGATCACCCTGCGTCGCTCAGCTTCGACGGCGGCGCCAAGGGCTATGCGGTTCTGACCCCGAAAGACACGCTGGCGCCGAAGGAAATCGCGAAGTTCAACCCCGATGCCCCGATGGCCGGGAGCAAAGTGGCGGTGGCGGGCTTCTCCTATCCCGAAGCGCTCTCCGCGCCGGTGCTGAATTTCGGCACCCTCTCCGCCCTCAAGGGGCTGGAAGGGCAAGACAATCAGGCCCGGATCGAGGCGCAGACCCGCGCGGGCGATGTGGGCGGACCGGTTCTCGACGGCTCCGGCGCGGTCGTGGGGATGTTGCTGCCTTCGAATGACAACGCCAACCGCGTGCTGCCCGACAACCTGACCGTCGCGCTGCAGGCGAAGGCGATGGCGCCGGGCCTGTCGGACAATGGTTTCACCCCGAAAGCGGCAGGTATCGCGGTCAACCGCGACCCCGAAGACCTGCAGCAGATCGCGGACGGGATGGTGGTGCAGATTTCCTGCTGGAAGTGATCAGCCCCGCCAGAAGCGCGGCAGCAGCAGCACGAGCACGCTCATCAGTTCGAGCCGCCCGAGGCACATTGCCGCACTCATCAGCCATTTCGCGCTGTCGGGGAAATCCGCGACCGAGCCGTTCGCGGTGATCTCCGGCCCCCAAGCGGGGCCGATATTCGCGATCGAGGTCCAGGCGGCGGTCATCGCGGTCTCGGTCCCGAGGCCGGTGAAGGTCAGCGCGATAATCAGCATCCCGAAAATCAGGATGAACAACGAGAAGAACGCCATCACCGAGTTGACCACGCTATCCTCGACCGGGCGGCCGTCATATTGCACCTTCAGCAGACGATGCGGCGAGTAGAGCCGCTGGATCTGCGCCTTGATCGCTTCGAGAAGGATCAGGTAGCGGAACACCTTGACCGAACAGGCGGTGGAGGCCGTGCAGCCCCCGATCAGCCCGGAAATCAGCAGGATCGTGAAGGCCAGATGCCCCCATTGGGTCACGTCCTCCGAGGCATAGCCCGTCCCAGTGAAGGTCGAGACCACGTTGAACGTCACCTCGCGCAGCGTCGGCCAGAAGGACGCCTCATGGCGGATCATCCGGTAGAGTACGATGATCGCGATCGCATAGCCCATCCAGCGCAGGAAGGCGCGCACCTGCGGGTCGCGCCAGAGCGGCATCGTGTCGCCGCGCATCACCTGAACGAAGCGGATGAACGGCATCGCCGCCAGCGCCATAAAGACCGAGGCCGCGTATTCCGGCGCGCCCTTATAGGTGGCGAAGCTGGCGTCGTAATTGGAAAACCCGCCCGTGCTCATCGTGGTGAGCGCATGCATGATCGCGTCGAACCCCTTCATCCCGAGGCCGAGATAGGTCAGCGCGCAGGCGATGGTCAGCCCGACATAGATGCGGATCAGCGCGGTCGAGATGTCCATCGCACGCGGCAGGATTTTCCCAAGCGTATCAAACCCTTCCGAGCGGAAGAACTGCATCCCGCCGACCTTCATCACCGGCAGGAAGATCATCGCGACGATGATGATCCCCAGACCGCCCAGCCATTGCAGCAGCCCGCGCCAGAGGTTCACCCCCGGCGGCAACCCGTCGAGATGCGGAATCGCGGTAGTGCCGGTCGTGGTCAGGCCCGACATCGCCTCGAAATAGGCATCGACCAGCGACAGATGCGGCGCACCCAGCATGAAAGGCAGCGCCCCGAAGAAGGGCAGCGTCAGCCAGACGAGCGAGGTCAGTAGAAAGCTTTGATGGATCGACAGCGTCCGGGCCAGCCCGTCGCGCGAGGCCAGCGCCAGCAGCGCCCCCGCCGTGGTCGTCAGCACCGCGCTTTCGACGAAGACCAGCCAATGCGCGGCACCATAGCCCAAATCCACCGCTGCGGGGATAAGCATCGTCAGCCCCAGCACGGATGTCAGCATTCCGATGATATATCCAACCGGGCGCAGATCGATCATGCGCCCCACCTTGCCCAGAGCGCCGGTCTAGTCAATCCCAGACGGGCCGGGACGGACTTGCAGTGGCGCAGCGTGACTTTGCAAACCCGAGCGGTTTGGTCAGTAAATTTGCCCAACTTTGCAGGTAGGCCCTTGCGCTGCGGCGCGGCAACGCTACCGTAGCGCCACTTTCGACAACAGGGAGAACGCTATGTTCAACAAGATCCTCGTGGCCAACCGTGGCGAGATCGCCATCCGAGTGATGCGCGCCGCCAACGAGCTCGGCAAAAAGACGGTCGCCGTCTATGCCGAAGAGGACAAGTTGGGCCTGCACCGTTTCAAGGCCGATGAAGCGTATCGCATCGGTGAGGGCCTCTCCCCCGTCGGCGCCTATCTCTCGATCGAGGAAATCATCCGCGTCGCCAAGGAAAGCGGCGCCGATGCGATCCACCCGGGCTATGGCCTGCTCTCGGAAAACCCCGATTTCGTCGAAGCCTGCGACGCCGCCGGCATCACCTTCATCGGCCCGAAGGCCGAAACGATGCGCGCGCTCGGCGACAAGGCCTCGGCGCGTCGGGTCGCGATCAAGGCCGACGTGCCGGTCATCCCCGCGACCGAGGTGCTGGGCGAGGATTTCGACGCGATCAAGAAAGAAGCCGCAGAGATCGGCTACCCGCTGATGCTGAAAGCCAGCTGGGGCGGCGGCGGACGCGGCATGCGCCCGATCTTGGGCGAGGACGAACTGGTCGAGAAGGTCCGCGAGGGCCGTCGCGAGGCCGAAGCCGCCTTCGGCAATGGCGAGGGCTATCTCGAGAAGATGATCATCCGCGCGCGCCACGTCGAGGTGCAGCTTCTGGGCGACACGCATGGCAATCTCTATCACCTCTACGAGCGCGACTGCACCGTACAGCGCCGCAACCAGAAGGTCGTCGAACGCGCCCCTGCCCCGTATCTCTCGGACGAACAGCGCGAAGAGGTCTGCCAGCTCGCGCTGAAGATCGGTCAGGCGGTCGGCTACGAATGTGCCGGCACGGTCGAATTCCTGATGGATATGGACTCGGACAAGTTCTACTTCATCGAGGTCAACCCGCGCGTTCAGGTCGAGCATACCGTGACCGAAGAGGTCACCGGCATCGACATCGTGCAGGCCCAGATCAAGATCGCCGAGGGCGCGACGCTGGCCGAAGCCACCCGCGCCAAGTCTCAGGACGAGATCGAACTCTCCGGCCACGCGCTGCAATGCCGTGTGACCACCGAAGACCCGCAGAACAACTTCATCCCCGATTACGGCCGCCTGACCGCCTATCGCTCGGCCACCGGCAACGGCATCCGCCTCGATGGCGGCACGGCCTATGCGGGCGGCGTCATCACCCGCTATTACGACTCGCTTCTGGTGAAGGTCACCGCCTGGGCGCAGGACCCCGATCAGGCGATCCGCCGGATGGACCGCGCCCTGCGCGAATTCCGTATCCGCGGGGTGAGCACGAATATCGACTTCGTCATCAACCTGCTCAAGCACCCGACCTTCCTCGACATGAGCTACACGACGAAGTTCATCGACACGACGCCGGAGCTGTTCGACTTCAAGCAGCGCCGCGACCGGGGCACCAAAATCCTGACCTATATCGCGGATATCACCGTGAACGGTCACCCCGAGACCGCGGGCCGCAACAAACCCCATGCCGAGGCGAAACCGCCGCGCCTGCCCGCCTTCAGGGATGAGGCAAAACCGGGCAGCCGAAACCTGCTGGAGAAGGAAGGCGCGAAGGCGGTCGCCGATTGGATGAAGGCGCAGAAGAAGCTTCTACTGACCGACACCACGATGCGCGACGGCCATCAGTCGCTGCTGGCGACCCGGATGCGCTCGATCGACATGATCAAGGCCGCCCCCGCCTATGCCTCGAACCTCAGCGACCTGTTCTCGGTCGAATGCTGGGGCGGCGCGACCTTCGACGTGGCCTATCGCTTCTTGCAGGAATGCCCGTGGCAGCGCCTGCGCGACATCCGCGAAGAGATGCCCAACATCCTGACCCAGATGCTGCTGCGCGCCTCGAACGGCGTGGGCTACACGAACTACCCCGACAACGTGGTGCAGTTCTTCGTCAAGCAGGCGGCGGAAAGCGGCGTCGACGTGTTCCGCGTCTTCGACTCGCTGAACTGGGTCGAGAATATGCGCGTCGCGATGGATGCGGTGATCGAGAGCGGCAAGATCTGCGAAGGCACGATCTGCTACACCGGCGATATCCTCGATCCCGACCGCGCCAAGTATGACCTGAAATACTATATCGGCATGGCGAAAGAGCTGGAGGCCGCGGGCGCGCATGTGCTGGGTCTCAAGGATATGGCGGGCCTGCTGAAACCCGCCGCCGCCCGCAAGCTGATCGCGGCGCTGAAGGAAGAGGTCGATATCCCGATCCACTTCCACACCCATGACACGAGCGGAATCGCGGGCGCGACCATTCTCGCGGCGGCAGATGCTGGCGTCGACGCGGTGGATGCGGCGATGGACGCCTTCTCGGGCGGCACCTCGCAACCCTGTCTCGGCTCGATCGTGGAGGCGCTGGCCCATACCGAGCGCGACACCGGCCTCGATATCCACGCGATCCGCATGATGTCGAACTATTGGGAGGCCGTGCGCCACCAATATGCGGCCTTCGAGAGCGGCCTCGAAGCCCCGGCCTCCGAGGTCTATCTCCACGAGATGCCCGGCGGCCAGTTCACCAACCTCAAGGCGCAGGCGCGCTCGCTGGGGCTGGAAGAGCGCTGGCACGAGGTGGCCCAGGCCTATGCCGACGCCAACCAGATCTTCGGCGATATCGTGAAGGTTACGCCGTCCTCGAAAGTCGTGGGCGACATGGCGCTGATGATGGTCGCGCAGGGGCTGTCGAAGGAAGACGTGCTCGACCCGGCCAAGGACGTCTCCTTCCCGGATTCGGTGATCGACATGATGCGCGGCAATCTCGGCCAACCGCCCGGCGGCTGGCCCGAGGGGGTTGTGAAGAAGGTGCTCAAGGGCGAGCGTCCCTCGACCGAGCGCCCCGGCAAGAACCTGCCCCCGGTCGATCTGGAAGCCGCCCGCAAGGAGGTCTCCGATCAGCTCGACGGGCGCGAAATCGACAATGAGGATCTCGCGGGCTACCTGATGTATCCCAAGGTCTTCACCGATTACGCGAGCCGCCACGAAGCCTATGGCCCGGTGCGCACCCTGCCCACCCCGGTCTTCTTCTACGGGATGGAGCCGCAGGACGAGATCTCCGCCGAGATCGACCCCGGCAAGACGCTCGAAATCCGCTATCTCACCACCGGCGAGACCGACGAGTTGGGCGAGGTGAAGGTCTATTTCGAACTCAACGGCCAGCCCCGCGCCGTGCGCGTCCCGAACCGCGCGGTGAAGGCGACGACGGCAGCGAAGCCGAAGGCCGAGGCGGGCAATGCGAACCATATCGGCGCGCCGATGCCGGGCTCGATCGCCTCGATCGCGGTCAATGTCGGCCAGAAGGTGAAGCCGGGCGATATGCTCCTGACCATCGAAGCGATGAAGATGGAGACGGGCATCCATTCCGACCGCGAAGCCACGGTGAAGGCGATCCATGTCTCGCCGGGCGCCCAGATCGACGCGAAGGATCTTCTGATCGAGCTGGAGTAATCCGCGATCCCCAAAACAAAAACGCGCGCCGAGGCCCCGCCCCGGCGCGCGTTTCGTTCATCGGCCAGATCAGACCCTGAACGTCGTTGGCGACACGGAGACCCCTGTTTCTTGTCGACCGCCCTACGGGCAGCGTTGACAAGGCCGTCCGGGATTATAGGATCGTAACGAATCTTACCGGCATCTTAATCTATTCATTATTTTCAGAAAGATTTGTGAATGACGACGATTAGAGCGGAGTCCGACTGCGCGAAAGCAGGAGTCAATTTCGAAAAAATCTCACGCTGGCAATATCTCCTGACACAACGTGAGATTACGGACACGCTCCTGAAGCGTTACAGTTTCGGCGGCTGGCACCTTCATGTCGGCGACGGTGTGTGCGTTTCGAAGCTGGAAGACGCCAAGGGCCGTGCGATCGGCCTTTTCATCGGCATCGGTGTCGATAACGAGACCTTGGTGAAGGGCACTCACCAAATCGCGTTACTGGATTTGGATCGCGATAGCTTCTTCGAGGATTTCGAAGACTGGCTCTTTTACGTTTCCGGTCGGTATAATGTGTTTATTGCCAAAGGCGTTTCAAAACGGTTTTACAGTGACGCAGTCGGCATGAATGGCATGGTCTATGACCGTGAAGAGCGACAGGTCGCTTCAAGCCTTGCCCTTTGCATCGAACGCGATGCGAAACCTCATCCGCTATACGACCATTCTCTCATCGAGCGCGGCGAAGGCAATTACAGCCTGTTCCACACTTACGATAAGGATGTCCGTCGCGGTAATCCGAATTTTTATCTCGATTTCAATGACTTTTCCGAAACTCGCTTTTGGCCGCGCGACGAGGATTTCACGACAGATCGATCGCATGATGAAATCTATGGAGAAATAATTCAACGAACATCGAAGGTTATCGAGGAGATCAACGCCAACTTCAAAACTGCGCTCCCATTATCGGGAGGGCAGGATAGCCGCTTACTCGCTTCGATAT
Source organism: Thioclava sp. ISO4 (assembly GCF_058105145.1). Lineage (NCBI taxonomy): Bacteria > Pseudomonadati > Pseudomonadota > Alphaproteobacteria > Rhodobacterales > Paracoccaceae > Thioclava > Thioclava sp. ISO4. The sequence goes on from NZ_CM176571.1 coordinate 3,447,161, forward strand.
CGCGCACGAACCTCGCGGGCTTCGACCAATTTTTCACGCATATCCATAATTACGCGAGCAGGATCGACGCAACGATCGCTGGAACACTTGCGAAGGTCCTGCAGGTCGACCATGAGATCCACGACAAGCGGACTATCAAGGTCTCTGAAGAGGATGTTTCGCGGTTCGAAGCCGAATTCCATGCCGCGCTCGGGTTCAAGAAAAAGCTGACCCGAGAAGTCGCTCATGGGCTGCATGAATGCCTCGAGGATAGGATGGTGATCCTGCGCGGCCACCAAACCGACTTGTTGCGTGCCGTGTTCATCGACAAGCTGGGCGAGGACGGACGAAATAACCTGCGCTGGCAAGTCAAACGTCTACTGATCGTTCCGGGCAAAGCGTTCGACCGCAAGACATACAGGACGTTTCTACCCGAGTATCAGAACTGGGTCGAAACGCTTCCGGAAAACGCTGCGGAACGCCAAGTCGACCTTATGTTCCTCGAAATTTACTACAGCTCGACAATCGGGCTCATTTTCCCCGCACTTACGCGGAATTTCTTCATGTCGCCCTTCAACAGTCGACATTTGATATCCCTGTCTCTTTCAATCGAAGAAGGCTATCGCAAAAACAGCTTTGCCGTTAACGATATTATTTTCCAGGTCGATCCTGATCTTCACGACATCCCCTTCGATTATGAATTTGGCGGTGGCGATCTAGGGCGTATCGAGGACCAACAGGCGATGGCGGAGCTGACAGCCGCGCGCCGAAAAGCCAGCGAAACGCGCGTCGCACTCAGGACGCAGCACCCAGATTTGGCGGCGTCCGAGGACGTCCTTGTGCCCTGAGCGACAAGCTCGCGCATGAAGCTCGAGGGACAAAGGTCACTGTCGACGGCTGGACCTCACACTCGCGGCGTCACAACAGGTCTCCGCACGCGTCCAGTCTTGAGGCGTCGTCATTTGCGTGATGCGCCACCGACAACCGTCTGCACGTTCTTCAGATGGCGAAGGAGGTGCCTCCCTCTTTTTACGATCTCTTGTCGCAATTCGGCTGCGAAGAGGCGGCGCCCCCTGCCCCGGCCTGGATCGTCTGAACCGGCTTGCAGGAGCCCCAGGCCGTTTCGACCCGATACCCCTGCGGGCGCATCGAAATCGACGCCTGGCGATTGGACTTGACGAGGGTCACGCGAAATTCGATCCGCGGTGCGTAATGGTTCACCTTCGACTCGAGCCTCTTGACCGTCCAACCGAAGGTCGTGCGCTTCGGATTGTCGACCATGACCTGAACCGGCTGCGGCTTGAGGTGGTAATAGTTGAGGAACTGGTCGAAGACCTGCCAATCCTGCCCGGGCTCACGAAACAGGTCGAGGTGGTGCGGCGTCGAAGTCGACAAGTGGCCTGTGTTGAAAAGGCAGTCGACCAGCTCGGTGCCGACCGGCAGTTTTAGCTGCGTGTTCTGGGCCAGAACCGGGCCGCTGAGACAGGTTGCGCAAAGAGAAAGAAAGAAGAAACGGAGCATATGGCCTCAAAAAATGACACGGGCGCAGCACCGCCCGCATCATACGAAACCACTGGCCTGAGATTAAAATAGATCGCTGCCCTCGCGGGCGGAAACTTCAAGCAATCCCATAACATAGCCCGCAACAGAGCGGAAAGACACAAGCGAGAGAGCATCCTCGTCCGACCGCCAGAAGGCGGCGGCGACCTGCGCGGTGCGGGAGCGGCGGATCTCGCCTACTGGCAGGGTCGCGATATCGGCGGGCGAGAGCTTCATCACCACCTGATCCGCCTTCGGGCCGCGGATGGTAAACATCGCGCGGGCGTCGGAGACGTTGACGACCAGCGCGTGATCCCCGGCAAGCGCCTTGGCCAGCCGGTCGGTCAGCGCGGGCGCCTCGTCATGGGCGCAGATCAGCAACAGCTCATCCGGGCTCATCCAAGCGATCGAGCGCCCATCGACAGTCTCGATCCGGCGCGGGCCGGGGACGGGCAGTCCCTCGGCTTTAAGCGCCTTGGCGAGCCCCTTGGCCCCCAGGTCGGAACGGATCGAGATCATGCCCACCAGCCCGGCCTCGGACACGGTGACGAAACCTTCGTGGGTCTGGCCCGAAAGGGCGCTGACGGCCTCAGACATTCTGCTTCTCCCCGTCCTTATCGTAGAAGACCGGATCGACGATCCGCGCCTTGACCATTTCCTCGCCCTCACCGGTGAACTCGATCACCTCGCCCATCCGGTCGGGCCCGTTCAGCACCAGCCCCATCGCGATCCCCTTGCCGATCGTCGGCGAGTAATAGGTCGAGGTGACACGGCCTTGCGTGTTGCGCTGGCCGTTGGCGTTGAACCCGTCGGCGGGTGCGTGGCTGCCATCGGGGATCACCGAGCCGTCGAGCGTCTCGAGGCCGACCAGCTTCCAGCGGTTCGGGTCGGTCATGTGGCTGCGCTCTTGCGCGCGCTTGCCCAGATAGTCGGCCTTCTTCTTCGAAAGCGCCCAGTTCAGCCCCAGATCCTGCGGGATCACGGTGCCGTCGGTCTCGTCGCCGATCATGATGAAGCCCTTCTCGGCGCGCATCACATGCAGCGCCTCGGTGCCGTAGGGCATGACGCCAAGCGCCTCGCCCTCGGTCATGAGCGCCTTCCACAGCGCGAGGCCTTGGCTCGCGGGCACCGCGACCTCGTAGCTCAGCTCGCCCGAGAAGGAGATGCGGAAGATGCGCGCGTCGAAAGCGCCCAGCTTGCCCTCGGTCCATTTCATGAAGGGCAACGCCTCTTTCGAGAGGTCCATGCCGCCCAAACGCTCCAGCAGTTCGCGCGATTTCGGGCCGACGACGGCGATCTGGGCGTATTGCTCGGTCAGGTTGGCCGTATAGACCTTCCAGTCCCACCACTCGCATTGCAGCCAGTCTTCCATCCAGCCGTGGATGTGATCGGCCCCGCCCGAGGTCGTGTGGCACAGCCACGTATCCTCGTCGAGCCGCGCCACGACCCCGTCATCCATCAGGAAGCCGTTCTCGTTGCACATCAGCCCGTAGCGGCATTTGCCCACCGGCAGGGTCGACATCATGTTGGTGTAGAGCATGTCGAGGAATTTCCCCGCATCGGGCCCTTTCACCACGATCTTGCCCAGCGTCGAGGCGTCGAGCATGCCCACATTCTTGCGGGTATTGCTGATCTCGCGATTGACCGCGTCGCGATGGCTCTCGCCCGATTTCGGGTAGCAATAGGGGCGACGCCAATGGCCAACCGGTTCCCAATGCGCGCCCTTGGCCTCGTGCCAGGACTGGATCGGGGTGCGGCGCAGCGGCTGGAACAGCTCGCCTTTGGCCTCCGCCGTCACAGCGCCGAGCGAGATCGGCGTGTAGGGCGGGCGGAAGGTGGTGGTGCCAGTGGCCGGGATCGGTTGGCCAAGCGCATCCGAGAGGATTGCGAGCCCGTTGATATTGCTCAGTTTCCCCTGATCGGTCGCCATGCCGAGCGTGGTGTAGCGCTTGGTATGTTCGACCGACTCGTAGCCCTCGCGGGCGGCGAGTTGCACGTCGGAGACCTTCACGTCGTTCTGGTAGTCGAGGAAGCTCTTGAAGCGCAGCGCGTCGGGCGCGCCCGCCGGCATCATCCAGACCGGGGCGAGCGGCGCTTCTTCCTCGGAGGCTGCGCCGATACCCAGACCGCCCATCGCCTCGGAGAGCGTCAGATCGCCATTGGCGGCCCCCACGACCGTCGCCATGCCGGTTCCGTCCGCGCCGGTCGGCGGACGGTTGGGATCGGGGCGGAACATCGCGCGCGCATCGTCCCAGGTCAGCTTGCCGCCGCAATGGGACCACAGATGCACGACCGGCGACCAGCCGCCCGACATCGCGACGCAATCGCAGTCGATCATCTCGACCGCACCGCCCTCGCCTGCCTGTGCGCAGATCTCGACGCCGGAGACGCCCTTGCGGCCCAGCACTTTCGCGATGCCGCGCCCTTCGAGCACGCGCACGCCGCGCGCCTTCACGGCTTCGGGCAGCGCGCCATGGGTTTCTTCGCGCGCATCGACCACGGCCGAGACCGTCAGGCCCGCATCGAGGATCGCGAGCGCCGTGCGATAGGCGTCGTCATTGTTGGTCACGAGCACCGTGCGATCGCCGGGCGAGACCGCCCAGTTCACGATATAGTCGCGCACCGCCGAGGCCAGCATCACGCCCGGCACGTCATTGCCCGCGAAGGCCAGCGGGCGTTCGATCGCGCCGGTCGCGGTGATCGTGTGGCCCGCTCGGATGCGCCAGAGACGGTGGCGCGGACGGCCATCGCCGGGGGTGGTGTCGGCGAGGTTCTCGTAGCCGATGACATAGCCATGATCGTGCAGACCCGCTGCCATCAGGCGGGTGCGCATCGTGACATTCTTCATCGAGGACAGCTCGACCAGCGCGCTGTCGATCCAGTTCTGCGCGTCATGACCGTCGATCTGACCGCCATCGACCGGCGTGCGCCCGCCCCAGTTCGGGGTCTGCTCGATCAGCCAGACCCGCTTGCCCGCGCGGCCCTCTTTCAGCGCCGCGGCGAGACCCGCCACGCCGCCGCCCACGACGAGCACGTCGCAATGGGCATAGACCTGTTCGTAGCGATCCGGGTCGGCCTCTTTCGGCACGCCGCCCAAGCCCGCCGATTTGCGGATGATAGGCTCGAACAGGTGTTTCCACGCAGCGCGCGGCGCCATGAAGGTCTTGTAGTAGAAACCCGCAGGCAGGAATTTGTAGAAGGTGTTGTTGATCTCGCCGATATCGAAGTCGAGCGACGGCCAGTGGTTCTGGCTGGTGGTCTCGGCGCCTTCGAACAGCTCGGTCGTGGTGGTGCGCTGATCTGGCTCGAACCGCGCGTTGCGACCCAGACCGACGAGCGCGTTCGGCTCTTCCGCGCCGGACGCCACGATGCCGCGCGGACGGTGATACTTGAACGACCGGCCCACCATGACCTGACCGCCGCCCAACAGCGCCGAGGCCAGCGTATCGCCCGCAAAGCCACGCATCGGCTTGCCGTTGAAGGTGAAGGCGAGCGGTTTGGCGCGGTCGATCAGACGACCACCCTTGGAAAGACGCGTGCTCATTTATAGCCCTCCCAGTCGGGGCGTTTCGCTTTGATCTTCGCGATCACATCGGCGGGGGGCTCGGTGGTCTGCGCCTTGTAGGCGGCGAAAACCTCGAGCGTGTTGGTGTCGCGTGCAGCCAGGAACCACTTGCCGCAGCCATAGGCATGCCGCCAGCGCTCGAAATGGACGCCTTTGGGGTTCTTGCGGGCGAACAGGTAGCCCTCGAACTCGTCATCCGACGAGCCCGGCCCGAAGCGCTTGAGATGCGCTTCGCCGCCCGGGGCGAATTCGGTTTCCTCGGCGGTGACGCCGCAGCAGGGACAGGTGAGGGTCAGCATTTGGGATGCACCTCGCAGTTGGAGAGCGCCGGGGGCTCTGCCCCCGGACCCCCGGGATATTTGAGCCAAGAGGAAGGAGTAAGGGAGGTCATCAGTGCGCCACCCCTGCGGCGACGCTTTCGTCGATGAAGCGGCCTTCACGGAAGCGGTCGAGCCCGAATTGGTCGGTCAGCGGCGAGTGGCCGCGCGCGATCAGCTCGGCCATGCCATAGCCCGAGCCCGGGATCGCCTTGAACCCGCCGGTGCCCCAGCCGCAATTGACGAAGATGCCCTCGACCGGCGTTTTCGACAGGATGGGCGAGCGGTCGCCGGTCATGTCGACGATGCCGCCCCATTGGCGCAGCATCTTGAGGCGCGAGATGATCGGGAAGGTCTCGACCAGCGCGCGGGTGGTTTCCTCGACATGGTGCCACGAGCCGCGTTGGGTGTAGTTGTTGAACCCGTCCGTGCCGCCGCCGATCACCATCTCGCCCTTGTCGGATTGCGACATGTAGCCATGCACGGTGTTGGCCATCACGACCACATCCATGCAGGGCTTGATCGGCTCGGAGACCCAGGCCTGCAGCGCCACGCTCTCGATCGGCAGACGGAAGCCCGCCATTTCGGCCATGACCGAGGAGTGCCCCGCGACGACGATGGCGAGCTGTTCGCAGTCGATCTCGCCCTTGCTGGTCGAGATGCCCTGCACCTTGCCGCCCTCGGTGCGCACGCCGGTCACTTCGCATTTCTGGATGATATCCATACCCATGTCCGAGCAGGCCCGCGCATAGCCCCAGGCCACCGCATCGTGCCGTGCCGTGCCGCCGCGCTTTTGCAGCAGCGCGCCCAGAACCGGGTAGCGCGGCCCGTCGATATTGATGATCGGCACGAGATCCTTGACCTGCTGCGGTCCGATCCATTCGGTGTCGATGCCCTGCAGGCGGTTGGCGTGCACCGTGCGCTTGTAGCCGCGCACCTCATGCTCGGTCTGACCCAGCATCAGAAGACCGCGCGGCGAGAACATCACGTTGTAGTTCAGATCCTGGCTCAGATCCTCGTAAAGCGCGCGGGCTTTCTCGTAGATCGCGGCCGAGGGATCCTGCAGGTAGTTCGAGCGGATGATCGTGGTGTTGCGGCCGGTATTGCCGCCGCCCAGCCAGCCTTTCTCGATCACCGCGACATCGGTGATGCCATGCACCTTGCCGAGGTAATAGGCGGTGGCGAGGCCATGCCCGCCCGCCCCTACGACGATGACCTTGTAGCGTTTCTTCGGCTCGGGCGAGCGCCAGGCTCGCTCCCAACCGCGATGGAAGCGCATCGCCTCACGCGCAACGGCAAACATCGAATAGCGTTTCATGAGCGCGCCTCCGAGCAGTCTCGACTCTATCGCCTTTGTGATGGACCGGGGCGGCGGACGAAAGCCCCCCTGTTGCGGCATCGCAGGGAAAAAAGCGACATGGGCCTGCGACATCGGGTTCCATTCACGCGCTAGACCCTTTCGGCGCGGCCTCATCTCGCCTAAATGGGGAACGAAGGATGAGGAGACGCCATGCTGTTCTGGATTATCGCCGCCGCGCTCGTCGCGGTCATCGCGCTTTTGTTCGCCCTCGCGCTGTTGCGCGGGCGCGGCGAGGACGAGATGGCCCCCGCCGCCGCTTACGATGTGCAGGTCTATCGTGACCAGCTGCGCGATCTGGAGCGCGACGTCGAACGCGGCGTCACCTCTCGCGAGGAAGCTGACCGCGCCAAGCTGGAAATTTCGCGCCGGATGCTCGAGGCCGACCGCAAGGCGCAGGCGGGCTCCGATCTGGGCCGTGCGCCGAAAGGGGCGACCATCGCAGTCGTGCTTGGCGGCGTGGTGATTTTCGGCGGGGCATTCGCGCTTTACGATTACATCGGTCAGGGCGGCTACGAAGACCAGCCGATCGGCGTGCGTCTTGCAGATGCCGACAAGCTCTATGACAGCCGCCCCTCGCAGGCCGAGGCCGAGAAGGTCGCGAAAACGCGTGCGACCCCCCCATCCAATCCCGATCCGCAATTCCTCGCACTGATGAAGAAGCTGCGCGAAGCGGTGGCGAAAAAGCCCAACGATCCGAAAGGTCTCGAACTGCTGGCGCGCAACGAGGCGACTCTGGGCAACTTCGATGCCGCGTGGAAGGCGCAACAGCGTCTCGTCGCGATCAAGGGCGATTCTGCGACGGCGCAGGATTACGCCGAGCTGGGCGACATGATGGCCGTGGCCGCAGGCGGGATGATCACGCCTGAGGCGGAGAAAGTCTTCGCGACCGCGCTGAAGATGGATCCGAAGAACGGGCTGTCGCTCTATTATGTCGGCCTGATGATGCTGCAGAACGGGCGTGCCGACCGGGCGTTCCGCTTCTGGGACAGCGCGTTGCGCAACTCGGAGAATAGCGACCCTTGGGTGCCGATGATGCGGCAGGGCATCAACGAGCTGGCCTGGCTCGCGGGCGAGAAGGACTACACCCCGCCCAGACCGCGCGGCGCCCCCGGCCCGTCGCAGGCCGATGTCGCGGCGGCGGCGGATATGTCGCCCGAGGCCCGTCAGGACATGATCCGTTCGATGGTGGAGCGGCTGAACGACCGGCTCGCGCAGGAAGGCGGCAGCGCGGATGATTGGGCACGTCTGATTTCGTCGCTGCGCATGATCGGCGAGGTCGACCGTGCCGATGCGATCTATGGCGAAGCGAAGGGCAAATTCGGCTCGCGCCCGGAAGATATGGCGAAGATCGACGCGGCCCATCAGGCCCCGGCCGGCCAGGCGCTCAAGGATATGGGCGGCGCCTCCGCGGGGCAAAGCGCACCGCAAGCGGCACCCGCCCTGCCGGGCCCGAGCGCCCAGCAGATGAAGGACGCGCAGTCCATGACGCCCGAGGAGCGTCAGCAGATGATCCAGGGCATGGTCGATGGTCTATTTGACCGGCTGACCACCGACGGCGGCACGCCGCAGGAATGGGCCCGCGTGATCTCGTCGCTCGCCACGCTGGGTCAAACGGACCGCGCCAAGGAAGCCTGGGGCGAGGCGCAGCAGGCGCTGGCCGACAACCCGGATGCGCTGGCTCAGGTCGAGGCGGCGGCGAAATCGGCAGGTGTGGCGGAATGATCTGCGAGACGATCGAAGAGTTCGCCGAAGCGATCCCCCGCATGGGCGGGGTCGCGGGGCTCGATCTGGGCACCAAGACCATCGGCGTCGCGGTGTCCGACGGGCTGCGCTCGGTCGCGACGCCGCTCTCGACGATCAAACGCAAGAAATTCGGCGTCGACGCCGAGGCGCTTCTGAAGATTGTGGCGGAGCGCGAGCTGAAGGGTCTGATCCTCGGCCTGCCGAAGAACATGGACGGGACCGAGGGCGCGCGCTGCCAATCGACCCGCGCCTTCGCCCGCAACCTCACCCGCCTCACCGATCTGCCGATCGGCTACTGGGACGAACGGCTGAGCACGGTCGCCGCCGAGCGCGCGATGCTGGAGGCCGACATGTCGCGCGCCAAACGCGCCGAGGCGATCGACCACGTCGCGGCCAGCTTCATCCTGCAAGGCGCGCTGGATCGGCTGCGCTATCTGGGGGCGGCATGAACAATCCTTCCGACAGCGACGGCATCTGGAAACGCGCCGAGATCGAGAGCCCCTGCGTCAAGCTCTGCCAGATCCACCCCGAGGCGCGGATCTGCATCGGCTGCTACCGCACGATGGAAGAAATCGGCGCATGGTCGCGGATGACGCCCGAAGCGCGCCGCGAAGTGATGGCGGAACTGCCCGAGCGCGCGCCGCAACTGCGCAAACGCCGGGGCGGACGCGCAGGCCGACAAGACCGCTGAGCGCTTAAGCGCCGGCCTCTTTCGCCGGGAAAACGAAGCAGCGATCGCGGCGGATCATCAACCACATCGGCGTGCCGGGCTTCGGAAGGAAGACGTTGGGGACGCTGGCGCGCAGAATCGTGCCGTCGAAATCCATCCGGAACTCGACGAGGCTCTCGCGGCCCAAGAAGCGCGCGCGTTCGACCACGCCACGCGCGGGCGTGCCGTCCTGCGGCGTCGGGGCCGGGCCGCGCCCTGCCCGGTCGAAATCGATCTTCAGATGCTGCGGGCGGATCACGATGTCGATCTCGGTCCCGTCCGCATGGCCCGGCGTCAGGAAATCGCCAAAGGGTGTCACGGTCAGCGCGTCCTGCACCTGCCCCTTGAGCACGTTCACATCCGAGAAGAACGCCGCCGCAGCCCGGTCCACCGGCGCGTTGTAAAGGTTATAGGGCGCGCCGCGCTGCACGATCTTCCCGCCGCGCATCAGCAGGATCTCATCGGCCATCCGCATCGCCTCATGCGGCTCATGCGTGACCAGCAGAACAGCCGTGTTTTCCTCTTTCAGAAGCGCCAGGGTCTCGTCGCGGATATCGTCGCGCAGGCGCTCGTCCAGCCCCGAGAAAGGCTCGTCCATCAAAAGGATACGCGGCCGGGGCGCCAACGCACGCGCCAGCGCCACGCGCTGCTGCTCACCGCCCGATAGCCCGTGCGGATAGCTGTCGCGATGCCGCGTGAGCCGCACCTTCTCGAGCAATTCCGTCACGCGGGCGCGCTTCGCCGCCGCATCGCCTTTGAGGCCGAAGGCGATATTCTCGGCCACCGTCAGATGCGGAAACAGCGCGAAGTCCTGAAACATCAGCCCGATCGCGCGTTGCTCGGGCGGGATGCGGAACACCGTGTCGCAGATCAGCTTGCCATCGACGTAGATCTCGCCCGTATCCTGCATGTCGACGCCCGCGATCAGCCGCAGCGTCGTCGACTTGCCGCAGCCTGAAGGCCCCAGCAGACAGGTCACCTGCCCTGCGGGGATCGCGAAGGACACGTCATCGACGACGGCCCGCCCGTCGAACACGCGGCCAAGCGCGCGAACTTCGAGGCGCGGAGGGGGTAATTGTGCGCTCATACAGCGAAATCTCGACCGAAAGTGTCAGGCAATGCAGGGCGGGAGATAACAGCCCCCCGCCCTCCAAGCAAGCCCGGTAGGCCCGGCAGACCCGGCTTAGATCGAGATGTTGTTCAGCCCGCCATCGAGCATCACGTTCTGCCCGACCATGAACCCAGCATGAACCGAACACATGAAAGCGCAGGTCGCCCCGAATTCCTCGGGCGTGCCGTAGCGGCCTGCCGGGATCGTCGCCTCGCGCTGCGCCTTCGCCTCCTCGACCGAGATGCCCTTCGCCTTCGCCGCCCCGGTATCGAGCGATACCGCGCGGTCGGTCGCGTGCAGACCCGGCAGCAGGTTGTTGATGTTCACGCCATATTCGGCGACCTGCCGCGAGGTGCCCGCAACGAAACCCGTCAGGCCCGACCGCGCAGAGTTCGACAGGCCGAGCTGCGCGATCGGCGCACGCACGGATTGCGAGGTGATGTTGACCACCCGGCCCCAGCGCTGCTCGATCATGGCAGGCAGAACCGCCTGCATCATCGCGATCGGGGCCAGCATATTGGCATCGAGTGCCGCGATGAAATCGTCACGCGACCAGTCGCGCCAGTTGCCCGGAGGCGGCCCGCCCGCATTGGTCACCAGAATATCGACCTCGCCCGCTTCGCTCAGCACCGCCGCCCGGCCCTCGGGCGTGGTGATGTCGGCAGCCACGGGCGTCACGGTCACGCCGGTCGCGGCCATGATCTCGTTCGCGGTCGCGGCCAGCGCATCAGCGCCGCGCGCGTTCAGCACGATCTCGACGCCCGCCTGCGCAAGCGCCATCGCGCAGCCCCGTCCAAGCCCTTTCGACCCCGCACATACGATCGCCTTGCGGCCCTTGATCCCAAGATCCATCGCGCCCTCTCCTTTTCAGTCATTCTCCGGCGTGCTCCGGCCGGGCCCGCGCGCGAAACGCCGCGCGCCACCCTGCCAGCTTCGCCTCGGACAGTAGCTTGCGCGCGGGGGAGGACAAGCGCGCTGTCGCCGCTTGACCATCGGGAGCGGCCCGCGGTAAGCCGATGCGATCCATCAGTTTCAGACGGCCCGGCAGGGCGAGGAAGAGCGCGTGTCAAACCCGAGCCAGATCGTTCACGTCTTCGAGGCCGAGGATATCTGGGTCACCTCCGGGGCCAATCAGGGCGACGCGCTCGGTCTTGCCGAAGACTGCGAACCCGGCGACATCTATCAGCTTCATCGCGCCGCCAAACCGCGTCGCCTCGTGCTGGCCCAGCAAGGCACCGCGCCGACCGTGGCGCAAGGCTCCGAGATCGGCGCGCCGGGCGATGCGCTCGCGCTGATCGCGCGGCACCTGCTGATCACGCCCGAGGGCGACACGGTCGACATCCTGATGATCCGCCACGACGCAACGGACGCGCTTTATGCGCTGCCGCTTTCGCCGATGGCGGCGCGCTTCGATTACACGCTGCTGGAAGCCAGCGAAGATCCCGGCGAGGCGCTGCTGTCGGACCTCGTCTGCGTGGCCTTCACCACCGGGACGATGATCACGCTGGCAGGTGGCGCGCAGATGCCGATCGAGCAACTGACGCCGGGCGCGCGGGTGCTGACCCGCGACAATGGCCCGCAACCGGTGAAGCTGGTGGCGAAGGCGACGATGCGCGCGCTGGGATCTTTCGCGCCGGTCGTGATTTCGGCGGGTGTGCTGGGCAATGAGGGCGATCTGGTGATCTCGCCCCATCACCGCGTGTTCCTCTATCGCCGCGGCGTGCACAAGCTCGGCGACACGTCGGAAATCCTCGTGCAGGCCAAGCACCTCGTCGATGGCGAGAATGTCTGGCAGCGCGAGGGCGGTTTCGTCGATTACTACGCGCTGGTCTTCGACCGGCACGAAATCATCTATGCCGAGGGCATCCCGGTGGAGAGCCTGATGGTCTCGGAGGCAACGCTCTCGCTGCTTCCCGAGGAACTGGGGCGCGAGATCTCGAACCGCCTGCCCGACCTCGCCCATCGTCAGCATTTCGGCACGGAAGCCACGCGCGAGTTGCTGGACCGGATCGGACGCGAGAAGCTGTTCCGCAAACGCAAGGACTGAGGGTCGAGGGGGCGCTGCCCCCGCTCTTTTCTGCCCTGCGCTTCCGCTTCGGGCGTTCGGCGGGGCGTCCTTCCACCGGAAGGCCGCTGATCCCGCCTCACCCCCCGGGATATTTTTGCCAAGAGGAAGACGTTAGACGTTCAGCACGTCGAGTGCGGCGGCGTGAATCTCGGGCGATGCGGCAGCAAGCACCTGTCCGCCGCGATGGGCCGGACCGCCCTGCCAGTTGGTCACAAGACCGCCCGCCGCCTCGATCACGGCGATCGGGGCCGCGATGTCATAGGGCTGCAGCCCCGCCTCGACGACCAGATCGATCTGACCGGCGGCGAGCAGCGCATAGGCGTAGCAATCCATCCCGTAGCGCGTCAGCCGCACCTGCTGCGACAGCCGCGCGAAGGCCGCGCCTTCGTCGGGCGTGCCGACTTCGGGGAATGTGGTGAAAAGCGTCGCGCTGTCGAGCCCGCGCCCGGAGCGCACGCCGAGATCGCGCCCGCCATGCGGCCCCTCGAGCGTCGCGCGCCCGAAACCGCCGGTGAAACGCTCTCCGATATAGGGCTGGTCGATCACGCCCATCATCGGCGCGCCGGGGCCATCCGCTTCCTCGGCACAAAGCGCGATCAACACGCCCCAAGTCGGAGTGCCCGAAAGGTAGCCGCGCGTGCCGTCGATCGGGTCGAGCACCCAGGTCAGGCCACTCTCGCCACGGGTCACGCCATGCTCTTCACCGTAGATGCCGTCTTGCGGGCGGCGCTCCGCGATCAGGGCGCGCATCGCGGCCTCGGCGGAGCGGTCGGCCTCGGTCACCGGATCGAAACCGCCTTCGAGCTTGTTATCCGCACCGATCCCGCCCACGGGCCGGAACTGCGCCAGGGTCTCGCGACGGGCGCAATCGGCAAGGTCATTGGCCAGCGCGGCGAGCGCCGCGCGGGTATCGGTATCGAGATCAAGCATCGGTGTCCTCCCCGGGCCGCGCCGTCACCGCAACCGACCCCCAGAAATGAGATAAGGGGAGCGGTAACCGCCCCCCTTCTCCGGGTCAAGCTGCCGACCGCCCCACATTCGGTCGCCAGTTGCGCCTAAACTCGTCCGCGTGGCGCTCAGGCCGCGTCGGACAGAACCTTGGCCAATTCGAACAGCCGGCGGCGCTGCGCCTCCGGGATCGCGTAATAGGAGCGCACGAGCGCGAGCGCTTCCTTGTCGGACAGAATATCCCCCGCCACTTCCGGTTGCATCCCGCTGTCTTCCGCGAGCCCCTCGAAGAAGAACGAGATCGGAACGTCGAGCGCATCCGCGATATCCCAGAGCCGAGATGCCGAAACGCGGTTCATCCCGGTTTCGTATTTCTGAATCTGCTGGAATTTGATCCCAACCTTATCCGCGAGCTGTTGTTGGGTCATCCCAATCATCCAGCGCCGGTGCCGGATCCGCTTGCCCACGTGGACATCAACCGGATGCTTCATACTCTTTCCCCTTTAAGCCAATTTCACCCGTAAACTACCGTGCGCTGAGTGTGGCCTGCGCGGGTAAAATCGCAAACCTGTCCAAAAAGACAGGGATTTTGCGGCTTTCCACAGCACACCTAACCTAAAGGATAGGTCCCTCGCTATTCGCCTTCCGCGTGTTTTGCGATTTGCAAATCAGCGACTCAGGTGCCGCGAGGGAAACCTGTGGCGCTAACTGCCCTCTCACAGAGGATTGATTCGCAAGTCAACTCGATCGTCGGGGCGGCCGCAACGTCGCGCCCGGCTCTCAGACATGCGGGCTGGCCCCGATCGGCCGCCCGGTCTATCACGGGCGACGTAGGGTCCGCTTCGATGGCCACCCTGCCTTGAGACACAACCTGCCGGAGCATTCGATGCGCGCCTATGTTCAGACCGCCCCCGGGCAACGCCCCGAGCTGATCGAAATCCCCCTGCCCGCGCCGGGGCCGGGCGAGGTTCAGGTGGCCATCCGGGCCTGCGGCCTGAACTTCGCCGACCTGCTGATGATCGAGGGGAAATACCAAGACACCCCCACCCCGCCCTTCACGCTCGGAATGGAGCTCGCGGGAGAGGTCATCGCGGCGGGCGAAGGCTGCACCCTCGCCCCGGGCACGCGCGTTGCGGTCTTTGCGGGCCAAGGCGGGCTGGCGGAGGCGGGCAATTTCCCGGAAAGCCGCTGCACCCCGATGCCGGACGCGATGAGCTACGCGCAGGCTGCGGCCTTCCAGATCGCCTATGGCACCAGCCATGTGGCGCTGGAGACGCGCGCAGACCTCGCCGAGGGCGAGACGCTGGTGGTTCTGGGCGCGGCTGGCGGTGTCGGCCTTACCGCGGTCGAGATCGGCAAGAAGATGGGCGCGCGGGTGATCGCCTGCGCGCGCGGCGAGGCGAAGCAGCAAATCGCGCGGGATGCCGGAGCCGATGAGACGCTCGACAGCGAGAGCGACGACCTCAAGGGCACCATCAAGGCGCTTGGCGGCTGCGACGTGGTCTATGACGCGATCGGCGGCCCGGCGGGCGAAGCGGCGTTCCGCGCGCTGAAGCCCGGCGGGCGTTACCTCGTGATCGGGTTCGCCAGCGGCAGCCAGCCGAAACTGCCGCTCAACCACGCGCTGGTGAAGAACGTCGCGATCCATGGGCTTTACTGGGGTGGCTATCTCAAGCTCGACCCGCAGGTGCTGACCGGCTCGATGGCGCGGCTGTTCGACTGGTTCGCGCAGGGTGGCCTCACCCCGCATATCTGCGCGACCTATCCGATGGAGCAGATCCCGGACGCGCTGGAGGATCTGCGCGCGCGCCGCTC
Organism: Thioclava sp. ISO4; assembly: GCF_058105145.1. NCBI lineage: Bacteria > Pseudomonadati > Pseudomonadota > Alphaproteobacteria > Rhodobacterales > Paracoccaceae > Thioclava > Thioclava sp. ISO4. Next base: position 3,462,315 of record NZ_CM176571.1, read on the forward strand.
CACCGGCAAGCTGGTCATCGAGATCGGCGCTCAGGCATAAGCCTCGCGAAGCATGGCGCGAAACGCATCGACCGGGTCGCCGGTCAATCGGCCCGTATCGTAGAAACAGATGCGCGAGCGGCCGATCGCCGGCAGGCCGCTCTCGGGCCCCAAGGCCACGCAGCCCAGCGGGATAAACCGCGACAGACGCACCGCGACGCCCATATCGGCAGCCACCGTTGCGCTCGCCATTTCGTCCGATTGTCCCTCGAAAGCGGATTTCGCCTCGATCCCGACCGATTCAAGCGCCCCCAGTGCCGCGTCGTAGAAGGCGCAGCGCTCCTCGATCGACAGCATCAGCGGGCGCTCGCAAAAGGCCCGCCCGAGCTGCGCGCCGATCCAGACCAGATCATCGGATGCCAGCACCTCGGCCTCGTGTCCGGGATTGTCTTCGGTGGTCAGGATAATATCCAGCTCACCCGCGTCGAACATCCGGCGCAGCACTGACGAACGGCGCGAGACAAGCTGCAGGCGCATCATCGGCCATTGCTCGGCCATCGCGCGCAGCAGGCCCGGCATTTGCGGGCTGACCAGATCATAGGGCAGACCGAACCGCACGGTCACCTCGGCGTCCGCCGCGCGCAGCCGCGCCAGCGCCGCATCGTTCTCGGCACAGATGCGGCGGGCGTGGTCCAGAAGCGAGCGCCCCGCACGGGTCAGCGCCATTTTGCGGTTCGCCCGGTCGAAGAGCCCCTTGTCGAGCGCCTCCTCCAACCGGCGGATCTGCATCGAGACCGCCGATTGCGTCAGGTTCAGAAGTCGGGCCGCCTGCGTCACCGACCCGGTCTCGGCAACCGTGAGAAGCGCCCGCAGCGCTGCGATATCGAGGTTTTGCGCCATGTCCGCCCATCCATCACGTTTCGTGATGCTTATTAGCACAATCATTCGTTTTCATCATCAATAAACTTGCGCCATCCTTCTTTGCACAAAATCTGCCACGGAGGATGAGACGATGACCTTCCTGACCCGTCGCAACGCCGCCTGCTGCGCCCCTGCCCGTCCCGCCCGGAGCGGCTTCTTTGCGACCCTCGCCCGCATGGCCGCCTATCACCGATCGCGCCGGGCACTCGAGCGCCTTGAGCCAAGGCTTCTCGACGATCTCGGGCTGAGCAAGACCGAGGCCGCATTCGAGGCACGGCGCCGGATTTGGGACGCCCCCGATCACTGGCGCGCGGGCCGCTGAGACAAAAGACGCAAAAACAGTGTGAAACGAGGCATTTTCGAGCAGCCCCAAATCTTGAATTTCGGGGCCGCTCTGCCAATATCGGTACCGAAACCGGTCCGAGGGACGACCGGGAGATATAGTTGGAGGTGCTGATGGCTGATTTCGAAACGATGCGGACCCCCCAGGCGGGCACGCGTCAGGCTGCGATTGACGAGGGTCTTCGCGCACATATGAACAAGGTCTACGGGCTTATGTCGCTGGCGATGCTGGTGACCGGGGCCGTGGCGTTTGGTGTGGGTACGAACCCGGCGCTCGTTGCCGCGATCTTCGGCTCGGGCCTCAAATGGGTTGTGATGCTGGCTCCGCTGGCGATCGTCTTCGCCTTCGGCGCGATGATCAACAAGATGTCGACCAGCACGGCGCAGATCGTGTTCTTCGTCTATGCCGCGCTTATGGGGCTGTCGATCAGCTTCATCTTCGCCGCCTATACCGGCATCTCGATCGCACAGACCTTCCTCGTGACGGCGATCTCCTTCGCGGGTCTTTCGCTTTACGGCTACACCACGAAGCGTAACCTGAGCGCGATGGGCTCGTTCCTGATGATGGGTCTGATCGGCCTGATCGTCGCCTCGATCGTGAACATCTTCCTCGCCTCCTCGGCGATGGCTTTCGCGATCTCGGTGATCGGCGTTCTGATCTTCGCGGGCCTCACGGCTTACGACACGCAGAACATCAAGAACACCTACCTGCAGCTCGCGGCCAGCGACTCGGAGTTCATGGGCAAAGCCGCCATCATCGGCGCGCTGCAGCTCTATCTGGACTTCCTGAACCTGTTCATGTTCCTGCTGCAATTCATGGGCAACCGGAACTGATCCGCGCCCAAGCGAACACGACACGAAGCCCCGCCCATCCGGCGGGGCTTTTTCGTGTCAGCCCATCCGCAACGCCATATCCAGCATCCGGTTGGAGAAGCCCCACTCGTTGTCATACCAGCCGAAGACCCGGATCAGCCCATGCTGGGTCGCGCGCGTCTCGGGCAGTGCCATAACGATGCTCTCGGGGCGCGCGCGCAAATCGGTGGAAACGAGCGGCTTCCCGGTCGTGCCGATCACGCCACCCGCGCCTTGCAGCACCGCGTTGACTTGTTCAACCGTGGCGGGGCGCTCGACCGTCACCGCCAGATCGACCGCCGAGACAGAGGCCGTGGGCACCCGCACCGCCTGCGCGATCAGACGACCGGCGAGATCGGGTAGCACCTCTTCCATCAGTTTGCCCGCCGAGGTCGTCGTCGGCACCATCGACAGCGCGGCCGCGCGCGAGCGCTCCATCGGGCCGCGCGGTTTGTCGACCGTGGGCTGCGAGCCGGTATAGCAATGCACCGTGGTCATCGAGCCGGTGACGATCCCGAATTCCGCATCGATCAGCCGCGCAAGCGGCGCCAGCGCATTCGTCGTGCAGCTCGCGTTGGAGACGATCTTCTGCCCGTTCAGCGCCGCGTCATTCGCGCCCAGAACCACTGTGATCTCGGCCGCTTTCGCAGGTCCCGAGATCAGCACGCGGGTAGCCCCGCCCGCGATCCCCTGCCCTGCGATCTGCGGGCTGTCGGCGCGGCCGGTGCATTCCATCACCAGATCGACATCCGACAGATCGAGCGTGGAGATATCATCCGCCCGGTGCAGCGCGATCCGGGTGCCGTTGATCACCAGCGCGCCCTCTTCCAGCGCGACCGTGCCGCGCCACGGGCCAAAGACGCTGTCATATTCGAAGAGATAAGCCAGCATCTCGGGCGCTTCGATATCGTTGACGCCGACGATCTCGAGCCCCGGCCAGCGCGCAGGCGCCTCCGCCCAGGCGCGCAGCACCGAGCGACCGATCCGTCCGAACCCGTTTATGAAAACACGCATCTGGCGCACCTCCTGCAAACGCCCTTAGCGCCGCAGGGCGCCAAGGGAAAGCGCGCGATTGTCACCGATACGGCAAAGACCGCCTCAGGCGGACAATTCGCGCGCGGTGATCTGATAGGTGAAGTCCTTGGCGTCGAGATAGTCGCGGCGTTTGCCGTCGATCTCGGCCTGCGGATACATCAGATAGGGCAGCTCGGGCCCGTCCGATCCCGGCAGATCCACGTCATGCGCGTAGTTATAGCCGATCCAATTGCCTTCCCATGCGCCGAAGAGCTTCGCACGCACATCGACCACCTTGGGGTCTTTGAGGCCCAGATGCCCCTCGCCTTCCTGCAACATCACCTTGCGCACATCGGCGGCGTCGGCAGGCACCCAGCCGAAGCCGCTCAGCCAGACTTCCGAGCGGCAATGCTGCGCGCCGGTGGCATCGTCGGATTTCAGACCGAGGCTCTTGTAGCCGAAGCGCGAGGGCGCGACGCGAATGCCATAGACATCGCGCGCAGGCAGACCGGCGGCGCGCGCCAGCCCGACGAAGAGTGCGTTGAGATCGGCGCATTTGCCCGACAGATCGCCCGAGGTCAGCATGAAGGCGATATCGCCCAACCCGCAGCCCGGCGTCTTCGGATTGCGCACGGTGTTCTCGACGATCCACTCGTAGATCGCGCGGGCCTTCTCGAGATCGCCGGTCTTCCCGCGGATGATCGAGTCGGCGGTCTGCTTCACGATCCCGTCGGTCGGCAGCAGCTTGGTCGCGGCGGTGAAGCGCGCACGCTCGACCTCATCGAGCGGCTCCACGTCGCCCGGCTTGCTCAGATCGACCACGAAATCCTGCGTTTGGGCCTGCGCGGTCAGGGTCAGCTCGCGCGGCCCGTCGGAGGCGCCCCAGACCGCATGCACCATCGGCGTGCCGGTGTCGGACGCATTCACGATCTGTACCTCGTCCGCCCCGCTCTTCCAGTTCACCGCGCCGGGCTTCATCCAGCCGTCGCCATGCACGGAGGGCACCGGCAGCCAAAGCTGCGCGGTCTCGCCACCGCCGGGCAGGCTGACCTTGGTGACCAGCTCGAAACTGCGCCAGCCCGTGGGCTTGGGATCGAACGCCGCCATCGCACCGCGCGGGCTGGCCGCCAGCGCCACCGAAGCCGCGCCGAGTTGCAGAAGACGCCGTCTGTTCAAAGCCATGTCACCACTCCGCTGAATACTGGCCGCGTTCTAAGCCCGCGACCACGCAAGAACAAGGCGGCAGTTGGCTCAGCCGAACCGCCCGGTGATGTAGTCCGAGGTGCGCTCGACCCGCGGGCGGGTGAAGATCTGCGCGGTCTCGCCCTCTTCGATCAGCTCGCCCAGATACATGAAGGCGGTGCGGTCGGAGACGCGGCTCGCCTGCTGCATGTTATGGGTGACGATGGCGATGGTGAACTGCTCCTTGAGCTGATGGATCGTCTCTTCCAGCTTGCCGGTCGAGATCGGATCGAGCGCGGAAGCCGGCTCGTCGAGCAGGATCACCTCCGGCTCCACCGCGATGGTGCGCGCCACGCACAGACGCTGCTGCTGACCGCCCGAGAGCGACTGGCCCGAGCTTTGCAGCTTGCCCTTCACCTCGTCCCAGAGCGCCGCCCCCTTCAGCGCCGCCTGCACCCGGTCGTCGATCTCGGATTTCGCGTAATTCGCGAGGCGCAGGCCGAAAGCGATATTCTCGTGGATCGTCATCGGGAAGGGCGTGGGTTTCTGGAACACCATGCCCACTTTCGCACGCAGCCGGTTCAGATCGACCTTCTTGCCAAGGATATTCTCGCCGTCGAGCAGCACCTCCCCCGTCGCGGTCTGCTTCGGATAGAGGTCATACATCCGGTTGAGCACGCGCAAGAGCGTGGACTTGCCGCAACCCGACGGACCGATGAAGGCGGTCACGCGGTTCTCGGGCAGGTCGAGATTGATCGATTTCAGGGCTTTGAAATCACCGTAGAAGAAATCGAGGTTCTTGATCGAGATGCGCGGTTTCGGCGCGGGATCGACCCCGTCGAAGGTCATCGGCGAGCGGTCGCGAATGAGGGTGTCCATCAGTGTTTCTCCTTCTTGGAGGTGACGAGGCGGGCGACAATCGACAGCGCCAGCACCGCAACGGTGATGAGAAGCGCGCCTGCCCAGGCAAGGGCTTGCCAGTTATCGTAGGGCGAAAGCGCGAATTGGAAGATGGTGATCGGCAGCGAGGCCATCGGCTGCGTCAGATCGAGGCTGAAGAAGTTGTTGGACAGCGCCGTGAAGAGAAGCGGCGCGGTCTCGCCCGAAATCCGGGCGATGGCCAGCAGCACGCCGGTCACGATCCCCGCCATCGCCGCCTTGTAGGCGACCGTGCGGATCACGATCCAGCGCGGCCAGCCCATCGCAAGCCCCGCCTCGCGCAGCTGGTCGGGCACGAGGCGCAGCATATCCTCGGTGGTGCGCACGACGATCGGGATCACGAGGATCGCCAGCGCGACCGAGCCCGCAAGCGCCGAGAAATGCCCGAGGCTGACAACGAGCACCTGATAGACGAAGAGACCCACGATGATCGAGGGCGCCGACAGCAGGATGTCGTTCACGAAGCGGATCACCTTCGACAGCTTCGCATAGCGCCCGTATTCGGCCATGTAGGTCCCGGCGAGAATGCCGATCGGCGTCCCGATCGCCACCGCGATCACCGACATGATCACCGAGCCGAGGATCGCATTGCGCAAGCCCCCCGGCTCCATCGGCGAGGGCGTGTCTTGCGTGAAGACGGAAAGGTTCAGCGCGCTCGCCCCCTTGTAGAGCAGGTAGAGCAGGATCACGGCCAGCACGAAGAGGCCAAGCGCCGCCGCCCCCGTGGACAGCGTCATCATCACCGCGTTGACGGTCTTTCTGCGGGTCATCGAAGCCATGTCTTACGCTCCCGACTTTTGCTTCATGCGCTTGAGCATCCACTGGGCTGCGGCAAGCACGATGAAGGTGAGGATGAACAGAACGAGACCCAGCGCGATCAGCGACGAGGTGTAGATCGGCGTCGTGGCCTCGGTGAATTCGTTGGCGATCGCCGCCGAGATCGTGGTGCCCGGTGCGAGGATCGAGCCCGAGATGCGATGCGCGTTGCCGATCACGAAAGTCACGGCCATCGTCTCGCCCAGCGCGCGGCCAAGCGACAGCATGATGCCGCCCACCAGCGCGGTGCGCACATGCGGGATCACGATATGGCGGTTCACCTCCCAGCGGGTCATGCCCATGCCATAGGCGCTTTCGCGCAGCATCGGCGGCACCGTCTGAAATATGTCGCGCGCGAGCGAGGCGATGAAGGGCAGGATCATCATCGCGAGGATCAGCCCCGCGGTCAGCATCCCGATCCCGTAGGGCGGGCCCGCGAAGAGGGTGCCGATCACCGGGACATGGCCCAGCGTGTCGATCAGGAAGGGCTGGATGTAGCTCTGCATGAAGGGCGCGAAGACGAAGAGGCCCCAGATGCCGTAGATGATCGAGGGGATGCCCGCGAGCAGCTCGATCGCGATCCCCAGCGGGCGGCGCAACACGCGCGGGCAGGTCTCGGTCAGGAAGATCGCGATGCCAAGGCCCACCGGCACCGCGATGACCATCGCGATGATCGAGGTGACGACCGTGCCGTAAAGCGGCGCCAGCGCGCCGAACTTGTCGGTCACCGGGTTCCATTTCGCGGTCCACAGGAACGGCAGCCCGTATTCCTTAAACGCCGGCCACGCCCCCATGACGAGCGAGGCGAACACGCCCAGGAGAACCAGCAGCACCACCACCGCAGCGGCCAGCGTCAAAGAGCCGAAGATCCGGTCGGACTGGGCCACCGGGCGCGTGCTCTTCACGCCGCTGTCGTAATCGCTTGTCGCCGTCATCGCGCACTCCACTGAAAATCGCAGAAAGGGAGGGCCGCAGATGCAGCCCTCCCCCGTAGGTGTTTATGGAAAGAAAGATCAGTGGTTCATCGACCAGACAGCTTTGCCGTCCTTGCCTTTGATCTGACCCCATTCTTTCTTGATCTGAGCCACGACGTTCTCGGGCATCGGGATGTAGTCCAGCTTGGCGGCAGCGTCGCCACCGTTCGCATAGGCCCAGTCGAAGAACTTCAGCGCTTCGGTCGAAGCCGCACCGTCCTTGGCATCCTTGTGCATCAGGATGAAGGTCGCCGCGGTCATCGGCCAGGTCTTGTCGCCCGGCTGGTTGGCGAGGATGACGCCGAAGCCCGGCTGGCTCGACCAGTCGGCATTGGCGGCGGCAGCGGCGAAGGCTTCGGCCTTCGGAGCGACTTTCTTGCCTGCTTTGTTGATCATGTCCGTGTAGGTCATGTTGTTCTGCAGCGCGTAGGCATATTCGACATAGCCGATCGAGTTCTTCGTCTGATCGACGTTCGCAGCCACGCCCTGGTTACCCTTGGCGCCAAGACCCACCGGCCATTCGACAGCGGTCGAGACGCCGATGTCGTTCTTCCAGGTCTCGTCGACCGAGGCGAGGTAATAGGTGTAGTTGAAGGTGGTGCCCGAACCGTCCGAACGGTGGACGACGGCGATCGCCGCGTCGGGGAGTTTCACGCCTTCGTTGAGCTTGGCGATGGCCGGATCGTTCCACTTGGTGATCTTGCCTTCGTAGATTTTCGCCAGCGTCTCGCCGTCGAGAACCAGCTCGCCCGGCTTGATGCCGTCGACGTTCACGACCGGGACGATGCCGCCCATGACGGTCGGGAACTGAACCAGAGTGTTCTCTTTCAGCTCGTCGCCGCCCAGCGGCTTGTCCGAGGCGCCGAAGGTCACGGTGCGGGATTCGATCTGCTTGATGCCGCCGCCCGAGCCGATGGCTTGGTAGTTGAGGCCCGTGCCCGTCTTCTCTTTGTAGGTTTTCGCCCAAGCCGAGTAGATCGGATAGGGGAAGGTCGCGCCGGCGCCGGAGATGTCGGCGGCCTGCACCGCGGCGGCCGAAGCCAGCGTCGCACCGGCGATTGCGGCGGTGAGGGTGAGGCGGGTGATGAACATTGAACAGTCCTCGCTGTCAGAATTCGGATGCTGTGAACGCGGTAACGAAACTCGTCCCGTCCGCTGGGTGCACTCATGACGGGGCTTTTTGACAGCTATGTAACAGTCGCGATTGCGTGACAGAGCGTGATAATTGGGCGTTTTTAGGGACTTCTGGTTCACGGCGCGCCTTGGGCAAGAAACCCCGAAAACGGAAGCGCCGTAGGGCCTTTCGCCGATGTTTTTAGATCACGCCAATATCGCGACGGCGCGAGGTGCGCAAATTTCCGGCCGGCCCTTGTGTAAATCGCCGCGAGAAAATGACAGATAGCGGGCGTTTTTTTTGTGACGGTTTTGTCGTCGCGATACCGTCACAGAGGCCGGATCGCCCTTCCCCGGCGATGCCGAGTCGCTATTGCTTTGCGCTGAAAGGGACGGGATGAGCCGCCCAGCTCACCGGGCGGCGGGGCTCACAAGATCACGCGCGGCTCGGGCACGCCCACGAACGGCGCGCGCAGCAGATAGGACAGACCCTGATCCGCATCGGGATCTGTCATGCCCTCCAGCGCGCTCGTGACCAGCACGTCGCGCATATCCGCGCCACCGAAGGCCGGACAGGTGCTGTTCTTCCCCGGCAGATCGAGATGGTGGGTCATGCGGCCTTCCGCATCGAAGCGCGCCACCCGCCCCGAACTCCAAAGCGCGCACCAGAAGCCACCCTCTGCATCGACCACCGCGCCGTCGGGATAGAGGCCCTCGGATGACAGATCGAGAAACAGCCGACGCTCGCCCTCAGGCCAGCCTTCCGCATCGAGCGACTGACACCAGACCTTCCGGCTGGGCGTATCCGCGAAATAGGCGGTGCGACCGTCGAGCGTGAAGCAGATCGCGTTGGGGATCGAAATCTCCGAGACGAGACGGCGCAGCTCGCCCCGGTAATAGCGATAGATCGTGCCGCGCCCGCGCTCGGCCTCTTTGCCCATCGTGCCGAACCAGAAGCCGCCCTGCCGATCCGCCCGCCCGTCATTCGAGCGGGTGCCGGGATCGTCGGCCTCCACCTCGACGAGCGGCTCGAGCGTGCCCTCGGCGATGTCGAACAGCGACAGGCCGGTCTCGGTCGCGAGGATCATCCGCTCGCGATCCACCCAGCCTGCCGCAGAGGCCATGCCCTCGAACTGCCATTCGAGCGGCCCGTTGGCATCGCGCGTCAGCAGCTTGCGGTTCAGGATGTCGAACCAGAAGAACTGGCTACGCTCGGGATGCCAGAACGGCCCCTCGCCCAGCTCGCAAACCCTGTCGTCAAACACGCTCATATGAATCCTCCCGCGATTTGCGGAAGCCTCTCACCCCTGCAGGTCTTCGGGCAAGAGGGCCTCGGGCATGTTCTGGTAACAAACAGGCCGCAGGAAGCGCCGGATCGCGAGTGTGCCGACGCTGGTCGCGCCGAAATTCGTGGACGCCGGGTACGGCCCGCCATGGACCATCGCGTCGCAGACCTCCACGCCGGTCGGGAACCCATTCGCGAGCACCCGGCCCGCCTTGCGCTCCAGCACCGGCAGCAGCCGTCCGGCCAGCGCCGCATCGCCGTCATCCATATGGAGCGTCGCGGTCAGCTGCCCCGAGAAGCTGCGCGCGACCTTCACCATCTCGTCGTCATCCTTGACGGTCACGATCAGCCCGAGCGGGCCGAAAACTTCCTCGGAGAGAACCTCGTTCTCCAGCCAATCGGCGGCGGAGACGCGGAACAGGTAGGGTTTCGCCTCGCGCCGGTCGCAAACCTGGGTCAGCAATTGCTGAACGCCCCCGGCCTCCTCGAACCGCGCGGCGCCCTTGCTATAGGCTTCGGCGATACCGTCGGTCAGCATGACCTGCGATCCGCCCGCCTCAAGCGCTGCGAGGGCCGCGTTCACGAACGTCTCGCCCTCGGTGCCTTCCCTGACGACCACGATGCCGGGATTGGTGCAGAACTGGCCCGCCCCCATCATCAGCGAGGCCGCCCAGCCCACGCCAAGATCCTCGCCGCGCGCTTTGATCGCTTCCGGAAGCAGGAACATCGGATTGACCGAGCCCAACTCGCCGAAGAAGGGGATCGGCTCGGGGCGCTGTGCGCAAAGATCATAAAGCGCCTTGCCGCCGCCCAAGCTGCCGGTGAAGCCCACCGCCTTGATCAGCGGGTGCTGCACCAGCCCCTGCCCCACATCATGCGAGCCGCCTTGGACGAGGCTGAACACGCCTTTGGGCATTCCGCATTTCTCGATCGCAGCCTTGATCGCTTCGGCCACGATTTCGCCGGTGCCGGGATGCGCCGGATGGCCCTTCACCACGACCGGGCAGCCCGCCGCCAGCGCCGAGGCCGTGTCGCCGCCCGCCGTCGAAAACGCGAGCGGGAAATTCGACGCACCGAAGACCGCGACCGGGCCGATAGGACGTTGGATCATCCGCAGATCGGGGCGCGGCAGCGGCTGGCGATCGGGGAGCGCCTTGTCGTGGCGACGATCCAGATAGTCGCCCTTGCGGATGTGCTCCGCGAACAGGCGCAGCTGCCCGGTCGTCCGCCCGCGCTCGCCATTCAGGCGCGCTTCGGGCAGGCCGCTTTCCTGCGTGCCGATCTCGGTGATCGCCTCGCCGCGCGCCTCGATCTCGTCGGCAATCGTCTCGAGGAACTTGGCGCGGGTCTCACGGCTCGAATAGCCATAGTCCCAGAACGCCTCCTCGGCCGCCTCGCAGGCGGCATTCACCATCTCGACCGTGCCCATGCAGAACTCATGCGAGGGCCCATGCGCCGGGTCAGAGGTGAAACGCGTCTCGGTCTCGGCCCAATCGCCTGCGATCAGATGCTTGCCATGCGGGGTATAGGTCATTTGCTATCCTTCAGAATTCGAAGTCTTCAACAGCGGTGCGGCGGCCCAGCAGGAACGCGTCGGCCACATGCACCATCGGCGCGAGATCCACATCGGATGCGCCCTGCCGCACCAGCTCCGCCATGCGGGCATAGAGTGCGGGGTATTCTTCCATGATGCTCTCGGCACCCTCGGCTTTCGCGCCGCCGATCTCAAGGACGTTGCCACCAAGGCGCAACGCCATCGGCCCGGCATCGGTGTCGAGCGCGATATCCCAGGTTTGCGGGCCCTCCTGCCGCCAGTCGAAATCCGCCTCGATCGCGCCGGTGAAACTCAGCCGTGCGGCGATGGGGGCTTGGCGATTGGCGGGAAATTCCAGCTCCGCCGAGGTCAGGTGGACCGGCGCGGGCAGAATCTCGGTCAGAATCGAGAGCGCATTGATGCCCGGATCGAAAACGCCCATGCCGCCCGGCTCGAACACCCAGTCCTGTCCGGGATGCCATTTGCGCACATCCTCGCGCCATGTGATCCGGCCCGAATGCACCTTGCGATCCGCGAGCCACGCCTTGGCCGCCGCCACCGCATGGGCCATCCGCGAATGCCATGTCGCGAACAGCGTGAGGCCCCGCGCAGAAGCCATCGCCTCGAGCGTATGCACCTCGGCCAAGGTCGCCCCCGGGGGTTTTTCGAGCATCACATGCCGCCCGGCCTCGAGCGCTGCGCACGCAGCTAAAAAGCGCGGCACGGGCGGCAGGCAGAGGCTGACGACTTCGATCTCGGGATGAGCGGAGAGCATCTCCTCCATCTGCGTATAGGCGGGCACCCCCTCGACCGTTCCATGCCGCGAGACCGTCGCGGCCAGCTCCCAATCCGGGCTGGCGGCGAGGGCGGGCACATGCTGATCCAGAGCGATCTTGCCGATGCCGACGAGCGCGAGTTTCATCAGTGACTGTCCTTTCCGACCGGGTTGCCCCGGCAGCCGACGAGGAAATCGAGGTCCGCCCCGGTATCGGCGCCCATCACATGCGCCTGATGCAGCCACGCGTAGCCACCATCGGGCCGCTCATGGTTCGGCTGCCATTTCGCGAGGCGCTCGGCCAGTTCCGCGTCCGAGATTTCGAGCGTCAGGCTCCGGTTCGGCACGTCGAGCGCGATCATGTCGCCGTTCTGCACGACCGCCAGCGGCCCACCGGCCGCCGCCTCGGGCGAGGTGTGCAGCACCACCGTGCCATAGGCCGTCCCCGACATCCGCGCATCCGAGATGCGGACCATATCGGTGATCCCCTTCTTCAGCACTTTCGGCGGCAGGCCCATATTTCCGACCTCGGACATGCCGGGATAGCCCTTGGGGCCGCAATTCTTCAGCACCATCACGCAGGTCTCGTCGATATCGAGCGCGTCGTCGTTGATCTTCGCCTTGTAGTCGTCGATATCCTCGAAGACGACGGCGCGACCGCGATGGGTCAGCAGATGCGGGCTGGCCGCAGAGGGTTTGAGCACCGCCCCTTTCGGCGCGAGATTGCCGCGCAGCACCGCGATGCCGCCCTGATCGGTCAACGGTTTGTCGGCGGGCAGGATCACGTCCTCGTTCCAATTCACGACGTCCTTAACCTCGTCCCAGATCGCCCCGCCGGACACGGTCAGCGCATCCTTGTGCAGCTGCCCCGCCTCGCCAAGACGTTTCAGCACGACCGGCAGACCGCCCGCGTAGAAGAACTCTTCCATCAGGTATTTGCCCGAGGGCATCAGGTTCACGATGGTCTTCACGTCGCGCCCGCAACGGTCCCAGTCATCGAGCGTGACATCCACGCCGACCCGGCCCGCCAGCGCCAGCAGATGCACCACGGCATTGGTCGAGCCGCCGATCGCGCCATTGGTCCGGATCGCGTTCTCGAAGGCCTGCTTGGTCATGATGTCGGAGGGCTTCAGATCGTCCTTCACCATCTGCACGATGCGCCGGCCCGAAAGCTGCGCCATCACGCGGCGGCGGCTGTCCACCGCCGGGATCGCGGCATTGCCCGAGAGCGCCATGCCGAGCGCCTCGGCCATGCTCGCCATCGTCGACGCCGTGCCCATCGTGTTGCAGGTGCCCGAGGATCGGCTCATCGACGCTTCGGCCTCGAGGAATTCCTCCTGCGTCATCTCGCCCGCCTTCACGGCCTCGGAGAATTTCCACAGATGCGTGCCCGAGCCCACGCGCTCGCCGCGGAAATAGCCGTTCAGCATCGGCCCGCCGGTCACGACGATGGACGGAATATCGCAGCTCGCCGCCGCCATCATCAGTGACGGCGTGGTCTTGTCGCAGCCCACAAGCAACACCGCGCCGTCCATCGGCTGACCGCGGATCGTCTCTTCGATCGCGAGGGCTGCGAGGTTGCGAAACATCATTGCAGTCGGGCGGAAGGTGTTCTCCGAGGCCGAGAAAACCGGCACTTCGACGGGGAAGCCACCGGCCTCCCAGATACCCGCCTTCACCTTCTCGGCCAGCTCGCGCAGGTGGCCGTTGCAGGGCGTCAGATCGGACCAGGTATTCAGGATGCCGATGATCGGGCGCCCGTCGAACAGGTCATGCGGATAGCCTTGGTTCTTCATCCAGCCGCGGTGATAGATCGTATCGCGCGAATTGCCGCCATACCATTCCTGCGAGCGCAGTTTGCGGGGCCAAGGGGCGGGTGTGAAAGCCATATCGGACCTCAGAGGCTGGCGACGGCCACGGGGGCCGACGCGTCGGAATTGCGGGCGAGCGGATTGCGCAGCGGCAGGCCGAAAGCGGGGCATTCGATCTTGAAGACGTCCCCCGGCTCGGCGCTGATGCCGTCGGCGAAGCTGAGCGTCGCGGTGCCGAAGAAATGCACATGCACATCGCCCGGATCGCGGAACGGCGCGTATTTGAAGTGGTGATGCTCGAGATTGGCGATCGTGTGGGACATGTTCGCCTCGCCCGACAGGAAAGGTTTCTCCCAGATCGCTTCGCCATCGCGCAGGATGCGGCTGGTGCCCTCGACGCTCTCGGGCAGATCGCCCACCAGCATCTCGGGGCCGAAGCTCGCCGGGCGCAGCTTGGAATGGGCGAGCCACAGGTAGTTGCCGCGCTCGGTCACATGATCGGAGAACTCGTTGCCCAGCGCGAAGCCCACACGGACCGGCTGCCCGTCGGGCGCGATCACGTAGAGCCCGGCGACCTCCGGTTCCTCGCCTCCATCGAGCGCGAAGCTCGGCGAGGTCAGCGCAGCCCCCGGCGCGACGGCGGCCAGACCGTTGCCCTTGTAGAACCACTCGGGCTGCACACCCACCGAGCCTGCGGCGGGCTTGCCGCCCTCCAGCCCCATGCGGAACATCTTCATGCTGTCGGTCATCTCCTCGGTGACCTTGGTATGCATCGCGTCGCGGGTGGAGGCAGAGCCCAGATGGGTCAGCCCCGTGCCCGTCAGATGCAGATGCGCGGCATCCGGGTGATCGAGCGGCACCAGCATGCGCCCCTCGGCATAGGCGGCCTCCAGGTCCACCGCCTCCCCCTGCCCGCACGCGGCGATCTCCGCGGCCAGATCGTGCCCGGCGGCAATGGCGGCCAGCGCCAGATCGCGGGTCGAGGTGACGCCCGGCACCAGATGCGCAGGGCCGTCTTCACGCACGGCCACGGCGCGCGATCCGTCGGGAAGGGTCAATTGCGAGAGCAACATCTCAGGCTTCCTTGTTCTTGTTGTAGACATCGAAGAAGACGGCGGCGAGCAGCACGAGCCCCTTGATGACCTGTTGGTAATCGATGCCGATCCCGAGGATCGACATGCCGTTATTCATCACGCCCATGATGAAGGCGCCGACCACCGCGCCGATGATCTTGCCGGAGCCGCCCGACATCGAGGCGCCCCCGATGAAGACTGCCGCGATCACGTCGAGCTCGACCGCGAAGCCCGCTTTCGGCGTGGCGGTGTTCAGGCGTGCCGCGAAGACGAGACCGGCGAGCGCCGCCAGAAGGCCCATATTGACGAAGGTCAGGAAGGTCAGCCGCTCGGTGCGGATGCCCGACAGCTTGGCCGCCTTGGAGTTGCCGCCCACGGCGTAGACCCTGCGGCCCAGCGTGGTGCGTTCGGTCACGAAGACATAGATGATCGTCAGGATCACCATCGACAGCAGCACGTTCGGCAGACCGCGGAACCATGCGAGTTTCCACGTCACGAAGAGAAGGGCTGCGGCGACGATCGCATTGCGCAGCAAGAAGAGGCCAAGGGGTTCGCCCTCGATCCCGTAGCGCGCATCCCGCGCCCGGGCCCGCAGGCCGATCCAGACCAGCAGCACCACGGCGGCGACACCCACCGCCAAAGCCAGCGTATTCGGGCGACCAACGCCGAACGGATCCGCGATGAACCCGGTCGAGAGCGCCTGGAAGGATTTCGGGAACGGGCCGATGGACTGGCCTTCGAGCAGCCAGAGCGACAACCCGCGAAACACCAGCATCCCCGCCAGCGTCACGATGAAAGAGGGGATTTTCCAATAGGCCACGAAATAGCCCTGCACCGCGCCGATCGCCATGCCCATCACCAGACAGGCCGGGATCGCCACCGCGACCGGCAGATCCATCGACACGATGAGCACTGCAGCAAAGGCCCCGATGAAGCCCATCACCGAGCCGACCGAGAGGTCGATATTGCCCCCCACGATCACCAGCAACATGCCCAGCGCCATGATGATGATGTAGCTGTTCTGCAGGAACAGGTTGGTGATGTTAACCGGTTTGAGCAGCGTGCCGCCCGTCACGATCTGGAAGAACAGCATGATCGCGATCAACGCAAACAGCAGTCCGTATTCGCGGATGTGGCGCGCGATATAGGCGCCGATCCCAAGGCCTCCCGAAGGCTCGGAATTCGCTTGTTCGATCTGGTCCATGACTTTCCCTATTCCCTAACGATCAAGGACATGATGCGCTCCTGGCTGGCCTCGTCGGCGTTCAACTCGCCCACGAAGCTGCCCTCGTTCATCACGTAGATCCGGTCGGACATGCCCAGAAGTTCCGGCATCTCCGAAGAGATCATGATGACGGCCTTCCCGGCCGCGCTCAGTTCATTGATGATCCCGTAGATTTCGTATTTCGCGCCGACGTCGATGCCGCGCGTCGGCTCGTCGAGGATCAGCACCTCCGGCCCGGTAAAGAGCCATTTCGCGAGCACGACCTTCTGCTGGTTGCCGCCCGAGAGGTTCATCACCTTCTGGAACACCGAGGGCGTGCGGATATTGAGGTCGCGGCGGTATTTCTCGGCCACTTCGGTTTCGCGAAAATCCTCGACCACGCCGTTCTTCGCCACCGCTCCAAGATTGGCCAGCGTGGTGTTGCGCTGGATCGTCTCTTCGAGGATCAGCCCGAGGCTCTTGCGGTCTTCGGTGACATAGGCGAGCCCTGCCGCGATCGCGCGGTCGACAGTGGAGACATCGGCGGGCTTGCCGTGGATCAGCACCTCGCCCGAAATGTCGCGCCCATAGCTGCGCCCGAAGACGCTCATCGCAAGTTCCGTGCGGCCCGAGCCCATCAGCCCTGCGATGCCGACAACCTCGCCGGCGCGGACATGCATCGACAGGTCGCGGATCATCTGGCGGTCGCGATGTTCGGGGTGGCGCACGTTCCAGTTCTTCAGCTCGAAGAGCACCTCGCCCGCACGACGGGTCCGGTCGGGGAAGCGATGCGCCATGTCGCGG
Organism: Thioclava sp. ISO4; assembly: GCF_058105145.1. Classification (NCBI taxonomy): domain Bacteria; kingdom Pseudomonadati; phylum Pseudomonadota; class Alphaproteobacteria; order Rhodobacterales; family Paracoccaceae; genus Thioclava; species Thioclava sp. ISO4. The sequence goes on from NZ_CM176571.1 coordinate 3,478,933, forward strand.
CCCACCATGTCGCGCACGATGCGGTCTTCGGTCAGATCGCCGCCGCGCGCGTCGATGGTGGAGATCGTGGCCCCGTCGCGGATCACGGTCACGCTGTCGGCGACGCGCTTCACCTCGTTCAGCTTGTGGCTGATGATGATCGAGGTGACGCCCTGCGCTTTCAGTTCCAGCAGCAGATCCAGCAGCGCCTGACTGTCGGATTCCGACAGCGCCGCGGTCGGCTCGTCGAGGATCAGGAGGCGCACGTTCTTCGACAGCGCCTTCGCGATCTCGACAAGCTGCTGCTTGCCCACGCCGAGGCTGTCGACCAGCGTGCCCGGTGCCTCGCGCAGCCCGACCTTCTTCAGCAGGCCCTCGGTCTGCTGGAATGTCTCCTGCCAGTTGATCACGCCGCTCTGGGCGCGCTCATTGCCCAGATAGATGTTCTCGGCAATCGACAGAAGCGGCACGAGCGCCAGTTCCTGGTGAATGATGATGATGCCGCGATCTTCGCTGTCGCGGATGTCGCGGAATTCGGCAGCGGCGCCGTCATAGACGATCTCGCCCTCGTAGCTGCCTGCGGGATAAACGCCTGAGAGCACTTTCATCAGGGTCGATTTTCCCGCGCCGTTCTCGCCGCAGATCGCGTGGATTTCACCGTCACGGACCGCGATCGAGACGTCGTCGAGCGCTTTCACACCAGGAAAGGTCTTGGTGATGTTGCGCATTTCAAGAAGGGTGGTCATCCGACCTCTCCGGCGTCAAATCGAGTGGGGGGACTGGCCGCCCCGAAGGGCGACCAGCGAGTGGCAAGGCGGGGAGGCCCGGCTTACTCGATCTGATCCTTGGTGTAGTAACCGGAGCCGATCAGAACCTTTTCCCAGTTCGACTTGTCCACCGGCACCGGCTGGAGCAGGTAGGACGGGATCACCTTGACGCCGTTGTCATAGGTCTCGGTGTCGTTGATCTCGGGCTCGCCGCCCTTGAGCATCGCGTTGACCATGCCCACGGTGACTTTCGCCAGTTCACGGGTGTCCTTGAAGATGGTCGAATATTGCTCGCCCGCGAGGATCGATTTCACCGACGGAACTTCAGCGTCCTGACCGGTGACGATCGGCATCTTCATGTCGCCCGAGCCATAGCCCACGCCCTTGAGCGAGGAGAGGATGCCGATGGACAGCCCATCGTAGGGCGAGAGCACGCCCTGCACCTGCTTGTCGGTGTAATTGGCCGACAGAAGGTTATCCATGCGCGACTGCGCCACGGCACCGTCCCAACGCAGCGTGCCGACCGTATCCATACCCATCTGCCCCGACGGGATCACGATATCGCCCGAGTCGATGAGCGGCTGCAGCACCGACATCGCGCCGTTATAGAAGAAATAGGCGTTGTTATCGTCCGGCGAGCCGCCGAACAGCTCGACATTCCACGGCTTGGTGTCAGGGAAACGCTCCTTGAGCCCTTGGACCAGCGAATTGGCCTGCTCCACGCCGACCTTGAAGTTGTCGAAGGTCGCGTAATAGTCGACATCCGGCGTGTCGCGGATCAGGCGGTCATAGGCGATCACCTTGATACCGGCGGCCTTCGCGTTGGCCAGAGCGTTCGACAGCGTCGTGCCGTCGATCGCGGCGATCACGAGCACGTCCACGCCCTTGGTGATCATGTTCTCGACCTGAGCGAGCTGGTTCGGAATATCGTCTTCCGCATATTGCAGATCGGTGTCGTAGCCAGCGTCCTGAAACTGTTGGACCATCGAGTTGCCGTCAGAGATCCAGCGAGCCGACGATTTGGTCGGCATCGAGATGCCTACGGTTTCGGCCCAAGCCCCGGAACCGAGCAAAGCGGTGCCGATCGCCAGCACTGCGGCGGCGGTTTTGATTTTCATGGTGTCCTCCCTATGACGGTGCGCGGCCGTCTGTCCTCCTCGCGCAGCCCGATACCGGGCGTGGGAGAAACACTAGCAATGTAGAAGCATGATGATAAAATTACATTCAACGCAATCTGCATGCCGAAAGTGATATGCCCCTTTCTCACCTGATGCTAAAACCGGCGCAGCTGCGCCTGATCCGAGCGGTCGCCGAGTCCGGACAGCTTCAACTTGCCGCCGAGAGCTGCGCCATGACTCAGCCGGCCGCGTCCCGGATGCTGGCCGAGGTGGAGCGTCGGGTCGATGCGCCGCTGTTCACCCGGCAGCCCAAGGGGATGGAGCCGACAGAGATCGGGCTGGCTGTCCTGCGACGCGCCCGCGCCGTTCTGCGCGAACTCGAGAGCATGGGCTCCGACATCGAGGCGCTGCGCAGCGGCCATGCCGGGCGCGTGCGGATCGGCGCGGTGACCGGCCCGGCGGTGGGCTATCTCGTGCCCGCGATCCGCGCCGTCAAACGCTCGTCCCCCGAGACAGATATTTCCGTGGAGGTTCTGCCGTCACGCGATCTGTTGGGCTATCTCGCGGCGGGAGAGATGGATTTCATCCTCGCCCGGGTTCTGCCCGAGTTCGACAGCGAGCTTTTCGACATCACACCGATGCGCGACGAAAAAATCGTCTTTCTCGTGCGCGCAAATCATCCGCTGGCCCGCTCGCCCTTCGTCACGATGACCGAACTGGGGGATTACGAATGGATCCTGCAGCAGCGCGGCGCGCCGATCCGCGAGGCGACCTTCGAGGCCTTCGCCGCGCTGGGCCTGTCCGAGCCGCGCGACTGCGTGAACAGCCCGTCGCTGCTGTTCACCATCGCCTATCTCGCGCAAAGCGACGCCGTGGCCGCCGTCTCGGAAGAGGTCGCGCAGCTTCTGATCCGGGACCCGGTCAATGCGGGCTTCGCGGTTCTGCGCACCCAGCAGGAATTTCGGGTGTCGTCCTATTACCTGCTGGGTCTGCGCCGCCGCCCGCTCTCGCCGCTCGCGCTCCGACTTCGCGAGGAACTGCTGCAGCTGTCGGGGCAGGCAAGCTGATCTCAGATAGCAACCACGTCACCACATCCCGATCCGCTTGGTTCACCCGGTCAGGCGCGTCGCGCGCAGATCGCCCGCCTGTTCCAGGATCGGGTAGGCGACATAGGTCACGTCCGTGTTGATCTGCTTCAGCGCGCGCACGGTTTCCTGATGGATATTGGTGGTCTCGATAGAGGCGCTGTTATTCGCGCGCAGCCGGGCAAGGTGGGCCGCCTGCAAATCGGCTTCTGCGGCGCGGGTGCGGTCTTTCTCCTCCACGAGCTGGCGCGCATCGTCGATTTCCCCCGACATCAGAACGTTCAGGGCCAGACGCGTGTTCGAGGTGACGCGGTCATGGAAATCGGTCAGCTCCCGCAGCCCCTCTTCCGAGAAGGTCAGGCCGCGTTCGTGGATGCGCTGGGCGAGATCGACGAGGTTGGTCGAAATCTGATCGCCCGCATCCTCGAGATGGTTCGCGACCATCGCGATCTCCATCGCGCGCCGGGATTGCTCGGTGCTCAGCCGCGTCTCGTTCAGCCGCGCGACATAGAGCTTGATCTCGTAATGCATGCGGTCGACCTCGGTTTCGTTACGCTTGATGCGGGCGGCGACCTCCGGGTCCCAGCGAACGAAAAGCCCAAGCGCGGGCTGCAGCATCTCCAAGACCTGCTCGCCCATGCGCAGCAACTCGCGCGCGGCATTGCCAAGGGCATGGCCCGGATCGCCCAAGCCCTTTTGGTCGAGCGCGGTGATCCGTGTGGGCGACAGATCCTTGCGTTCGACCACGACCGCCCCGGCAAGGCGCAGCACCGCAGGGATCAGCGGAAGCGACAGGATCGCGACGCCGAGGTTGAAGACCAGATGCAGGTTGATCACCTGCCGCGCCGTCGTCGCGCCCAGAAAATCGAGCGCATGCGGGAAGGCCATCAGACCGATCAGCACCAGCGCAGCCCCGCCCCCGCGCAGGACGAAATTCGAGACCATGATGCGGCGCGGGATGGGATCGGCAGACAGCGTGAGCATCACCGGGATGATCGCCCCGCCGAGGTTCGCGCCCAGCACCATCGCCGCAGCGCCCGTCCCCGGCAGCAGGCCCTGACCCGCGAAGGTCACGAACATCAGCACCGCCGCGATCGAGGAATGCATCGCCCATGTCAGCAAAGCCCCGAGCACGAAAGCCGAGACGAGATCGCTGCCCAGCCGGGTCAGGACCGCGTCTACCAGTTCGCTGTCGCGCAGGGGCGCCGTCGCCTCGCCGATCAGACCCAGCGAGAGCAGCACCAGCGCCAGCCCCACGAAGATACGCCCCGCCTGCCGCGGACGGCGGGCTTTTGATTTGAGAAACAGCGTCACCCCGATCACGAGAAGCGCCGGTACCAGAACATGGATCGGCGAGAGCAGGATCTGCGCCACGATCGACGAGCCCAGATCGGCGCCCAGCACCAGCGCCACGCCCGACACGGCGGCCAATGTTCCGCTCGCGGCGAAACCGGCGGTCAGGATCGCGACGGCGGTCGAACTTTGCAGCAGCATCGCCGCCCCCGTCCCCGCCGCCATCGCGCTGATCCGCGTGCCTGCCGTGCGGCGCAGGAACTGGCGCAGCGAGGCCATGAAGGCGCGCTCGACCCCGGTGCGGATCAAACGAACCGCCCAGAGCAGCAGCGCCACCGCGCCCGCGAGATTGATCAGGAAATAGATCATAAGCTCTCCAAAATCCCGCGTTTGGCTTCGGATGGCCTCCAAAGTCACGCGGTTCTACCCCGTTAAACTGCATCAAAATGTGGGGTTCGCAACATTTTTCTTGAGTTTATGAGGCATAGGCCACATCAATTTTAGAAGTTGGTGAGCTTTCTCACCCTCGGGGAAAAGCGATGGATGCGAGCGTGAAACAAGAGGGACAGCGACTGCGCAAACGCGACCGACGCGAGCAGATCCTGTTCGAGTTGAAGCTGCGCCCCCATCTGCGCATCTCGGAACTGGCCGAACGGTTCGGCGTCTCGACGGAAACGATCCGGCGCGACTTTGATGCGCTCGAAGAGAAGGGGCTGATTGACCGCGCGCATGGCGGGGCCTCGCGCCCCGATCCGGGCCATTACCCGACGCTGAACGAGCGCGAACGCGACCAGTTTCAGGAACGCGAGCGGATCGGGCGCATGGCGGCGGCGCAGGTCGCGCCCGGCGAGACGCTGATGATCGATTCCGGCTCCACCACGCAGCAGATGGCCCGGTTTCTCGCAATGGCAGGCACGCCCTGCCGCGTCATCACCAATTCGCTGCCCATCGCGATGCTTCTGGGCGGGAGCGAGGGGGCGGAGGTAATCCTTGCCCCGGGGAATTACCTGCCGACGGAATCGGCGGTCGTGGGCGAAGAGACGCTCGAATTCCTGTCGCGCCATCACGTCGACCGGGCGGTGATCGGGGCAACGGCGCTCTCGATCGAGGGCGTGTCCGAGACCATTCCGGGCTTCGCCGCGATCAAGCGCGTGATGCTCGCGCAGGCGCAGGCCGGAATGCTGCTGATCCTCGGGTCGAAATTCGGAATTCACGGCTTCACACGCGCCGCCACGCTGGGTGCGCTCGCCTCAGTCGTGGTGGACCGCGCGCCGCCCGCCGATCTGAAAGAGGCGCTGCACGAGAACGCCGTGGAGGTACTGCTCGCGAAGTAGCGCCACCTACACAAGTTCCCTGCGATGCCGGGCCAGCCGCGGACCTGATCGTGCTGGTGATCGCTGTCGCTGTGGTGATAAGTGAGCCCCTATCGGCACAGGCGCGAAGGACGACCCTCTGATGACAATGACAGCGCAGGAAGCGCTCGCAGCCTATGAGCGCGCGCGCCATCGACTGCCCTCCCCCGGCGTGATCTCGACCAGCCAGATGGCGCGAGACCTCTCGGAGCTTGCCGATCTGTTCGACGTGTTCCTGCTCGATGCGTTCGGCGTGCTCAATATCGGAGAAACAGCGATCGAAGGCACCCCCGAGCGCGTCGCGGCGCTGCAAGCTCAGGGCAAGCGGGTGATGGTCGTGTCGAACGCGGCGGGCGTCCCGCATGACGGCCTGATGCAGAAATACACGCGGCTCGGCTATGCCTTCGCGCCCGAGGATGTCGTCACCAGCCGCACCGCCATTGTCGCGGCGCTGCGCTCCGCCCCTTCCCGCGCATGGGGCGTGATGGCGAGCGACACGGCAGGCGATGACGAGCTGGATCAGTTCGACGTGACATGGCTCGCGGAAGACCGCGCCGCCTATGACGCGGCCGAAGGGTTTCTGCTGATCGGCGCGGCGGACTGGACCGAAGAGCGGCAGAGCCTGCTCGAAGCGTCCATCCGCGATAACCCGCGCCCGGTCTGGGTCGGCAATCCCGATATCGTCGCCCCCCGTGAGGTCGGGTTCTCGCAGGAGCCGGGTCACTTCGCGCATAGGCTCGCCGATGCGACGGGTGTCGCGCCGGAGTTCTACGGCAAGCCTTTCAACAATATCTACGACATCGCCTTCGCGCGTCTCGGTCCGGTCGATCCCGCGCGCGTGCTGATGGTGGGCGACAGTCTGCACACCGACATTCTCGGCGCACAGGCGACCGGAATTCGCTCTGCCCTGATCGCTGGATACGGCTTTTTCGATGGCGAGGACGCGCAGGCGGCCATCGCCTCCTGCGGCATCGTTCCGGATTTCGTTCTGGAACGACCGTGAGCGCGCCGCCGCTGCCCCCGGCGAAATGATGTGATTTTTCAAAACCATCGCGCGCGCACCCGCCCCGGTCGCGGTGGGCTATACTTGATATGCACAGTTTAGTATGTGTGTGTCGCCCGAAGAGCACGGAGGCCAGACCTGTCATGGACTCACCAGAAAGCATCCAACAGCATTTGGCTGCGATCGTGGAAGGCTCGGACGATGCGATTATCACCAAGGACCTCGACAGCATCATCCTGAGCTGGAATCGCGGCGCGGAAAACCTGTTCGGCTACACTGCACAAGAAGCCATCGGTCAGCCGATCACGATCATCTTTCCCGACGACCGGATGGATGAGGAGGTCGATTTCATCGCCCGTCTGCGGCGCGGCGAGCGGATCGCCCATTACGAAACGGTCCGCCAGCGCAAGGATGGAAGCCCGATCCCGGTGTCGCTGACCGTCTCACCGGTGCGCGATGCCGATGGCCAAGTCGTCGGCGCATCGAAGATCGCGCGCGACATCACCTTGCAGCATCAACTGGCCGAGCAGCAAAGGCTGCTGCTGTCCGAGATGCGCCACAGGGTCGGCAATGCTTTCGCGGTGGCCGCGTCGCTGATTGCCGTCGCCGCGCGGCAGACAGACAGCGCAGAGCAGCTCAGTTCCGAGATGCGCAGCCGCCTTCACGCGATCGCGTCGCTCAACTCGATGACCGTGAACGACCCCTCGGGCGAACAACCCGATGGCATGCCGCTCTCCTATCTCGTGAGCACGATCCTGAAACCCTTCAGCGAAGGGGCGAGCGTCCAGACCTCGCTTCCGGATATTCAGGTGCGCCCTGCTGCGATCACGCCGCTGACGCTCGTTCTCTTCGAGCTTGCGACGAATTCGGTGAAATATGGGGGCCTGTCGCGGGACGGTTATGGCGTCGAAATAAGCACCGAGATCGAGGACGGGCGCTTCCGACTTGCATGGAAAGAGCCCGGCGTGACCGAGGCGGGATCTGGCAAGAGTGAAAGCAAAGGGTTCGGCACGTCGCTTTGCCGGCTCACCGTGTCGACCTCGCTTGGCGGGAGCTTCTCGCGCGAATTCACGCCGGAAGGATTGGTCGCGGCTTTGGATCTCGATCTGGCCATGGTAGCGCAGATGCCGTGAGACAGCCGGGCGCAGAGCTGCCCCTGCGATCTGGGTTTCAGGCGTCGCGATTTGCGTCCGGGCCGAAGAAAAGGCTACGTATGTCGCGAAGATAAAAAGAAAATCGCGAGGCTCGACCATGGCACCGGACGGAAGCACAGCAAAACCGGCAGAGCTTCGGCACCGGATCATGGCCGGTTTCATCGGCAACGTGGTCGAATGGTATGACTTCGCGCTCTACGGCTATCTTGCAGGCGTCATCGCCCCGGTCTTCTTTCCGTCCAACGACCCGACCGCGGGGCTGATCGCGACCTACGGGATTTTCGCGGCCGGTTTCCTGATGCGTCCGCTTGGCGCGGCGGTGTTCGGCTGGTTCGGCGACCGCTACGGGCGCGCGCGCACGATGCAGATCTCGGTCGTGATGATGGCGATGCCGACGCTGTTTCTGGGCATATTGCCGACCTATGCGCAGGTCGGTGTTCTGGCCCCGGCGCTTCTGGTTCTGGTGCGGCTGTTGCAGGGCCTGTCGGTCGGCGGGGAGTTCTCGTCCTCGGCCACATATCTTGTCGAAACCGCGCCCCTGAAGAAACGCGGTCTGACGGGGAGCTGGGCCAATATAGGCTCCATGTCGGGCTCGCTACTGGGGGTCGGGGCGGCCGCGCTCGTGACGAACCTCTTCGATGCGCAGACGCTCGCGGAGTGGGCGTGGCGCCTGCCCTTCCTCGGCGGCGCGCTCCTTGGCACGGTGGCGATACTGATCCGCCGCAACCTGCACACATCAGAGCATTTCCAACAGCACCAGGAGGGGCGCGACGAGACATCGCCCCTGCTCGAAGCCTTCACGACGAACCGCAGAGAGACGCTTCTGGCGGTAGCCTTCGCGGCCAGCTACGGCACCTGCTACTACATCGCCTTCGTCTATCTTCCGGAATGGCTGTCGGGTCAGGGCTTGATGGCGCGAGACACGGCCCTGCTGATCAACACCGCGATGACGGTGCTCGTGATCCCGGCGATGCCGCTGGCGGCAATCGTGGGCGACCGGTGGGTGCCGCGCCGGGTCTGGATCGCTCTGGCGATCGGGCTGCTGGCGCTGGTCGCATGGCCGCTGCACGAGTGGATGCTCGTGTCGGGCGGCGCATTGCTGCCCGTGGTCGTAGCACATGCCGTGACCTTCCTTCTGTTGGCCGTGCCGCTGGGCTCCGGCCCCGCCCTGTTCGCGGAGATGTTCCCCGAGCGGGACCGGCTCTCAGGCTATTCCGTCGCCTTCAATATCGGCCTCGGCATTTTCGGAGGCCTCACGCCGATGATCGCCACGAGCCTCATCGCCGCGACCGGCATGGTCACCGCCCCTGCGCTCTACATGCTCGCGGCGGGTTTGATCGCAGTGATTGCACTTGTACTGACCCCGGATCGCAGTCGCGCGCCTTTGCGCTGACCGAAGCAATCCCGCGAAACCGGATTGGAGGCTGGACCGATCACGGGGATGCGCTATCACGGTGACGGCGCGATCCCTCTCGAAAGGTGTGGGGCGCCATCGACCGTAAGACGTGCAGAAGGAACGCAGACCGGATGGAACAGCGCGGAACCGACCGTCTGAAGCTCGCCCTCCTCGCGCTTGCTGTAGCGGCGCTGGTGGTGGGCCTCGCCTTCTGGGCGGCTGGCGCGGACGCCTTGGCGAAAGCCAGTTGGACCGTTGGCGTCGTGCCCACCCTCGCCGCGCTTGTCTTCGAGATCTCTCGCAGCCTCCGGCGCGGCGAAGTCGGTCTGGATATCATCGCGGCGCTGTCGATGACTGCCGCGCTCGTCTTCGACGAGACCCTCGCCGCGGCGGTCATCGCGGTGATGTATTCCGGCGGCACCTTTCTTGAGAGCTTCGCCGAGGGCCGCGCCCGGCGCGAAATGCACGACCTGCTCTCGCGTGTCCCACGGACCGCGACCCGGCATCGCGATGGCGGGCTGGAGGATATTCCACTCGACGAGATCGCCCCCGGAGATCGGCTGCTGATCCATCAGGGCGACGTGGTGCCGGTGGACGGAACATTAGCCTCCGAGACGGCCTTTCTGGACACCTCGGCGCTGACCGGGGAGTCCCTGCCGGTGCGTCTGGCGCATGCGGCCGACGTCATGAGCGGCTCGACCAACGCAGGCGAGGCGTTCGACCTGATGGCGGTGCGGCCTGCGAAGGACAGTACCTATGCCGGGATCGTCCGGCTGGTCGAGGAAGCGCAGGCCTCCAAGGCGCCGATGTCGCGCCTCGCGGATCGCTGGTCGCTGGGCTTTCTCGTGGTCACGATCGCCATCGCTTTCGCGGCCTGGTGGTTCACCGGAGACCCGATCCGGGCCGTCGCCGTGCTCGTGGTCGCCACGCCCTGCCCGCTGATCCTCGCCGTGCCGGTCGCTCTGGTGGCAGGGCTCTCGCGCGCGGCGCATTATGGCGTGCTGATCAAGGGCGCGGGGCCGCTCGAGACGATGGCGCGCATCGGCACGCTGGTCCTCGACAAGACCGGCACCCTGACCGAAGGCCGCCCGCAGATCGTTTCCATCGACAGTCACGACGGGATGGAGGAGGATGAGATCCTGCGCCTCGCCGCAGCCCTCGATCAGGCCTCGAAACACCCGGTGGCACAGGCGATCGTCACCGCCGCGAAAGAGCGCGGCTTCACCCTGCCCGTCCCGTCGGATGTGGCGGAAATCGCGGGCGAAGGTGTCGTGGGCCATGTCGATGGGCGCAAGGTCATCGTCGGTGGCGACGACTTCGTGGCAGCGCGCGTCGGGCGCAAACCGGGCGATCACCCGACGATGGCCGCCGGAGCGGTCCTCGTCGCCGTCGCGGTGGATGGGCGCATGGCCGGGCATCTGGTGATGGCCGATCCGCTGCGCGAAGATGCGGGCGCCATGCTCGACGGGCTGCGTCACGAGGGGATCGAAAGGATTCTGCTCGCCACCGGCGACCGGACCGATGTGGCCGAACGCGTGACCGAGGGGCTTGGCCTCGACGGGCTGCGCGCAGGGCTCACACCGGACCAGAAGGTTCTCCTCGTGCTGTCCGAGCGCAAGCACGGGCCGGTCATGATGGTGGGCGACGGTGTGAACGACGCGCCCGCGCTCGCCGCGGCAGATGTCGGTGTCGCCATGGGCGCGCGCGGGGCCGCCGCCTCGGCCGAAGCGGCGGATGTGGTGCTTCTCGTCGACCGGATCGATCAACTGCGCGCGGGCATCGAAATCGCCGCATCCTCGCGGCGGATCGCCTTCGAGAGCGTCGCCGCCGGGATCGGCCTCTCGGTGCTCGGCATGATCGCGGCTGCCTATGGCTACCTCACGCCGGTGGAGGGCGCCATTTTGCAGGAAGCAATCGACGTCGCCGTGATCCTGAACGCCTTGCGCGCCCTTCGGATCAGGCCCAAGTGAGGGCGGCAAACGACTTCGCGCCCTCACCCGAACCTGTGCTCACCAGTCCTATCGCAGGTAGACCTGATTGCCGCTGCGCACGACGCTCACCCTGTCGCCGACGCGGAACGCGTTCGACATCTGGATGACGGTGATCGAGCCGCCATTGTCGAGCCGCACGGTCCACGCATAGGACGTGTAGGTGCCGCCCTGGCTGGCGATGTTGCTGCCGATAATTGTACCCGCGATCGCGCCCGCGCCGGTCATCACGTCCTTGCCGGTCCCGGAGCCGAACTGGTGACCGATCACTGCGCCGACGAGGCCGCCCGTGACCGCGCCGACGATCTGGTCGCCGTCAGCAGTGCGGCGCATCGTGACCGGCTGCACCGAAACGATGCGGCCATATTCGATGCTGTCATAACTGTAGGTAGTGCGCGTGCCGGGGGCCGGGCCGTTATAGGGGCCGTTGGCATAGGGACCGGGCGTCGGGTTGCAGGCGGCAACGCTCAGCGCCGCCGGCAGAACAAGAAGAAGAATACGCATTTTGAACCTCCATGGTAGCTCCGCCGCATGTCTGAGACATCCGGGCGTAAGAAGAGCTTGCCGCGATTCAGGCCGCATTTCTTTGTTTTCGGACAATAAGAGAAAATAAGTCGCAGGCGGAGGCCGCGTCGCGAAAAAGCTGCCAATGGAGCATTAGCTTGCACTCATCAGCAATAACTCAACTCCGAATCGCAAGATTCATCCATTGCAAACAATAGGTTACCATTCATCACGTTGAATGCGTGGGCATAAGCATGCACTCTGACGGCATAAGCGTGCGATTTTCGACCAGAAACTTGGCAAAGGAAAAGGCCCGCGGAACGCGGACCTCTTGCAGCTCGAACAGTTCGGGAGTTTTCAGTCGTCTTTTTTCAAATGTTCAAGCAGGACGATCGGATCAAAAGCAGCTTCATAATCTTCGATCTCGAACGGCGAAAACCCCACCGGCAGTCCATACATCCGCGAAAACGATTGAGAGAAATGATCGATCGTGCAGTTCGTTTCACCAGCACACTTGCACAGCACAAACGCCTCAATAATTAGTTCGATGACCAGCCCCCAGCGGTTTGCGCATGCAAAGCTCAACCTCTTCAAGAAGCCCTCGGTCGACAGTTCATCAAAGCAGAGCTCGACCTCGTCTGCGAAACTGTAGGCGAGGTCGTTCAATTCCTGCAGGTCACGGGGCAGCCGGATCTCTGAGCTACCCCCTGAAATTCGGACACTGACATAAGCTACGATTTGCAGTCTGCTGATCTTCGACGAGAAGGAGATCAGAGATGTCGAAACGCAAGCAGCACGCGCCCGAGTTCAAGGCAAAGGTCGCGCTGGAAGCCCTGAAGGGTGAAGAGACAGCGGCCGAACTGGCGAGCCGGTTCGGGGTGCATCCGACGATGATCCATCAATGGAAGCGGGCCCTGCTCGAAGGCGCGTCCGGCGTGTTCGAGCGCGGGGGCCGCAAGAAGCCCGAGATCGACGAGGAGCAGGTGAAGGAGCTCCACGCCAAGATCGGGGAGCTGGCGGTGGCCAACTCTTTTTTGGAACGAAAGCTGAAGCCCTGGGGCGGGAAGTGAGGCGCGGCATGATCGAGCCTCACCACCCGGACCTGTCGATCGGCCAGCAGTGCAAGCTGCTGTCGATCGCGCGCTCGTCTTTCTACTACACCCCCAAGGGCGAGACCGAACAGAACCTCGGCCTGATGCGACGGATCGACGAGCAGTTCCTGGAGACCCCGTTCTTCGGCGTCCGGCAAATGACCTGGCATCTGCGTAACGACGGACACTTGGTGAACGAGAAGCGGATACGGCGACTGATGCGCCTGATGGGGCTGATGCCGATTTACCAGAAGCCCAACACCAGCAGGCCCGCAAAGGGCCACAAGACCTATCCCTACCTGCTGCGAGGTCTGCGAGTGGATCGCCCGAACCAAGTCTGGTGCTCGGATATCACCTACCTGCCCATGAGGCGCGGATTTCTATACCTCGTTGCGATCATGGACTGGCACACGCGAAAGGTCTTGGCCTGGCGGATCTCGAACACGCTGGAGGCCGACTTCTGCGTCGAAGCGCTGAACGAAGCCGTCCACAAGTTCGGCCCGCCCGAGATCATGAATACCGATCAAGGGTCTCAGTTCACGTCCTTCGCCTGGACGGACACGCTGCGTCGATCCGGCGTGCGCATATCGATGGATGGGAAAGGCCGCTTCCTGGACAACATCTTCATCGAGAGGCTGTGGCGCACCCTGAAATACGAGTGCGTCTACCTGCACGCTTGGGAGACAGGATCGGAGACGAAGGCGGCCATCCGGAAATGGATGACCTTCTACAACCACCAGCGCCCTCACTCAGCCCTCGGCGGCAAGCCACCGGCGCTGGTGTATTGGCAGAGAAATGATATCAACCAACCCGGTCAGCAGGTGCAACGAGTAGCTTAATTTACGTCAGATCCTGTCCAAGAGATGGGGAGTAGCTCACTTTCCACGTCATCCTACGGGAAAGCAGGATCGTGATGATCCGCGCTGGCTGCCCGCTTGGCATCATGATGTTTTCTGCGTGGAAAGAGGTCAGCAGCTTCTTAACTTCATGAGTTTTGCCCAGCCTCGATTGACCGGTAACCATCAAACCGCGCGCCTCAAAATCCTTACCTAAAGAGGCCTTCGCGTAGTAATCAGTGACGCACCAGCGCAATGCTTCATGCAGCTGTTCCGCACGCGCAAATGGGTAGCTGGCTTCCTTCAGCGGTGCGACCGCGGCAATTGCCTCCATATCTAGAAAAGACGTCATTGAAGCCCCTTCACTTTCTCAGGGCGCCCGAGAACGCCATGGCTTTTCTCCGAAGACGCATCGGAGGCTTTGGCTCCCACCGGTGCTTTCTTCTTTGACTTTCGCGGCGACAATTCAGGCGTTTCCCCGTCCAAATTTGAACTGGTAAGCAATTCTTCGCGTCCAGTGCCCTCTTGCGGCACAATCGACTCGGCTTCGAGCAAGCCCCCGTCTTCGGCGAGAACGATCCGCTCGCAACGATCGAGTTCTGCGAGACGTCCAGGTTCGACCGTGTTCGAAAGCTGCTTCACGGGCGCGACCCTCGCGCCGGCGAAAACCGCGCGAGCCATCTTCCGACACTCATCGATAGTGCTGTAACTCCGTAGTATCTTCCGGTCCGCACTGATCGCTGCGAGCATGTCGCGTCTTTGGCGGCGGGTCTCGACCAGACGGTCTTCGTGGATCTGTTTGGAGACAGGGTCTTCCTTCCTCCATACCGCCATCAAATCGAGGATTTCCGGCAATGTCATATCGGCAAAGGCCGTTATCTGAAGCTTCACCTCGAGGATTTCTTTGGATTTGGGCAGAACAACTGTCGCGAGATTCATGTCATCAGGATCGACGAACACTTTGACTTTTCCCGAAACCCTGAGGTCATCCCGTTGCTTCTGAAGCTCGTCAGAATTGAAGAAAACACCCCCAAATACCCGCACGCCCTCGTCCGTCGGGGTGACGCTTTCTTCCCATCCGAGGTGGATCCGTCGCAAGTTCGTATCCATAGGCCGCACATGCCCACGCAGATCATTGATTTCCCGATATACATCTGCGGGCCGCCGCCCCCCCATCCCGACGCCGAAATGGGGAAGCGAAGGGTATTCGTCGATAAAGAAGCACGTCAGGATTTTGTAAAGTTCTTCGACATTCAGCACGCCGTTTGCTTTTGCGTCGTAACCCGGAAGTTCACCCGGTTTCCGGCCGGTGTATCCCGTGATCAGCTTCAGCAGAACTGACTCCACCGTCCCAAACATCCTCTCAATATAAGGCTTATCGGTGGATGCGTATGTGCGCGCGATGGTATTCATGGACGCGCAGCCCATGAGCGCAGCAATGGTCTGACTGTTTCGAAGACCAGGCCCGTTATCATTTTTGACATGTCCAAGACCCGTCGCCCATGCCGGCTCGCCGGAGCAACCATATTTCCGTTTTTCACGGAACTTGTCGCGGGTTGCCATTCGCAGGAGTTCGAGTGTCGCCTCCGCCTTCGGCTGATCGCTGATTACCCACGCCAGGGGCATACGCGATGCCACATCGATCATCACGAGGATCGTCAGTCGCGTGCGTATCTCCTCATCGATTTTTTTAAGTGCTTCTTTCTGCTCATTTGTTAGTCGATGCCAAATGCCCTTCATCTTCGCCGAAATCACGAGGGAAGCCTTGCACTCGTCCATTTCAACATATTCGCCAATCAACAACGAACGAATATCGGTGCTTCCACGCCCCCTAAGATTGCGCGCTTCGCGCTCTCCTTTGACTGCCACCGCAAGCACTGTCGGCGAAATCAGCCGATCACGAAATGCCTTGAGACTCGAATTTGACGGCATTATCAGCGCGGGCATTCGATTGTGCATCCGCTCCGTATTTGCCGCCCCGACCAAACCCTCGAGATGCTGCCTCACATTCGCAATGGAATAACCTTTCTTGTCTAAGCCGAACTCATTCCAAGCGTTGAACATTAAGCGTTCAAGTTCGTAGCAGAGCCTCGGCGTCCGATTTCCTTTCAAATGATCTAACGTGACGAGCGCATCGAGAGGACTCACATCCGACGGGAGTGCTTCGTAGACTCGATAATATTTGAGGAGGGTTCGCCCCTTATACAGGATCCATCGCGCACTCCGGCCGCCGTGTTCGAGCTTCAGATATACCGTTTGACCAAAAAGCGCGGTGACAACCTTACGAAGGAACTTTCGGTTTGGTGCCTGATCCAGAAACCGGGCCGTTATTTTCAACTTTGGATTTCCGCTTTCTTCTCGGCGCGCCGCAATCAGCAGCTCGATCGCTTTGCAAATCGAAGTGTTGAATTTAGCAATTTCTTGCTGCTCCTTGGAGAGCGCTTTTGACGTTTCATAACCGCCAAGCCGTTCACTAGGGTCAGGACCCATTGATTTCAGCAGAAGGGCATGATTCACCGCACGAAAACAGAGCGGTGACATGTCTGATCTATTCTGGCTGAGCGATGCGCAGATGGCGCGTCTGGAGCCCTACTTTCCGAAGTCCCATGGTAAGCCGCGCGTCGATGATCGGCGCGTCCTGAGCGGTATTATCTTCATCAATCGTAATGGGTTGCGATGGCGAGATGCGCCGAAGGAGTATGGCCCCCACAAGACGCTCTATAACCGTTGGAAGCGTTGGAGCGACAAAGGCATCTTCGCGAAGATGATGGCCGGACTGGCTGCCGGGCATGGCGAGAAGAAGACCGTGATGATTGACGCCACTTACCTGAAGGCCCACCGCACGGCGTCCAGTCTGGGCGTCAAAAAGGGGGGCGCGGCCGCCTGATCGGACGGACCAAGGGCGGCATGAACACGAAACTGCATGCCATCTGCGACAGCCAGGGACGCCCTCTCAACCTGTTCGTAACGGCAGGACAGGTCAGCGATTACATCGGTGCCCGGGCGCTTTGCGACAGTCTTCCGGATGTCGACTGGCTGCTCGGGGATCGCGGTTACGACGCCGACTGGTTCCGCGAAGCGTTGAAAGACAAGGGGATACGCGCCTGCATCCCGGGCCGTAAGCAGCGGAAGACACCGGTGAAGTATGACAAGCGCCGCTATAAACGCCGCAACCGGATCGAGATTATGTTCGGCAGACTCAAGGACTGGCGGCGGGTAGCCACGCGATACGATAGGTGCCCGAAGGTCTTCCTCTCGGCCATCGCTCTCGCCGCCACGGTCATCTACTGGCTATGAGTCCTGAGCCTACGGCAGAGATTGGAACGCCTTTTTTCGAGGGATGGAAATCGCAGGGGTCATCTGGAAAGTCCGGCCTCACTCCTTTGATCCTGCGTTGCTGGCCGGAATCTCCAAAGCAATCTGGGCAAACTAAAGTCACGTCAAATATTCCTTTTTTCAGTATGCTTTACTCAATGGTGCGGCTACCTACGTTTACTCCAACGCGCGATTTCTTCCCACTGCAAATAGCGGCTTTTGCTCGCGCAGAAGGTTCACTCTCCGCCCTTCGTGTCCGCCTGCACGTTTATTCTGCACCTGGCACGACCGGCAACTCAGAGCTGGGAGCGGACGAATATTCCCTCAATGAAGGCTTGGAGCGGGCGCAGCAGTTTGGACCGAACATGTCTGTGCTCCATCACGCGAAGTGTGCGGGAGCTTGCACTTCGCCGCGGCGACCATGAACGTCCGGAATGCGGCGCCAACGCGCCTTCGTCGCAGGTCGTACCAATGGCGTTTGGATCGCGCTCTCTCAGCATGTCATACGCTTTTCTGCAGCTTGGCTTTTCCATCGCAGTCTGGGAAGCGGACACAACTGAGGAATGCTCCATATCGGCCGCGCCGTTCGACTAACCATCCTGCTTCGCAATTGGGGCAGGCCCGCTGGCTCTCGCCGCAATCAGCGCAAAGCAGATCTCCACTGGTTCGGGAACGGACCGGAAGGCCGATACCGCAGGCAGGGCAAGCCGGCATGCGACTACCGCACAATTTCACATGCTCGCAGCGATACCAGTCGCGACCGTCCTTGCCTGCCATGTGAAGCAGACGCCCGCCGCAAGTCGGGCATGTGTGCGTGTGCTTCTGGGCCTCCAGAGGCACGACCACGCCGAATTCGGGCTCTTTCATCAGCTCTTCGATGAAGACGGAGGGACGCGCTTCGGATGCAAGGATTGTCACGGTCCGCCGGGCCCGGGTCACGGCGACATACATTACGCGCCGCTCTTCGGCGTTCGGATATGGTTCGGCTTCGGGTGAAACCAGGCTGAGAAGAGGATCGTCGACGATCATCGACGGGAAACCCATCTTCGCGTTGTCGGCACCGAGGATTATCACGTGATCGGCTTCCAGGCCCTTCGAGGCATGAATGGTCTTGAAGGAGATCGTCGCCCCGGGGTTCTGGCGCTGAAGCCGCGCGACATCGGGCCTAAGGAACCGATATCGCCCGAGGATCAGGATCGACGGCTTTGCGCCCCCCTTGCCTTCAGTGGCGGCAAGAGCTGCCACGGTGTCGTTCAAGGTTTTCTCCCCGGTGTCGCGGCGTGTCCAAGCGATCTTGATCGAAGGCTCGTCCGTCTCGCCTGCCGGGATCACCGTCTTGGTGATCTGAGCGGGGTTACGGAGAACGAAGCGACGGGCGGCCAAGGCGATCTTGTCCACGGACCGGAAGGTCCGGCCGAGGTCGACGGTGCGATGGACACCAGTGGCTCCTGCAAAGGTGCCGCCGAACTCCGCGCCGAAGTTGCGCATGATGTGAATGTCCGACCCGGCGAAGCGGTAGATCGACTGCCAGTCGTCACCGACGGCGAACACCTTGGCGTCGGAATGCTGGCGCTTGAGTGCCTGAATCAGTTTCGCTCGCCCGGTCGAGATGTCTTGAAACTCGTCGACGAGAATATGCTTGAACGGGCTCTGATAGCGCCCACTTTCGACAAAGGCCGTGGCGCGGTTCACCATGTCCTCGAAATCGATCCGATCACCCAGGCGGGATTGATATTCCCGGAAGGCGGCGCCGAATATCTTCAGGAATGCTTCGGCACGCTTCCCCATCTTCAGCGTTTGCGCCTTATCCGAACAGTCCTCGACCCGGTACCCGCCGTTCTTGAAATGACGCAGAAAGGTGCCCATTAGCGAGGTAAAGCTGTCGACCGCGCCGACCTCGGCCACACGGTCGTAGATCTGGATGTCCGAGACCGGCCGCAGCGTGACGTGGGGTTTGAGCTTTTCGGCAAGAGCCTCGAGCAGTCGCCCTTCTGCACGCTCCCAGCTGTAGGTTTCGACCAGAATCGTCTCGTGCTCGGCATGGACTTTCCGCTTCCAATCCATGCCCTCAAGGTATTCATCGCGGTCGACATAGGGCGCCGTGGTCAACTCCTCCACGCCGTCCTTGCCGCGGGTTTTGCGTACGCCGAAATGCTCGATGTAGACGCCGCTTTCTGTCAGCCGGAAATCCGGCGTGTAGACGCGACGCCCGGTCTTCTGGAGCTTGTGCTCGTAGCTCGGCTCGTATTCGTAGGCGATGCCGTTCCGGAACAGCCAGTTGGCGATCAGCAGCTCTTCGAAGCTGTTAACCGTCTCCCCTTGCAGCGTCCGCAGGTTACGACTTTCGATCTGCGCATACCATTCGTGCTTGGTCTTGAAGTCCCACTCTGTCGGGAAGTCGTCGAAAAAACCGGCGAACCATCCGATCACGGTATGCGCGATGTCACTGGCGGTCGCCACGATGTGCCGAAGGATCACCTTCATGAGGGATAGGAAGGCCTTGTCGTCCGTCGCGGTCGGCGCCAAGGGGGGCTTCTCCCCTTCCACCTCACCGATGATCTCGTAGGCCAATGCGTGGAAGGTGCGCGCCGCCACGGGGACCCCGCACCGCGCCTCGATGCGCTCGGACATCTCGGTTGCAGCATCTTTGGCGAAGGCCAGGAGCAGGAGCTCGCTTGGCTTCCGTATCTCCGTCTTCACCAGGAATGCGGCCTTGGCCGTGATAACGCTGGTCTTGCCGGACCCCGCGCCGGCCAGAACCAACGTTGCATCCTCGTCGACGACCACCGACAGGCGCTGTTCCGGTGTCAGCGGCATGGATTCGACCGTGTCGAAGAAGTCTTTCCACCGAAGCAGCTGAGCTTCCACGAACGTCTCGATAGCCGCGTCCCGGACGGCGTTCGGATCGGCAGCGAAGGCCGCGATCGGGGCGATCCGGGAGATCACCTCGTCGCCAACGGCCTCGGCGTTCAGCTTGGAAAGCACGCGGCTGTTCAGATCGGCTGCGTCGCGCGCCAGCGGCGCTACATGGCATGCGGCAGGATAGACATCCGGCACCTTGAACACATCGAGCGCATGCAGGATGCGTCTGACCGCGGCGTCCTCCTTCTCCAGCTCCGCCCAATTGAAACTCGCCCAGGCGGTCGTAGCCGCCTCTGCGAATGTTCTGGCCGCAGAGGCATCCACCGCTGGCAAGGACAGGTTGCCGCCGCCGCCAAGATCGAGCGACAGCGACGACGAAAGAAGGCCTTTCCTCACTGAGGGGCGCGTCGCGATAGCGTCAAACCCTATCCAGGGCGAACCCGCCCCGCGTGCGGCAATGCCCCTGTCTTGCAGCGTCAGGGACCTTGGATGTCGACCGAGAGGGTCAACCAAGAACCTCAGGAAGGATTTTGAGGCGAGGTTCATTTGCACCAAACTACCAGTCTTTTCCAAGGTGTAGCAGATTTCGGACAGCCGGGAACCTTTCCGGACGCATTTCAAACGCGAATGGGCGCCTACCCTGCTCATTTATTTCCGAGAATACATCTGACCGGCGACTTGCTGGGCCGGGACTCCCGATTGCCACGGGCAATGGCGAAGTTTTTTCTTCGCCCCGCAGACTATTGGCCAATCTCCATTTCGAGGACCGAAACGAAGACCGGTGAGCCCAAGAGAAGAAAAGGAGGGGCACCCCGGAAGCGACTGCGGACAGGCTTGATGCTGCCACGAACGGCAGACGCGCAACCAAGGAGGACCACCATGCTGCGTAAGTTCCCAACGAAGACCCTGCCCGCAGATCTGCAACTCGCTGCCGTTCGCGCGCATTTCGACGAGCACGGTTCTGCAATGTGCAATGCGGCGGCGCTAATCGGGGGGGAAGCAGGAACGGCTCGCGTCCTGCGTCTCATGTCCGTGTTACGCGAAACGACGCGCCTGGGTCGGGAGGCGCGACGAAGGCTGGTCGATCTGCACCGCCTCTTGTCTCTCGACCCGGTCATCGATGGGTTCGAACCCGACCTTTCGTCCTGGGTTCTTCTCGATCCCGCGAGCCCGGAGGTGGAAGAGCTCTGCCTGCTCACCGACCGCCTCTATGACCTTCTGGTCGAGATCGGTGAACTGGACGATGAGCGGGACGCGCTGGCGCTTGCCCTCCCGGCGCAGGACGCGGCCTGAACTAAAGCGCCGACCATGCGCAGTTTGCACGGTCGGCGTCATGCTCCGGAATAAGCGCAAAGCGCAGCCTCCCGACAGGGCGGGCACCATCTGGCGGCGGTACGGCCCAAGAATAGAAAAACTCATGCACCCAGTAGTTTTCTTCTTCGTCATCCCGATGAACGACCAATGTTCTCGTCACCAGCACCCAAGAACGGCCTTCGCAACCAGCCGAAAGGACCCTGCCAACGCCCCAGCATCTCCCCGCGACGGAACATGACGCCGATGAATCAGGCACACCAGCACCGTTTCCGCCACCGCATGAAAGGGAGATCATCATGCTCAACACCACTACACTCGACACCTCCGATGCGCGTCTCGGCGCCGCCTATGCGGTGGAGCAGCACCTCCGCCGCCACGGTGCGAGCCTCTGCGACCTGCTCGACGCGCTCGATGATCAGAGTGGGTTCGCGGCGCTCTGTGACCTGCACGGCGCGTTCGGGCAACCGATTCCGGATATAGATGCCATCGAGGTCGCCCTCCGCGACATCCGTCGCATCCTGGCTGACCAGGCGCCGACGTCGCTCGACAGGATCGGTCATGAGAGGGGCTTGCCAGCCTCCGAGATGACCCTCTGGCATGGCGCGCGGGTCAGCGACCTTCTCGCGCGGTTCCGTCATGCTGACTGAGACTGGGGCACGCTGTGCCCTACAGGTGGCGCGCCAGCGCCGCCTGAGCGTCTATCCTGACGAGTTCGGGATGGAGCAGGATATCTACGACGTGACGCTGTGGCTCATCGAGAAGCACAGCCTGTCTCGTGTCCACGTGTGGGTGGACCGGCACTACACCCAGATCGGCCGGGAGATCGCCGGCGTGACCGTCATGACTTCGCCGAGCCACCCCGCGCGGCTGACCGAGGCGGCGCACGAGGCGTTTCTCGCGCTCGGCTACACGATCGAAGACACTCGCGCAGACACTTACGGCCACCAGTTCTGCGACGGCCATCACTCGAAGCACAATGCACTGCGGGCGTATGGCCGGATCGAAGTGGCAATCAAGGCATTGCGCGCGCGGCAATGACTAAGAGCCGTCGACTGCCTTAAGACTGGCAGTCGGCGGTCACTCCCACAATCGGGCATTGAAACTTGCTGCTTCTCGCGAAGGAAGCCCCACGGCCTCCCGGGGGTGAAACAGAACGCGGCCACTATGAAGCGAAAACGCGAAGACTTGCTCGAGCTTCCGACGGTCTATGCGATCGGACGTAAAGCTGGTATCAATTTCCAGCAGAAAAAACAACGCCACCAAGGCACGGCATCCCGGAACCGGCCGAACATGTCAGTCGCAATATGACCCTCTTGCCGATTTCGAACCCTTCGCCAGCGCCACGAGAAACGATGCTCTCTTACCTTTCTCGACTCGCCGCGACCTGGGACACAGACGTCGTCGAAGTCGCCAACGATATGGGCACCTCGTTCAAGCGGTTTCTGGAACATGCCCCCGAAGCATTCGAAGCCCTCGCAGTGTGGGCCAATCTCGATTCAGAAGTTTTGGAAGACATGCTCTCCTGGACTGGCGTTCGGGCAGGGAACGTTCGGATGGGGTTTCGTGGAGAGATTTTCGTGTCCCGCGCGCTTCGCAATCCTGTAATGCGGGGGTGTCCCGTCTGCCTCCGTGAAGACGCCATGAAATCTGACGGCCCGACGACCTCAGCCATGGTGATGCGCGGTGATTGGCAAATGCGGGAGGCCAACGTCTGCCTTCGGCACAAACACCTGCTTGTAGAGCTCTGGACCTCCAAAAACCCCAGAGAACGATACGACATTGCAACGCGCTTGTCCGTGATCCAATCTGAAATACTCGCAGGCAACTTTGACCTGCCGATCGTGGAGCCCACGCCCTATGACATCTGGCTCGACAGTCGCCTTCGGGGCGGCCGGGACGAAACGTGGCTCTCGGAACATCCGTTGTTTGCTGCGACGACTTTCTGCCGTCTGCTGGGGCAGGTTATTCTCCATGCCAAAGGCGCCGGTGACGATCTGTCGCCCGGCGCCCCTCATGCAGCAGGCTTCGAGATCGCCAGGCAAGGCGGGCATGTCGTGCGCGAAAGCCTGGGAGAGGTTGCACGCGCATGTGATGCCGAACCCAACAAGGCGTTTGGATCACTGTTTGCGAGCTTAAATCGTGATTACGCAGAGGACGAGGGGTTCGAGACTTACAGGTGCTTGCTGCGAGACGTGATACTTGACCACTGGCCGATCGCTGCCGGTAAGGAACTCTTAGGAGAAGTCGTCGAAGAGCGCCGAGTGCACTCACTTACCACAGCATCACAAGAGACAGGCATCGGAACCGGGGCACTCGAGCACTTCTTGGTAGAGGCCGGGGCGTTTCCCGGTGATGATGACCGCCCCCCTCGTCGCCGCTTGTTCGATGCGAAATCATACGCCGATCTTCTAACTGAAATCCCGACCCTTATCGGGCCGATCGCCATGCGTGAAGCCATCGGCGCCACCAAAGCGGAACTGGAAGCTTTGGAAGAGGAAGGCCTCTTGATACCACGCACGCGGGTTGCCAAGGTCAAGAAACCTTGGCGATTTTCAGATGGAAATAAGTTCGTCGATGACCTCTCTGCGCAGGCAGAGCTGGTCAGAGAAGATGACGAATCTTGGGAAACGCTTCTGCTCGCTCGCCGGCGGACTCGGGTGAGCTTGCGAGACCAGATCAAGGCAATGAACAACAAACAGCTGACCCTCGGAAAGCGGGCCGGGATTCCAGGCCTCCATGGGCTTGTGATCAAGAAATCCGAAGTCGATTGCCTTCGCGCTTCTTTACCCAACAATTCAAACTCGGGAGTGGAGGACCTTTCCAAGAGTAGGCCGCCTGGGCTGGTGAGCGCCGTAGAATTCGGCCGCTCTGTTGGGCTGCGAGATCGTGGGCACTTTATCTCGCTGATTGAAGCGGGCCATGTTTCGGCCATCCGACAGAAGAACCCCAAGACTGGGCGCCAGCAATACTGGCTTTCTGCCGAAGACATCGCTTCCTTCCACGGCCGCTTCGTTACGCTCACCACCCTATCCAATGAGACGGGGCTCCATCGCAACACCCTGAAGAGCCTTCTCGAAGCGTCCCGAGTCGCACGCTTCGCGCTACGCGATCAGGACTTCGGCGCGATCTACTTGCGTGAAGAGGTTACTGGCGCTCTCCAGTAGAGCGTGTCGAGCGATCCGGTTTGCGATTGCTGAGTGACCACGCCGCAACCTGAAGTTTTTCGGCTGCAAGCGCAGCGGGACGGAAACTATCATTCTTCGACACACTGCGAGAATTCCGCGATCTCGAGAGAATTCTCTTGACACGGGTGCGCACGAAAATCCGCGATTTTGCGCACTCTTATGCCCCCTTGGCAAAAGCGAGGATTTTGGCGATCCCTCGAGGACTCGAACCCCGAACCTGCTGATTAGAAGTCAGCTGCTCTATCCAGTTGAGCTAAGGGACCGCTTGGCCCCTAAATGCGCGATCGGGGCGCGTGGTGCAAGTTCAGATCGCGCGCATCAGGAAGACGGAATTCGGATCGGGCTGGTAGCCGACATAGGGCCCGCATTCCGCAAAGCCCGCGCGCAGGTAAAGCTGGCGCGCCGGAGCGAAGGAGTCCTGCGATCCGGTCTCGAGATAGAGCCGCGCCATCCCTTCGTCGCGCGCCGCGTTGATCAGCTGATCGAGCATCCGCTGCGCGAGCCCCTGCCCGCGCATCTCGGACAGGATGTGCATCGATTTGATCTCGCCTTCATCGGGCGCGATGCGCTTCAGCGCGCCCATCCCGACCGGGCGCCCCGCCTGACGCATCACGAAGAAGGAAATGCCGGGCGCAGCCAGCGCATCGGGCGGCAGCATATGGATCGACTCGGGCGGCGTATCTTCGTGCATCGCCGCCGCGTGGCGGGCGTGAAGCTCTGCGAGATCCGCGCCCAGCGGGGTCTCGCGCGAGATTTCGATCGTGTCTTCCATGGGGCGTCCTCATCCGTGTCGGCGGCAGATTAGGCGCGGCGCGCGCCCGGCTCCAGCGCGAAAACGCCTCAGTTGCGGATGACTTTGCAGAACCCGCCTCGCCCGCGGATTTTCTCGCAGGTCGCCAGCGCCTCCTTGCGCGAACCTGCCGGGACTTGCGCCGTGTATTGCGCGCGCCGTCCGAAACCGGGCATCACCGCGCGCACGAAGCGCAGTTCGGCGTCCCCAATCGCACCGGAATGACGCGCAGCGGCCCGTTCCCCGAAGACCTCGGCCGACCGCTGGGTGCGCCCGGCGGCCACGATCACGCCCCAGGGCGGGACCGGATCGCGAAACTCCCGGATCGCCCTGCCCTTCGCCAGTTTGGTGCAGGCCGCAAGGAAAGGCGTCTCTCCGTCGAGCCGGAAATCCACTGTCTCGGGCGGGGCGTCGCGCCAATCCTCCGCCGAATGGCCGGTGATCGCGCGCACATAGGCGCGGGTCTCGCCCGCAAGCCCGCCGGACTTCGCGATGAACCCCGCCGCACGGTCCTCGCCGCCGTTATAGCCGATCGCCGCGAGGCCGGGATTGCCGAAGCGCGTCGCCATCTCGGCCAGATAGCGCGCCGAGGCTTCGATCGCTTCGGCCGGATTGAACGGGTCTCCAAGCGCGCGCAGCCGCGCCGTGCCGGGCATGAACTGCGCGATCCCCTGCGCCCCCGCCGGGCTGATCGCCGCCGGATCGAACCGGCTCTCGCGCCACAGAAGCCGTGCGAAATAGCCCGGGTCGATCCCCGCCTCCCGCGCCGCGCTTTCGATAAGCCCGCAGGTATCGGCGACGTAATTCGTCAGCCCGATGCAGCGCCGCCCATCTTCGGTGCAGCGCAAGTCCGGCGCCGGAGGCCCGATCATCGCCCGGACGGGCTGCGCGTTCAGCGCCCCTGCGAGGGCACAGAAGATCAAAGCGGATAGGAAGGCTCGCATGGCCGAAAATTACCGGGATTCCCGGAATCGCGCCAGAGCGACGTCGAGGCCCGCAAAACGCAAAACGGCGCTGCAGATGCAACGCCGTTCACGTAATTCACTGGTGAGAGCGTGGCCCTCAGTGCGTCCAGTTCGCGCGGCGGTCGGTCGCGAAGTTCTCGCCATAGCCGCGGGCACGGACGTTCGGGGCGCGCTTATGGGGCTCGGTCACGACGTAATCGATGCCCTTTTCCTTGGCATAGGCTTCCGCCGCCTCGCGGGTCTCGAAGCGCAGCCGCACCTGGGCCTGCGTGTCGTTGGAGCTGGTCCAGCCCATCAGCGGGTCGATCTCGCGCGCGTCGGAGGCGACATAGTCGAGATACCAGAACCGCGTCTTCGCGGTGCCCGATTGCATGGCGTTGCGGGCGGGTTGGTAGATGCGCGCGCGCATGGGCAAACTCCTCTGCGATACCTCTGGCTTTTCTTAGTGCATCTGAGCCAAATCGCAAGCCCCGGAGCGCAATGGCGAAAGAGGCGCGACGATTGTGCATGACATCCCGGACCCGGAACGAGCGCCCCGTTCGCCTGTCCGAAGGATACCGAAAGCACCGGTAAGATGAGGAACTGCCGACCGGCTGGGGAGCAAGGGGTGGGGGTGGTGCGCCGGCCGGCAGTCTGATGCTGCTTGCGTCGAAAATATGCGCGCAGCCCGCCACGAATTCAAGGCGAAGCGAACCGCAAACCACTGTTAAATATGAACAATTCTACGGTATGCGTTAAGCATTCCGCAACCTCCCTCGCAAGCACTTGAATGCGAACGAAAAGAGGACAACTTTGGGGGGCAAGCAAAAGGTCTGCGCGATGCCTCACAACAATACCAATCTGCCCTCCGAACGCCCCGACGTGCTCACCCGCCCCAAGCTGGAAGGCGGCAAGCGGTTCGTGATGCACACCCAGTTCGACCCGGCCGGCGACCAGCCGACCGCGATTGCGGAACTGTCTTCCGGTGTCGAGGCGCTCGAACGCGATCAGGTGCTGCTGGGGGCGACCGGCACGGGCAAGACCTTCACCATGGCCAAGGTGATCGAGGAAACCCAACGCCCCGCGATCATCCTCGCGCCGAACAAGACGCTGGCCGCGCAGCTCTACGGTGAGTTCAAGAGCTTCTTCCCCGACAACTCGGTGGAATATTTCGTCTCCTACTACGACTACTACCAGCCCGAAGCCTATGTGCCGCGCTCGGACACCTATATCGAGAAGGAATCGCAGATCAACGAGCAGATCGACCGGATGCGCCACTCGGCCACCCGGGCGCTGTTGGAGCGCGACGACGTGATCATCGTGGCCTCGGTCTCGTGCATCTACGGTATCGGCTCGGTCGAGACCTATTCGGCGATGACGCAGGACCTCAAGGCCGGCGATCTGATCGAACAGCGCAAGTTCATCAACGAACTGGTGGCCCAGCAATACAAGCGACTCGATGCGGCCTTCCAGCGTGGCGCCTTCCGCGTGAAAGGCGACACGGTCGATCTGTGGCCGGCCCACTTGGAGGATCGCGCCTGGCGCTTCTCCTTCTTCGGCGAGGAACTGGAGGCGATCACCGAATTCGACCCGCTGACCGGGGCGAAGACCGACAGCTTCGACCAGATCCGCATCTATGCGAACAGCCACTATGTCACGCCGCGCCCGACCCTGCAGCAAGCCGCGAAGGGCATCCGCAAGGAGCTGGCGCTCCGGCTCAAACAGCTGGAAGAGGAAGGCAAGCTGCTGGAGGCGCAGCGCCTCGAACAGCGCACGAATTTCGATCTGGAGATGCTGGAGGCGACCGGCGTCTGCAACGGGATCGAGAACTACTCGCGCTACCTCACCGGCCGCGCGCCGGGCGAGCCGCCCCCCACCCTCTTCGAGTTCATCCCCGACAACGCCATCGTCTTCGCCGATGAGAGCCACGTCACCGTGCCGCAGATCGGCGGCATGTATCGCGGGGACTACCGGCGCAAGTTTACGCTGGCCGAACACGGCTTCCGCCTGCCGTCCTGCATGGATAACCGCCCGCTCAAATTCGAGGAATGGGACGCGATGCGCCCGCAATCGGTCTTCGTCTCGGCCACGCCCGCCGCGTGGGAGCTGGAACAGACCGGCGGCGTCTTCACCGAACAGGTCATTCGCCCCACGGGCCTCCTGGATCCGGTTGTTGAGATCCGCCCGGTCGAGACGCAGGTGGATGATGTGCTGGACGAGATTCGCACCGTTGCGGCGCGCGGCTATCGCACATTGGTCACCACGCTGACCAAACGCATGGCCGAGGATCTGACCGAATACCTGCACGAACAGGGCGTTCGGGTGCGCTACATGCACTCCGACATCGACACGATCGAGCGGATCGAGATCCTGCGCGACCTGCGCTTGGGCGCGTTCGACGTGCTGATCGGGATTAACCTTCTGCGCGAAGGTTTGGACATTCCCGAATGTGGGCTGGTCGCGATCCTCGATGCCGACAAGGAGGGCTTCCTGCGCTCGGAAACCTCGCTGATTCAGACCATCGGCCGCGCCGCGCGGAACTCCGAGGGCCGCGTGATCATGTATGCCGACAAGATCACCGGCTCGATGCAGCGCGCGATGGACGAAACCGACCGCCGCCGCGCCAAGCAGATCGCCTATAACGAGGAACACGGAATCACGCCCGAGACGATCAAGAAGAATGTCGATGACGTTCTGGCCGGGCTCTATCAGGGCGACACCGACATGTCGCGCGTCACCGCCAAGGTCGATGCGGTCAAGCCCGGTGCGAACCTGCAGGCGCATCTCGACGACATGCGCGCCAAGATGCGCAAGGCCGCCGAGGATCTGGAATTCGAGGAAGCCGCCCGCCTGCGCGACGAGGTGAAGCGTCTGGAGGCGGTCGACCTCGCCGTCCACGACGACCCGCTCGCGCGGCAATCGGCGGTGGAGGCGGCGAGCGAGGCCGCGGTCAAGGCGCAGGGCCGATCGACTGCGGGCCGGCCGGGTCAGCGCGGGGGCGTGAAGCGGAAGAAGGGGCGTTAAGCCGCCTTCTGCACCGAGGGTCGCCCCTGCATCTTCAGCCGGATTTCCCCGTCCGACCAGCTCCCTTTGATGAGCAAATCCCGGTTGCGCAGGATCGGATAGGCCTCGACCCAGTCGCGATAGCGATCATTGGTCACGATCTGCACGTCGAGTTGGGTTGCAGCGTCCAGCAACAGAGGATCGGCAGGCGTCCCCTTCGGCGCCACTTGGACGTGATCGTTCGGCAAGCCAAGCGAGCGCGCCAGAGACCGCTCGTTCCGGTATTGGCCCGAAAGCAGGTAGCCCGCATTCGCATCGAACCACACCAGAGGCGTCCGCCCCTGATCGCGCAATGCCGAGATCAGATCGCGGACCGGCACGAGGTCGGGCTGTTCATCGCGCCAATGCATGACGTTGGACCCGTCGACCAACACATATTGGGGCACCGGGGCGCGTGACGCCTTGAACCTGCGCCAAACGAAGAAAAGAACGAAGAGCCAGATTGCTGCCAGAACCGCATAAGGCATGGCGAGCGAAGGAAATTCACTATTCGCTAATAGATCAAGCATCTATGGACCCGTCAAAAATTAACGGGTCCAAGCTAGTCAGACATTGCGGCGAAACGATGTTGCACGCGCTGAGATTTTACTCCGTGACCGTCAGCCCCAGCAGCCGCCATTGCTGCATCCCGCCGCGGTAGTAATAGATCTTCTCCGCCGGGAAACCGGCTTCGATCATGCGGCGGGCGGCGGCGGGCGACTGGCCGCACCACGGGCCGTTGCAGTAAAGCGCGACCGATTTCACGTCCTCGCCGTCGCAGATGAAGCCCTCGAAATCGGGTTCACAGCCCAACTCGCCCAGACGGTCGGCGGCTTGGGTATAGGGGATGCTGACCGCACCGGGGATCGCGCCGCCCTCGAAATCGCGGGGCACCCGCCCGTCGACGACCACCACGTTGGGATCTTTAAGAAACTCCAGCATCTCCAGCTCACCCACCGGGGTCACGCCGGGGGCCGGGATCATCGGCTGGATACAGAAGCTCGGACAGGGGCGCGAGGTCTTGGCCCAGTCGCCCTCCAGCTTGTTCTCGTTATCCTGAATCCGCTTGATCTCGACCGGTCCATTGGCAGTGTCGACCGTGACGGACATGACGTCGGGGCGAATATTGACCGGCTCGGCGAAAGCGGGCTCGACCAAAACAGGCGCGGCACCCAGCAGCGCGGCAAGAAAAATGAAACGCATGTTAACCTCCCTTTTTCGTGATCATAACACAGCTGCCAGCCTTGTCGCCGGCAGTGTGGACCTTTAGCTCAACGAAATGAGAGCGATTTTGATCCTTGGTGCAGCGGTTTGGGCGCAAGAAGCCCCCTCGCCCACATTGCTGCGGCGCACCCGTCACGCGGCGGCGCTCTGGCACGCAGGCGCGGCGGAGCGGGTGATCTGTTGCGGAGGTGTCGGACGGCATCCGCCGAGCGAGGCGGAGGTGATGTCCCGGATCTTGCGCGCGGAAGGCGTGGCGGCCGAGGCGATCTTTCTCGAAGATCGCTCGACAAGCACTTACGAGAATATCGGCTTCGCACGGGCGCATCTGGAGAGCGACGAGGTGACCATCGTCACCGATCCCTATCACGCGCCGCGCGCGGTGGTGATTGCGCGGCGGATGGGGTTGCGGGCGCGCGCGGACTGTCCGCCGCACCGGGCGAGCGCGAAGGCCCGCGCCCGCGAAGGGTTCGCTTACCTGAAGCTGGGATGGTGGCTGGCGCGCGGCGGACCTTTGCCCTGAGGCGCGCGCCGCCTGCGTCAGTCGAGGATCATCTTGCCGATGATCAGCACGATGACCGCGCCGACAAGCGCGATGGCGACGATCGCAAGCAGCCCGCCTGCCGCCAGCACCGCCCCGCCCAGAAGGGCGACGATAAAGGGGGTGATGAGGGCGCCGACCACGCCGATCGCCAGATAGGCAGCCTTGTGACGCCCGCCCGAGACGACGCTCGCGATCCAGCCCGCCAGAAGACCTGCGAGCACGAGAAAGATCAGGCCGACCGTGCCGATTGCTTGCAGAACGCTTTCCATGATGTCACTCCGATATGTCTTTTCACATCAACGCGATGCGGGCCATCAAGTTCCCTCTCCGCGCAACCATTTCGGCAGCGCAGCAATGCGAGCGCTCGTCCGTCAGAAATCGGCGGACACCTCGTACATCACCGGTTCGAAATTGCGGCACAGCGTGTAGATCACGCGGTTGCGCTCGATCATCTCGGGGCTGCGCAACATCGCCTGATAGTCGCCCCGCTCGTTCCATTTCGAATAGGTCGCGATCCGCGTGCGCGCGTCGTTCATATGCAGCCCCGCGCCGATGAAACCGGGCGCTTTCGAGATCACCTCGGAATAGGCGGCTTGCAGCTTCTCCATCAACTCGTCGGCTGTGGCGGGCGTCATCTCGAAGGTGCAGATCACGGTCTGCCCTTTGAAATCGCTGGTAATATCGGTCATGGGCGGTCCTCCTCGGCATCATGCTCGCACAGAAGCGCCCAGAAATCACCGCTCTTTTGCGGCACCGCGTCAGAGCGGCAGAAGCGCCAGCGCCGGGACCGTCACGATCAGCGCGATGCGGATCAGATCGGCGCCCACGAACCAGCTCACCGCGCTCCAACCTCAGAACGAATGTTTCTCGATCAAGGCGCGGGCGGAGCTCAGCAACTCTTCACCCGGCACCCCCTTCTCTTCCATCTCGGCAACCCATGCGTCGATCACCGGCTGCGAGGCATCTTTCCAGATCGACGTATCCTCGGCCGGGATCGTGATGATCTCATTGCCCAGATCCATGGCGGCCTGACGCGAGGGGATATCCTCGGCCTGCTGCAGGTGTCCCGCCTGCGCCGAGAACTCAATGCCCGAGACGCTGTCGATCGCGGCCTGCAGATCGGGGTCGAGCGCGGCGTAGCGGTCCTTGTTCATCGCGAGAATGAAGCTCGCCGTGTAGATCGAGGGGCCTGCGAATTGCGTGTGGTGATGGACCAGCTCGCCGATCCGCAGCGAGGCCGAGACCTCCCAAGGCAGGAGCGCCCCGTCGATCGTCCCGCGCGAGAGTGCTGCGGGCACAGCCGGGACCGGCATCTCGACAGCCGTCGCGCCGAAATGCTCGAGCAGCTTCGTCGTGACCCGCGAGGGCCCACGCAGTTTCAGCCCTTCGAAATCGGGGATCGCGCGCACGGACTTGCTCGCGTGGATCACGCCCGGCCCGTGCACCCAGGTCCCCAGCAGGTGAATGTCGCGGAAATCCGTATCGACCATCTCCGCCTGCGCCAGTTCCCACAGCGCGGCAGACGCGGCCTCGGCCTCGGCGACCAGGAAGGGAAGCTCCATCACCTCGGTGCGCGGGAACCGTCCCGGCGTGTAACCCGGCAGCGTCCAGACGATGTCGACGACCCCGTCAGTGACCTGATCGATGAGATCGGCCGGTGTCCCGCCCAGCTGCATCGAGGGGTAATGCTGGATGCGCACCCGGCCCTGCGACGCCTCCTCGACCGCCGCGATCCAAGGAGTGAGGATATGGGCGGGCACGAAGCTGGTCAGCGGCAGGAATTGATGCAGGCGCAGCGTAACCTCGGGCTCTGCGGCCAGCACAGGCGGCGCGGCCAAGGCGGCGGCACCAGCGGCAAGGGCGAAACTCTCACGGCGGGTAAATCTCTGGCTCATGCGGGTCTCCCTCTCACGCAGTCCAAAGCGGATTTACCCGGCGGATGCCCCCAACGTCCAGTTTTGCTTTTCGCGAGATGACGGGGCCTGTCGTCCGGCCACAGCAGCGGCACTCGACGCATGGCAAATCCGGTCCTTCCCGCAAAAGAAAAACCCGCGCCAAGCGCGGGCTTTTCGGTGTCCCCGGAGCGTCAGGCCCTACCCCGTATCTCCGGAAATGAAAAAGGCCGGAACGTAATCGTCCGGCCCCTTCCAATTCGGTGTTAACCGAAATTAGTTGTTCGAGGCTGCGACAGCAACGCCGAGCAGCAGCAGAACCGGGATGATGATGCCGGCGTTCGAGGACGACGACTGCTCAACCACAACGGGCTCGGGCTCGACGACCGGAGCGGTGTAGCCGCCAGCAAAAGCGGTCGAACCGGTGAGGCCGAGGGCCAGGGCGATGGTAGCGATCTTTTTCATAGTAATCTCCGTCATTACCGTAGGGAGCCGCCGGACTTTTCTGGCAGCTTCCCGGCGAGACTTACACAGCTTCCTGGGATTGCAAAGAGTGAAATACACGGCCCATTCACGCAGAGGCGAAGACTGTTGCACTTTGGCACTTTTCTTGCATGAAATGCCCACAATTCGTGTTTAACGCAGCATATGACACCATTCTGCGCTTCTGGAGCAGCGTGGATTCTGGAAAGAATTACGAGAACTTGCCCGGAACTGGCTTGCAATTTCGCCGCCCGGGAATCAAGGCACCGATACAGCACAGGCAAGGACGAGAATATGAAAATCGCGATGATCGGCACGGGCTATGTTGGCCTTGTCTCGGGGGTGTGTTTCTCGGATTTCGGCCATGAGGTCGTTTGCGTCGACAAGAACCCCGCAAAGATCGAAATGCTCGAGGGCGGCCGCGTGCCGATCTACGAGCCGGGGCTCGACGAATTGATGGTGAAGAATGTGGAAGGCGGGCGTCTTTCCTTCACCACCGACCTCAAGGCTGCGGTGGCAGACGCCGATGCGGTCTTCATCGCGGTCGGCACGCCGACGCGGCGCGGCGACGGCCATGCCGATCTGACCTATGTGATGGCCGCCGCCGAGGAGATCGCCAACGCGATGACCGGCTATGCGGTGATCGTGACGAAATCGACCGTGCCGGTGGGCACCAACCGTCAGGTCGCGGAGGTCGTGCGCAAGACCCGCCCCGATATCGAGTTCGACGTCGCCTCGAACCCCGAATTCCTGCGCGAGGGCGCGGCGATCGACGATTTCATGCGGCCCGACCGGGTCGTCGTCGGCACCACCTCGGAGAAGGCCGAGGCAGTGATGGGCGAGATCTACCGTCCGCTCTTCCTGCGCGAATTTCCGGTCCTCTATACCGATCTGGAAACCGCCGAGATGATCAAATACGCGGCGAATGCGTTCCTCGCGACGAAGATCACCTTCATCAACGAGATCGCGCGGCTCTGCGAGAAGACCGGCGCCGATATCAAGCAGGTCTCGCGCGGCATGGGGCTCGATGGCCGGATCGGCAACAAGTTCCTGCACGCCGGCCCCGGCTATGGCGGCTCGTGCTTCCCGAAGGATACGGCTGCACTGGCGCGGATCGGTCAGGACTATTCCTGCCCGATGGAGATCGTCGAGACGGTCATCAAGGTAAACGACGACATCAAGCGCCGGATGATCGAGAAAGTCGTCGATCTCTGCGGAGGCTCGGTCAATGGCAAGACGATCGCGATCTATGGCGTGACCTTCAAGCCAAACACCGACGACATGCGCGAAGCCCCTGCCCTCACCATCGTGCCCGCACTGGTGGGCGGCGGCGCGAAGGTCCGCGTGGTCGACCCGCAGGGCAAGCGCGAGGGCGAGGCGCTGCTGCCGGGCGTGTCCTGGATGGACGACGCCTATGCGGCAGCCGAGAAGGCCGATTGCGTGGTGATCCTGACCGAGTGGAACGAGTTCCGCGCGCTCGACCTGAACAAGCTGGCCACGACGATGGAGACCGCGCGCATGGCCGACCTGCGCAACATCTACGCCGAGAAGGACGTGAGGAAAGCGGGCTTCGCGGATTACGTCGCGGTCGGGCGGTAAGGCCCGACGGTATAGAAACCGATCCGGGAGAGGGCTCTGCCCCCGTCGCCGGAGGGCGACAAAACTTAAGAGAGGGGGGCTCTGCCTCCGTCGCCGGAGGGCGATAAAACTTAAGAGGGAGGGGACTCTGCCCCCGCCCTTTGGGCCCCCCGGGATATTTCTCCCAAGAGGAAGAGGCGCGTGGTCAGGCCACCTGCCCCGCAGCCCAGCCCGAGGCCCAGGCCCATTGGAAGTTGTAGCCGCCGAGCCAGCCGGTCACATCGACGACTTCACCGATGAAATAGAGCCCCGGCACCTGCTTTGCCTCCATCGTCTTCGCATCGAGCGCATCGGTCGACACACCGCCCAGTGTGACCTCCGCCGTGCGATAGCCTTCCGAGCCCACAGGCCGCACCTGCCAGCGATGGATCTGATCGTCGAGCTTGGCGAGGTCCTTGTTCGATTGCTCGGCCAGCCGCCCCGATAGCTTCGCCTCCGCCACGACGAAATGCGCCAGCTTCTCGGGCAGATGCCGCGCGAGCGCATTGTGCAGCGCCTGCCGGCCCGCCGCGTCGCGCTGCTCCGACAGGGCCGCTGCGATATCATTGCCCGGCGCGAGATCGACCTTGAGCGTTTCGCCCTCGCGCCAATAGCTGGAGATTTGCAGGATCGCCGGGCCAGACAGCCCGCGATGGGTGAACAGAAGATCCTCCGCGAAATGCGTCTTGCCGAGACGCAGATCGACGGGCCGCGCGAGCCCCGACAGCGGCGCGGTGCGCGCCAGATCCTGCTCGGCGAAGGTCAGCGGCACCAGAGCGGGCCGCGTCTCCACGATATCGAGGCCGAACGTCTGCGCGATCTCGTAGCCCAGGCTGCTTGCCCCCATCTTCGGGATAGATTTGCCGCCTGTCGCGACGATCACCGAAGCCGCGCGGATCGGGCCTTGGGAAGTTGTGACGAGGAAGCCCTCGCCCTCGCGCGCCACCCGCTCGATCTCCGTCTCGAGCGACAGCACGCCGCCTGCCGCGCGCAGGTCGCGCAGCAGCAGGTCAATGATCTGCGTCGCCTTCCCGTCGCAGAAGAGCTGCCCCAGATGCTTCTCGTGCCAGGCGATCCCTGCCGCATCGAGCCGCGCGATGAAATCCGCGGGCGTGTAACGCGACAGCGCCGAGAGCGCGAAGCGGGGATTGCGCGACAGGAATCGCTCGGTCGCGTTTTGCCGGGTCAGCAGACGATTGGTGAAGTTGCACCGCCCGCCGCCGGAGATTCGAATCTTCTCGCCCGGACGCCGCGCATGGTCGAGCACCCGCACCGACCGCCCGCGCCGTGCCGCCTCGATCCCGGCCATCAGCCCGGCCGCCCCCGCGCCAAGTATCACAACATCGCATTTTTCCATGCCGCCTCGCTTGCCGTAGCGACGCGGGACGCGCAATCGAAATTTGTCGGATTTTCCTCTTGAAGCCCCGCGCGAGCTTGGCTAGATAGCCCCCACGTTGGGGCGTAGCCAAGTGGTAAGGCACCGGTTTTTGGTACCGCGCACCGTAGGTTCGAATCCTACCGCCCCAGCCACTCTCCTTTTTTCAGCAATATCAAGCACTTAGCGAACCGCCTCGGATCGCATGTGTTACAGTCTTGTGTGTGTAACACGTGGGCCGGATTCGTCGCTGAATTGAAAAAGGGCGAGACCCTTTGGCCCCGCCCCCTGTCCCTCGTAAGCACCCTCTTGGCTCAAGCCGCATCGGCGTCCGCAAAGTCCTCGCGGCATACGTCCGGCAGAATGCTCGCCTCGGCGAGTGCCTGCGCGACCACTGACCGGTGATCCGGCAGCCCCTGCACGCCCTCCGTTACGCCCTTCACGATCTGCTCGACCAGCTCGCTGAACTTCTCTGTCTCGATAAAATGCGGCATCGCTCGCCCCTCTGGTTTCTACGCCACTAGATAGACACGACGCGAATCGTCGCGCAACAAATATTTTGGTTACTTTCAATGACTTACATAAGTAAGCGGTTACTTACGCGCCGCATATCCGCCCCAAGGAACGCGTTCTCTCTCAAACAATGCCATAGGTAGGCAGGTTCTTGAGACCTGCGCTTGCGTCTGTCCGCAGAACGATTGTGCCTTTCTTCGTGCTGATCGCCTTAGCGGTTCGCAGGGTTTCTTTCGCGCTCATGACCTTCTTGAGTGCGTCTGCCGGTGTCAGCTCGAAGATTTCGGCAATATCGGAGGTGTCATTGGTCAGATCAAAAATCTCTCTCTCCAAGAGTATGCGCGCTACCTCATGAGCGATCGGCGTCTTATCTGCGTCGAATGGGTTGCGACCGGATGAGAGGTCGTCGCGGATGCGGGCACGCCACTGTTTATTCCGCTCATTCCTCTCTGCCTTTTTCGCGGCGGGTGACGGTGGTCCTCCGTGTCGATATCCGCGAACTTCTCGCCCCTGAGCCTCGACTTCCTGAGCGTATTTTGCCCGCTTATCTGCGAGTTTCTGCTGGTATTTTGGGTCTTTGGCGCGCTTGGCCTTCCGAGCCGCCTTAACCTTCGGATCTGCGTCCTTTTGATATTTCGCTAGCTTCATTATTTCCCGCTGATCGGCAGATAGGCGATCATACCACTCGTTTTCGTCAACGGCGTCTGCGGGTTTCGACTTGTAGAGTTCCGACGTATAGGCGCGCGCCGTCATTGGAGTGAAGCCGTTGGGAAACATAGCATTCATCCATGCCCGAATTTTTGGAACACCATCACCGGGCTGCGGTGTCAAAGATGGAGGTTGCGGAGCTACTGGTTTTGTCATATCTTTTGTCAGCGATAAGAGAGAACTTTCAGGGGCTTAGCGTTGGCGCGCTGGCCCCTGCTTTCATTTTGCGGAGCGCTCGATCTGCTCACCCACATCGACGGCTACATCGAGACTGAGCGGGAACTCCCTCCCGGAAATCGGCGAAACTATCTTAAGGCCATTTCCCGCGCGCTTGACGCGAATACCGCTCAAGCCTGCGACCCCCTCAATCCGGCGTTGCTTACGCTCTGCTTCGGAAACTGCGCCATTCTTCAGAAGACCGGCGATCTCCCTGCCCTCAGAGAGCGAGACCGTCGCCTCGAAGCCTTTCGAGCGAATGATAAGCTCTGGGCCGGACTTCTCGATTTCGACACCGGGAACACCGGCGGGTATGGTTCCCGCCGCGATCTCACCACGCACGAAATCACCAACGACCTCGGCGATACTCTTTCCTTTCGCTTCGGCGATCAGCCGGAGCTGTTCAATTCGTTCAGCCGGAAGACGGACATGATTACTCATTCTTTTGGACCTATCACTTGGTTTCGATGCAACCTTGTAAACCGTTAACGGTTACCTGTCTACCCACAAAATGCGTGAGACATTTTCCGCCCAGCGGCAGCGGCGAAGCTTTACCGAGGGTGTGAGACAATTTTCTATGAGGCCGGAACAGCATTCGAGCGGGGACGGTGAGACAGATTTCGCCCTCTTAGTAATAGTATGTATATATACACAGTTAATACTAAGATGCCGAAATTTGCCTCACACTCACGAGTCAATCGTGAAACCCCGGTCAATCTCCCTCCATCCTACGGTCAATCGCGGGCTGCGCCCGCTCTTTCCCGCGGCTCAGGACGTCTTCGCCCTCTCAGAGACTCTGGGAGGCCCCTTAGAGTCCAGAGGCACCCCTTTCGGCCACCCTACCACCCTGCGGACAAGGAAGACCCTTCCTGCGGCGTTTCTGCGGCTTCCCCTCAGCGGGCCACCGACCGGCTATTCAGCATGTTCCCCGGTCGCATCTGCTTGCGCATCTCATCCTGCACCACGCTGCGGAAGCTGCGCTCGGTCGCCTTTGCGATCTTGTCGGCAAGGTCGCGGTTCATCTCGGGCGATCCGCCACCTCCCTCCACGGTGATCGTCGGCGCGTAGCTGACCGAGACACCAGACGCGCCCTGAGAGCCGCTTGCGAGCGACTTCGACGGAACTGCCGCCCCGACAAGACCGCCCGAGCTATAGCCTTTCAGCGCGGCGCTGTGGAGCGCGTCGAGATTATCCACGCCAAGACGTTCGGTCGCAGCTTTGCTCAGGACGTATTCGCCTTTGTGGACCACGCCCGCCGGTTCAAACTTGTGACCGTCACCGGTGTAGCCACCTGCGCTAAATCCGAGCAACCCACCAAGCCACGTCATGAAGCCACCACTGGCGGCACCACTGAAGAGCTGATTGAGCTGTGCCTTCGCCATCTGCATGAGAAGAGCCGATAGCGCTTCCTCGGCACTCGCAGAGCCGTCCAAGACCGAGCCGAAGAGGTCAGCGAGCGCACTCGCCCCGGCCTGCCCCCTTTCCTCGACCTTCTTGAGCTTGTCAGCGGCTTGCTCCGCCCGGTTGCCCGCTTCGACATAACTCTGTGCGAGCCGGTCGATCTCGGCGCTCAGTTCAGGCGTAACCGACTTCCCGTCCCGCTGGGCGGCAGCAAGCAGCTCGGCTTTCTTGCGCGCGAACTCCACGGCGTCACCATAGCTCTTCCCGGCAGCCGCAGCCGCGATCAATGCAACGGCCTCAGCGTCGAGTGCCGCGCGTTCGTTCTGCATGTCAGCAAGGGCGCGCGCGTAGTTGTCGTGCGAGCGTCCACCGCCGCCTTTCTTCGGCGTGGCGACGTTCTCCGAGATCATCGGCGGCGCAGCTTTGGGGCGTGGCGAACTTGTCGGCGCGAACTCACCGGGCGGCATTTCGATATCCGCAACCGTAAGTCCCTGCCCGCTCGTCATCGGGAGAGACCCACCCGGAAGCGAGGCACGCGCCTCGGCAGCTTTCGCGCGCACACCTTCGAGCGCGTCCCAAAGGTCGCCAAGACGCCCGATGACTTTTGAGAAGGTCGGGGAAGCGTCGAGATCAGTAACCGCGCTGAGCGCGTCTTGCGCCTTCTTGATCAGGTCGCCCATCTGGGCTTCGAAGTCGCTCGCGCTGATCTCGCCCTTATCCAACTTCTCGGAAAGGCGCTGCATCGCCCCTGCGGCCTCGAAGAGCGTATCGGCTGCCTGCGTATCACCCACGCGCTCAAGCTCATTCGAAACCCGTTGCAGGTAGGGCGCGAGCGCATCCGACTGCGCCGTGAAGCGCTCATAGAGCGCCAGAAGATCGCCGATCTCGCGCGCATTATCCTCGACCGCCTGCGAGTTACTATCCAGCGCTGCGGCAACCTTCGGGCCGAGGATTTGCGGGGCCTGCGCGCCATTGCGGAACAGGTCACTTGCGGCGAGCTTGTCGCCCTCAAGGCGCAGGTTCAGAATCTGTGCCGCGAAGTCGGCTGCCCCGAGCGCTGCCCGCTGCCAACCGCGATGAATGCTCTCGGTCAGCGCGCTATAACGTCGGTCCAGCGCGTCGGCCTTGTTGATCTGCTTCTCGGTCAAGACCGACGCTTTGCCCATCATCGCCGAGATGCTGGCCTGCCCACGGTTCAGCATCTCCACGAAGCGCTCGCCGCCTGTCCCGCCGAACACCTCGTCAGCGATGCGGATTTGCGCCGCCTTGTCGAACGTCTCAAGCCGCCCGATGATCTCCAAGAAGAGCTTGCTCGGGTCTTTCAACTTCTTAGAAAGCTCGGCTGCCGAATAGCCGAGACGTTGGAAGGCATCTGCACCCGAGCCTTTGCCGGTCGCAATGAACTCGTCAGCCCGAAGGTTCAACTCTTTGAAGCCATCGGTCAAAGCATCCACGCTGACGCGGTTCTGTTCCGCGACATACTGCCAGCGCTGAAAGTCTTCGACCGCGACCCCGGCGCGCCGCGCCTCGTTTCCGATCTCCGCGATGCCGCGCACCGTCTGGCGCACCTGACCGGCAGCAATGCCAAGTCCCGCGCCGATTCCAGCCCCAGCCAGACCGGCAATACCGACTCCCAGACCGGGCAGCGGCAGCTTGCCAAGTGCGCCCGCTGCCTTCGTGCCGAAGCTCTCATAGCTCTTCGCCATTTTCTCAGCCGAGCGTTTCGCCCGGTTTTCCATCTGGCGCGCAGTCCGCGCTTGCGCCTTGTTCGCGCGCTTCAGCGCTTTCTCAAGCTTGTCGATCCGGGCTTCGACAGGAACAATTAGACCGGGCAGATTAACGTCATTCATCACTCAAACTCACTCATCAAAACACGAAAAGACCGCCCGAGCTGGGCGCGTTGTAGTTACTCAGGTTGGTTTGCCCGAGGGTCAGGCGATAGACGGCCATCGCGGCCGCGACCGCACCGTCAATGCGGTCGGTCTTGCGGCCCTTGTGCATCTTCACCAGCCCGCTATCGGTGCGCACCGCGACCACGCTCGCGAGGTGCTGGCGCAAGACCGGGTGGCCGTCATGGCGCACAAGCCTGCCGTTCACGATCCGCTCAAGATCGGCACCGGCTGCACCCATCGTCAGCGGCCCTTGCCGCACCTCGACCACGGGCAGACCGTCATCATAAAGCCGCTGCATGATCCGCTGCGCGAGGTGCGGATCGAAACCGATCTCTTGCACGTCATAGCGCGCACAAAGCTCGCGGATCTCATCTTCAACCGCCTCTTCATCGATGATGGGACCGGAACACAGGCGGATCAGGCCAGCGTCGGCCCATTGCTGATAAGGCACCCCGTCGCGGTCGGAACGCGCCTTGAGGTCTTCCCCCGGCACGAAGAACGTGGGCCGGAGCGTAACCTGCCCGTCCGGGTGCTGGAACGCGGCCACAACCGCCGTGAGATCGCCCGAGCGCGACAGGTCCACGCCGAGCCAGCATGGCAGTTGCTCAAGGTCTTCCTCGTCATCCTCAAAACACCGGGCATCATAGGCCTCGAAGTCGAAGAGCGGATCGCGGCTATTCCCGAGCCAGCGATTCAGGTTGAACTGCTCGAAGCTGTATCGTTCGCTTGGGCTATCCTTCGCCTTGCGCGCCAGCGAGCGCAGACCTTCGAGATCAGGGAAGCCATGCGCGAGGCCGGGGTTCACCCGATGCCATAGGGCTTCGTCTTCCCAATCCTCACCCGGCTCAGGCTCGAAGAGGATCGGCAAGAACTCGGGGTTCACGATCTGACCAAGCGCGACACCGCGCGCATAGTTGTATGTCTCGGCGGCAAGTCCCTCGTTTCCGCGACCGGCAGTCGTCGCGATCACGGTCAGGCCGCCTGCCCGCTTCGCCATGCCCGATTGCAGCGCTTCCCAAAGGTCGCGGCCCTGCCAAGTGTGAATCTCATCGGCGAGAACGAAGGTCGGCGTCGTGCCGTGCTGCGCGCGCCCGTCCGAAGACACCGCCTTGAGCGTCGAGCCATCAAGGGCGCTCTTGATCGCCTTCGGTGCGTTGTGCGCGTCGTAGAGGCGCGTCACCGCCTCAAGGCGCTTGTCTTGCCGGATGATCTCGGCAGACTCGCGAAAGCCGATGCCCGCCTGCTCGCGATCACTGGCCGCGAAGATGATCTGACCGGCGGGCAGCTTCTCGGGGCCGAGCAAGTGCAACAGCGCCAGCGCAGCGGCGAGCGAGGTCTTCCGGTTCCCGCGCGGGATCATCAGGAAGACCATCTTCACCACGCGCGAGCCATCCGCGTTGCGTGGCCCGTAGATGCGCCGAACGATCCGCTCTTGCCACGGGGCGAGCTGAAAAGCGCGCTTCGGTGCAGAGCTGGCAGGGTGGCGAAGACGGCGCAGGAACTGCACCGCCCGCTCGCCATAGCCGAGCGGGTCGTCAATCGGCGAGCTATCCATGACCCATTCGGGATAGGTGCTTGCCATGATCACACCGCAAGCGGGTCGTCGGCGTCGGGTTCATCGGGCGCAGCCGAGCCGATCCGAGCGCGCGAGGTCGGCGTGAGACCGTATTCGCTCGCGAGCTGACGCGCGGTCTGCGCCGCCCGGTTCCAGACACCGAAGAGCTTCGGATCGATCAGACCGCCCGCGCGCTGTTCCTCGATCTGGCGGCAGATACCCACCGCCGAGCAATAGGCTTCGACGCCCGCGAGATCAGCCTTGGTGATGATCCTGCGCGCGATGAGTTGCGGCATGATCCGTTTCCATTCGGTCTTGGCATGGGCGCTGAAGTAAGACGGCACCTGCGGGGCCTTCGTCAGAGCCTCGGAGTCAGGCGAGAGGCTGGGCTTGATGCCGCGTTGATGCACGCTCATGCAGCCACCGCGCGCAGCTCAAGCCCTCGCCTGCGCCCGATCTCGGCAATCGCCACGACATTCCACGCGATGCCATCGCACACGATCCGATCCGCGACAGACACACCCGGCAGCCACCGGATAAGAAACACCGCGTTGTTGCTCACACCTTCCCCGTAGGTCGTCAGAAACTCGGAGATGCCCGCTTGCCGCAGCTCAGCTCGCCCGGTCGCGTAGGTTGTCCATTCACTCGACACCGAGCCGGACGGGTTCACCGTCTCGCTCAGCCGTTGCAGCTCAATCAGGTTGGTCAGCTTACCAGATTTCATCGCTCAGACCTTCCACCGCACAACTGCCTCAAGGGTCATTACGCCATGCGTCAGGCTCAGCTCTGGCTTGGGGTCACGCAGCCAGACCACGCTCGGCGCGTGCCATTCGTCCACGTCAATCTCGGAGCTATCGGCAGGGCCGAACTCAAGCGCGTGATACGCTGCCGCGCCGATCTGGCGCGCCGTATCCGGGCCGTCTTCAACCGCCCAGACATGAAGAGTGAGGTAAACGCGCGCGAGGCGCTGAGACCCGGAAGCGCAGCCCAGGTATTCGGTGCGAGCGTCGGAAAACACCACCGAGGGAAGCCGCTCACCGCGCACCTGACCAGCGCGAATGTTCGACGCTTCGACCAGCGAGACCACCTCGGGCGCGTTGATCAACGTGGAGCGGATAGCGGTTTGAAACGCGAGGGCGGGATCAA
Source organism: Thioclava sp. ISO4 (assembly GCF_058105145.1). Classification (NCBI taxonomy): domain Bacteria; kingdom Pseudomonadati; phylum Pseudomonadota; class Alphaproteobacteria; order Rhodobacterales; family Paracoccaceae; genus Thioclava; species Thioclava sp. ISO4. The sequence continues at coordinate 3,522,514 of NZ_CM176571.1, forward strand.
GCATCGCTGCCCCCTTTCGCCGCTTCACGCACAGCCTTGCCGATTGCCCGCCCGATCCGGCGCTTCGCGCGATCCTGCGTCAGCCGGGTTGCAGGCAAGAGGAACGGTTGCGGCTCAGTGCCGGGATGCTGCGAGCCTTCGAACTGCCCGCCGTTGATATGCGGGGCCGTGCCGAACTCAACGAGATGCCCGTGGCGTTGCTCAGGGTTGCCCACCGTGACAAGCGCCTGATTGGCCCCTGCCCTGCGCTTCCCGCCACCCTCGGCGTAAGCGGGCGTCTCGGCACCGGGCGGCGTCACGACGATAGACGCTTTCAGATCGCCCTCATCTTCCGGCGCGAGCGTCCGCGCGAGATGCGCCAGCTCTTCGGCGGATTGAATGACTGCCGGTCGCACTCGTTCGAGAATGGCGCTCGGAATGGCGTTAAGCCGCTTTGCAAGCCGTGCAGCCTGCGCGTTCAAATCCTTCTCGCGCGCCATGTCAGACCACCCAAGCCCGGTGCGCTTGCAGAAGGTCATGCACACCGAACGGCACGACATAGGCAGAGCCGCCGGTCAGTGCGGCCTCGCGGGTCTCATACCAGTGCGCAGCGAGCATCAGCACAGCTTGGCGGATCGCAGCCGGAACAGGCTCGGGAATGGCAGTGCCGATGAAGCTCGCAGCATAGGCTTCGGCGGCGTCGATCTTGAGGGCGAGCAATGCGTCGTCAAGATCATGATCAAGGTTGAGCTGGGCTTTCAGCTCGGGAACAGAAACGGCAGACATACTGAAACTCGTCAAAGGGAATACTGTTGCATTATAGCAACAGTCGGTCGAGCTTTGAAGAGGCAATATGAACGGCGAACCGGGCGCATCGCCCGTGCCTGCCGGGACCGATTGCCCTCACGACTTCGCGAGGTATAGTCCCCTGAGATGGGTTAGAGGGGCTTCCGATTGAAACGCTTTATCATTTCCGCACTCGCCACACTGATAACTGCCACAACCTGCACCAGCGCAAACGCCGACGATACGGCGTGGACACCGGCAGACTTCGACGGCGCATGGGTTGAAGTTATCGACAATGCACAAAACGGATGCTGGACCAACATCGGCGAAGTCAGAGATTACGCAACAGATCAGTTGGAAATCGCCGGGTTCAAAATCATCGAACGACCGCAAGACCCGATCAATAGCCTAGCTCCGTCTGCTGGCAAGAAAATCATGTTCGTAATCGACGTAACAGGTAAGCGTTGGAACAACGGTATGTGCGTCGGGAGTCTCGTCACCTACTTTTACGGACGGGTTATGATCAATCCGCTAGAGTTGCGCTGGGTGCCCAGCCCAATCGACCGGCCTCTTAACCAGCCGATTTGGCACAAGTCGAACTTCAACACGATCATGTGGGACTCCATCAAAAACTCCATTTCTGACTGGGTTGAACGTGGAGACTGGACGAGACTGAAGGCTGACTGAGGCGACTCAGGCTTCAAAAAGTTATTTAGCGTAGATCGTGCGCGGACCTCCCCCCGCCGGTCCTCCGCTTCTTTGAAAAGTTTGGACGGACCCGCCCATGCAACAGGCGCGTGAAAAGCGTTGTGCTTGATCGCAAACGGCTCGCAAGTCAATCTCACACGAATGATTCTTTCGGAGCTTGAGAATGACACGTTGGCAAGACAATTTCGCGAAACATCCCATACACGCCACGCTCGACGCCATTGAGAAAGCGCTAGACGTAGATATTGAGATCGAAGATTCCGACCTCGCCTTAGAGTGGATAAGACTCGAAAAAGTCGTTAAGGTCATAAAACAAGCCTTGAACGATCTCGATCCCGATCTTGCTCCGATCAGCTCGCTGAATACTATCAACCAGCAGATCATAAACGGAGGGGTTTTGAATAGCGTTAGAGGATTTTCTAACACCAAGAACCCCCAACACCTTGTTGATGCGAATACGCAAATCGAACAGACGATCTCGTCACTATATCAGATAACTTCATTGAAGTTTTCTAGATCGACACAACGTGCCGATCTGGACGCTGCAACGTCTCGTTTTGAAAAGTTCGCAAGAACGACAGAGAAGACCCTAGCGATTTATAGAAATAGAACCGAAGAAACCGCTCATGAAATCGCTGCGGCAGCCCATCGGATTAATGAGATGAGCGAGGCAGCATCTCAATCGGCTAAAGAATTCGAGGCGGAGCTGGACGAATGGAGAACTACGAAAACCAACACATTGAACACCCAATCAAAAGAATTTACCGAGCTTGTTAATTCTAGCAAAACGAGCGCGGCAAACACAATTAAAGAGATTCAGGACGCCGCGAGGGGCGATCTAAGCGAATTCTTTAGAGAGATGAAGGAAGATGCTTCTAATGAGCAGACTCAGCTCATTTCCTTCTTCGAATCTATGAGCCAAGAAGCCGAAAACGCTCATGACAAAATACTAGAGCTATACAAGATTGTCGCTCGCGATAGCGTCATTGGCGGCTATAAGAGCATCGCGGACCGAGAATACTCTTCCGCTCAATGGTGGCGACGCGGCGCAGTTGCCTGCATCGTTCTAACGATCGCTTGGCTGCTTTATAGCCTTCTTTGTTTGAGGCCTATCGTTGAACCAGAACCCTTGTTCTGGCTCCAAATCGGAAAGAGTGCCGTAATTACTGCGCTTCTTATATCTTTTGGGATCTATGCCTCCAAACAGGCTAACCTTCACAGAGCCAACGAGAAAAGGACGAGAGCATTTTCCTTGCAAGTTCAAGCATTCGATCCATTCATCGCCAATTTGCCCGACGATGATAGAGCCGCCCTTAAAAAAGCCCTCAGCGAGAGAATTTTTGGAGTGCAAGACAACTCTGACGACGAACAGATTTTGAAGGACTCAAGCTTCCAAGGCTTTGAACAATTTGTTTTGCTTGTTGAGAGAATGAAAAAAGCTATCGGGAAGTAGGTTATCCCTTAACAGTCAGCCCTTTCGCGAGCCTCTTGCGGATTGTCTGTTTGGTCACGCCCAGACGCTCGGCCCATTCGCCGAGTGTCAACGTCTCGCCTTCGTGGGTGATCATCCTCGGCGGCGTGCCACGCGCCCAAGTGCGCCCCTTCATAGCCGCTTTGATGCGCTCACTCCGCTTCTCGCGTGCCTGCAAACGCGCTTCAACAACGCTCGTGGTGATTGCTCTCTCGAACGCCCAGCCGTTGCGCATTCGAGCACGGATCACCCCGGCAGATATCCCGACCTTCTTTGACCATTCCCCAATCGTGAGCGTTTCGCCCTTAAAGGTGTATGTCGGGTTTGGGCGCTTCCGCTTTTCGCGATTTTCGATTTCGGCCCTTTGACGCACCGTCTTGCCCGCGACCAGTTCGTCAACGGGCGGCGCTTCCGCGATGAGCTTTTTCATTCGCCTTACCACTCCTTCCATTTCCAGACCGGCACCAGCGCAGATCATCTCAAGATCACGGCTCGGCGTGCTGAGTAGTTCGCGCGCCTGCTCAATGTTCCGTCGCCTTACAGTCTTTGAATCGAGCGCAGCGCCGTTCAGAGCATCGTCAACGGCCTGATAGAGAACCGCTTGCCAGAGACGCCTTAAGCCGCTCATGGCGCGACCTCTTGGCGCTGCTTGTGCCGGTTGTGGCAGCCCTCGCAGAGCGCTTGCCAGTTCGTGCGATCCCAGAATAGGCGCTCATCGCCCCGGTGCGGCTTGATGTGATCGACCACAGTCGCGGACGCGCCGCACATGGCGCAGCAAGGGAACAGACGCAGGAACTCGGCGCGCGCCTTTCGCCATTCGTGATTGTATCCACGCTGGGCGGCGGTCGGGCGCTTCGCGTCATGGCGACGGCCACGGGCGCGCTTTCTCGCGATCTGGCACACGCAGAGCTGCCCGTGCGGCACAATGCGACCGCAGGCGCAGGCACGGGGCGGGCGGCTCATCGTCTTTCGCTCCGCAGTTTCGCTTTCAGCCGGTTCAGCCCTTCCCGGTCGAATTCAGGATCAAGACCGGCAGCGATATTCGCCTCGCGCTGCGCCTTGTTACCCTGAACAGTGCGCGTCTCTTCCCTTGCCCCACCGGCGAGCGCGACCAGCTTCTCGGAATGCGCCTCAACAGCGGCGATGATCTCGCTCGGGCTGGCATTCCACGTTTCCGAGGGCGTCCATTCGAGCCAGCCAGTGCCTAGCCGGTAGAGGTCTTGGAACAGCTCACTCCACGGCTTGCTCGCGCCGCCCTCAGGCTCTTGACGCTCACCTTCTGGCGCTTGCGGCAGCAGAGCTGCACAGAAGCCCATCAGGCGCGCTTGCTCGCTCACCATGAAGCCGCGCAAGGGACCGCGCGACAAGGATCGCAAAAGCGCATCAGCCTCGCGCCTATCGGTCGCGGCAGCTTCGATCACGGCCCTATACGCCGTGAAGCTCTGATCGTGGATTTTTCGGAAGAGCGACGCGAAGCCGAATGCTTGCTCAAGGGTAGTTGCAGCCCGCAAAGAGGCTCGAAGCGTCACGGCGAGCTTGCCGTGACGGATCGTGCATTCATATGCGGGCTGCACTGTGAGCACCGTATTACGCGGCGGCGAGCTTGAGCTTCGCGAAGGCTTCGCCCAGCGTCACACGGCCACCCACGCGACGGCGCGCGTGCAGCTTCACGATACCATTGGCCGCGCCGGTGTAGTCGTCGCGCAGGATCTCGAAGCCAGTGCGGTCGGCGATGGTGTAGCCTTCCGCGAAATCGCCAAAGATGATCGGCGCATTGCCAGCCACCGGGTCAGGCATGTCGGGCGCTTCGACCACGGGACGGCCCAGAAGCGAAGCCGGTTGACCAGCCGCGAGACCGGGTTGCCAGATTGCTTCGCCCATCGTGTTCGAGATTTTGCGGATCGCGGCCATCGTCTTGCGGTTCTGAGCTACTCCCCATCTCTTGGACAGGATCTGACGTAAATTAAGCTACTCGTTGCACCTGCTGACCGGGTTGGTTGATATCATTTCTCTGCCAATACACCAGCGCCGGTGGCTTGCCGCCGAGGGCTGAGTGAGGGCGCTGGTGGTTGTAGAAGGTCATCCATTTCCGGATGGCCGCCTTCGTCTCCGATCCTGTCTCCCAAGCGTGCAGGTAGACGCACTCGTATTTCAGGGTGCGCCACAGCCTCTCGATGAAGATGTTGTCCAGGAAGCGGCCTTTCCCATCCATCGATATGCGCACGCCGGATCGACGCAGCGTGTCCGTCCAGGCGAAGGACGTGAACTGAGACCCTTGATCGGTATTCATGATCGTAAGGCTCCGGGGAGGACCGTCTTTCGGACTTGAGGCAGGCGGCGTAGGTCCGGAGCTATGTCCGACCATAGATACAGACCCGAAATTGAGATCCTTTCTGTCACCGATACCGGGCGCCGTCGGCGTTGGACGGATGAAGAGAAGGTGCGCATCGTTGAAGAAAGCTTTGGCGGTAGAGGGCGTGTCGCCGAGACAGCCCGACGTCATGATATTGGCCGCACCCTGCTGGTGCGCTGGCGTCGCCAATACCGCGAAGGCAGGCTGACGAGCGGCGATGCACGACCGCAGTTCACACCGTTGGCCATCGCCGCTCCTGAGGGAGCTGAGGATCAAGGCGGACCGTTTGCACCGGTTCCGACGCCAGAGACAGCCGAGGTCCTGATGGCAGATATTACCCTCGCGAATGGCCGTCGCCTGTCTGTGGCGGCCACGATTGACCCGATGGTGCTGGCGCGCCTCGTGCAAGCCCTGGATCCGTCATGATCGCGTTCCCGGCGGGGGTGCGCGTCTGGATCGCGGGCGGAGTGACTGACATGCGGCGCGGTATGAACACCTTGGCGTTGACGGTGCAGCAGGGTCTGGGGCGCGATCCGCATGCCGGCGAGATCTTCTGCTTTCGCGGGCGCAAGGGCGACCTGGTCAAGCTTCTCTGGCACGACGGGGTGGGCATGTCGCTCTATACCAAGCGGCTGGAGGCGGGGAAGTTCATCTGGCCGACCAGTGGAAGCGGCGAGGCGGTGCAGATCTCCGCGGCCCAGCTCGGTTATCTTCTGGAGGGGATCGACTGGCGCAATCCACGCTGGACCCAACGCCCTGCAAAGGCGGGATAAATTGGCCTCATCGACCCTATTTGCATGGGCTTTCCGATGCCGGCATGGTAGGTCTTGGCCATGTCGAACAACGCTTCCGAGATTGCCAGATTGCGCGCCGCGCTCGCGGCCTCCGAGGCCCGTGCCGAGGCCGCCGAGAGCGAGCTAGCGCAGACCCGGGCGGTGGTCTCGACCTCCGAGGCGATGATCAAGCATCTCCGGCTCGAGATCGCCAAGCTCCGACGCGAGCAATACGGCCACAGCTCGGAACGCCGCGCCCGACTGATCGACCAGATGGAATTGCAGCTCGAGGAACTCGAAGCCGCGGCCACCGAAGACGAGATTGCCGCCGAGAAGCTGGCGAAGACCACGATCGTCGCGGGGCTCAAACGTCGCCGCCCGGCGCGCAAGCCTTTCCCGGAGCATCTGCCGCGCGAGCGCGTGGTGATCGCGGCGCCCACGGCCTGTTCCTGCTGCGGCTCGGATCGCATCGTGAAGATGGGGGAAGACGTCACCGAGACGTTGGAGGTGATCCCGCGGCAGTGGAAGGTGATCCAGACCGTCCGCGAGAAGTTCACCTGCCGGACCTGCGAGAAGATCAGCCAACCGCCGGCGCCCTTCCACGCCACGCCGCGCGGATGGGCTGGCCCGAACCTGCTGGCGACGATCCTCTTTGAGAAGTTCGGACAGCATCAGCCGCTCAATCGCCAGGCCGAACGCTATGCCCGGGAAGGCGTCGATCTCAGCCTGTCGACGCTCGCCGACCAGGTTGGCGCCTGCGCCGCCGCGCTGGAGCCGATCCATGCGTTGATCGGTGCCCATGTTCTGGATGGCGACCGCTTGCATGGCGACGATACGACAGTGCCGCTGTTGGCGAAGGGCGGGACAAAAACCGCCCGGCTCTGGACCTATGTCAGGGATGACCGACCCTTCGGCGGCGGGGCTCCACCTGCCGCGCTGTTCCAGTTCTCCCGCGACCGAGGAATGACCAACCCGAACCGGCATCTCGCCGGATGGCAGGGTATCCTGCAAGCCGATGCCTATGGGGGCTACAACGACCTCTACCGCGCCGACCGTGACCCGGGGCCGGTCGAGTCTGCGCTATGCTGGAGCCACGCCCGGCGCAAGTTCTTCGAGCTCGCCGATATCAAGGGGAACGCCCGGAAGGGCAAGCCGGCCCATGACATCTCCCCCGTCGCGCTGGAGGCCGTGGCCCGTATCGACGCGATCTTCGGCATCGAGCGCGGAATCAACGGGCTGACGGCTGCAAAACGGCAGGCGGCCAGGCACCAGCTGTCCCGGCCTCTGGTCGAGGAGCTTCATGACTGGCTGCGTGCCGAGCGCGACCGGCTGTCGAAGCACAACCCGGTCGCCAAGGCGATCGACTACATGTTCAAGGCGGAGCGCTGGCCAGCCTTTACCGGGTTCCTCGAGGACGGCAGGATCTGCCTGACGAACAATGCCGCGGAGCGGGCGCTGCGCGGCATCGCCCTTGGCCGCAAGTCCTGGCTCTTCGCCGGCTCCGAGCGCGGCGGGGACCGCGCCGCCTTCATGTATTCCCTGATCGTCACCGCCAAGATGAACGATGTCGACCCTCAGGCCTGGCTCGCCGATGTCCTCGTCCGGTTGCCTGGCACGACCGCCTCCCGGGTGCCGGATCTATTGCCCTGGAACTGGGCCCGGGCTGAGCAAAGGATAGCCGCATGACCCTGATCGCCCGCCTCCGGATCATCCTGAACGACGTCGACCCGCAGCCGATGCGCCATATCGAGGTGCCGCTGAAGATCAGGCTCGACCGGCTGCATGCGGTCATACAGGCTGCCATGGGCTGGACAGATACCCACCTCTACGAGTTCCGCGCCGGTGATGCCGGTTGGGGCGTGCCCGACCCGGACGGGTTCTACGACGGCCCCATGGACGCGAAGAAGACGACGTTGGAAAAGGTGCTCGAGGACACCGGTGCCAGGACGATCCAGTATATCTATGACTTCGGCGATGACTGGGACCACAGCATCCGTATCGAGCGGGTCTACGAGGCCATCCCCGGCATGATCTACCCACGGCTTCTCAAGGCGACCGGTGCCTGTCCACCCGAGGACGTCGGCGGTGCCTGGGGCTACGAGGAGTTCCTCGAAGCCCTCGCCGATCCCGATCACGAGCAACACGAGGACATGCTCCCCTGGTCCGGTGGGGACTTCGACGCCGAAGATGCCGGGATCGACAGCATCCTTGAACGCTTCAACCGGCTTGCCAAGAAATGGGCCCCGCGGGCCCGCAAACCCAAAGCCCCCAAGGGCACGACCTGAGAATTGCTCCCATGTGCGGTCCACGCCGGATGGTTACTCATGATCTCGGGCGGGCCGAACTTGTGGACGGCTTCGTTCAGCGCTTCGACGCAGAAGTCGGCCTCCAGCGTGTTCGAGATCCGCCAGGCCAAGACCTTTCGCGTGTGCCAGTCCATGATCGCAACGAGGTATAGAAATCCGCGCCTCATGGGCAGGTAGGTGATATCCGAGCACCAGACTTGGTTCGGGCGATCCACTCGCAGACCTCGCAGCAGGTAGGGATAGGTCTTGTGGCCCTTTGCGGGCCTGCTGGTGTTGGGCTTCTGGTAAATCGGCATCAGCCCCATCAGGCGCATCAGTCGCCGTATCCGCTTCTCGTTCACCAAGTGTCCGTCGTTACGCAGATGCCAGGTCATTTGCCGGACGCCGAAGAACGGGGTCTCCAGGAACTGCTCGTCGATCCGTCGCATCAGGCCGAGGTTCTGTTCGGTCTCGCCCTTGGGGGTGTAGTAGAAAGACGAGCGCGCGATCGACAGCAGCTTGCACTGCTGGCCGATCGACAGGTCCGGGTGGTGAGGCTCGATCATGCCGCGCCTCACTTCCCGCCCCAGGGCTTCAGCTTTCGTTCCAAAAAAGAGTTGGCCACCGCCAGCTCCCCGATCTTGGCGTGGAGCTCCTTCACCTGCTCCTCGTCGATCTCGGGCTTCTTGCGGCCCCCGCGCTCGAACACGCCGGACGCGCCTTCGAGCAGGGCCCGCTTCCATTGATGGATCATCGTCGGATGCACCCCGAACCGGCTCGCCAGTTCGGCCGCTGTCTCTTCACCCTTCAGGGCTTCCAGCGCGACCTTTGCCTTGAACTCGGGCGCGTGCTGCTTGCGTTTCGACATCTCTGATCTCCTTCTCGTCGAAGATCAGCAGACTGCAAATCGTAGCTTATGTCAGTGTCCGAATTTCAGGGGGTAGCTCAGCCTTCACCCGCCGCTTGGGGCGCTTGTTGCGGAGCTGAAGCCCCAACTCGTTGTAAATCCTGCGGGTCTTCTTGATGTTCACCTGCCAACCCTCCCGGCGCAGCAGCACATGCACCCGTCGATAGCCGTAGCGAATACGGGTCTCGCAAATCTCCTTGATCCGTCGTTCGAGGCCGGCCTGTCCGGTGCGGCGGGATTTGTAATGGTAGGTCGAGGTGTCGAACCGCAGAGCCCGGCAGGCCCGGCGGATCGACACGCCCCAATCGACCAACATCCCGTCGACCAGCTGTCGCTTCCGGACAGGCCTCAGAGCTTTCGGCGGATGACGTCCTGCAACATCTCGCGGTCGAGCGTCAGGTCGGCCACGATCTTCTTCAGCCGGGCATTCTCGTCCTCGAGCTGCTTCAGCCGCCGCATCTCGTCCGGCAGTAACCCGCCGTATCGCTTCTTCCAGTTGAAGTAGGTCGCCTGACTGATCCCGGCCTTGCGGCAGATCTCCGCGACCGGCGTGCCTTCCTCGCCCTGCTTCAGGATGAACGCCTTCTGCGCCTCCGTGAACTTCGATGCCTTCATGCGATTCCGCTCCTCTCCCAGCCAGGAAAGATTAGCCGAAAACTCCAGCTTCAAACGATCCAGTTTTCAGGGGGCAGAGCAACAGGACGTCCGCTTTTGGGAAGCTGCAATGCAGCAGATTAGTTCCAAGCAAATGGCCAGTAAGGGCCGATTGCTCCAAGTTCGCACAAACTCGAATCTCCACTAATACCCGAACCATGTTTTAAGCAACGGATGAAGAGCTTTCGCGACATGATGCTTGAGCTGCGCCCGGAGATCGCGGGACGCGAGGCCGAGTTTGCAGAAAAGATCGGTCTTGCAATGGAACTTCGTGCTCTACGCGACGCGGTCAACCTGAGCCAGGAACAGATCGCAACTCTTGCGGAGTTGTCGCTCGGAGACGTTCAGACCTGCGAATCGCTCAGCGGCGCGATGTCGGCGCCTGACGTCGTGGCGGCGTATCGCTCTGAGGTTCACAAGCACACGTCTACGAAAGCTTAGCTCGGAGCCAAAAACTCACCGCCAACTCAGGCGATCAACGGTGAATCCATCGTCGAAACAGATCCGGCTCGAAGAATTCGGACATGACCGCCGACACAGATGCCCGCTCCAAGCCCACACCCGAGCAGACCGTTGCAGCTGGTCGACGTTCAGTCGCTCGGCGTAGCTCTGCAATCGCGGTTCAGCCCCGCGCATGACTTTGAGATTCGCCTGTCGCTGCCATGAACCGCTTGATGAGCTTCGATCCACCACCCGATACGCATTCCGGAGTTCTGCTGTCACAATCGCCGCCTGCGACAGCGCGTAAATTCTCCGCCCCCGGAGCCGCAGACGACGCTTTTTCTCCTCAGCGGCCAGCGACCTGAGCAGAGTTCAGTAGCGGCCAATTTTCACAGGTAACCTCGAGAAGGAGCCGCTCGCGTGAATAAACTGTGCCGAAATCGATTGCCCGTTCGACCGGGTCGCCCGTAAAGGCGTCGAGCCGATGAAAACCCGGCCGAACCGGCTCAGCCATCTCTCGGCATTTTCTTTCGAGACGTTTCGCCTCTTCCCATTCTTCATCGATACGGAGATGTGCGATGGCCCGGTCCAGCTTTTTCTGCTCCTCACGAAAGTCGCGCGCCTGCCGCTCGTATTCTTCCAAGGTTTTCGCGCCAAACTGAGGATTTGCACCGAAATATACATCGACAGCGCCCATCGTCTCGTCCCAGGTTCCTCCGGTTTTGATGAGTTTCGGAGCGACGGGGATATGGGAGCAATAGGCGGGAGACGGCGCCACGAATGAGATATCGAGCCACTCCGAGGCGAATCCGAGCACACAGCAATAGCCTGCCTTGTTGTCGAGAAGGATATTGAGTTGGAACTCGACCTCGTAACGAAAATCTTCAAGTTCTTCTGCGTCGTAGCAGCGATCGTCACGCCGATCGACGGGATCGATGTCAAATTGATCTTCATCGATAGTGTCTTCGGGAAGCAGAAGAAAGTTGGTGATGGGATACTGAAGCATTGGTTGCCTTTGGTTTTGTATCAGGAAGCCGAAGAAGCGGAGCTTTGTCTCACGCCTCCAGTGTGGAGCCTTGTGAACCCGATGGATTCGTAAGGCCTTCGTCATCAAGCGCGCGTCATGGCCGCAGCCCGCACGAGATCGGCGATCTCCGCCCGGCGATTGGCGATAACGCCCGCCAGCACGTGCTCTCCCACGATAGGGAGGCCCTTTTCGTCCTGGATGCGTTCTGCGTGCACAGAGACATTTTCGCCGGTGATGGTAACCTTCGCGACGACCTGCACGCGCCTAGCGGGGAGCTGAAACTCGAGCTCCGCCTCGAGGAGGAGCAGATCGTCGGTATGAGCGTAGAGTTCGAAATCCCGCACCGAGAGTTCTGCATTTTTCAGTTCAGAGACCTTGGCTTTGTTTTGCATGGTATTTGTCCTGTTTTGAACGACGTGAGGGGGACGCACGGCCGGCGTCCTAGCGAGTCGCGAGACATAGGGCGAGGTTTCCGGAGTGGTTTGACTCGAATTTTGCGGGGGACCATCCGGCGACGATTTCTCGCTGATGGACTGCGCCTTGGGCGCCAGGCTCTGTGCTTCGCGCGGCGATTGGCAACCGGCCTTGTTCGCCACTTCCACCTGACGATCTTCGCGAGGCGCGCTTTCGGGCCCGCCGGCATTACGACCAGTCAAAGGGTTTGCCTGCCCTTCCGCGGCGAGCAGCGCCTCATAGAGAGCGACAACATCACTCTGCGCAACCGAGTAATGCGCGACGGAATCTTCGCGCACCTCGCTGAAATCCAGCTGCGCGAAGCGCTCGCGCTGACGTTCGGGAGCGACGCCATCAGTGGCTTTCACAAAGAGATGCGAGTTCGGCGAGCGGCGCGCGGGGTCATCGAAAATCCGGCCCGCGACGCCGCCCACGCGGCGGATGGCGAACTCCGCCTCGGCGGCATCGCAGAAGTCGAAGTCCGGATGGCTGGTGCAGACCGGAGCCTCGACACGCGGGTGGTCGCGGCGCTCCCAGATCTGAAAGACAGCGCGCGCAGAAGCGGGTTTCCCCTCATACAGAAAGGACCCGCTCGGCAGCAGGATTTCATCGACGAGATGGAACATCGCGTCAAGCCTGCGCCGCAGCGAAGGTTTGCGCACCGAGCGGGGCAAGATCATCGCGATGACATCCGCATGCTCCGCCGCACGGTTGAAAACGGCGATTGCTTTGTTCGCGTTCTGACCGAACGGTGGATTGCCGACGACCACATGACGCTGAAACCCGCTCGGCGGCGTCCAGTCGAGATAATCTGCGTAGGTGACGCCGTCGGCGGCGGGAACGAGGTCGAGCCCGATACTGGTCTTGGGCATCAGCTCGAGAAACGCGCCAGCTCCCGCGGACGGTTCGATCCAGAGATCACCGGCTTGCACGGGATAGAGTTCCACGAGCCGGCCGTAACAGGCTTTGGCAATCTCGGGCCGCGTGAAGAACTGATCAAGAGCGGAAGCAACGTTGCAGGTCGGTTGAACGGGGACGTGAATAGTCATGAGGACTTCTCCTGGTTGATGTGAAGGGGAAGTCGAGCGGTCCCGGAAAAACAGAAATCAAAAGATGAAAAAAAATTCGAAAAAATTTTCATCGACGCCTTTCGTGGATCAAATCGGCCCCCGGAACGACGAACGTGGTGCGAAGACTGGCGATGAGAAACGGATGTGCTCTCTGAAAACCGGTCCCGTCCGAAACTGGAGTTTTCAGGGAGCAGAGCAGTCGATTACCCGGCGCAACAGTTTAAGTGAGTTGATAACTTCGGGTGGAGAGCCGCCTTCCCAAATGCACAGACGGCCACATCGGGGAGATCTGTTTGATGCTCAGGGCTGCAAACTAAAATGTGAACGGCACTCTTTGAGCCTTCGTTCCAGGGGGCGACATCCTCAAGTCCTGCAAGGAAATTTTCGCCTCTTCAGTATCCCGGCATCCTGCACGCCCGAGCGATACCCGCCGAAATCTGACCGTTTTTGAACGCTGCGTCACCCAGTTCCGTTAGCTAAGCTTTCCCCGGGGGAAATGCGCGGGCGGACGACAAGAGATCGTTCTCGGCGTTAGTTGGGGAGAACGGGATGCCGAGCAGCGCGAAACGCGATTTCGCCGGCCTTCGCCGAGTGCGGACGGCCACGATCATGATGCTTCTTTTGGGAACCACCGCAGGCGTATCCCCTGCCCTGGCCGACAGTGTGAGCGAGATGGCGGGCGCTCCGGGCCAACCGGCTACTGCCAGTACGACCGGCGCGGAGGGCGCCGATCTGGTGCCGGGGGCGTTCAGCCTCGACCAGCCGGCGAGTGTCACCGATTTCGGCTATCTCTTCTTCGGTGGGCGCGGCGGAGACGGTTTCGCCGGGACCGATGGCGCGAATGGCAGTGATGGCGCTCCGGTCTCTTCCTCGGGCTCTTATGGCAATGCAGGGGCTGCTGGTGCGCTGGCGAACTCGGCAACGGATGGCGGACCTGCGGGGACGGCCTCGGGGATCACGCTCGATCTCAATGCGGATCTGACCACCGGTCAGAGCGGGGCCACGATCGCAGGGGGCGCGGGCGGGCTCGGCGCGAAAGGCGGCGATGGCGGTGCCGGTGGCGATGGCAGCAACGGCGCGGATCAGGCGACGCCCGAAAAGTCGGGCGGAGTCGGTGGCCGGGGCGGCGACGGCGGGTGGGCTGGCTTCGGCTCCAATGGCGACGCGGGCGGTGCGGCCAGTTTCAACAGCCTGAGCAACTTCGCGGTGTTGAACGCGGGCACGGACGGTTTGTCGATCCTCGGCGGCGCGGGGGGTGCCGGAGGTCAGGGTGGCGCGGGCGGAGACGGCGCGCAACCCGGCCTCCCCGGGCAACCCAGCGTCGCAGGAATCAACAGGTTCCACTTGGCCGAGACGGGCGATGACGTCGTGTATGACGGGCGCGGCGCCAGCGGGGGGCGCGGAGGTGTCGGGCGGGCGTGGTGGCCGCGGCGGCGATGGCGGAGAGGGCGGCGACGGCGTGAATATCCCCTTCCCGGCCGGAAACGAAGCCGCCGGCCCCAACGGGTCCGGCCATGTCTCACCGGGCACCGCGGGGTGCGGCGGCTACACTGCTTGCGGCGCTCCGGGGGGGCGATGGCGGGGACGCGATCCTTTCCGGTGAAAGGGGCAACCTCCATGCGAACAATTTCGGCAACGGCGGAGCAGGTGAGGTCGGTGGCAACGGGGCCGCCGGGACGACCGGAGGCATGCTTTCGCGCAACACGGTCACCAATGATGGCGTGTTGAGCGCTTCGGGCGACGGGATTGCCCTGTCGAGCGGCGATGGCGGCGCAGGTGGCGCGGGCGGCGATGGCGGCAACGGCGGCACGGGCGGAGACGGCGCGGACGGCGTGAAAGGCGGCGACGGCGGCCGGGGCGGCAATGGCTCGGGCGGCGACGATGGCATCATCGACTCGAGCCTTCATGCCTATCCCGGCGGCACCGGGGGAAATGGCGGCTATGGCGGCGATGCGGGACAATCGTCCCCAGGCGCAGACGGCGGTCGCGGCGGCGCTGGCGGAGACGGAGGCGCTGGCGGTCGCGGCGGCGATGCGGGGGACCTGCAGGACAACGCGATCACCAATCGCGGCACGATCAGTGCCGGCGGCATCGGTATCTCACTGGCGGGCGGTCAGGGCGGAGCCGGCGGCGCGGCGAGCGCGGGCCGCGTAGGGGGCTTTGGCGGTACTGGCGGCGCAGGGGCGCCTGCAGCTCCGGCGGGGCCCGGCGGTTCGGGCGGCTCGGGTGGCGACGGCGCCTGTCTCGAGGTCGGGATCCCCCCGGCCGCCGTGACGTTGGTTTGCGCGGATGATGGGAGTGACGGGATGAGCGGTGGGGCCGGACGCCCGGGCGCGGCCACGACCGCTGGCGCGACTGGCGCGCGGGGGACGACCGGGCAAAGGGGCCTCGAGGGCAATGGCGGCACCGGCGGCAGCGTTGTCGGCAACACGATCAGCAATGACGGCACGATCACCTCGGGCGGTGACGGGATCGCGCTGATCGGCGGCGACGGCGGCGCGAGCGGCAACCGCATCGGCGATGGCGGCGCAGTGGCGGGAAACTCAGTCGCCAATACCGGCACGATCACCGCCGAGGGCTTCGGCATCCGCTTTCAGGGCGGCGACGGCACCGTCACGGGGAAAGTCTCCCAAAACAGCGTGACGAATGACGCGACCGGGGCGATCTCGGGCACGACGGGCCTCTTCTTCGCGGCGGGCACGAATAACAGCCTCGACACGACGGGACTCTTGCGCGGAACCGGCGGCACCGCGCTCGCCTTCACCTCGGGCAGCAATATCGCGACCTTCCGGCACGGGTCGCAAACTTTCGGCGGGCTGCAGGGCGGCACCGGGACTGACCACTTCGTCTTGAACAACAATGCGCTGATCACCGGCCAAATCGCGGGTAACGGCGGCACTGACAGGCTTGAGCTGAGCTTCCGCCACGTTCTGCCCTCGGAATACTCGATGCTGCAGGCACTGCAGACAGACACGGACAGCTTCACCTTCCGGTTCGAAGACTACGCTTATTCCAGCATCGAGAATATCGACCTGAGCACGCTGCAACTGTCGGATTTCGGCCAGCGCGCCACCTATCCCAACCAGATGGCGGTGGGGCATGCGCTCGATACGCTCGCTCTCATGACGCCCGACCTCGACACCGCCACCTATGGCATCGACGAGCTCTCGCCCGATCTCGACTTGGCGTTGCGCCAGCTTACGCCGGAAATCTACGACATCCCGCGCGCCACGACGCTCAGCGCGCTTTGGGGTCATCGCGGCGTGGCTTTCGACCGGCTGGACCGGTCGCGCACCCAGCCCGACAGCGCGGTCTGGGTGCATCTGAACGGACGTCAATCGACGGAGCACAGTCCGCGCAACCTGCTACTGAGCTACGGAACACAGTCCTTCACGCGGATCATCGGGGCCGACCTGCTGGCAAGTGGCGACTACCGGATCGGTGTGGCCTTGGGCGACGATTACGACGCCTCCTCGGCGCGTGGCTATGGCGCGCCGGATTCCTCGGTCGATGGCGCGCGGCGTTTCGCGATGATCTATGGCGCAACCGATCTGGGAACGGGCCTGCGTCTCACCGGCACTCTCGAATTCGGCCGGAGCAGCACGAAAGCCAAACGCCGGATCGAGATCGCGGGAGCGGGTCGCACCGCCGAGGGCCGCTTCGGCAGTCGCTACACGGCCGCAAACCTGCGGCTGCTCTGGCCCGAAATGGGCCCGAAGGGAAGCGGGCTGCAATGGGATACCGGGCTGAGCTTCAGTCAGATCCGCAGCGACGCCTTCGAGGAAACGGCGGCGGACGATCTCTCGCTCGCGGTCGCCAATCGCGTCTCGAACTCGCTCCAAGTTTCCGCGGGGCTCACCAAGACGCGGATGCGCAAACTGGACGATGGCGGCAAGCTCAATATCAAGCTGCGCGGCGGGCTGCGGGCGGAACTTCTCAAGCACACGCCGATCGAGGCCAGCTTCGCCGCCGTTCCGGGCAGCGATTTCAAGACCGACGGCAACTATGGCGATGTGCTCGCCAGCGTCGATCTGAGCGTGGACCGGGTCGATCTGAACGGCCGGCGGTCGGTCTATTTCGGTGCGCGTGGCGATTTCTTTCCCGGCACCGGATCGGCCAGCATCGATCTCGCCGCGGGTTTGCGGCTGAGGTTCTGAGCGAAACCGGTCCGACGGCCCTATCGCCCTTGTCGAGGAGAGACGAGAGGCGATTTCGACCGCGGCGTGGCCACACATACGCTTCGAGCCCTCGAGGTTCCAGCTGCGCGTCACTTCCAGAGAGGAGGCAGGTCGAGCAGAAGCAGCGTCACACTTCGGCCGGACTCGCTACGTCGCGCACGCCAAAGGCTCTGACCGCAGAGAACGACTGGCGTCGGCGGCTGCCGCGCAAACGGGGCCGCAATTGCGCCCCCGTTTTTTTTTCGAAAAGCCAAGCCTCACTCGGCGGAGGAGACCACCCAGGTCACGCGCGGCTCTTCCTTCTCGGGCTGCGTGCTCGGCAGGCGCATGATCTGCCCCGGAGACGTGACGCCCGCACCTGCGCCCGACGTGGTGAAGGGGAAGCCCAGCAGATCGGTCTCGACGCCGACATTGAAGCCGAAGCCCTGCCCACCATTGATCCCGGTGCCTGCGAGGCGGCGGTTCAGCACCAGTCCCTCAGTCACGTTCAGGTCAATCCGGTTGGACTGGCTGAAGCTGTATTTGCCCGCATTGATCGCCAGCGTCTGCGCATCCGCCACGGTCGAGAGCTTGTCATAGACCGCCTGCGCCAAAACCGAGAAGCCTTGCTGGTAGAACCAGACATCGCCGCCGATAACCACGTCATAGCCATTGAGCACCGGTCCGGCATGGCTCACGGAGCCTGTCGTGATCCGCCCTCGCACAAGGTTGAGCGTGCCGCGCGCCCGGTCGCGGCCGCCCAGACGTCCGCGCACGTCATCGAAATACTGCGCTTCCGGGATGAACAGCACTGGGCCGTCGCCGATCGAGCTCACATCGACCTGCGCCGCCATGCCGTCATCATGCCCGTCGAGAGTCAGCGCGAGCGCGTCCGCCGGGGTGACGTCGTAGAGATAGGCGTCGATATTGTCGGCATGCAGTCCGAGCGTATCGCGCACGTTCACCAGCCCCGCATAGAGGGTGGAACCCGCATTGCGCGCCCGCAGATCGGCGTTGTTCGGCGCTTGCGCCTCGCGCTGACCGTAGAGTTCGGGATGGATCAGCTGCAGCGTCTGTTCGTCGGCCAGATCGACCGTCGCGCCCCCCACGATCGTCACGCGCAGCGCATCATCCGCGGCCAGCGTCAGATCGGTGCGCGCGCCCAGCACTCCGAGGGCCATCTGACCGCTGGCCGAGTCCAGTTTCAGTGCGCCGTTTTGCGACAGCGCGAAGCCTGCGCGCAGATCGCCCACCGTCTCGGTGTAGGTCACGTCGCCATCGGCATAGAAATGACCGGTTGCCCCGTCGGACATGTCGCCCATGAACGCCGTCCCAGTCTCGCCGGTGATCGCGCCATTGAAGGCGAAGAGCCGCAAATCGCCCCCCGCAAGCTGCGCACCGTCCGAACGGATATCGCCCTGCCCGGCCGAGACAACGATCGGCGAGGCCCCACCGGCCATGATTTCGCGCACCGTGATCGGGCCGCCTGCATAGAGGTCGATCAGACCGTTCGTGGTCTGCAACAGGTCGAGCCGGATCGCGTCGCGCTCGTTGAGATGCATCGCGCCATTGGCGACCTGCGCCATGACGTGATCGAAGGCCACCGGCAGCCCATCGGGCCCGATCGGCATCATCGACCCGAGGTTCAGGACCGCTCCTGCTCCCGCCGCGTTCGCGTCGAACACCGTGCCGCTCTGGCCCGAGGCGATCGACAGCGCCCCTTGGACGGTTACGGACAAGGACGGGTCCGCGGTGCTTCGGGTCACCACATGCGAGGCGATCATGTCGCCATCGATGCCGAGAGCGACCGTGCCGGTGCTCGCGTCGATCGAGGTGCCCGCCGCCTGCTGCAGCAGCCCTGCGGACTGGATCGAGATCGCGCCGTCATGGCTCAGGATATCGGCATTGGCCTTGAGGCTGGTCACATCAAGACCGATCGCCCCGCCCTGCGTGGTGATCCCCGGACCGGCCAGCAGCGTCAGCGGCGCGTTGGTCGAGCTCAGCGTGATTGCCCCCGTGCCGCCCGCGGTGACCTGTTCGAGATCGGTCGCACGGTCGCTCAGTGCGAGACGGATATCGCCATCGACGGTCGAGGCGTAGAGGCTGCCCGTGGTCAGGCTAAGGGGCGTGACGCTCCCGATCGTGCCGCTCGCTGTGAGCTTTGTGCGCTTCGCCACGATGCGGCCTTGCGTGAAGGAGGCCGCGTCGAGGCGCACCTCGTCGGGTGAGGTGATCGTGCCGATGGTGAGCGCCCCGCCCACGGTGATGTCGGTGGACGACTCTGCGGCCAACTGGGTGAGCGACGCGATGGTCAGATCATCCGCCTCGCGCATCCATAGCTGCGTCGGATCGGCCCCAGTCGCGGTGTAGTTGAACGTGCCGAGCGCAGTCTCGAAGCGTTTGGTTGAGCTGCCGACCGGGCCGCCGGTGACGATCGAGAGCGTGCCACCCGTCGCATCCGTGCCGCTCGATGCGGAGGTGTCGAGGCCAAGCGCGGTCTCGAGTTCCAGCGTCGAGCCCGTGCCGAAACCAAGCGTATCGGTACCGGTGAAGGACATGAGCCCGTCGGTCGTGATCTTGCCGCCGCCCGCGATCCGGACCGAGGCAATCGGCAGATCGCCGGTCGCACTCAACCAGGCGTCGCCTGCCGTGGTGGTCACGTCGAGCGCGCCGCCATTCGCCGTATCGGTCAGGGTGAAGGGCAGTGTGACTGCGCTGGTACCGATCGAGCTGCCGGTCAGCTTCAGGCTGCCCGCGCTGATCCGTACCGCGCCGGTGGCCAGTGCATCGGTAATCGCACCGGTCGCGCTGATCCGCACCGGGCCGGGCGCATAGGCCTCCGCCAGTGGCAGGTCGCCCGTCGCCGCGATATTCACCTCGACGCCGGAGCGCGCGGTCAGCATGCCGCCGGTGCGCACTTGCACGGTGAGCGGGTTGGTTTCGGTCGCGATCGGGGCGTTGTTGCCACTCTCGAGCACGATGATCCGCCCGGTCACCGCCGGATTGCCCGAATGGGCATCCGACATCGTCCCGTCGAGCTTGATCGTGACATCGCGTGCAGCGTTGACTTCCTTGATCGCCGCCGCAGTCTCCGCGCCGAGGAACACGTCCGTCCCGAGCGCGACCGCGTTCAGCGTGCCGACCGGCGCGCCGTTGCTATCCAGCCCGGTGAAGGCGAAGTTCAGATCTTCGGCCCGGCGCACCACGACCTTGCCATCCGAGGTGAAGGTCAGATCGGAGGGTTCAGCCTGCGACAGAACCAGCAGGTCCTGCGTCAGATCGTTGCCCGCGCCGACGGTATAGGGATCGAGCATCTCGCCGATCGTATCCGAGGCCAGCAGGTTGATGTCCTTGTAGGCATTGATGTTCGGGTCTTCGATACGGGTATTGGTATCCCCGGTCCCCTTGATCAGCCCGGCGCGGATCCAGTGCTTGAGTTCATCCGTGGTCCAGCCGATCCCCTGCAGCACCGCCGCCCGATCATCCGCCGTCGGCGTGTAGGTGAAGCTGGTCTGCTCGGCGGTCTCGTTGTTCCACTCGGCGTAGAGACCTTGCTGCTGCGAGATGTAATCGTCGAGCTGCGCCTGCGTCCACCCGCTGTTGAGCAGCGCCGTCTGATCGGAGGCGTCCATCGTGTAGCTGATCGAACCGCCACCCGCGTCGGTACGCGCTTTCCAATAGGCCCGGTAGTCATGCTCGCGGCTCGCGGCGAGCGCATCGAGCTGCTGCTGGGCGCGGGCATCCTGCGCGACCGTGTCGTCGAGGCCCATATCCTGGGTCCAGAGCTTCGCAAGCTCGCTTTCGGAGCGGATATCGCGGACTTCGATATTGTTGCGGTCGAGGATCGAACCGTTGAACGCGGCCAGCGTCGCCGATCCAGTCTGCGCGGTCACGCTATGGACCGGCAGATCGCCGTTGCGAGCGCCGATCACGACGTCCTTGTTCGCCGTCGCGTCGAGCACGCCACCATTCAGCGAAACCCAGACCGGGGCGAAAGCGCCATCCAAGCTGCCGATGTTCCCGTTAAGCGAGGTCAGGTCCACCGAGGTCGCGGTGACCGCGCCCGCGCTCTGATCCGCCATCTTGATATCGCCATCGGCAAACAGCGTCACGGTGCCGGTGATCGCCGCATCGGTATTGGCCGGGCGATCCTTCGCCTCGACATTGCCGATCGTCATCGAACCCGACATCTCGCGGATATTCACGGCGCTGCCGCCCACCGCCGTCAGCCTCGACCCTTCGGACTGATCGACACGGAACGCCCCCGAAACGCCCCCGATTCGGCCATTCTCGGCGCTGATATCGAGATCACCGAGTGTCGCGGTGATTTGGGGACTGGCGGTCACGACGGACCCGTTATTGGAGGTGATATTGGTATCACCGACGAGGTTCGAGACCGTCTTCTTGAAGATCACATCACCGCCCGAGGTGATGTTCAGCGCGCCGGAATCAGACCCGCTGAAGACGATGTCGATCGGGTAATCGGCGCGCAAGCGATGCTTGTAGAGCACGTTCGCCGTGGAGGTCTCGGACCAGGTCTTGTAGACGTCCCCGATCCCCAAAACCCGCTTGTCGTCGGTCGTCACGGCGCCTTTCACGTTGCTGTAGCTCGTGCGCTCGCCGGTGAAGCCGTAACTGTAATCGCCGCCGTTGATCGAGGTGTTTTCGGAGGTCACGTAGGCCCCGTTCGCGCCGAAGGCCACGGTCGGGTCGAGCTTGGTCACTTTCGCCTGGTCGGACTTGCTCTGGATTTCCTTCGCGAGCGGCACCCAGAAATAGAAGGTTTTCTGGGAGTAGTTCGTGACCTGCGTTATGATCTCGGATTGCAGCAGCACCATGTCGCGGTTCAGAACCGGCTGGTAGCTCGCGCTGCGCCCGCTATCGACCGTGCTGGAGTTCACCAGCGTCGTCGGCACGATGCGCGTCACCGAAGCGGCGTCCGGTCCTTCGCCATAGGTTTTCGTGACGGAGTCGTAGGTCGACGAGTTGTCATAGACCTTCAGCGTCTGACCGAGACGGCGGAACTCTGTGATGAGCGGCTTGCCCCCCACGGCCTTGAGCGGATCGGTATCGGTGATCCGCACGAGCCCTTCGAGCCCCTGCCCGTTCGCCCCGGCCTCGCCGGTATCGACGCGGTCGAACACCACCGGGATAGAGGTGTCGTTGGTGACGTTGATGCTGCCGAACCCGTCGAGCGACTCGATCCGGCCCGCGCCGGTCGAGAGGATCTGGCCGGTGATCTCCACCGTGCCGCCCTTGACGACCATTGGAGAGATCGTGATCGCGCCGGTCTGCACGCCCTCGGCATTTGTCGCGGTCGGGTCATATTTCACCCAGACATCATTGGCGCTCACATAGGGCTTGCGCACGATGTTGTTGTTCACCGGCTCGGAGGGATTGAACAGCACCGTCGGCTGGGTCGTCGAGAAGCTCGACAGATCGGACAGAAGGCCGTCGTCGATGGTGACGTCGTAGCTGCCCACACCCGCCTGGATGAGACCGTTGATGTTAAGCTGATCGGCGGTGATGTAGACATTCGCGCCCGCCTTGATCGAGCTTTGACGCGGCTCGATCGTGAAGTCGGGGACCGAAGGTGTCGGAAGGCTGATCGAACTGCCATAGCTGGCCGTCATCGAACCGCCGTCGTAGCCGCTGACGTCGAAGCCCGCCGCCAGATAGTTCCGCACGACATTGTCGACCTTGTTGAAGTAACCGGCATAGATCGACCGCGGCTCGCCGCCCTCGTTGCGCAGTCCGGGCGTGTAGCCCTGGGTGAAGTTGCCCCCAGCACTCAGATTGATCGTCTTGGCCGAAATATCGGCGCGCACGTCGAGGTCCCCGAAGTTCGAGTTGACCAGAACGCTGCCGTCGAGGTTGGTGATCGCACCGTTCAGCGTGATCGAGCCGTTGCCATAGGTGACGAGCTCGATCTTGGATTCCCCGGCATCATTGCCCGAGATCATCTTGTAGTCGATCGGAGTGCCCTTGGGATTTGCGAGCCTCTGCACATCGTCAGGCGTGGTCACCGAGACATCGTTGAAATAGATCCGGCCCCCATCCGAAGAGGGTATCTCCATGCTACCGGCATTCACGAAGGCGTCGGAATAGACATGGACGACGATCTGCGCGTTGCCCGGCGCGTCGAGCGTGCCCGTCGAGCTACCCTGAACCGTATCGGCGCGCATGTAGATACTGCCTCCGGAGGCACGGA
Organism: Thioclava sp. ISO4; assembly: GCF_058105145.1. Classification (NCBI taxonomy): domain Bacteria; kingdom Pseudomonadati; phylum Pseudomonadota; class Alphaproteobacteria; order Rhodobacterales; family Paracoccaceae; genus Thioclava; species Thioclava sp. ISO4. The sequence continues at coordinate 3,545,789 of NZ_CM176571.1, forward strand.
TATCGGGCAGGTTGATGAAATCGACCGTACCGGTGTTGGTCGAGTCGAGACGGCTCGCCAGCGCTTCGATTTCCGCTTTCCACGCGGTGACCGCCTGCGTGTCCTTGCCCAGGATCGGATCGTCGATCTTCGCCTGAAGCTCCGCGATCCGCGAGGCGAGCTCGTTCTGCACGGTGCCCTGCGTGATCATCGCCTGAATCTCGGGATCAGGATTGCTCGGGTCGTTCAGGATGCCGTCTGCATTCTCGTTCGTATAATTGACGGTCTGGCCCTGCGAGTTGACGTAGCTCTCCGAGCTGTTGTCGAGATGGTTGTTCGCGTCGAGGATCAGGATCTGCTTGTTGCGCGACCCCGCGCGGACGTAGCCGTTCACCTCGATCATGTTCTCGCCCTTGTCGGTCGAGGTTCCGCTCTCGATATCGAGGCTGACCGGGTCGCCGCCGAAGGCCTCGCTCAGCGCCGAGCCAATTGCCGCGGCGACTTCGCGATAGAGATCCTTGCCGCGGCCATAGCCCAGCACATCTCCGCCCCCGCGCTCGGCGAAGACATAGACGTCGTGCACGGCGGCGACACTGGCGCCGGTGCCGACGCTGACACGCTGGTTCATGTTCGCGGTCGCATCCGCGCCCGGCGTGCCGTTGATCGGGAACGCGGTCTTGTTGAAGACCCGCGTTTCGGCCTTCACATCGACCTTCTGCGCCCCTTTCGAGGTGTAGCCCGCGCGCAGCCCGATATCGGTGAAGGATTGCAGATCGGCACCCGAGGTCAGGCTGATCTTGTTGTCGGCGTTGTAGGTCGCCACGGTGTTACCCGAAGCCGCGCCCGACAGGCCGTAAGAGGTGGTATCGACCTCGGATTTGATGTTCGCGTCGCCCCCGGCATAAACGTCGAGATCGTCCATCGCGAGCAGCTTCGCGCTGCCGATGGTGACATGGGCGGTATTGGTCTGGATATCGACGGTGCTGTTACCGTTCGGGCTGGCGATGGCGCCACCGGAATCGAGCTTGAGGCGGTCGAAGAACACCATGTTCGTCGAGGCGCCCAAATCGAAGGTCTGTCCGCCATCGGCAACGCCGGTCTGCAGCAGCATCGCACCATCGTTGATGTTCAGATCGGTGGACGCGTTTACGGTGACGAAGCTGCGCATCGCGGCGACGTCGATCGCGCCGCCCGAGCCCGATACGAGATTGTAGCCGTTATCGGGGCGCTTGAAGGTGGTATCCGCGCCGATTTCGATATTGCGCGCGGCGATCGTGGTGTTCCCGCCCAGCGTCAGCGCGGTCGCCGCGCCGATCGTGTTGCGGCTCAGCGCTCCGGAATAGCCCACCGCCGCCGCGCTTACCGTATTCACGGAGCTGGCAAAGGTGCCGTTCTGCGCCGCGGTGATCTGGAGCCGGTCGGTCGCGGTGATCACCGTCGTACCAGTCGTGCCGATATCGAAGGTCGATTTCGTATCCGTCGTGACATGGGTCTCTGCACCAGAACCGGAAACGAGACCGCCCGAGCCGGAATCCGCACTCGCGCTGATGTCGGGCGCATTGCCCGCTCCGAGCGTGACCACCTTACCCTTGAGAACCGCGTTGTTGATCGAGAAGGCCACATCGCCACTGTCGCCATTTGCCGTATCTTGCCCGGCATAGGCGAGCGTCACGCCGACGGCTACCGCGCCGCCGCTGCGCCCGGTCGCGAAGGCGTCCACCTTCACAGCGCTCGCATCCGCACTCAGCGAGATCGCATTCGTGGCGGTGAGGTTGCCGCTCAGCGTCGAGGTGATGCCGTAGCTCGAATAGGCATGTGCCGCCGCGCCGTTGCCGGCCAAGAGGCCGCCCGAGGTCGATTGCGCCTTCGCCTGGCTCGTCATTCGGCCATCGGTGCGCTTGATCTCACTGTTGATCGTGATGTCGCTTGCAGTGACATCGGCGCCGAACAGGGTGGTCACGTTCATATTGGCGCGCGAGGTCGCGACCCCGGCCCCGATCGAGACGCCTGCCGCGACCGAGATGCCATGCGCCTCGGCAAACGCAGCGCCGCCATTGGTGTTCTGCAGATCAAAAGCTCCGCCCGCATTGACCGTCGTGCGCAGAACGCTGACCGCACTATTGCCCACATTGGTACCGGTCACGACGACCGAGTTGCCCGATCCGGCAAGCCCGCCCGAGCTGCCCGAGCCCTCCGCATGCGCCGAGGTGCCGTCGGAGGTCTCGAGCGAAATTTTGCCCGCGCTGCTTTTCAGGTTGTTCAGGCTCGCGCCCGACCGACCGATGGTGATCGCGCTCGTCCCTTCGCTTTTCGCGCTCGAGACCGCGACGCCCACGGCGCCGACAAGACCGCCGGTGATATTCGTCGTGACGGTCTTCACCTCGCCCGTACGATCGGCATTGATCCCGATGCTGTAACCCGAGACCGAGACACCCGCGCCCATTTGCACCGATGCGCCCGCGTTAAGCGTGGCCACGGTCACGCCCGCGCCACCGGTATAGCCGCCCGAGGCCGCGACGGTCGACGCCGAAGCGTCGATCACGTTGCCATCGTCGCCGCCATAGGTCTTGGCCCCCAGCGTCACCGCACCGCCCGCGCTCAGGGTCGCGCCATCCTGCAGCGTGACCGCCGCACCGGTAGAGACATTGGACACCACGATCCCGCTCGAGGCGCCGCCGAAGATCGAACCAGCCCCCGCGCCCGCCACTTGCGACAGATCGGTCTTTGCATGGCTCGTCAGCGACAGGTCGCCATTGGTCAGCAAGGTCGCGGAGCCGATCTCGACACCGACCTGATCGCTGCCCGTCGCGTCCGGGTTCAGATGCTGACGCGCGTTGACGATCTGGCTTTGCGTATCGCTGGCGCCGGCGAACCCGATGATCGAGCCTCCGGTATTCTGACGATCTTGCGCGGTTGCATTCGAGTCCAGCCCGCCGCTGCCGTTCTGATCGCTCGCCAGCTCGCTGTTGATCGAGGCCATCGCTTTCGAGAGATTGCCGCTCTCATCATCGGCCACACCGCCCAGATCGGCCACCGAGATCGCGGCGCCCACCGCGATCGCGCCCGCGCCGACCGAAACCACGGTCGAATCCAGCATACGCTCGGAGGTGGCCGACAGCGTGATCCCGTTGCGCCCGACACCGCGCGCACCATTGGCCGCGTCATTGGCCTTCAGCACGGCGCCGTCGCCGACAGAGACCTTGGTCGTGCCCTGCAGGCTCGCGAAGTCGAGGCTCGCGCCCACGCCGAGCGCGCCGCCGCCGATCGAGCCCGCCGCTCCGGTGAGGTCTGCCGTCTCATGCGCGGTCAGGCTCAGCTTGCCGCCCGCGGTCAGTTCCTGATTGTCGCCGACGGCTACTTCCGTGGTCGCGCGATCCACCACGAGATTGGCCGAGAGCGCGACGCCCGCACCGCCGGCAGCGCCTGCCCCGGCATAGCCCTTTTGCAGAAGCTGCGTATCCGCCTTGGCGGTCAGGTCATTACCCGCATCCAGCCGCACGATACTGCCCGCACGGCCCGAGCCGACCGAGACTTTCGACGTGCCGTCTGCCACGGTCACCTGAATCGCGCCACCGACAGCCACCGCGCCGCCCGAGCCGCCGCCCGTCATAGAGTAGAGATCGTTGTCGATCAGCGTGTTCAGCTTCAGATCGCGGCCCGCATCGAAGGAGCCGCCGTTGATCCCGATCTCCGCAGTCGAGTTGAGAACATTCACATTGGCATTGCCGGAGACGCCGACGAAGCCGCCGCCGATCCCCGCGACGAAACTCGTCAGCGTCGACTTGCTGGTGGCGCTCGCCGCGATGTTACGGGCGGCTGCCAGTTGCGCGTCGTAGGTCTCGACCTTTGCCGAGGAGGTGACGACGGTCGTGCCCGCGCTCGCGCCGACACCCGCCGTCCCGCCGATCGCGACATTCACGGTGTAGAGCGCGGAGTCGTTCGCCGTATCGGCATTGAGGGTCACGTCCTGCGCCGTCGACGCCGTCTTGCTCCCGAGGTCACTCGCGAAATCGGTGTCGTAACGCGGATTGAGGCGCACCAGATCGCTGCCCTGTTCGGAGCCCAGCTGCACCAGCGCCGCATCGTCGATCAGGTTCATCCCGAAGAGGGCGCTGACACCGGCCACGCCCCCCACCGATCCGTTCGCGGTCAGCATCGCGATGCCGCTGCGGGCCTGTGCGTTCATTGCAAGACCCGTACTCGACTGCGCGGCGCTGTCGACATCGGTCCAGTCGATCGCCTCCTGCCCCAACGCGACCACACGCGCATCATCGACGATCCGCGCCTTCACCCGGTTCTTGATCGTGTTGACCGAGGCCGAAACGCCGACGCCCGCCGTCGCCCCGCCCGAAAGCGACAGGTTCAGATCGGGCGCTTCGTTGCGCGCATCGGTGGAATTGCCGGGTTTCGTCTCGTCAGAGCCGCCCAGCAACGTGATCGAGGTCGTCGATTGCGCGTCGATCAGCAGAGAACCGCGCGTCGCGATGTCGGAACCATAGCGCGTCGGCTCGGACAGACCGCTCGTCGCATCGACGAGCGAAATCGGCCCGCCCTGCACCACCGCCTCGACGGTATTCGCGGCCGTGTTGTTCACGCCAGAGCCGGTCACACCGACGGTGCCGCCTGCGCCCGAGATCGCGTTGCCGTGGAAAGTCGTCGTCTGATAGGCGCCAAGCGAGGCGTTATGGCCCGTACGCAGCGTGCTCGAGGTGAGATCGGCGCGCACGGTCTGCGCGGAATTGTTGATCGCGATGCCGAGGCCGACAGAGGCCCCGCCCGAGCCGCTGATCGCGCCCGCATTTGCGGTCAGCGAGGGGGTCGAATGAGCGGCCAGCGCCAGCGTTCCGACCTGCGCCTCGGAGCGGCGCAGACCCGCATAGACTTCGCCATTGGCGACGTTGACCGCGAAGCTGCCCGCGAAGGCGCCCGAACCGCCACCGCCGACGGCTGCCGACAGGGCCTCAAGCGTCATCTGCTGATCGGCGTCGATAGTCAGCTTGCCCGCCAGCGACAGCGGTCCATCCACCGTCGCGCTCTCATCGAGTTTGCGCGCGAGGATGGCCGCGTCCTCGACCGCGGCTTCCGTATCGTCCGACATCACGTTGACGACGATCGCGCCGCCCGCGCCCGCCTGCCCGCCGATCCCGGCCGAGCCCGCCAGCGCCTTGATCGTGCCGGTCTGGGTCGTGGTCACGGAGACATCGCCGCGATCGGTGCGCAGCGCCGCGCGCGTGCCCGATCCGCCATTGCCGCGGATATGGGCATCGGCCTGCCGGTTCATCACGTTCACAAGGATCGAGCCCGCACCGCCGACGCCACCCGAGAAGCCGCCGGAGACGGCCGCCGTCTCGATCGTCCCGGTCTGGGTCGCGCCGAGCGAAACGCTCGAGGCCTGGGTTTCCGCGCCCGTGGGCAAGACAAGCTCGGCCTCGGTCTTCGCGAAGAGCAGGTTGACGCCGATCCCGGCGCCCACACCTGCGCCCGAACCGCCAATCGCGACCGCTCCGGCGAGCGATCGGATTGTGCCCGTCGTGCTGGAGGTGATCGTGGTGGCGGGGAGCGCGGGCGACGTGCCCGACAACTCGACCCGCGCACGGGTCACTGCATCCGCATTTAGCGTCAGCGCCAGTTGGTTCGCGTCGAAATCGGCGGCTTGCGGCGTAGTACTCATGCTGGAGACCAGCCCGGCCACCGCCGCATCGCGCCGGTTCGAGACATCGGTCTGCGCACCCCCCACCGGGTCTTCGCTGCTCGGACCCGGCAGCGGCTCGACACTCGGCCCATTCGCGCCCGGCTGGCCGATCTGGGCATAGACCACCGAGCCTGCGACGCTCACCTCGCCCGAGGCCGTGCCCGAAACCGCGATGGCGTCGATCCCGGCGGTATCGTCCGCCGTGACGCTGAGGGAACCCCCGCTCACCGCGTCGCCGGTGACTAGGTCCGCAGTGGTGCCGCCATGAATCGTGGCCACGGTCAGCGCGACGCCGACTGCATTGGTGCCGCCCGCAGCCGCAGCGCCCGAAAGGATAGAGATCTGCCCGGTGCGCGTGGCCGACAGTGCAACCGCCCCGCTGCCACCGTTGATCTTGGCGTTCGTCGCCTCGACCGCCGTGGTGTTGCCGATATCGCCGATCGCGATAGAGCCCGCCACCGCGTTCGTTCCACCCCCGGCAAGGCCGACTGCACCGCTGGTGATGGTCGAACCGTTCTTGGCGTCGAGCGTCACGCCTTCGCCGGTCACGTCCGCGCCTTGGGTCAGAACGCCGGTGTCATGGGCAATGAAATTGGCAGAAACCGCACCGCCGACACCGTTTCCGTCCGCGCTCAATGCCGCACCGCCCGCAAGGCTCTCGATGGTGCCGGTATCGTCGGCGTTCAGTTTCAGCGCACCGCCCGCCTCGAGCGTCGCATCCTGTGCCGAGACCTGCGTCGTCGCGGTCGAGACGTTCACGGTCACCGCGCCCCCGAGCGAGGTATCGCGCGAGGCACTCAACGCCACCGCCGCGGACCGGATCGTGCCCGTCGCCGTCGCCGTGGCGGAGATCCCCCCGGTGCCCGTCGTGCTCAGGTTCGCATTGGCAAGATCGATGCTCGTGGTGTTCGCGGTCAACAGGTTCAGAGTCCCCGCAAAGCCGCCTGCACTACCGTTCGACGCTGCAGCGCCACCCCCCAAACTGTTGATTTCGCGAGAATTCGTCGCGGTCAGCGCGATGCTATCCGCATCCAGCGCTTCTGTGCCGGCCGCCGAGACTTCCAGAGTGGCCGAGATGTTGTTCGCCGAGAGGCCCACGCCCGCTGCGGTCTGCTGATCGGCCACGGCCCCGGCCACGGCAATCGAGGAGATCGTGCTCGAGCCGTCAGCGCCCATCGTGATCGCGCCGGTGCCGCCCGTGCCGCCCTGCCCGTGCACCAGCGCATCGGTCAGCGTCGCGCCGGAGGTCGAGGTGATGACGTTCACCGTCGCGGCCCCGCCCACGGCATTGTCGCCATTGGCCAGCGCGCCGCCGAGCGAGAAGATCGTGTTAGCCTCGGTCACGCCGATATTGATCGAGCTGGCCGAGATGCCCATCCGGTCCGCGCCCGCACCATTGCCGGTCACGTCGGCCCGCGCACCGCCGGTGATGTTGTTGACCGAGATCGAGCCTGCGATGCCGGTCTTGCCCTTACCGGCCGAGACGCCGAAGCCGTAGACCGACTGCGTGCTGTCAGCGGTGATGCCGAAGACGCCGGTGTCGATGGTGCTCGCCCCGGTGATCGAAGCGCCCGCGCTGCGGGTCACGGTGTTGACGGCAATGCCGATCCCGACGCCCGAGCCCTTGGTCTTGTCCATATTGATGCCGACCGCGCCGCCGACAGACACCGTGGTCGAGCCATCGGTCGCGTTCACGCTCAGCGCATCCGAAGTGATGGATGCGTCCTTGACGGTGGCCGTGGTGCCCCCGTAGAGCACCGCCACCGCGACCGACCCCGCCAGCGCGATATCGCCGCGCGAGGTCCCTGCGCCGCCCACCGCGACGTTGACGACCGTCGCGTGATCCTCAGCGCCGATGGTGACCGCGCTACCCGCGTTGATCGTGGCGCCGGTCACTTCCGAACGCAGCTCACGCGTATCGACCATGACCGAGAAAGCCCCGGCCAGCGCATTGGTATCCTGCGCCTGACCCAGCCCCGCAGAGACAGCCCCGCCACCCGCGATCTGAAGTGCTGTGTTCTTCGCCGTCTGCGTCAGGGTCGAGCCCAGCTCGATCTTGCCTGCGGTGTTGAGCGCCGCGACGGTCTCATTGCCGAGCGAGAGGTTGAGCGTGGCGACACCGGTGACCGCCCAGCCGCTTTGCTGCTGGTTGCCCTCGCTGTCCGCTGGGGTCTGCACGTTCTGCTGATCGTTGACCGCCTGGTCCTCGTCATCGGCGAAAAGCCAGGACGGGATGATCATGTCATCCTCGTTCGAGCCGTCCTGGTTCGTCGTGCCGCCCGTCGATTGCGGATCGTCCTGCTGGGCCGGCTTGCCCTGCACCTTGGAGCCCGCGACGCCGACCACGACATCGGTCGTGGCGTTTTCGGCAGTGATCGTCAGGCTCTCCGCATCGATGACTGTATTCCCCGCACCGCTCAGAGCGGAGGTTTCATCGGCCGGACCGATCCCGGCCCAGACCTTGCGGCCCGAGATATTCAGGCCCGCCGAGGCCCCGACGCCCACGTTCTCCGACGCCGAAATGGCGCCTGCAGCGGCCCATTCGACGGATTCATCCTTCGCCGAGATCGTGACCGCGCCACCGGTGACCGAAGCATCGTCGCCGATCCGCGCCACGGTTTCCGCATGCGCGATATTCGTGGCCACGGTGGCGTTGACCGCCGTCTTCGTGCCCTGCCCGCCCGAGAAACTCAGGATCCCCGCGATGTTGCGGGTATAGGCGTCAACATTGACCCCGTTCGTTCCGGCATTCACCGTCGCGCCGGACTCGATGACAGCGGAAACTTCGCTGCCGATCCTGTCGATATTGATCCCGACCCCGATCGCCCCTTCCGCATCGCCCTTGAGCGGGTTCGACTTGGGCAGGTTCGCGAGATGGAGGAACAGACCTTCCTGGCTCGACAGCACATTGAGATCGCCCGAAAGGTTCAGCACCGCGCCGTTGCGGACCACCGCATTGGTCGTGTTGTCGGTGTTGAAGACATTAGCGGTGATACCGATCGCGAGCTTTTGCTGTGTCTCGGGCACGACCGGGCGCGAGCCATCTTTCGGCACCGGCGCCGTTGCTTTCGATTTCACATCCGTGGTGATGAAGTTCAGCGGGTTGATCGTGTCGATCAGGCCCGGCGCGTCGGGCGGGATCAGCTGGGTCGGATCGCTCGGGTTGCTCGGCAGTTCGGTGTAATCGGTGATCTGGCCGACAAACTGGGTCCACTTGTCACGGATATCACCCAGCGGATCGGCATGCGGGAAACGCGTCACCGATTGCACGGTCGCGGCCGCTGCGTTCACCGTGGCATCCTTGCCAATCTCGGCTTGCGTCTTGCCGCTCATCGTCGAGACGGACCCAGTCAGCATCAGCGCCTGGGAATATTTCCCCATCAGCTCGTCCTGAGTGATCTGGCTGTTGGGATGCTTGGCATTGTACTTGTCGAGCGCGCGCTGCGCCGCGAAGTTCAGCTTCCCGAAAGCCGCCGAGACCGAACGCGACAGCGAACTGCCGCCCTCGGTCGGCCCTGCGAAGCGATAGGCCGAGTTGACCGAGACCGGCTGGCCGGTCGCCGTGACGAGGGTCGTCCCCAGCGCGGTCAGCGCATCGGCGTTGTTGAAGTCGTGGTAATCGCCGCCCAGCGTCGCGAAGGTATTGTCATTGTCCACCTGCACGTCGATCGCGACGCCGAAGCCGATATGGGCGGGGCGGTTCGGATCGACCGGTTTACCCTGAAGCTGGCTCTGTGCACCCGGGATCGCTTGCACCATCGGGTTGTTCGCCGCGCGTTTCTTGCCGATCAGCTTGCTCGGATTGGCCACCCCCATCGTCGCGGTGGTGGCATGGACCTTGTTGAAGAACAGCGTCTCGGCATCGAGGTTGAGCGCGCCGCCGGTCTTGATCGTGCCGCCAAGCGCGGCCTCGGTCGTCGATTGCGAGACATCGACGCTGATCGCCACGGCCCCGATCCCCTCGGTCCCGGCATTGGCGCCGGTAGTGATAGAATGCGATTTGCCGGTGAACGCGCCCGCATTGAGCGCGCCGGCCGAAGTCAGCGAACCGCCCTTGACCAGAAGCTGGTTCTTCAGCTCGCGCGTGGTGACCACGAGTGCGCCCGCGTAATCCTTCACCTTGCTCGCCGCAATCGAGACCGTGTGATCTTCGGATGCCGTGCTGGCGAGGCGGATATCGCCCGCCTTGGTCGTCAGAGAGCTTCCATCGAGCAGCACCTGGCTTTCGACATTGCTGTTGGCCATCACGACCCCAAGCGCGTAGGCCTTGGGCGAGATCGAATAGGTGGTCTGGGCGTGGGACTGCACGACGAGCGCATCGCTGGACGGATCCCAGGCGGAGGGCAGCTTCAACGTCAGGCTATAGGGTGCGCCGCCGCCGATCAGGCTGCCGGTGATGTTGTCGACCACGTCCTGCGCGCTGCTGTTGAAATTCAGCTGCGGCGTCGACAGGAAGCTGTAGGTATTCTCCAGCAGCCCTGTCGCGCCAAGCTGACCATTGTTCGAAGGCGTGCCGCTCGAGAGCGCCGTCGGCGTGATCGCCTTGTTCTTCCAGTTGCCATCCGCGGTCAGCGTGCTGTTGGTGATCTTCACATGCGATTGCGCATCGAGAAGCTGCACCTGCAACGGAATCAGGCTGTTGATCGTCGTGGCGCCCTGCTGGATCAGGTTGCTCATCACCGTCAGACCGTTGTCGATCTGATCGGTCATCTGCTGTTCGGTGGTGCCGCCTTCGAGATCGTCGACTTGCTGCTCTTCGACGCTCTGATCGGTACTGCCCAACGTGTTCGAGACGGTCGCGACCGAATTCACCACGATCGAGCCCGATTTCAGATCGGCATTGTCGATGGTGATCGAGGCGGTCTCGCTATCGGGGTTGATCGCCCAGGCAATACCCGTATTGAACGAGCGTGCCGAAAGCAGGATCAGCCCGCCGCCATCCGCGGCCGTGCTGTCGGCGCGCAGGGTGGTGCCGGATTCGACATTGATGTCCTGCGCAGCCACGAGGATCGAGCCCGCCGTGCCCGCTCCGGGATCGCCGGTGACGAGATCGGCCGCATCGCCCGCCCGCGTCGAGATATCGTGGCTCAGCGTCACGGTCTTGTCGGCAGCAAAGACCAGATCGCCGCCCTTGGTCGTGATCTGCCCGGTGGTCGAGACATTCTGCCCGCGCAGGAAGACGGAGCCCGCCTTGCCCGTCGCGCTCGACGTGGACATGTCGAAGCTGCCCTGCGCACTCAGATCGCCCTGCGCCACCTGCAGCGGGCTGGTCACGCCACCTGCGCGCAGCACGAAGGCGCCGCCGTCGCCCGCCACGGAGGTCGCTTTCACGTCGAGGCTGCTGCCCATCACCGCGGAGCCTTGGGTGAACAGGAAGACCGTGCCGCCCGCACCGAGCTGCGTGCCGCTGGCCGAGACGTCGATCTTGCCGTCGAGAGTCACCGTTTTCTGGGCCTGACCCAGCACCACACCACCGGCTTGCGCATTCAGGACCGTGGTGCCGCGCTTGGCTGTAATGTCACTGCTCGAGGTCGTCGCGATCCCACCTTTGGACACGAGCCGGATCACCCCTCCCTGCGAGACCAGCCCCGCCGCCTGCGGAGTCCCGTCGGTATTCACGCCGACCGAGACCGGATCGACGGAGGTCGGATCTTCCACCGTGATCCGCCCGTTCAGCATCATCCCCAGCCCCCCCGATCGCAGCGCGAGTCGGGTTGCGTTGATCTGACCATCCACGGTGATCTGACCGCTGTCGCTCAGCGGTTCCGAGCCTGCGAAAAGCTGCGCGGTGGGCGTGTCGACGGACGCGGTGAAATTGCCCTGCGCCTCGCTTGTCAGATCGTTGACGAAGCCCGGCGTCGGGGCGCTCATCGTCAGCTGCCCGGCATTGATCGTGCCGGTGGAACTGACCACGAACCCGTCCGAGTTCACGAAGAACACGTTGCTGCCCGTCGCGACCGGAGCTGCGCCGGGCGCCCCGAGGCCTGCATTCAGGGTGCCTGCGATCGTGCTCTGTCCGCCGTTCACAATATTGACGAGCGCGCCGGTATTGACCGGTTGATAGACGTTGACCGTGGTCCCCGCGTTCACATTGAACTGGCTGAACGTGTTGAACGCGGTGCCATTTTGAATCGTCCCGGCGGTCACGTTCGTGGTCGTGCCGCTCGTGGTGACGTTGGTGTTGGTCGTCCCATCCGCAACGACATCGGCGAAGGCGGGGAGCACGGCGAAGATCGCCGCCGAAGAGACGCTGCTCAACCACCCGAACCTGCGGATCACGCGGCGAAAGGTAGCGTTCATTTTGTCATTCCGGCGATACGTCATCGCTATGTCCCCATCTTCGAAGCGGCCCCACGCCGCTTTCGGCGGCCCCCTGCGGCCGCCTTGTCGTCAGGCTGAGTCTCAGCCTTCCGCTTTTTTCAGCACGTCTAGCGCCTTGTTGAACTGTTCGACGTTCACCCGCAGAACCATCGGCTTGCCATCTGCGGTCGGCTTGTAGCCGAACAGGATCGCCTTGTTCTCACCGAAGAGCTTCAGCTCGTCCGCCGAGAGCGGCGCGGCGGCTTCGCAGACGTTGTTCAGGCAGGTCTGCCAGACCATGTCGCGCTGCTTGAGGTCGTCCTTGCCCTCAAAGCGGTAAACCGCGCCCCCGGGCAGGTAGACGCCCATCGGCACCTGCGCGATCAGCACCGCGCCTTCCTTCGCCGGCATCGCGATGAACCGTGCGAGGAGCTGGTTGGAATTCTTGACCCGCTGCTCCTGAACGAGGCGGCATACCGTCTTCTTCACCGTCGCCGCCTGACAGGACACGACCCAGTCGCCAAAGGCGGTGTTATTGGCGATATCGGCCTGTGCTCCGCTCTGGGCGGGGGCTGCCTTCTGCGCGACTTCAGCGGGCTTCGCCACCGGCTTGGCCTTGCCGTCCGCCGTGGAGGTCTGGGCAAAGGCCGCAGGCGCGAGGCAACCCAGTGCGAAAGCGGCCACGGCCACTCCCTTCGTGATCCGTGCGCCCAGCCCTGCCGTCTCGTTCATCTTGGTCATTCCCTCATTTCTCCTCAGAATTTGTAATCCAGACCGACATAGACCGTCGGGTTGCCCACATCAGTGAAGCCAAGTGTCTTTTTCAGCGGCACGCCGACGCTCGTCAGCAGCGCCACTTTCTTGTGCAGGGCCGTCGCCGCCCCGATCCCGATGGAGGCCAGCACGTCCTGACTGGAATCGAAGCCACCCGAGGCGCGGTAAGGCACGACGACCGCCGCATCGACGAAGGCGAAGGGCCGCACATTCAGGCGTCCTTTCATCCACGAGAAAGGCTCGCGCTTGGATATCTGCAGGTTCAGCACCACGCCGGAATCGCCACCGCGCACCTCACTCGGATAGCCGCGCACGCTGCCCACGCCGCCTGCGGTGATCAGGCGCGACACGGGCAGGTTCTGCCCCGGCGCGATCTGGAAGTTCGCGGTCGCGTCGAATTGCAGCGCCTTGCCCAGCGGCGTGCTGAAGCTCGCATCGCCGTAGAGCAGCTGATAGGAACCCTCGGTCTCGGACGTGCCCTTGGCATCCGCCCGACCGAGCCGCACCCCGAAGCCGATGCTCGCCCGCGCCTTAGGCCATTGCCGGTAGAAGCGCCCGATCGCATAGACTTCGCGCAGGGTAATGTCCGAAAATGCGAGCGGCCCCGCCTTGGACTTGTCGCGCCCGGTGTCGAAACCACCCTCGAAGGTGAAATAGCGATCCGGCCCGATCTTGAACGGGCGACGGTAGTTGACGGTGAAATCGGTGGAGTCCGAGGTGATCTGAACGGGGGTGAACTCGCCCCCGATGATCGAACTGTTGGAGCGGCTGATCGCCGCGGTCACGACCCCGCCATTCGGCCCGATCGGACGCGAATAGCCCAGCGAATAGGCCGACGCCCCGTCCGACTTCTGCGCCTGGAAGGAGAGCGCATCGCGCACGCCTGTCACGCTCGACCAGCGCACGAAAAGCGAGGCCCGGGCGCGGCCCGTCTCGGGACGCCCGTAATTATCCGCCGACAGTGTCACGGCAAAGCGTTTCGGAGACTCGCCGTAGATCGTCGCCACCGTCGTGCCCGGCGCGGTACCCGGCGAGAATTTCAGCGACGGGCGGATGTCGTAGGAGAGATCAAAGACGCGCAGCTCGCGGGAAATCTCATCGAAATCCGGTTTCTCGTTGACCGGCAGCGTGAGCCGGTCCCGCAGGAAGCTCGGGTTTGTACGCGGGAAGCCGTCGATCTGCACCGACTCGACCTTCGCCTCGACCAGCGCGACATGCAAAACGCCGTTGCGGATCTCCTGCGGCGGCAGCACGGGCTCCGCCGTCGGCACCCCTTCGACGATGTAGAGCCGCTTGATCTCTTTGATCATCGTCGTCAGGTCGTCGAAGCTGATCGGGCGGCCTGTATATTGATCGGCCACCTTTTGTAGCTGCTCGGGCTTGAGATAGCTCGACGGGTCGAAGACGATCTTCGACAGCGTGAAGGTCTGGACCGAGACGGCGCCTGCACCCGCCGTCTGCTTCGCCTGCGCCTCGGCATGCGCGGTCGTCAGGGGCGCTGCGAATGTCGCGCCAGCCAGGAGTATCTTCAGCAGCAGGGACTTCACTTTTGCGCCTCCTCGTCCCGGGCCTGCGCCAGGGCATTGGTCAGCCCCATCAACGACACGTCGAAATGGATCGGCGGGGCATTGGGGGCAGGGCGATAGGTTAGCTGCGCGGCGCGGGCGGCTTTCCATGCGGCAAGCTCGGCACGCGGAAGATCGATGCGCGCCTCGCAGGCACCGGGAACGCAGCGGATCAGGCGCAGTCGCTGTTCGGAACGGCCCGAAATCCTCGCGAACGCGCCCGAGCCGATATGGATCTGCTGTGGCAAGAGCACCTGCAACCGCGCGCCGCCATCATATTCGGGTTGCATCCGAAGGGTCGCGAGCCACGTCCGGTCTGCCGCCAGGGTCGTCGTGGCGGCGATGCAGGGCTCTGCGGCCTGCGGACAGTTCACTTTCCAGTCGCGAAAGGTCCAGCTTTGCGGTGCGGCCTCTGCTGTCGCGGCGCTTGCGCTGAGAGAGAGGAAGAGAAACAGCGTAAATCTTAAAATGAAAGGACGGTTTCCGGGAAATGTAGAAGACGCGCCGATACGACTTCGCAAAATCGGAATAGATCGCCTTGATCGCAATAAAATACCCACGCGACACCCACCGTAATATTCAGCATGCTCGAATGCTGCCCGCATTTTTTTTGGCGGGGCTGATTTCCATACAAATACCATCCCTGACGACCAGCAGCCACCACGAGACTGCCCAAACACCTCAAAACCTGCCCCTTTTGCAGACCGTAGAGAGCGCGAATTGAGCCAACAATTCCCAATTGGGGAGGGTCGCGCCTTTTTTCGGATTGCGTGACACCTATCCCGAGGTCAGAAGCCCGCGCCGGGTGGCCTTGGGAATGGCGACGGGATGCCCCATCGCCGCCTTCAGCAGCCAATCCCATTCGGCATAGATAAAGGCATGGCCCATGTCGGGGATCTTTTGCAGCGACACCTGTCCCAGATCCCGTGCAAGCGCCTCGGCCCCGCCCATCGGGTTGATCCGGTCGCACATGCCATGAAACAATTGCACCGGCACTTCGATCTGAGTTAGATCAAGATTTAGCGGCTGGGCGATGATCTGATATTCCTGAATCAGGCCGTCCATACCCTGTGCGATGCGCTCTTCGAGCATATCGCGCGACCGTTGCCGCACCATGGGCGCGTGCAGGATCGCCTCTTCATGGGGGCAATCGGCCCGCGCAGCGGCGCGATCACAGAAATTGTCCATATTGTGCAGGATTGAATTCGCCAGAAAGGGAATGACACGGCGCAGCAACCCCGGCCAGCGCCGACCGATGATCGACGCAATCTGATAGAAGAAATCCATCTCGCGCCAATTCGGCGCGACGTAATCGGGATAGAACACTGAAGCCAGCGTGACCCGGTCGACGCGGTCGCGCAATTGATGGGCCGCCCCAAGCACCGCAACCGAGCCGTAGGAATAGCCCATCAGAGAAAACCGAGAGATGTCGAGACGCTCGCAGATCATCGCAACATCCTGGGCATAGTCACAAGCCGATTGCTGCTTGCGAAACGACGATCGGAAGGTGCCGGGCCGGCAGGGAATGATCAGCCTGGCCCCCAGCCGATCCAGCAACGGCTGATAACGCTCAGGATAGCCAAGAATATCCAGCGCGCCACCGGTCAGCGCATCGAACATGATGAGAGGATAGCCGGATTGTGCGCCAAGGGTAAAAATTTCCAGGGTCTCACCATCGTCACGTTGCAGCACCTGCCGCGTCCCACGGGCCTCGACGCGGGCCGGGTTGTCGTTCGGGATGACCGAAGAGTTGAAGAGGATATATTGCAGCAATTCCGCCTGCCCACGGACACCGATGCTCTGGCAGATATCCTTGAGATAGGTGCGCCCGGTTTCATAGCTCGCGCCACAGGCCTCAGCGGCACGACGCAGATTGCCATGGCGCAGGAATTCGGCGAGAAGACGTGTTTTGGCCGGTGTCAGCGCAAAAATCTTCCCGAAATGGTCGGCAAGCTGGTCGGCGGTCTTGTCAACACAGACCAGCACCCACGCAACGCCTTGCGGCAAAGACCGGCCTACCATCTGTCTTCGTGAAAAAAGGATCAGCGCGGGCATCGTTCCGTCCGGTTCGGTGCGGATGACCGGGCCACCGGTTTGGTGATATTCGGACATCATCCCCTTCAATGCGGGCGGCTCGGGCAACCAATCGGCACGTTGCAAGCACAACCTTGCGGCGGATGGGGGCGCATGCGAGATCAACTCCCCCTGGTCACCAAGCATCATCATGGAAATGCCCAGTTGATCCAGCAGCCGGTCTTTCAGATCGACACTCTTTTCAAGAGCCAGCATTTTTTCGGAAAGCGACAATGCCCTGGCAAAATGGTGCTGAAGATCCAGCAAGTCTTCTGCCAGTGCCGGGGCTGCATCGGACTTTTCGATCACGTCGAATACGCGCAGGATCATGTCGGGCCACAGGGAATTGTCCAGTGCCGTATCGTAGATTTGGTGAACAATATCCAAACTGTTCGTATCGTCCGGCCGGACCAGCACCCTTTCGGGGCCACCGCCATCCCGTCTGGCTTCAACCGTCTCATCTTTCGGTGAACAGGATTTAGCACCTGAAAGAACGGTCATGGGTGACCTCCTGTCTTCGATCTGACTACACAAACAGTTGAACCAGATAACCGAAATACAAAAAAGCGTTATGTTGAGCGTATTCTTCTCCAGGGCCAGAGAAGCCGATGGGGGGCACCATAATCGAAAGATCGGCTTTGATAGATTACGAAACCCATTTCATTGCCGGTACGAAAGGGTAATTTTGCGCCGCGCACATGGTGAGCGCTCCGTGAGCAGACACTCAATGGGCGCGGCTTGAACGTCGGCTTCGGGCCGCCAGCGGTCACGAGATATCTGCATCATGACGCCTGTGGCTGTCGGGATTTCG
The DNA here is from genome assembly GCF_058105145.1 of Thioclava sp. ISO4. Lineage (NCBI taxonomy): Bacteria > Pseudomonadati > Pseudomonadota > Alphaproteobacteria > Rhodobacterales > Paracoccaceae > Thioclava > Thioclava sp. ISO4. The sequence continues at coordinate 3,562,983 of NZ_CM176571.1, forward strand.
CACTAACTGTCGTCATTTGACGGGCTTTCGCAGATACGCCCTCGAACATGACCCCGATACATGTTTGGAGGTGTCTGTGCGAAGGTCGCGCGCTGCTATCTGCTGTCGAGATTTGACGAAGTGCTCTATGCGAATCTTCCTCATACTTCGGATTCATCGTCGCACTCCCATTCGAACTCGAAGCCATGCCGACGAGCGAGCCATTCCTTTACATCGTGCGGATTCATTCGGACGGATCCAAACACACAACGCGTTGGAAGACCGTCCTCAATCCAGCGCTCAATCGTGCGGACTCCAAAACCGCACGCGTGTGCCAGCTCAGGTTTTGTCTTCAAGGGGGTTCGATAGCGTACTCGCAACTCGCCTTTAGGGATGGGGCCGCGTTCGCAGGCCCAGACGTCCTCCCAGGTCAAACGAAGCGAACGATTGACCCGGCTCGCATGAAGGTCACCGGATTTGATACGGCGGGCCACCGTAGAATTTGACAATCCGTAGTGACGGGCGACTTGTTCGATCGTCAGCATCTTTCTCTCCCGATGTTCAAACAGGAAAGAGATAGATCCTTTCATGGCGCCACCGAAAAACGCGCCTTAGCTATTTGCTCGGTCGAGGCTGTTGAACCAGCAGGTAATCCCCCTGACCTGCCACGGGACTTTCATCCAGCCGCGACCGGAGCCCGGTTGGTTGTGCTCTGCCTACGTTTTTTGGACCGCCGGACGTCGGAGTTTCCGGCCTTTGTCACGATGGCGGGCTGGTTGCGCCACCCGACTTCGTCAGCGTGATCGGGGCCTTGTTCCCGATACCCGCAAGCCCCCTCACGCGAGACACACAACCTCGATTCAAACCGAATTTTGTCGCCGCCTGATTGACACCACCTCCATATGTTTTCAACATGTTGAAATGAAAGTAAAAAATCCTACCGCCCCAGCCACTTTTCTCAGACAATGATGAAATGCTTAGGGTTTCTCTGGCCGCACAGGTCTTGAAGCCGGCTGCTGGCCGGTTTGGTAACACAAGACCTTCAAACGACGTTGCCGACGCCATGCTCCCTCCACCTAATCGAGGGCCACATGTCGAAGTACCTTTTTCCTAAGAACAGGCGCCTAAACTTTCGCCGCCGAATCCCAACCCGGCTCGTCGTGCAGCAAGTTCCTTCCGACTTCGTGTGTGCGCTGCCGCCCTGCAATCATCATGTGGCCGTTCAGATGGCGAGGCTCAAGCCTCCTAGCCAGTAGATGACGACTGCTACGAGAGCGATGACAAAGAAGAAGGCCTTGGGGAAACTGTCATATCTGGTTGCCACACGCTGCTAGTCTTTCTGCCTGCCGAACATGATCTCGATCCGGTTGCGCCGTTTGTAGAGCCGCTTGTCGTATCTGGCAGGCTGCTGAGCAGCGCCCGCGCCCCGACGTAATCACTCACCTGGCTGGCAGAGGCGAAGAATTTGATCGGTCGACCTTTGCTGTCGCAGCTGGCATGCAACTTGGTATTCATGCCGCCGTTGGTGCAACCAATCAGGCGGCCAAGCCCCTTTTTTTCGCGCCCAGGCTGGACGCTGTGGGATGTGCCTTGAGGTAGGTCGCGTCGATCATCACTGTTTTCTTCGCGCCATGCTCGGCGGCGAGCGCGGCCATCATCTGAGCAAAGATGGCTTTGTCGCTCCACCGCTTCCAACAGTTGCATAGTGTCTTGTGCGGACCATACTCTTTCGGCGCGAGCTTTGCTGTGGAGCTTCGGGGAATAGGACTCAGGGCGCGCCAACTGCGCATCTCTCAGCCAGAAACGATCAGCCGTGTCACCGCTCGCTATTCGCGTGATGAATCATGTCACTCCGCTGAAATCAACGGGGCCTGAGCCTAGGCAGGCTCGCCGCGTTCTTCAACGCGGGGCCTCCGCGTCGAGCGCGCGGCAGAGCCTTTCCGTCACCTGCTCGGTGCTGGCTGCGCCACCAAGGTCCCGGGGCCGGCTCTCGGGATCGGCGGTCACGACTTCGATCGCGCGCATCAAGCGGGCCTCGGCCTCGGTCTCGCCCAGATGCCCCAGCATCATCGCAGCACTCCAGAAGGTGCCGATGGGATTGGCGACGCCCTTGCCGGTGATATCGAAGGCCGAGCCATGGATCGGCTCGAACATCGACGGCGCGGCGCGCTCGGGATTGAGATTGGCGGTGGGGGCGATGCCGATCGACCCTGCGAGCGCCGCCGCCAGATCCGAGAGGATGTCGGCGTGAAGGTTCGTGGCGACGATCGTGTCGAGCGAACGCGGATCGAGCGTCATGCGCACGGTCATCGCGTCGACCAGCATCCGGTCCCATGTCACGTCGGGAAACTCGCGCGCGACCTCGGCGGCGATCTCGTCCCACAGCACCAGCCCGTAGCGCTGCGCGTTGGATTTCGTCACCACCGTCAGACGCTTACGCGGGCGCGCCTGGGCCTGCGAGAAGGCCACGCGCATGATGCGCTCGACGCCGGTACGGGTGAAGATGGCGGTCTCGGTGGCGACCTCGTGCGGCTGGCCGCGATGGCTGCGCCCGCCCTGCCCCGCATATTCGCCCTCGGAATTCTCGCGCACGATCAGCCAGTCCAGATCGTCCGGACCGACACCCGCAAGCGGGCTCGACAGGCCCGGCAGGATCCGGGTGGGCCGCAGGTTCGCATATTGATCGAGCCCCTGACAGATCGCGAGGCGCAGCCCCCAGAGCGTCAGGTGATCGGGCACGTCCGGAGCGCCGACTGCGCCGAAAAGGATCGAGTCATAGGCTCGCAGTGCATCGACCCCGTCTGCGGGCATGAATGTGCCCTCGCGCTGAAAGCGTTTCGAGCCCCAGTCGAAGCGGTCGACCTCCAGCCGGAAGGCGTTGGTCTGGCGGCTCAGGTGGTCAAGCGCCGTCAGTGCGGCGTCGACCACCTCCGGCCCGATCCCGTCGCCGGGGATGGCCGCGATACGATGCACACGGGTCGTCATGGCCGCATCACTTCTTCAGCCACGCCTTGAAAGCGTCACCGTAATCGGGATGCCAGCGCGACAAGGGCGGGCGGTTCTCGGTGATATCGCCCGCCGCCCAGAGGATGCGCTTCACATCCGTTGCGCGATCCACGTCGTTGTCGGGGCACAGAATGTAGAAATCGCCGCGCTCGATCGAGGCGAAGAGAAACTCCACGACCTGCTCGGGCGTCCATGCATCGGCGGGTTTCTCGGTGCGCCCACCTGCGGTGAGCGGTGTGTAGACGAAGCCCGGAATGAACAGCCGCGCCTCGACCTTGCAGTCCTCGCGATTGCGCAGCTCGTGCTGCAGCGCCTCGGTAAAGGCCTTCACGCCGGCTTTCGACACGTTATAGGCCGGATCGCCCGGGGGCGTCGTAATCCCCTGCTTGGAGCCGGTATTGACGATCAGCCCCGGCGCGCCCGAGGCGATCATGCGCGGCGCAAAAATCTGGCTGCCACGGATGATGCCACCCATATTCACGTCGAGGATGCGGTCCCAGTTGCCTTCCGCATCGAAGATCGAGCTGCCGGGCTGCATGCCCGCATTGTTCATCAGCAGATTGACCGGCCCGAAATGCGCCCAGACCTCATCGGCGAGCGCCGTGAGCTGCGCGCGGTCCGAGACATCGGTGGCCTGCGTCATTACGTCAGCCGCCGCCGCGCCCGCAGCGATCAGGGCGTCGTATGCGGCTTCGAGCGCAGCCCCCGGCAGATCGGCGATGCAGACGCGCATCCCCAGCCCGGCGAGGTGGCGGGCGGCGGCGAGGCCGATACCCGAGGCCCCTCCGGTGACGACTGCGACATTGCCTTTGGCGAGAGCGGGATGCATGGGATTTCTCCTTTTTTCGTTCGGTGTCCGAGATCGGCGCGCCTCAGGCGGTTGCGCCGGCGAAGACCTCGAAATCAGTATCGATGATGGTGGGCGTAGAGGGGCGCTCGGGCGAGGCCAGAACCTCCTCGATCGCCTTCTTGCCGATGAGATAGCGGTTCGAGCGGACGGTCGAAAGCGGCTGCGGCAGCTCCTTGCCGATATCGAGCCCGTTGAAGCCGAATATGGCGAATTGGTCAGGCAGGCTGATGCCTTCGGCAAGGCAGTGGAAGACGCCGCCCACGGCCATGTCGTCGTTGGAATAGACCGCGACGTCGATCTGCGGGGCCGATGCACGCAGGCGCGCGGTCTGCTCCCGGCCCGTCCCGACCGAGCTGGGTCCGTCGTCGATCGCATGCGCCTCGACCGACAGGCCGGATTCCGCGAGCGCTTCGCACAGCCCGTCATAGCGCAGCCGTGCCCTGCGGTCGGCGTTCCAGTCATGGCCGACATAGCCGAAATGGCGGTAGCCGCGCGAGATCAGGTGGCGACCGATCGCGTGGCCCGCGCGGCGATGCGAGGTGCCCACCGCGATGTCGATCGGCGTGCTGTCGATATCCATCATCTCGACGACGCGGATGTCGCTTTGCACGAGCATCTTGCGGGTGGCGTCGGTGTGGTCGAACCCGGCGAGCAGGATCGCGGCGGGTTTCCAGCTGAGGATGCCGCGCACGACGGCCTCTTCGCGCTCGACATTGTAATCCGTGGTCGAGATCACCGGTTGCAGGTCGCTTCCGTCGAGCCCGGCATGGACGCCCTGCAGGACCTCCGGGAACACGATGTTGGAGAGCGACGGAATGACGACGCCCACGAGGAAGGAGTCGAGCGAGGCCAGCGAGCCCGCGATGCGGTTTGGGACGTAGCCCATCGCGCGGACCGTCTCCATGACCTTCTCGCGGGTGGACTCGGCGACGAGCCCCTTGTTGCGCATGATCCGCGATACCGTCGACTCGCTGACATTGGCACGGCGCGCGACCTCGCGCACCGTGATCTTGCTTTTGCGGTCAGGCAATCGCTGCTTGGTCCCCATGACGCTTTCCTCCAATTCCTTTCGGGCGAGCCCGAGTCAATGACCCAGCAATGCACCGTGCGGCAGCGTTTTCATAGGCCATCGATGCATGGGCGCGAAAACATCGCGGGGACCGTGGCGATCATACCTCCACGTATTTGCGCCACGGATGCGCTTCCTTGAAGCCCAGAACCTCGCGCGCCTTGCGGTTCGAGATCGGCGCCTCGTCGGGGCCCATCTCGCGGGTGATCGGCGTGTTCGGGCAATACTTCTTCAAGAACTCGGTGGTCGGCATATCGGCGGTGATCGTGTCGTTGACCGCGTTGAACACCTGATAGCCCAGCCCGTCCTTCTCGATGCACAGATGCACGATCTCACCCAGATCGCGGGCGTCGATATAGCTCCAGGCGTTGCGCTTGCGGCTCATCGGGTCCTCGAGGAAGCCCTTGAACATGCCGTATTCATCCGGCTCGATCACGTTGCCGATGCGCAGCGCATAGATATCCGCGCCGTAGCGGGCGGCGAAAGCGCGGGCGGTCTTTTCGTTGCAGACCTTGGAGAGCCCGTAGCTGTCCATCGGATCGCTGTCGTAATCTTCCTCGAGCGGGAAGGAGTGGAAGTCCTTGTCACCCTCGGCGAAGCACACGCCATAGGTCGTCTCGGACGAAGCGATGATCACCTTGCGCACGCCGAGCTTCATCGCCGCCTCGATCACGTTGTAGGTGCTCATGACGTTGGCCTGGTAGGTCACGTTGTCGGGCTCGATCAGCACGCGCGGGATCGCGGCGAAATGCACGATCGCATCGGGCGGCGACGGCGGTGCGCCCTTCTCGAACCCGCCGAAGTCGTGGTGGGTGGTCAGCGCGTTGAACACGGCGCCGCTGTCGGTCACGTCGGTGATCAGCGTGTTGACGCCCGGCACGTCGAGCGGCTTGAGGTCGACGTTGAGCACATCGTAGCCCTTGCTCAGCAGATGCGGCACCGCATGACGCCCAGCCTTGCCGGTTCCGCCTGTAAATACTACGCGCTTGGTCATTTCAGTCTCCGTTTCGTTCATTCACATTTGGTTCGACGGGACGGCCTCAGCCGGTCGCCGCCAGCATCACGCTTTCCTGCGTGGCGTTCTCTCGGGTCAGTTCGCCGCTGATCTGCCCCTCCTTCAACACGATCACACGGTCGCTGATCGCCAGAATCTCCGGCAGATCCGAAGAGACGACGATGATCGACATTCCCTCCTCGGCCATCTTGCCCAGCAACGTGTGGACCTCTGCCTTGGCGCCGATATCGATCCCGCGCGTCGGTTCGTCGACGATCAGGATCTGCGGGCGGCGCGCGGCCCATTTCGCCAAGACGACCTTCTGCTGGTTGCCGCCCGACAGGTTGAGCACTTTCTGCTCGGGCGACGGCGTCTTGATGCCCAGCGCGCGGATGTAATCCGCACAGGCCGCGGTTTCCTTGCGACGGTTCACGAAGTCGAGGCTGCAATAGTCACTCAGATGCGTCAGCGAGAAATTCTCGCGCACCGACATGCCGAGGACAAGCCCGCGCGACTGCCGATCCTCGGTCACAAATCCGAGCCCATGCTCGATCGCGTCCGAGGGCGAGGAAATCCGCGCCGGTTTGCCATTGATAGAAATCTCGCCGCTATGGGGGCGGCTACCGAAGATCATCTCCATCACTTCGGTCCGCCCGGCGCCGACCAGACCGAAGAAGCCCAGCACCTCGCCGCGACGCAGGTCGAAATCGACGTCGCGCACGAAGACGCCTTCGTCCTTCACGCGTTTCTCGGTGAGGTTGCGCACCGACATCAGAACCTCGTCGGTCGCGTGGGAGATGTGGTGGCCGAACAGCTGGTCGAGTTCGCGGTCCACCATCAGCCGCACCAGCAGGTCGCTCGTCATTTCGGACACGGGTCGGGTGTCCACGGTGCGCCCGTCGCGCAGCACGGTGACGCGGTCGGCGATCTCGAAGATTTCCTCGAGCTTGTGCGAGATGAAGACGATGCCGACACCCTGCGCGGCCAGCTTGCGCGACATGCGCAACAGCGTCGATGCCTCGTGGTGGCTCAGCGACGCGGTCGGCTCGTCCATGATGATGAGTTTGGAATTGTAGGAGATGGCGCGGGCGATCTCGATCAGCTGCCTCTGGCCGATCGAAAGCGTGCCGACCATCGCTTCGGGGTCGATTTCCACGCCAAGCTCGTGCAGCACCGCGCGGGTGTCCGCATTCATCTTGGTGCGGTCGATCAGGCCGGTGGGCAACAGCGGCTCGCGCGCGAGAAAGACGTTCTCGGCGACGGTGAGGTTATTCACCACCGCGAGTTCCTGGTAGATGATCGAGATGCCGAGCGACCGGGCATGGACCGGGTTCTTGATGACGACGGGTTCGCCCTCGACCCGGATCTCGCCGCCCGGATCGGCGCGCAGCACGCCGGTCATGATCTTCATCAGGGTGCTCTTGCCGGCGCCATTCTCACCCGCCAGCACATGCACCTCTCCGGAATTGAGATGCAGGTCGACGTGGTCCAGCGCCTTCACCCCGGGAAAGGTCTTGGAAATGCCGATCATTTCGAGAAACGGTTTCATCGCGGCCTCTGGCTGAAGAATGTCGGGCGGGGCCGCGTTTGGCCCCGCCCAGGTCTTGTCGGAGATTACTTGGTGTAGCTGTCGAGGTTGTCGGCAGTCACAACGGTCACACCGGTGTCGATGTTCTGCGGGTCGGTCTCTTCACCCTTGATCTGGGCCACGAGATGCTCGACCGCCAGCTTGCCCATCGTGATCGGGCGCTGCACCATGATGCCGTCGATGAAGCCTTCCTTCACGCCTTTGATCGTGTCGGGCAGATCGTCGAAGGCGAAGACCTTCACCTGGCCTTTCTTATCCGCGAATTCCTGCTGCGCGAGAACCTTCGCGACGGCCGGGCCACCGACCTGGCTGATGCCGAAGATGCCCGAGAGGTTCGGGTTGGCGCGCAGGAGCGCCTCGGTCACCGACACGGCGCGCGCGAGGTCATCCTCGGTGCCTTCGGTCGCGACCAGCTTGATGTCGGGATATTCGGCCAGCGCTTCCTTCACGCCGTCGATCCGCTCGTTCAGGTTCGACGCGCCGAGCTGACCGGTGACGATCGCCACTTCACCCTTGCCGCCGAGCGCTTCCGCCATGGATTTGCCCATGGTCACGCCAGCCTGCTTGTTGATCGTGCCGATATACATGCTGCGCGAGCTATTGGCGCTGTCACTGTCGAAGGTGACGACCTTGATGCCCGCATCGGTGGCCTGCTTGATGATGCCTTCGACCGATTTCGGCTCGTTGACCGAGATCCCGATCCCGTCGACATGGCGTGCCATCAGGTCCTCGATGATCTTGACCTGCGTCGAACCCTGCGTGTTCGCGGGCACAACCCACTGATACTTCACGCCCAGTTCCTTGGCCGCTTCCGCGCCACCGGTGTTGCAGTCGTCGAAGAACGGAACGGCCACTTTCGGCACGAGCGCCACGGTGATGTCCTGAGCATAGGACGCTGCCGTCCCCATACCGGTTGCCAGGGCCAGAACCGCAGCGGCGGCTTTCATTGCAATACGCATCTTGTCTCCTCCTCCGGACCCAACCAACCGCGGCGGGCCCCTGTTGTTGATGCAGTTTCGGTTTCACGCCCCGCACCGGGGCATTCTTCGTCCGGATCTCGCGCCGCTCTCTCCTCTTCGAGACGCGCTCCGGCTTCTTGATCTTGTTCCTTCCCGGACGGCGCGGCTCAGCCGCGCCCGCCCATCCGATTGCGCAGCACGTCCAGGCTGACCGCGATCAGGATCACGCCGCCGGTAATAGCCTGCTGGGCATAGGTGTTGATGTTGAGCAGCACGACGCCGTTGGCGATCTCGCCGATCAGGGCAGCCCCGATGACCGCGCCGAGCACCGAGCCGATACCGCCCGCGAGGCTCGCCCCGCCGATCGCGGCCGCGGCGATCACTTCAAGTTCCGAACCGAAGCCCGAGGCCGGCTCTGCCGAGAGATAGCGCGAGAAGGCGATGACGCCGGCCAGCGCGGAAATCGTCGAGGACAGAACATAGACCGCGAGCTTGACGCGCTGGACCTTCACCCCGCTCAGACGCGCCGCGTTCTCGTTGCCGCCCGTGGCATAGACGTGCCGACCGAAGCGGGTCCGGGTCATGATGACCGTGAAGATGAGCGTCAGCACGAGCAGGATGACCACCGGCACCGGCACCGGGCCGACATAGCCCTGCCCCAGAAAGCTGAAGCTCTCGGGCGTCTCCGGGGTCAGCGGCACGCCGTGGGTGATCATGTACATAAGGCCGCGCCCGATGCTCAACGTGCCGAGCGTGGCGATGAAGGGCGGCAGGCCGATCGCAGTGATCAGCAGCCCGTTGGTCAGCCCGAAGGCAAGCCCGACACCGAGCCCCGCAGCCACCGCCGCATATTGCGAATAGCCCGCGTCGAAACAGAGCGCCGTGATCAGACCGGCAAGCCCCATCGCGGAGCCTACCGACAGGTCGATCCCGCCGGTGATGATGACCATCACCATGCCGATGCTCATGATGGCCGTCAGCGAGAATGCCCGCGACACGCCCATCAGGTTCGACACGGTCAGGAAATACGGTGTGAACAGGCTGATCAGCAGCCCCATCAGGATCAACGCGATCAGAACGTTGAATTCACGCATGTGACGCAGTTGAAGCAATTGATGCAGGACTCGCATGGATTTCCTTTCCGATGGCGTGACCGAATTTTCTGACAGTGCCAAAACGCCCCTCCCTTCTCCGCATCCCCGACGTTCCACACGCTCATCCCGGAACCGATCGCGTCGGTGAGGGGCTGGCGGGTCGGACGGGGATACGCCCGAAATGCTAGCGCTGCCATACCTCCTGTGACAGCGCTGTCATATTGCGAACGGCAAAGACGACTTGTCAATCAGCAAATAACAAAAACTTGTCCTTGGCCACGCGTCGGAACGACGCCCCCTCACCTGCGGAACGTAGTTCCGAGCCCCGCCAAAGCGTTTCAAACAAGGGTCTTGAGACATTCCGGCTTGTCATCGAGCCGGGTCCGTGGTGATACTCGCAAAATATGACAGCGCTGTCATAGGCAACGGGGCGAGAGCGCCCCGACCGCAACAAAGGAGCCCGCCGATGACCGACGAAAGCTACGAATCACCCCGCCCTCTGGCGATGATCCACACTGTCGCCGGGCTGATCCCGGAACTCGAAGGTCTGGCGCAGGAGCACCTGCCCGACTGGAAAGTGTTCAACATGCTCGACGAGAGCCTTCTGCGCCTGACGATCCGCGAGGGATCGGTCAGCCCGATGACGGCGCGACGCCTGACGGGCATGATCTGGTCGGCGGTCGATGCAGGGGCCGAAGCTGTGCTCGTGACCTGCTCCAGCCTCGGCGGCGCGGTCGAACGTATCGCACCGCTCTGCCCCGTCCCGCTGATCCGTATCGACGAAGGGATGGCACAGGAGGCCGTCGCAAAAGGCCACCGCATCGGTGTGCTCGCAACCCTGCAATCGACCCTGACACCCACCGTCGAACTGGTCGAACGCGTCAGCCGCGAGGCCGGGGCGGACAGCACCATCACGAGCGAGGTCGTCGAGGGCGCCTTCGAGACGCTGCAATCGGGCGACCGGGAGGGGCACGACGCGCGGGTGGCCAAAGGCATCGCCCGGCTCGCCCGCGAAAACGACGTGGTGGTTCTGGCACAGGCATCGATGGCGCGCGCGCTCGAACGGCTCGAACCGAGCGCGGATGACCCGCCGGTTCTGACCAGCCCGACGCTGGGCATCGCCCATGCAGCAAGACATCTGGCGCGCTGATCGCGCCTGAGGAAACGATACTCAAGAGGAGGAGATATCCATGAAATACAGAACCCTAGGACGATCGGGGCTCAAGGTCTCGGTGCTCACGATGGGCACGTTCACCTTCGGCGGCGCAGGCGCCTTCAAGGCCGTCGGCGCCCAAGGCGTCAGCGAAGCGCGCAAGCTGGTCGACACCTGCATCGACGCCGGCATCAACCTCTACGACACCGCGAACATGTACTCGACCGGCCTGTCGGAAGAGATCCTTGGCGAAGTGCTCGACGGTCGGCGCGATGACGTGCTGATCTCCTCCAAGGCGCGGATGCGGATCGCCGACGGCCCCAACGACGAGGGCTTTTCGCGCTATCACCTGATCCGCGAATGCGAACGCTCGCTCAAGCGGCTGCGCACCGACCACATCGACATCTACCACATGCATGAATGGGACGGCGTGACCCCGATGGAGGAGATGGTCTCTGCGCTCGACACGCTCGTGCAACAGGGCAAGGTCCGCTACATCGCCTGCTCGAACTTCTCGGGCTGGCACATCATGAAGGCGCTCGGCGTCAGTGACCGGAGCCTGCGCGAGCGCTTCGTGGCCCAGCAGATCCACTACACGCTCGAGGCCCGCGAGGCGGAATACGAATTGCTCCCGATCTCGGTCGATCAGGGGCTGGGCGTGCTGGTCTGGAGCCCGCTCGCCGCCGGCCTCCTCTCGGGCAAGCACCGCCGCGGCAAGGACACTCCGGAAGGCTCGCGTCAGTTCGCAGGCTGGACCGAGCCGCCGATCCGCGACGAGGAGAAGCTGTGGAACATCGTCGATACGTTGGTCGAGATCGGCGACGCGCATGGGGTCTCGGCCGCGCAGGTCGCGCTGGCATGGCTACTGACGCGTCCTGCGGTCAGCTCGCTCGTCATCGGCGGGCGCAACGAACAGCAGTTCCGCGACAATTTCCGCGCCGTGGACCTGGAGCTGAGCGAGGACGAGCTGAAGCGCCTGCACGAGGTCAGCAAGGTTCCCGTGATCTACCCCTACTGGCACCAGCAGCAATTCGCCTCGGACCGGTTCAGCCCGGGCGATTGGGCGCTGCATCGCGATTACATCGAAAGCTGATCAGGGGCGCGCCTTCGTCTCAGGCGAAGGCGCGCATCCACCCGAGGCCGTCCTCGGTCCGGCCCGCCGGGCGATATTCGCAGCCCACGAACCCGTCATATCCCAGCGCGTCCAGCTCGCGCAGGATGCGCGTATCGTCGAGCTCACCGGTGCCGGGCTCATGCCGCTCGGGGACGGCAGCGATCTGCACATGCCCGATGATCGGCGCCATCTCCCGCAGCCCCATCAGCACGTCGCCGTGCAGGATCTGGCGGTGGTAGATGTCGAATTGCAGCTTGAGATTGGGCAGCCCCAGCTCCGCGATCAGATCGGCGGCGAAGCTGAAATCATCCAGAAAATAGCCCGGCATGTCGCGCGTGTTGATCGGCTCGATCACCACGTCGCGCCCCTGCGCCCCGGCTGCCTCACAGACCCGCCGCAGCGAGTCGCGATAGGCCTGCCGCGCTGCCGTATCTTGGCGCGACGCCAGCCCGCTCATCACATGGACCCGCCCGACCCCGGTCGCCTCGGCATAGCGCAGAGCTGTGTCGATCGAGGCCCGGAATTCCTCTCCACGTTCCGGCAGAGCCGCCAGCCCGCGATCACCCGCCGCCCAATTGCCGGGCGGCAGATTGAAGAGCGCCTGCGTCAGCCCGTTCTCATGCAGCCGCGCTGCGATCGCCTCGGGCGGGTGGTCATAGGGAAAGAGATATTCGACCGCATCGAAGCCTGCCTTTTTCGCCGCGGCGAAGCGGTCGAGAAAATCGTGCTCGGTAAACATCATCGTCAGGTTGGCGGCAAATCTGGGCATCGTTCAGCCCTCACTCGCGGTGGTGGCGGTGGGCAGTTCGAGACCTGCGATATCTGCCAGCATCCGCGCCACCGAGGCATCGTCATCGCGCCCCATTCCGGCCGCCGCCGTCATGACGAACATCTGCATCGCTGTGCTTGCAATCGGTGTCGGGAATTTCATGTTCCGGCCAATATCCGCCACGATCCCGAGGTCCTTGGTGAAGATATCCACCGCACTGCGCGGGCTGTAATCGCCCTCGAGCACATGCGGCACCCGGTTCTCGAACATCCAGGAATTGCCCGCCGAGGCGGTGATCACCTCGTAGACCTTCTCCAGATCCAGATCCATCGCCTTTGCGAAGGTGATCGCCTCGCAGGCCGCCGCGATATGCACCCCGGCCAGAAGCTGATTGACCACCTTGAAGGCCGCGCCCGTGCCCGCCTCCTCGCCCAGCTCGTAGACCTTGGCCGCGACGCTATCGAGCGCCGGACGGATGCGCGCAAAAGTCGCAGACGGCCCCGAGCCCATGATCGTCAATTCACCGCTGGCGGCACGTAGCGCGCCGCCGCTGATCGGCGTATCGAGATACTCCACGCCCACCTCGGCGCAGCGTTTGGCGAAGACGCGCGCCAGATCGGGCGCCATCGTGGCGCAGGACATCACGACGCCGCCTTTGGACATGGTCGCGACAGCGCCGCCCGGTCCGAAAAGCACCTGCTCTGTCTGGTCGGCATTGACGACCACGGCGATCACCAGATCCGCATCTTGCGCGCCCGTCGCAGGCTCGGCCGCAACCGCGCCGCCAAGCGCCGCGAAGCGCTCCATCGCATCGGCATTCACATCGACGCCCGTCACCGCGAACCCGTCTCGCAGCAAGCTCTCGGCCATGCCGAAGCCCATCGATCCCAGACCGATGACACAGACCTTCGTCTCTTGGGGTGACTTCATGCGGAATACCTCTCAATCGCCGATTTCTAGTCTCACTCCGCCCCCTCCCAGCGTCCATCTTGCGCTTGCATTGCTGGAATGATAGCGTTGTCATTACATCGTTAGCCCGAGCCGCAACGGCTTGGCAAGGGCTATGTGAAATCGCCGCCCCGAGCCGTCGGGGCGATCGGCGATCTGTGGACCGAGGGAGGAATTTCCATGCTGATCGGAGCGGTCGCCGACGATATTACCGGCGCCACTGACCTGTGCCTGATGCTGTCACGCAGCGGGTTGAAGACGCGGCAGGTCATCGGCCTGCCGGGGCCGCAAATGGACCTGTCGGGGGCCGATGCGGTGGTGGTCGCGCTGAAGTCGCGCACCATTCCGGCAGCCGAAGCGGTCGAGATGTCGCTGCAGGCCGCGAAGGCCCTGCGCGCAGCCGGGGCGCAACGCCTGATGTTCAAGTATTGCTCGACCTTCGACTCCACCGACGAAGGCAATATCGGGCCCGTCACCGAGGCCCTGATGGAGTTCACCGGCGCGACGCTGACCATCGCCTGCCCCGCCTTCCCGGCGACCGGGCGCACGGTCTACAAGGGGCACCTTTTCGTGGGCGACCGCCTGCTGTCGGAAAGCCCGCTGAAAGATCACCCGCTCACCCCGATGCGCGACCCCGATCTGGTGCGGGTTCTGGGGCGGCAAACGGCGCTGAAAGTGGGCTCGATCGACGTCACGACGATCCGGCAGGGAGAGGCCGCGCTGCGCGAGGCGCTCGAGGCCGCACGTGCCGCAGGCACCCGCATCGTCGTCACCGACACGATCGACGAATCGGATCTGATGACGCTTGGCGCGGCCTGCGCGGAAATGCCGCTGATCACCGGCGGCTCGGGTATCGGTCTGGGTCTGGCTGCAGCACTTCGCGATCAGAGCGACGCGCATAGCGCGCCGGATCGGATGCCAGCCCCGGAGGGCCGCTGCGCGATCCTCGCGGGCTCCTGCTCGGTCGCGACCCGTGGCCAGATCGCCGCAGCGCAAGCGGCGGGCCTGCCGAGCCTCGCGCTCGACGTGGACGCGCTGACCGAAGGCAGACAGAGCGCGGATGAGATCGCCGACTGGGCCATCGCACAACCCGCCGACAGCACGCCCCTGATCTATTCCAGCGCCGATCCCGCGCAGCTCAGCAAAATCCAGTCCCGTCTGGGCCGTGACGCCTCCGGCGCGCTGGTCGAAGACACGCTGGCTGCGGTCGCCGAACGCCTGTGCGACGCCGGGTTCACCCGGATGCTGATCGCGGGCGGCGAGACGTCGGGCGCGGTGACGACGGCGCTCGGTGTGCGCCTGCTCGACATCGGCCCCGAGATCGACCCCGGCGTGCCGTGGACGATGAGCCTGTCCGGCCCGCGCCTCGCGCTCGCGCTCAAATCGGGCAATTTCGGCGCCGAGGATTTCTTCCTCAAGGCGTGGTACCTGCTGGAACCGGAGGCCGAACATGTCTGACGAAACGCGCCTGCGCGACCAGATCTGCACCATCGGGCGCTCGCTCTTCGACCGCGGCCTGACCGCCGGGTCTTCGGGCAATATCTCGGCGCGGCTGCCCGATGGCGGTTGGTTGATGACGCCCACCAACGCCTCGCTCGGCACGCTCGACCCGGCCCGGATCTCGCTCTTCGACCGGGACGGAAATTTCGTCTCCGGCGACAAGCCGACCAAGGAATCCTTCCTGCATTTCGCGATGTATGAAGAGCGTCAGGAGGCGGGCGCGGTAATCCACCTTCACTCGACGCATTCGACGGCCGTCTCGATCCTGCGCGACATCGACCCCGAGGACGTGCTGCCGCCGCTGACCGCCTATCACGTGATGCGCGTGGGCAAGCTGCCGCTGGTCCCCTATTACGCGCCGGGCGATCCCGAACTGGCCGAAGCCGTGCGCTCGCTGGCCAGCGCGCATCACTCGGTGCTGCTCGCCAATCACGGCCCCGTCGTCGCAGGCACCAGCCTGTCGAACGCGCAATACGCCGCCGAAGAGCTGGAGGAGACCTCCAAGCTGTTCCTCGCGCTGCAAGGCCACGCGATCCGCCCGCTCACCCAGTCGCAGGTCGCGGACCTGCGCAAGCGCTTCAATCTCTGACCCGATTTTCACGACCTACCGACCCAAGCGGAGTACCCAATGACTAAGACCCAGGAAACCATCGGCTTCATCGGCACCGGCCTGATGGGCCACGGCATGGCCAAGAACATCGTCGAGAAAGGCTATCCGCTGACCGTGATCGCCCACCGCAACCGCAAGCCGATCGAGGACCTGGTCTCGCGCGGGGCGACCGAGGCATCGTCCTATGAAGACCTCGCCGCCCGTTCGTCGATCATCTTCCTGTGCCTCACCGGCGCGCCCGAGGCCGCCGAGGCGGTCGCGAAACTGACGCCGGGCCTGAAAGAGGGCAGCGTGATCGTGGATTGCTCCACCGGCGAGCCGACCGTGACGATGAAGCTCGCACAGGACATGGAGGCGATCGGCGTCGCCTATGCCGATGCGCCGCTCAGCCGCACCCCGAAAGAGGCATGGGAAGGCACGCTCGATTGCATGGTCGGCGCCGATGAAGAACTGTTCGCGCGCATCGAACCGGTCATCGACACCTGGGCGGGCAAGATCGTGCGCGTGGGCAGCCTGGGCGACGGCCACCGCATGAAGCTTCTCAACAACTTCATCTCGCTGGGCTATGCCGCGCTTTATTCCGAAGCCCTCGCGCTGTCGCGCAAGGTCGGCATTCCGATCGAGCAGTTCGACAAGGTGATCCGGGGCGGCCGGATGGATTGCGGCTTCTACCAGACCTTCATGGGCTACGCGCTCGAAGGCAACCGCGAGGCGCACAAGTTCACGCTCGCCAATGCCTACAAGGATCTCCGCTACGTCGAGACGATGGCCAATGCCGCCACCGTCGCGACCCCGCTCGCCAGCACCGCCAAGAACGCCTTCGCGATGGCGATGGCGACCGGTGGCGACGGCTCTGAAGATTACGTGCCGCATCTCGCGGATTTCGTAGCACGCGCGAACGGGCTCGACTGAGCCCACGCACCTCCCCGACGCGAAGATACAGCCCGGCCAGCAATGGTCGGGCTGTATAATTCAAACCAGACGGGCGCGGTCACGCAACGAGGCCGAGCGCCTCGTCGCTCGCGGTGCCCGCATACTTGTCGCGCGGCGGCCACGGCCGGTCTTTCCAATGCGGCGTGAAGACGAAGCTGGAAACCGACCGGCCCTCGACGAGCGCACCGTTCCCCGCGCCGAGCGCGTAGTCATAGTAAAGTTTGACGATCTCTTCCCGGCTTACCTGCTCCGTCGCCTCGTGGGACATGCAGGCTTCCCGCCAGGCGCTGACCCGGTCATAGTCGGACCCCTCGGGCAGCCGGAAATCCTCGTAATAGTCGAGGAACCAGAATCGTTTGAACATCGGCGTGAATACCGCCTCGGCGAGCCCGAACTCATCGAACAGGTAGGGGCCCTCGGGGCTATGTTCGAGCAGGAACCCGTTGATGTCGCGATAAAGGGACAGAAGCTTCTCGGCCCATTCGCCGCGCCGGCCCCGATCCTGGTTCAGGACGAACTGATACCCGGTCATCGTGAACGGCCCCTCACGCGCAACCAGCATCGATTCGATCGCATGCTCAAGCGGGTCCGTCCTGCGAAGCGAAGGGCCGTCGACCACCTCGTCGAGGTAGCGCAGAATGACGAGGCTCTCCTTGATGATCTGGCCATCCGGCGTCTCGAGCACGGGAAGCGCGGTGGTGCCGCGAGTCTTGGCGAGCAGCTCCGGGTCGCGCGGCTTGGTGATGTCGACGACCCGGAACTCGACCTCATCTCGGCGGCCGCGAAGGGCAAGTAGAATCTCGAGCCGCTGCGAAAACGGACAGACGGGAATATGATAAACGATATGGCGTGCTGTCATGGGCCAACTCCAACGGTGACGGGAAAGGCGGCGGGCGCGGCGATGAGCGCAGGCTTTGATGCCACTCCGATAATATGGGCTATCACGACAAGCCCGAGCAAGCCGCCGTTGTTCCATGAAGCAAGGTCGGAGTTTATTCTTTGCGATTGCTTTGACGATCAGTAGCAGCCCCACCGCCCCGGTGAGGGCCTTGGCGATTGAGCGCTCATCACGGGCGGTTTCACCGATCCGATCAACGGCTGGGCCGATACGCTGTCGACCTCGGGCGAGCACATGATCGCCGCCTATCTCCATCGCAACGCGGCCCGCGCGGCGATCGGATCACCTCAACGCGTCTTAGCGCGTGAAAACGGCGCCGTTTGGCGGCGCATGTCGGTCATCCAAGGGGAGGAGGAGGCGGTGACCTCAGGGAGGAGGAGAGAGGCCACCGCCAATTTCCGAGGCTCAGGGAGGAGGAGAGAGCCTCAGGAACTGTTGCAACGATGTGTTCGCTGCGTTGAAATCTTTTTCGCACAAATGCTGCGCCGCAGAAACAGCTTATTCGACATAGCCGCGCTGCGCTTTCCGCATAGCTGGCGGTGGATCACGATCCGTGTTGCGGGGCGCTGACCTCGGCAGACAGGCCCGGAGCAAGCCGTTTGGCCTGCGGCTGATCGGGGTCGATCGCGATCCGTACCGGCACGCGCTGCGCGATCTTGGTGAAATTGCCCGTCGCATTCGACCCCGACAGCAGGCTGAACTGCCCTGCCGTCGCGGGCGAGAAGCGCTCGATATGGCCTTTGAATTGCGTCTTGCCCAGCGCGTCGACGGTGAAAGTCACTGGCTCGCCCATCTGCAGCCCCGCAAGCTGGGTCTCCTTGTAATTCGCGATCAACCAGAGATCGGAGGGCACGAGCGAGACCAGCGTACTCCCGGCACTGACGAATTTGCCGACTCGCGCCGAGACTTGGCCCAGCCGCCCATCCTCGGGCGCACGGATCACCGCATGATCAAGCGCCACCTGCGCCGCATCCAGCGCGGCCTGCGCTGCATCGGTTTTCGCGGCGAGCGAGCGTTTGTTCAATTCCGCCGTCTGAACCGCTTGCTCGGCCACGTCGATCGCGCTTTGCGCTTCCTGCACGCCTGCCTTCGCCTGATCGAGCGTAAGCTGCGCCTGATCGGCATCCGATTGCGAGACATAGCTTTTCTTCGTCAGCTTCGACGCCCGGTCGCGCGCGGTCTGCGCCGTGGCCTGCGCCGCTTTCGCCGAGGCGAGCGAAGCCTGTTTCGCCTCCAGCGTCGCCTTCGCCGAATTCACCGCCTGTGCCCCATTCGACTGCGCGGCCTTGGCCGTCTCGAGCGCGGCCTGCGCCTGCTCCACCGCCGCTTTCAGCGCGCGATCATCGAGACGCACCAGCACATCGCCCTTCTTGACCTCCTCGAAATCACTGACCGGGACCGCCGTGACCTCAGCCGCGACCTGCGCGGAGATCGGCGTGACCTTGCCCTGCAGATAGGCATTGTCGGTCCAGGCCACGTCAGAGCGGAACGGCGGCAGGCGCCATGCGTAGAGCACGGTCGCGACACCGGCGAGCGCGATGAGAAGGATCAGGGCAGAAGCGATATAGCGACGGGTCTGGGACATCGGATCAACTCGTGGAAACAGGGGTGGAGGGCGTGAGGCGCAGGTGCGGGAGAGGCCAGCTTTGGCGCAGGGCGACATGGGCGATCAGCCCGGCCAAAGCCGCCAGCGCGAGCCAGAACACCGCGCGGAACGCGTCGTCATAGGCGAGGATGGCCGCCTGCTGCCGCACCGTGGCGGCAACCGAGGACAGCGCAGCGCCAGCGCGCGCGCCCGCATCCGCAGTCTGGCTGCCAAGCGATGCGGCACTCTGCGCGAGCGTCTGGCTCAGCATCGGATTGTCGGGCGAGATCTGCGGCGAAAGCTGCGCCATATGAAAGGCGGTGCGGTCGACCACCAGCGAGCGGAACAGCCCCGACCCGATGACCCCACCGATGGATTGCGTGGCTAGAAACAGCACGACGAAGCTCAGCAGGTAATGCGGGCCCTTCGCGAAAGCGGCTCCCAACCCTTTCGCCATCGCAGGCGGCAGGAACAGGATCCCCGCGAAGCCGATCATCGCCTGGCTGAGATACATCTGCTCGGGCCGGGTGAGCGCAGTCGATTGCGAATCTATCCACGCCCCGGCCGCGATCAGAACCAGCGCGATGCCGTGGAACAGCGGCGCACGCGCCCCGCTATTGGTCAGCATCAGCACGCCCGTCGCGGCCAGCATCGACAACGCGATGATCCCGAACAGCAGCTGCTCTTGCCCGGGCTGCAGCCCCATCGTGCGCAGGAAACCGACCGCGCCCGCGTTCTGCTCGGCCAGCAAAATGCGGAAGACCAGCAGCGTGCCGGCCAGATGCAGGATCGGCGGGCTCAGCAGCCAGTGAAAATCGATCAGCGGATTGGGCCGCTGCATCTCGATCAGCACCGCGCCCGCGACCATCACGATCGCCGCCGCGAGCGCCGCGCCCAGCCACTCGGCCTGCGTCCAGTAATCGAGCGCACCGAACATGAAGACACTGGTGAACGCGCCGAAACCAACCGCGAGCAGCGTGAAGGAGACGAAATCAAGCGGCTTGAGCACCTTTTGCAGCGGGCGTGGCGTCAGGGGCAGCGCAAAGATCAGCGCGAGCGCCACCAGCGCCATGCCCATCTGGAACAGGCTCACCGCGTGCCAGCTGGCATTCGCGGTGAGGTCTGGCAGCAGCACTCGCGCCAGAGGCCGGCCCAGCATGATCATCGTCAAGACGCCGGGAATCGCGATCTTCATGCGCTGCGCGGCGGGCACGGCCTCGAGCATGTAGAGAAAGCCCAAGCTCGACAGCGGGGCCGCGGCGCAACCGCTCAGGAAGGCCACGATGACCGCGGAATGCAGATCGTCGACCCAGAGGTTGAGCACCATCGCCAGCACGAAGCAAACGATCCCGACCTCGGCGAAGCGGCGCAGGCCGAACTGGTCGCGGATGCGGATCAGCATCAGCGGCATCGAGGCGCGCGGCGCCATGAAGGCCGCCATGACCCAATAGGTGTGGTTCGTGGTGGCGTGCAGATCGCCCGCAAGCTGCGGCAGATTGGCCGAGACGAAGCCGGTGGCCAGCGATTGCGACAGCGCGACGAAGACGGCGGCGCTGGCATAGACGAGCCGCTTGGGCGTGGAATGGTCAGGCTCCGCAGGCGCGGCGGGCTGGGGCGCGGCCTCGGTCTCGGCGGTCTCTGCCTCTGCGGCCGCGTTTTGCGCGACCTCAGCCTCTTTGACCGGAGCCGCCGCGGGCCGCACGCACTCGCGCGGCGCCGGGTCGCGCGGCGATACCGGTCCGGCGGCCGTCGGACGCGCGTCCGGGCCGTTGATGTCGCGAATCTGGGAGTTCATTGGCCGCGCATCCTTTCGAGATTGGCCTGCATCCGCTCCATCGTCTTGCGGGCGCGGGCGACCTCGTCGGCGTCGATACCGTCGTAAAGCTTCGCGCGCAGCGCCTCGACGAAGGTCTCGATCTCGGAGGCATTTGCGCGGGCATGTTCGGTGAGGAAAATCTGGCGGACGCGTTTGTCGTCGGGATCGGCGCGGCGCTCCACGAAACCGAGCTTCTCCAGCCCGTCGAGGGTCCGGTTCAGCGTCGGCGTTTCGATCGCCAGTGTCTCGGCCAGTTGAGTTTGCTTCAGACCCTCGTCGCGCGAGATCGCCAGTATCGCCTGCGCACGCGCGAAGGTCAGGCCCATATCCCGTGCCTGCGCATCGAACATCGCGCGCACCGACCGCGCCGTCAGCATCATCGTGCGCGTCAACTCGGCACGGTCGCGGCGGGCGGCTTCGGTGGGCGCGGATGTAGTGGCGGCTCGGTCGGACATGGGGGCCTCGGGAATAAAGTTAGCCTGCTAACGTTTTTGTCCCATCCCACATATCTTCTGGGTCGCGAGGATCAACAGAGGCAGCCCGCACAGGGGGCCGTGCGAAATTGCGAAGGGCCCCGGATCGCGCCGTGCATTCAGCGCGAGCGCTCAGGCGGCGAGCAAGGTCACAAGACCGAGACCTGCGCCCACCAGCATGACCAGCGACAGCGTCACCGTCGCGATCACACGCGGCCCGGCGGCCGCCACCGCCCGCGCATCGACGCCAAGCCCCAGCGCCGCCATCGCGATCACCGTCAGGATGGACGCCCCCTGCCCCATCGGCGCAAGCGCAACCTCCGGCAGCGCCCCGGCAGAGCGCAGCACGATCATCCCGAGAAACCCGAGAATGAAGAGCGGCGGCATCAGCCCGCGCCGCACGCGCCCCTCCGGCGCGGCAGAGCGCCCGTCCGCTGGCAGATGCGGCGCGAGAAGCGACAGAACCACCGTAATCGGCCCCAGCATCAGGACGCGCACCAGCTTCACCAGCGTGCCGAGCTGAATAGCCGCGGCCCCCATCGGCGCTGCGGCCGCCAGAACCTGCGGCACCGCGTAGACCGTGATCCCCGACAGGATGCCATAGCCATGCACGCTCATCCCCGCCACATGGCCGACCACCGGCAGCAGCAGAACCACCGCGACGCCCAGCACGGCGGTGAACGCGATGGCGGCACTGACATCGTCGCTATCGGCGTCGATCACCGGGGCGACGGCGGCGATGGCGGAATTGCCGCAGATGCCGTTGCCGCAAGCGATCAGCAGCGCCATGCGGGCCGGCAGGCGCAGGGCCCGCCCCAGCAGGTAGGCCGCGGGCACCATCAGCGCGACCACCGCGACGATGCCGCCCAAAAGGCCCGGCCCGACCGACAGAAGCGTCTGAGCGCTCACCGAAGCGCCAAGCAAGACGATCGCGATCTCCAGCACCGACTTGGCCGCGAAACGGATGCCGGCATCGAAGCGCGCAGGCGGTGTCCAGAGGGAGCGCACCACCGCACCGATGAGGATCGCAAGCACCAGCGGCTCCAGCCATTCCGCCCCGAACAGCGCGCGCTCCGCCGCGCCCCCCAAGGTTGCGAGCGCACCGACAGCGGCGCTTAGCGCAAGCCCCGGCGCGAAGGCGCGAAGCGCAAGCCGCGGGCGGGAAAGGCTGCAGGCAAGGGTCGAATGGTGCGGCACGGTGGCCTCCTCTAGGTCTGGTCTTGTCCTGTATTTGCCCGTGCCAATTCATTCTTCAAACGAAATGTTTTTGTCGATATAATCGACTTTGTCGATCAATCGAGCCGGAGACACGCATGACCCCCGAACAACTCCGCGTATTCGTCGCGGTGGCGGAAGAGCAGCACATGACCCGCGCCGCGGCCAGGCTGAACATGACGCAATCGACGGCCTCCGCCGCCATTGCGGCACTCGAAGCGCGTCATGAGATCAAGCTGTTCGACCGGATCGGGCGGGGGATTTCGCTGACCGAGGAAGGTCGTGCCTTTCTGCCCGAGGCGCGCGCGGTGCTGGCACGGTTTGCCGAGGCCGAGGCGATGCTTGCCGAGACCCGCGGCCTCGAACGCGGGCATATCCGCCTGATCGCAAGCCAGACCATCGCGGGCTACTGGCTGCCGCCCTACCTCGCCGCTTTCCGACAAGCCCGCCCGGGGATCGAGGTGACGCTGGAGATCGGCAACACGCAGGAAGCGGCAGAGCGTCTGCGCGCGGGCCTGCACGATCTCGCGCTCGTCGAGGGTGATGTCGAGGATGCGAAGCTGGAGCGGGTCCAGATCGGGGCGGATCGGCTGATGCTGGTCAGCGCCGCCCCGCCCCCCGTCAAGCTGGATGCGCGCGCGCTGAGCAAGGCGAGCTGGGTGCTGCGCGAACCGGGCTCTGGCACGCGCTCTACCGCGGAAGCGGCCCTTGCCGATCTTGGCGTCGCGCCGCACGCGCTCTCGAAGGCGCTGGTCCTGCCCTCAAACGAGGCGGTGCTGAGCGCGGTCGAGGCAGGGGCCGGGATCACCATTCTCTCGGCCCATGTCGTCGCGCGGTCACTTAGCCTTGGAACGGTCCGGGACTGGGATTTGCATCTCGCGCCGCGGCCCTTCTATGCGCTGCGTCACCGCGACCACCATGTCAGCCACGCCACGCGCGACCTGCTGGCACGGATCGATCAGTCCCAGCTGGACGACATCACTCAGACGGAATGAACCATTTCGCGAGCTTCGACTCGATCTCCGAGGGAAGCGCGGGTTTCGGGCAGACCGCCGCGCCGGGATACCGCTCGCGCAGCTGCGAAGCCTCGGCATGGCCGGAATGGAACAGGAGCGGCACGCCCGCCTCGTGGAGCCGATCGGCCAGTTCGTAGACCTCACCGTCGGCCAGCATCACGTCGAGGATCGCAGCGCCCGGCAGACGCTCGCGGACCAGATCCAGCCCCGCGCGCACCGTGGCGCAGGGGCCCCAGACCTCCATCCCGAGATCCTCGAGCATGAACTGTAGATCAAGCGCGACGACGGCTTCATCTTCCACAAGGAGCACCTCGCTCGGTGCTTTCTTAGTCAGCGTCGCCATCGATTTCATGCGCGAAGATAATCCTGTTGCAACGGCTTTCCGGTGTCTGACGCGTGTCGACCCGCGCCGAAATCTGGCTGGCGGAAATATCGACCAACGTCGAGCCGAAGCCCTGTTTGTTCGTGTCGAGCTGTAACGCTTCACGGTACCGCTCGTTCCACGACAGTATCACGGTGTCGTCGCTTTCCTTCGACCATGTGATCTCAAGATCACCCTCCCGTTGCCCCAAAACCCCATATTTCGCGGCATTCGTGCTCCATTCGTGGAAAATAAGTGCCAGCGCGGTCAGGTGATGAGTCGGAACATCGACCTCCGGCCCGTCGATCAGGAAATTCGACGGGTCGTCATAAGGGGCCAGAGTCGTCTCGATAACCTCGCGCAGCGGGATCGCCGCGCCAGAGGTTCGGGTGCGGGCCAGATCATGCGAGCGCGCAAGCGCGTTGATCCTCTGCCCCACATCTTCGACCAGCTCGCGCGGGCTGGCTGCCGTACGTCCTGCGATGCGCAGCATGCCCGAGACGATGGAGAACAGGTTCTTCACCCGGTGGTTCATCTCGCGCAGCATCAACTCGCGCATCTGCGCCGCCTCTTCGTCGGCGGTGATATCGACGCTGAGACCCAGCAGGCGGTGCCCCTTACCTTCCCCCATCATCCGGCCGGTCGCGCGCAGATGCCGCTTCGTGCCGGAGGGAAGGTCGAGCTCGTAGTCGACTTCCAGTTCGGACCCAGCCTCGCGGGCCTCGCGCACCGCCTGTTCGACACGGGCACGGTCATGTTCCGCGATGCGTTCGAAGAACCGCTCGATCGGATAGGTGCCGGCCGCTTCGAGTTCGAAGAACGCCGCCACGGCCTCGTCGACCTCGACCTCTCCGTTCGGCTCGATAATAGACCAGATCCCGATCTGCGCGATTTCCAGTGCGAGTTGCAACCGCTCGCCCTTCTGCGTCAGTTCGGTCTCGAGGCGCAGCGCCTCGGTGATGTCGGTGAAGACAAGCGTCGCACCTTCCACGTCGCCGCGCGAATTCAAATACGGCGTCGCGGAGAGCGACCAAACCTTGTTGAGTTCGCTCGATTTGACCCGGCGCGGTCGCGGCAACTCGCCCTCGAGGATCGCATCGATCAATTCGATCATCACCTCGGGCGCGTCGAGCAGGTTCTGAATGTCGTCGAGCGGACGCCCCCGGTCACTGCCGCGCAGCCGGATCATCTCGCTCGCGCCATCGGTGAAGTTGCGCAGGCGCAGCTTGCGATCAACCGTCACCAGCGCATGCAGCTTGGAATCGAAGATGTTGCGCAGATCGGCATTCGCGGTCGAAAGCTCCTCGACCTTGGTCTTGAGTTCGTCATTGACCGTCGCGAGCTCTTCATTCGTCGATTGCAACTCCTCGTTCATCGACATCATTTCCTCGTTCGAGGATTTCAGCTCTTCGTTGGCGGTCTCCAGCTCTTCGACCGTCGTGCGCAGTCGGTTGCGGGTCGCGCGCAACTCGGCTTCCAGAACCTGCACATGGCTTTCCGACGGCGCGATCTCGTCGAAATCATATTCGTCCAGCGCTTCGAACGGGCCACGGTCGCGGAAGACGATCAGCAGCGTATCGTCGGAGAGCGGATCGGCCAGCACATCGACATGCTGCCGCCCGGTTTCCGAGATCACCTCGACGTCGCGCACGATCTTGCGCGTGCCAAGCTCCGCCGACTCGCGGATCACCGCAGAGAGCGCCTCGCGCAGGCCCGCGCGTGCGAGCGATTGCGCATAGCCCTGCCCGGTCTCGGACGGGTCGATCTCAAGATACTTGCCCAAGCGCCCTGTCGCGGCGAGGATCGCCCCATCGCGATCGACGTTCAGCGTCGCGGGCGCATAGAGATCGAGGATACGATTACTGGCCAAGGTCGTGTTCCAGTCTTTGGTTCTTCTATCGGTCGTCTTAGGTCGGATTGGCGCAAGGCGCGCATGAGGGTCGGAGCGCATCGGCAGTTCGGTCGGATAAGGAGACCGGGGCCCTATGCTGCGGAAGATGCGCATCGCGCCGTCTATGGGATCGAAAAGCTCCTCATGCCGCCCGATCGTCTCGGATGGACCGAGGAAGAGCACCCCGCCCGGATTGAGCGCATAGTGGAAGATCGGCAGCGCCCGTGCCTGCAACTTCTCGCCGAAATAGATCAGCAGGTTGCGGCAGGACACAAGGTCGAGCCGCGAGAATGGCGGGTCCTTGATCAGCGAATGCGGCGAGAAGCGCACCCGGTCGCGCAGCGCGGCGGTGATCTGGAAATTGCCCTCGCGCCCAATCGTATAGAAGTCGCGATACACCTCTGGCAGATCGAGCAGGACCGAGACCGGATAGCGCCCCTCGCGCGCGATCGCGAGCATCCGCTCGTCGATATCGGTGGCGAAGATCTGGAAATCGATCTCCTTGCCGCTCGCATGGATCGCCCGGTCGATGAGCATCGCCAGCGTGTAGGCTTCCTCGCCGCTCGAACAGCCCGGCACCCAGATGCGCAGCGCGCCGCCATCTTCGGCCTTCTCGACCATCGGCTTGATCGCCGTCTCGTTCAGCGCCTCGAAATGCGCGCTGTCCCGGAAGAAGCGGGTGACGTTGATCAGAAGGTCGCCCAACAGCGCCAGAGGCTCGTCTTCCTCGCGTTCGAGACGTTCGAGATATTCGCGCGGGTGCAGAATGCCCACGACCTGCATCCGGCGCTGGATCCGACGCTCGAGGGTCGAGCGCTTGTATTGCGAAAAGTCATGCCCCGTCAGACGGTTCAGCGCCGCGCAGATCTCATCCAGCGTTCCGGAAACCGGCGGCGCAGTGTTCACCTGATCCGGATCGACATTGCGGAACTCGGTGATCCGCGCAATCACGTCGGAAGGCGCGCTGACCACGTCGACCATCCCGGTCGCGACAGCCGAATTCGGCATGGAATCGTAACGCGCCGTGGCATCCTGCGCGATGCAGAAGCCGCCATGTTCTTTCACCGCCCGCAGCCCGACAGAGCCATCCGTGCCGGTGCCCGACAGGATGACGCAGACCGAGCGGCGCCCGAGGTCCTGGCCCAGCGATACGAAGAAGTCGTCGATCGGACGGCGCAGACCGCGTGGCTGGGCGAATTCCGAAAGCTTCAGACGCCCGTTTTCGACCTCCAGCCCGTAGCCCGGCGGGATCGTGTAGACATGCCCGGCCTCCAGCTTCGCGCCATCTTCGGCCTGAAGCACTTCGAGCGAGGTCGACCGGCCGAGCAATTCCGCCAGAAGCGACTCGTGGTTCGGATCGAGATGCTGAACGACGACATAGGCACTGGGGTCGTCCACCCGCGCAGGCTCCAGCAGATCGCGAAGCGCTTCCAGCCCACCAGCGGAGGCGCCGATGCCGACAACGTATAGATCCTCGGGGGCGCTCACCGTGTCGCCCGCCGATCCGCGCAGCGCGCGACCAAAAGGGCGCGGCGAGCGCGCCCTTCTCTATGCATCTCTGCGTTTTTCATCCGCAGATCGGTGTCACTAGCCTCAGGGCCCCGCAATAACATTTGACATAGTACTGAACACATAAACGTGGCCGCAGCCATTCTTAGCCCTCGCGGTAGATAATCGTGGCCATTGTGGAGAGGCTCTCCGACAGCACCTTGGCAGAGCCGATCATCGCGAGACCGAATCCGCGCGACATCGCGGCGAGATCGTCGGCATTGCGCAGCAGGCTCTCGTCATGCGCGGCGATATCGACCTTCACGTTCTGACGTTCCGCCGCGGAGGTCAGGTCAAACTGCGACCCGAGAAACAAGCGCGTCTCTCCATTGGGGTCGCGCAGACGCGTCATGAAGACGAAATTCTGGAAGGTCTCGCCATTCGCGCGGCTGTTGGTGACGCGGAAACGGCCGGCGGAAATGTCCTCGTCATCGATGAATTCCCGCATCGCAGCGCGTTCTTCCTCGGTCGCGGCACCCGCCTGCAGGAAACGGCAGTTCTGCCCCAGCACCTCATTAGCGGAATAGCCGGTCAGATTGAGAAACGCCTGATTCACGTAGACAAGCGGCACATCCTCACGATCGGCCGCGGCAATGGTCAACGCAACATTCGACTTGTCGCAATAGCTGACCAGCGTCTCCGGCAGCTCGTAATCAGTGTAAACAGGCATGAAGCCTCCGCTGCGTTTAAGAAAACAAGATTGATCATTGCACGGAAAAGTCCAGCGCGCGCGGCGAAATACCACCGATTGACGTATCTGAAGGGAGGGGATGGTACCGCCTCCCCGGCTTGAACGGGGGACCTCTGGATCCACAATCCAGCGCTCTAACCAACTGAGCTAAGGCGGCACTGGCGCGGGATTTAGACCCCTCGCGCGCGAAATGCAAGTGTCCGATGACGAGAAATTCGCACCAAGTCTTGCCTGCGCACGTCGCGGGGGTTAGGTGCATTTTCCATCCAACCTCTCAGGAGTTTTCGATGAGCATCGACAAGGAAAGCGACATCTCCGCGAATCTTCAAATCGGCCCGACCTCGCTCGGGATGGTGCGGATCTATGTCGAGGGCGAAGGCGTCGAGCTGCCGCTCGATTTCGATCCCGACGAGGCGATGGAAATCGCCGAAGAACTGCAGGCCGCCGCCGAAGCCGCGCGCGAAATGAGCAAGGGCGGCAAGGACAAGAAGCGCTGAGCCTCAAAATCCGGGCGGAATCGCGCCCGGATCGCACAGCCGCTGCAACCGCCGTGCCGACGCGCGCGCGAAATCGAGCGTCAGCGCTTTGCGCCGCGCCGGCGCAAGCTTGGACAGCGGCGCCTCGCGGATCATCTCGGCCCCGTAGCCATCCGCGATGAACAGCCCCGTTTCCTCGGGCAGAAGATCCGTGGGGAAATCCTGGTCCACCGCCCAGAAATAGCGGTCGCACCACTCCAGATAGCCGTCCCATTTCCGATCCGAGGTGAAATCGGCGCGGCTCGACTTGCACTCCACGATCCAGATTTCGCCCTTCCGGTCGATCGCCATAAGATCGGCGCGCAGCCTTGGGCGCAGCACCATTTCCGGCAAACTGTCGAGCCCCAGCTCGGACAGCGCGCGGGCCGTGCCACGCGCGAGCACTTGCCCCGGCTGAAGTTCGGAAAGCGGAATCTGCGTCATGCGGAAAAACATGAACGAAGTGTGAACAAAAGTCCAGACTCAGCCCGCCGCGCCGATACGACGGCCGGATAAAAAGGTCGGATCAGAAGACCAGCACCGAGAGCACCAGAACGATCAGCGCCGCGCGCAGCACCCAGACGCCGAACTCAGCCACCCGCAGCAGCGTCGCGGCCTCGGCCAGCCCCTCGGATTTGATCTGGCCAAGAAGCCCCGCAGCGCTGACCCGGAACGCCTCGCCCGCAAACAGCGCCAGCGCCAGCAGCAGATAGAGCAGGTAATCGATCATCCGCGCATGGCCTGCCACCATCACCGGCAGCAACAGCGCCCCGGCGCCGACCTCGGTGCGCAAGGTGTTGTCCGCCCAGAGCCGCTCCAGCACCGCGCCGATTCCGGTGCTGCCACTCCCGCCGCCTGCGGCGGGCCCGTTCAAATCGCTCATTAAAACTCCTGTCCGCGAAATCCTGCCGCCAAGGGTAGAGCCTTGCAGGGCAAACCCAAGCGCCAAGGTGTCGCAGCGGCAGAGCCTTGCCACCCGGAAAAACCCGCCCTCTCCCCCTCTTGCCGGAGCGCGGTTTCACCCCTATCTGGGGGGCTGACGGTTACTGCTCTTTCTGTGAAAGACCCTTTTCCAGTGGCCTATACCATTCCTGAGGGAGCTGGCTCTGCCGGGGTCCTGGCCTCGGTATCTGGCGCCCACCTGACTTTTCAGGTCTCCGGGAACTCTCGTCTACACGTCTGCTGCGGTTTCCGTCACTCCACCCATCGCAAGACAGCAAAAAGCCCCGCCGGATCGGTCGGGGCTTTTGTCGTCTTGGGAAGCGAAGGCGGTCAGCGGCGCAACTGCATCTGCTGGCGCGACTTGGGCGTATCGACCGGAACCGGGATCGCCAGATGCTCTGCCGCCATATCGGTGGGGATACCGTCGCGTTTGCCGCCACCGGAGCTGTCGTCATCCTCGGCCATGCGCATGACCGCAATCGCGAATTGCACACCGGAGAAGACGATCGTGTTGAACACGACCAGCAGCGCCATCGCGATATAGCCGATATCCGACGTGAAAATCAGGTGGCGCAGATTGCCGACATTGAAGCCGAGAAGAAGGCCAACGAAGGCGAGCGCGATGAAGAAGCCGATGACGACGTTCTTGATGTAGAGCCGGACCAGTTCGGGCATGAAAAATCCTCCTGCTTACCTCACAATCTAGTGCATATTCCCAAGTTTCAAACAGGGAAACGGGTGGCAAATGCGAGATAAGCGGGTGTTTGCCCGTGGCATGGTGTCGCGAGTGAGCGCGCTCAGAACGCCTCGGGCTGCAGCGCGCGCGCCATGTGATCGAGCACCGCGTTGACGAATTTCGGCTCCTTGCCTTCGGGGAAGAAGGCGCGGGCCACATCGACGAACTCGGTGATGACGACCCGCGGCGGCGTAGCGGGGGTGATCAGCTCGGCCCCGGCCGCGCGGAACAGCGCGCGCAGCACTGGGTCGATCCGGTCGATCGGCCATTTCGCCACCAGCGCGCGGTCGGTCGCCTGGTCGATCTTCGCCTGCCAGGTCACCGCATCGTCGATCAGACGGCGGAACAGGTCGAGATTGCCCTCGGCCATTTCGGTCCCGTCTTCATCCACGGCGCCAAAGCGGAAATTCTCGAACTCGCGGCGCACCTTGTCGGCGCCCTGCCCGGCCGCTTCCATCTGAAACAGCGCCTGAACCGCGTAAAGACGCGAGGCGGATTTCATCTGGCGCTTCTCCTCTTGGGTGAGCTTGCGCGGTTTCGGGGCGTCTTGGGGCGCGTCGGAGGAGGCGTCGTCGGTCATGCGTTGTTCGATCCGTCAGTGTCGCCGGCGATACGGAAGGATTCGGCGGGCTTGAACCCGATACCCTTCGTCCGGCGCGCCCATTTGCGCGACAATGAGATGAGATGCAAGGCCGCAGCCGCCGCACCGCCACCTTTGTTTTGATCGGCGGGGTCGGCGCGCACGGCCGCCTGTTCGTAATTTTCGACCGTCAGGATGCCGTTGCCGATGCAAATCCCTTCGAGCCCCATCAGCGTCAGCCCGCGCGAGCTGTCGTTGCAGACGGTCTCGTAATGGGTGGTCTCGCCACGGATCACGCAGCCAAGGGCAACGAACCCGTCGTAATCGGCCATGCGCGCGGCCATCGCAATCGCGGTCGGGATTTCCAAGGCGCCGGGCACCTCGATCACGTCGACATGGGCGCCCGCCTCTTCAGCCGTGGCTTTCGCGCCCGCGATCAGGTTGTCCGCGATATCCTTGTAATAGGGCGCGACCACGATCAGCAGCCGCGGCGCGCTGTCGAATTTCGGCAGGTCGAGCGTGTAATGCGAGGTTCCGGCCATGTCTTACTCCGTAATGGGGCGTGTGCCGACGATGCGCAGGCCATAAGCGTCGAGGCCCACATATTTCGTCTGCGGATTGTCGGTGAGAAGGATCATGTCATGCAGCCCCATCGAGGACAGGATCTGCGAGCCCAGACCGATCTGCTTGATCGTGCGCGGCCCCTGATCCTCTTCGCGCAGAAGGCGGTTCGAAGGATCGCGGAACAGGCAGACGAGCCCGCGGCCTTCCGCAGCCACGATCTCCATCGCGCGACGCACCTCGTCGGCGGGACCGGGACCGATGCCCAGCACGTCGTCGAGGATGTTGAGCGAATGGGTGCGCACCAGAACCGGCTCCGGCGTCGAGATATCGCCCTTCACCAGAACGATGTGATCGACACCCTCGGCCATGTCCGTGAAGACACGCATCTCCCACTCGCCGCCATGGCTGGACGTGACCATTTGGCGCAGGCCCTCGCGCACGAGATTGTCGTGACGGCGGCGGTAGGCGATCAGGTCAGAGATCGTGCCGATCTTCAGCCCGTGTTTCTTGCCGAACTCGATCAGCCCCGGCAGGCGCAGCATGTGACCGTCATCGCCCATGATCTCGCAGATCACGCCCGCGGGCTTGAGACCCGCAAGGCGCGCCACGTCCACGGCCGCTTCGGTATGGCCCGCACGCACCAGCACACCGCCGTCGCGCGCCCGCAGCGGGAAGATGTGGCCGGGCGAGGCGATATCCTGCGGGCCCTTGCTCGGGTCGATCGCCACCTTGATCGTCTGCGCCCGGTCATGGGCGGAAATCCCGGTGGTGATGTTCTCGCGCGCCTCGATCGAGACGGTGAAGGCGGTCTCGTGGCGCATCGAATTGGCGCGCACCATCGGCGCAAGCCCCAGCTGGTCGACGCGATCTGAGGTGAGCGGCAGGCAGATCAGCCCGCGCCCGTATGTCGCCATGAAGTTCACCGCCTCGGGGGTGCATTTCTCGGCCGGAATATACAGATCGCCCTCGTTCTCGCGATCCTCGTGATCGACGAGGATCACCATCCGGCCCTCGCGCGCCTCCTTGATGATCTCTTCGGCGGGCGAGATCACGTGGCGCAGGCTTTCCTCGACCTCGCCGGGCACATCATGGGTGCCGGATTTGTCGACCGGGGTCAGGGTCTTTCCGTCGGAGGTCATGTGTTCCACTCCTGCAGCCGCGCGACATAGCGCGCGAGCGTGTCGATCTCGAGATTGATCCGGTCGCCCGCCTTGGCATGGCCCCAGTTGGTGACCTGCTTGGTATGCGGGATGATGTTGACGCCGAACGTCGCGCCTTCGACCTCGTTCACGGTCAGCGAGGTGCCGTTCAGCGCGACCGAGCCTTTGGGCGCGATGTATTTCGCCAGCGCTTCGGGCGCGCGGAAGGTGAAGCGCGTGCTGTCGCCCTCATCCACCATAGCCACGATCTCGGCCACGCCATCGACATGGCCCGACACGATGTGACCGCCCAGCTCGTCGCCCACTTTCAGCGCGCGTTCGAGGTTGATCTTCTTACCCACCTGCCAGCCGCCGCTGGCATCGTTGCCGCGGCCGCCGATATTCGTCTTGGCCTGGCTCTCGGCGGAGATTTCCACGTCGAACCAGTTTTTCGGCTCAGAGCCGGTTGCGATCACGGTCAGGCAGCAACCGTCGCAGGCAATCGACGCGCCCAGCTCGATGCTGCCCACGTCATAGCTTGTGCCGATCCGCGCGCGCAGATCGCCGCGCTGCTCCAGCTCCAGAATTTCTCCGATATCGGTCACGATCCCGGTGAACATGGCATATCCCCTCAGATTTCGGACCTTAGCTAGCCCGCAGGGCGCGCCTTCGCAAGAGACGAGCGCCCCGCCGTCCCGTCACGAGTTGCGCGGCCCCGCACAGTGCCTGCCCTAAAATTGTCCAATATTTAAGGGATTACCCCACAAACTCCGTGACTTCGCGCGCGTCCTGCGCAATCACGGAGGCAGGCCAAGGACCCACGACTGGATGAACCGTTTCGAAAATCGCCACTTCCTGATGCTGCAGGGGCCCCACGGCCCCTTCTTTCATCAGCTTGGCGCGATGCTGCGGCAGGCGGGGGCGACGGTCTGGCGCGTGGGGTTCAATCGCGGAGACGAGGTGTTCTGGTTCGACCGCGCCTCCTACCTGCGCTTCGACGCCCCGCCAGAGGACTGGGCCGATTACCTGCGCGACCTGATCGCCGAGAAAGGCATCACCGATCTCGTGCTCTATGGCGACACCCGCCCGATCCATG
Source organism: Thioclava sp. ISO4 (assembly GCF_058105145.1). Classification (NCBI taxonomy): domain Bacteria; kingdom Pseudomonadati; phylum Pseudomonadota; class Alphaproteobacteria; order Rhodobacterales; family Paracoccaceae; genus Thioclava; species Thioclava sp. ISO4. The sequence goes on from NZ_CM176571.1 coordinate 3,596,615, forward strand.
CGCAGGCTGTCGAGGTCGCGAAGGCGATGGGCCTCTGCGTACATGTCTTCGAAGAAGGCTACGTCCGCCCCTACTGGGTCACTTACGAGCGCGGCGGCTCGAACGGGCATTCCCGGCTGATGGAGATGTCGGTGGCGCAGATGCGCACGGCGCTTGCCCAGTCCGAGATCGAGTTTCCCGACGCCCCGCCCCGCTGGGGCGATATGCGCCACCACGTGTTCTACGGCGCGCTCTACCATTTCTTCGTGATGCTCCGCCCCGGCCCCTATCGCCGCTTCCGCCCGCATCGCGACATCACGGTGTTTCAGGAATTCCGCCTCTGGCTGCGCCGCCTGCTGCTGATGCCGCTGCATATGCTGGAGCGCAGACGCGCGACGCGGCGCATCCGGCATGGCGGCTTCCCCTATCATCTCGTGCTGCTGCAGCTCGAACACGATTCCAGCTTCCGGATGCATTCGCCCTTCGCGAGCCAGACCGAGTTCATCGATCTGGTGATGGAGAATTTCGCGAGAGGTGCCCCGCCCCATCACCACCTCGTCTTCAAGGCCCATCCGCTCGAAGACGGGCGCGCGCCGATCCGCGAGACGATCCGTCAAGCGGCCCGCGCGCATGGTCTGGCGGCGCGCGTGCATTTCGTGCGCGGCGGCAAGCTGGCGGGACTTCTGGCGCAGGCGCGCTCCGCCGTCACGGTCAATTCGACCGCCGCGCAGCAGGCGCTCTGGCGCGGGCTGCCGCTGAAGTCTCTGGGCCGTGCGATCTTCGACAAGCCGGAATTCACCTCCGCACAACCGCTCGAGGCCTTCTTCGCAAGCCCGGCCCGCCCCGACAGCCGCGCCTATCGCGACTACCGTCACTACCTTCTGGAAACGAGCCAGGTTCCGGGCGGTTTCTACTCCGCACGCGGACGCCGCGCCCTGCTGCGACAGGTGATCGACATGATGCTGGCAGCCGAAGATCCCTATGATGCGCTGGTCACAGGCAACGCGGCCCCACGGCAACAGTTGCAGGTGGTGCGATAATTTTTCTCGTTTTTTTCCCGAGGCTTCGGTAGCTTGATCGCAAAACGATAAGCAGCATCCCGAACGAGGAGCTCGAGCAGTGACCATGACCCCTTCCCGCAGGGCCGTTTTGACGGGCCTTTCCGCTACGCTTTTGACCGCATCTTGTGGTCTTCCGCGCTCTGGCCCCAACAAGCGCGAACTCTTCGCGGGCTCCGTGATGCGCCAGGGCGATGCGTTCGTCGTCAAGGTGAACGACTTCGTCACCCGCGCAACCGCCGTGCAACCGGCGCTCGGTTTTACCTCCATTTTCATCAATGCCGGCCAGATCGGCTCCGATACGATCCGCCCGGGCGACACGCTTTCGCTGACGATCTGGGAAAACGTCGATGACGGGCTGCTCGCCAGCAAAGGCGCCAACGCGACCCAGCTGCAAGAGGTGCAGGTCGATGGCGCGGGCTTCATCTTCGTTCCCTATGCGGGCCGCATCAAAGCCGCTGGCAACACGCCCGACGGGCTGCGCCGCATCATCACCACCAAGCTCGACGCGCAAACGCCGGACCCGCAGGTTCTCGTGACCCGCGTGGCAGGCGATGGGGCGACGGTTTCGGTCATGGGCGCGATCAACGGTCAGGGCGTCTACCCGATCGAGCGGCCCACCCGGACGCTTTCGGCAATGATCGCCAAGGCGGGCGGCGTGTCGATCCCGCCCGAGGTCGCCAAGATCACTGTGACGCGCGGCGGCATGTCGGGCTCGGTCTGGCTCAAGGATCTCTACGAGAACCCCAAGATGGACATCGCGCTGCGCAATGGCGACGTGATCCTCGTCGAGAAGGACCAGCGCGCCTTCACCTCGCTCGGCGCGACCGGCAAGCAGGCCCGCGTGCCCTTCGAAACCCAGACGCTTTCGGCGCTGGAGGCCATCGCGACGGTGGGCGGCTTGCAGTCGAACCTCGCCGATCCGACCGGCGTCTTCGTGCTGCGCAACGAGCCGGCCGATATCGCGATGAAGGTGCTTGGTCGCACCGACCTGGTCGGCGATCAGCGCATGATCTACGTGCTCGACCTGACCCAGCCCAACGGCATGTTCATGGCGCGCGATTTCGCGATCCGCGACGGCGACACGGTCTATGTCACCGAGGCGCCCTTCGTGCAGTGGCAGAAGACGCTCTCGGCGCTGACCCAGCCGCTGGGCACGGTGAACACGCTCAATACGCTCGCCGGGAACTGATGCCCCGCGACAGAGACCACAAGGCCGCCGGGGCGATCCCCCGGCGGCTTTTTTTCTACAATGGCGGCGTGCTGCGCCAGAAACTCCTGCGCGAGATTTTGCGAGCAGCGGGCCACGCGCCGCGCCTCGGCCTTCCCGGCCCCGACGATGGTGTGATGGTCTGGGGCCGCTCGCCCTATGCGGCGCGTGGCGAGGCGGTGGCCGCCAAGCGCGACGTGCCGCTGATCCGGGTGGAGGATGCGTTTCTGCGCTCGATCCATCCGGGCCGGACCGGCGCGCCGCCTTTGGGCTTGATCCTCGACCCGATGGGCGTGCATTTCGACAGCGCCCAGCCCTCGCGGCTCGAACATCTCCTTACAACCGAGCCGCTCGACGATAGCGCCGTCTTGCAGCGGGCCCGCGACGGGATCGCCCGGCTGAAAGCCTCGGAGCTCTCGAAATACAACGATTTCGACCCGGACCTGCCCGTCCCCGACCCAGGCTATGTTCTGGTGATCGACCAGACGCGGGACGATGCCTCGATCGCCCATGGCGGAGCGACGGCGGCCACGTTCCGCGAAATGCTGGCCTATGCGCGGATCGAAAACCCCGGCGCGCGCATCCTGATCAAGACCCATCCCGAAACCCGCACCGGACTGCGGGGCGGCCATTACGGGCCGGAAGACTGCGACGCGAATGCCGAGATTTACGACGCGCCGGTCTCGCCGTGGACGCTGCTCGAAGGCGCGATCGCGGTCTATACCGTGTCGTCGCTCATGGGCTACGAAGCGATCCTCGCAGGCCACAAGCCGCGCGTTTTCGGCCAACCGTTCTATGGGGGCTGGGGGCTCACGCAGGACGAAAACCCCGTCCCGCGTAGATCGCGCAGCCTGACGCGCGCGCAGATTTTCGCGGTGTCGCATATCCTCGCGCCGATCTGGTTCGATCCCTGCCGCAAGCGCCTGTGCAGCTTCGAAGAGGCGGTGGATCAGCTCGAGGCCGAAACCCGAGCCTATCGTGAAGATCGGCAGGGCTATGTCGCGGGCGGAATGTCCCTGTGGAAACGCCCGCATCTGCGCAAGTTCTTCGGACGTCACGGGGCGCTGCGGTTCAGCGAGACACCCGACACCACGCGGCCATTTCTTTACTGGGCCACGCGCGCGGCCCCGGACGACGACCGCGCCCATATCCGCGTCGAAGACGGGTTTCTGCGCTCGCGGGGTCTCGGCGCCGAACTCGTCCCGCCGCTCTCGCTGATCGCGGATCGCACAGGCATCTTCTACGACCCGACCCGGCCCAGCGATCTGGAGGCGCTAATCGCGCAGTCCTTACCGCCGGGCGGCGAGGCGCGGGTGCGCAAGCTCATCCAACGGATCACGACCGAAGGCCTGACCAAATACAATCTCGGCGGCGCGCTTCCCGAACTGCCCCAAGGCCATAAGATCCTCGTGCCCGGACAGGTCGAGGACGATGCCTCGATCCGGCTCGGCGCGGGCGAGACTTGCACAAATGCGATGCTTCTGGAGAGAACTCGGGCCGAAAACCCCGATGCAGTTATCCTTTTCAAACCTCACCCCGATGTCGTCGCGGGCCTGCGTCCCGGCGTCGTACCCGATGATGTAGCGAAGGCATATGCCGATCTGATCTTGCCCGAGGCCAACACCGCTGCGCTGATCGACGCGGTGGACGAGGTCTGGACGATGACCTCCGGCCTCGGTTTCGAGGCGCTCTTGCGCGGCAAGGCCGTCACGACCCTCGGGGCGCCCTTCTATGCAGGCTGGGGGCTCACGCGCGATCTCGGGCCCGTTCCGGCGCGCAGGACGGCGCGTCCCGATCTGCTGCAGCTCACCCATGCCGCACTGATCGCCTATCCGCGCTATCTCGACCCGGTCAGCGGGTTGCCCTGCCCGGTCGAGGTCACGCTGGATCGCCTGAGCGAGGGCCGCACCCTGCCCCGGGGCCCGCTCAACCGGATCGGCGCGAAGCTGCAAGGCGTGTTCGCGTCCTACGCGTGGCTCTGGCGCCGCCAGCGGTGAAGCAGGTCGTCGCCGATGGGGCGGCTTTCGACCAGCGTGTAGCGCGGCGCAGAGGCCAGCGCACTCAGCCCCATATCGCCGACCCCGGCGCGACCATCCGCACCCAGCACCATGCCCGCCGTGAAGCCGATCAGTTCGTCCACCAGCCCCGCATTGATCAGAGAGGCCGCGAACTTGCCGCCGCCTTCGCAGAACACGCGGGTCAGGCCGAACCCGGCCAGAGCCTCCATCAGCGCCAGCGGATCGAGACCGCCGCCAACTGTCTCGGCCACCTCGATCAGCTCCGCCCCCGCATCGCGCCAGTAGTCTTTCGCCTCATCGGGAGCCTCGGCCCCATGGATCAGCCAGAGCGGCGCGGCATCCAGCGACCCGGCAAGCCGCTTGCGCGGCAAATCGAGCCGCGCCGAGGCCACGATCCGCAGCGGCTGGCGCAGCGGCGTGAAGCTGCGCACGGTCAGCAGCGGATCGTCGGCTCTTGCTGTCCCGCCGCCCACCATCACCGCGTCGAACTCGGCGCGCATCGCATGGACCAGCGCGCGCGACTGCGGGCCAGTGATCCATTGGCTTTCACCGGTGGAGGTCGCGATGCGCCCGTCGAAACTGCTCGCAAGCTTCAGCGCGAGCCACGGTCGCGCGCGGGTCACGCGGCTGAGGAACCCGGCCTGCAGATCGCGCGCCTCCGCCTCCATAAGCCCGGTCTCCACCTCGATCCCGGCTTCGCGCAGCATCGCATGACCGCCGCCCGAGACCCGCGGATCGGGGTCTTCCATCGCCGAGACAACCCGCGCCACCCCGGCCTCGCGCAGCGCCATCGCGCAGGGCGGCGTCTTGCCGTAATGGGCGCAGGGTTCGAGCGTGACATAGGCCGTGGCGCCACGCGCCGCCTTCCCCGCCTGCGCGAGCGCACGCACCTCTGCATGGGGCCGCCCGCCCGGCTGGGTCCAGCCGCGCCCGACGACGCGGCCCTCATTCACGATCACGCAGCCGACGGCCGGGTTCGGCCAGACATTGCCAAGGCCCCGGCGCGCAAGCGTCAGGGCCACCGACATGAACCGCCGGTCTTCTCCGGTCACTCGGGGTCGCCCGCCCCCGGCGGACGCAATTCGGAGACGAACTTGTCGAAGTCGTCCGCTTCCTGGAAGTTCTTGTAAACGCTGGCGAACCGGACGTAGCCGACCGTGTCGATCCGCGCGAGCGTCTCCATCACGATCTCCCCGATCACCTTCGAGGAGATGTCGGTCTCGCCCATGCTTTCCAGACGCCGCACGATGCCGGAGATCATCTGATCGATCCGCTCGGGTTCGACCGGGCGTTTCTGCATCGCGATCCGGATCGAGCGTTCGAGCTTGTCGCGATCGAAATCCTCACGCTTGCCGGAGGTCTTGATCACCACGAGGTCGCGCAGCTGGACGCGTTCGTAAGTGGTGAAACGACCGCCGCAGGCCGGGCAAAACCGACGTCGCCGGATCGCGACGTGATCTTCCGCCGGACGGCTATCTTTCACCTGAGTATCGACATTTCCGCAAAATGGGCAGCGCATTCGCTTTCCCCCGTTCGTTGTCCCGCCTCACGATAGGGTCTGCATGCCCCTCTTATCCACAAGACCTTAGCCTAGCGTCGATGGTTTGGGTAGGAAAAATCTTTCGACCCCAGATGTGGCGGTTGCCTGTGGCGAATGAGACTCAGCGCAGGAGCGCCATGACCTCGCGGCGATGCGCCCGGCTGCGATGTTCGAAAAGGTAAATTCCTTGCCACGTTCCGAGCGCCATACGCCCCGAAATGACAGGAATCTGCAAGCTGACCGGCAGAAGCGCCGATTTGATATGGGCCGGCATATCGTCCGGCCCCTCATAGGTATGGGTCAGGTAGGACATGCTGGGATCGGTCGTGGGCGGCACGAGCCGATGGAAGAACGCGGTCAGATCGCTGCGCACTTCCGGGTCGGCATTCTCCTGGATCGCGAGGCTCGCCGAGGTGTGGCGGATGAACAGCGTGAGCAACGCCTCCTCCGCATCGGCGCCCGTGACCCAAGCCGCCACGTCGCGCGTGAATTCGTAAAGACCGGGGCCAGATGTCGCGATCTCGAACCGGCGATGCATCAGCTTTTCGGCGCGGGACGCGCCTCGGACCGATCCGTCGCGACGATCGCGAGGCATTCGGGATTGATATCCATGATCTTGCGCTCTTTCGCCCAAACTGCATCGGCCTGCGCGCCGCTTAGCCCGCGCTTGACCATGGCCTTGGGCGCGGGTGTGCCATCGCCGACCCCGGAGATCACCGAATAGGTGCCCCCAGCCTCTTCCTGCACATAGAGGAAACAGGTGCCCGCCTGATCCATGCGCGGTGTGCCCGATTGCATCGTGCCGACCTGACAGGCGGCGAGAATGAGAGGGGCGAGCAGAAGAAGGCGGGTCATGGGCGGCTCCGTCGAAGTTTTACGAAGGTTAGCAAGAGCTTGGGCAGGGCGAAAGTGACGATCCCCTGCCCCGTCCGGCTCAGGGCACATGCACGAGACCGTTCATCTTGCAGCCCAGCGGCGCAAGATCGGCTTCGACCGCGGCTTTATGCGCATTGAATTCGACGTTATGCGCATCGATCGCCTCTTGGCTCGGGGCATGGCCGGACTCGCGCTGCGCCGTGGTTTTCGCTTCCAGACGCGCGGCCTCGGCCTGATGATCGCTGGCGAAGACGGCCTTGGCCTTCTCCCAATTCTTGGCGATCGCCTCCTGGCTCTCCCCTTCGCAGGTGAAGAGATAGACCAGCTTCGCGGGCTTGTCGGGAATGTAGAATTGCGCGCGCTCGGCGGCGCTGGCGGCCCCAGCAACCAGCAAAATCACAGCTGTCGTGAAAAACTTTGCTTTCATCATTCCTCCCCAGCCTCCCGCGTGCTTCACGCTAATTTTTTGTGAGCTTCACGAAGCGCATCCAAAGCGACTTGAGTTTCAGAGCTATTGGAACCTGCTCCCTCTAAAAGCTCAATCGCTTCATCAAGAATCTCTCGAACCTCAAAGACAGTCTTTGCACCCACGTATGGGCCGGGAGGAGGCAGCTTTTCTGTCGGAGCAGCTGGCGCATTAGGATAATCACATCTTCCAGTCGAGACCTCCGCGACTCGACCGCCGTTTACGCCGAAGTAAGACGCGATATCATGCTGCTTATCGCCTCTTTCGAGCATGCCTTTTACAATCTGAGTTTCGCGATAACTAAACGTCATAATCCCCTCCAAATAAGGGAATTATGCGCCGATTCTTTTACTTCGCAAGTTTACTGGTCGAGGAACGAACGCATCTTGCGCGACCGGCTCGGGTGCTTGAGCTTGCGCAGCGCCTTCGCCTCGATCTGACGGATACGTTCGCGGGTGACCGAGAACTGCTGCCCCACCTCTTCCAGCGTGTGGTCGGTGTTCATGCCGATGCCGAAGCGCATCCGCAGAACCCGCTCCTCGCGCGGGGTGAGCGAAGCCAGAACCCGCGTCGTCGTCTCCTTCAGGTTCTCCTGAATGGCGGAGTCGAGCGGCAGAACGGCGTTCTTGTCCTCGATGAAATCGCCAAGCTGGCTGTCTTCCTCGTCGCCGATCGGCGTCTCGAGCGAGATCGGCTCCTTGGCGATCTTCATCACCTTGCGGACCTTCTCGAGCGGCATCTGCAGCTTGTCGGCCAGTTCCTCGGGCGTCGGCTCGCGGCCGATCTCGTGGAGCATCTGGCGACCGGTGCGGACCAGCTTGTTGATCGTCTCGATCATGTGGACCGGGATACGGATGGTGCGCGCCTGATCCGCGATCGAGCGGGTGATCGCCTGACGGATCCACCACGTCGCATAGGTCGAGAACTTGTAGCCGCGGCGATATTCGAACTTATCCACGGCCTTCATGAGGCCTATATTGCCTTCCTGAATGAGATCGAGGAATTGCAGGCCGCGGTTGGTGTATTTCTTCGCGATCGAGATCACGAGACGCAGGTTCGCCTCGACCATCTCTTTCTTGGCCTGACGGGCTTCTTTCTCGCCCTTCTGAACCTGCTGCACGATGCGGCGGAATTCGGAAATGTCGACGCCGACATACTGACCGACCTGAGCCATCTCCGCGCGCAGGTCCTCGACCTTGTCGGCGGAGCGCTCGAACAGGGACTGCCAAGCGCGGCCCGACTTCGCCTGCATCCGCTCGGACCAGCTGGGGTCCAGTTCGTAGCCGCGATATTCTTCGATGAACTCACGGCGGTTGATGCGCGCCTGATCTGCGAGCTTCACCATGCCGCTGTCGATCGACATGATCTTGCGGTTGATACCGTAGAGCTGGTCGATCAGCGCTTCGATCCGGTTGTTGTGCAGGTGAAGCGAGTTCACCAGTTCGACGATCTCGGAGCGCAGCTTCTGATAAGCGGCTTCCTCGGTGACCGAGAAGGAGCCATCCTCGTTCAGCGTCGCCGACATCCGCAGGTCCTGCATTTCGGCAAGCTGGGCATAGTCGCGCGCGATCAGTTCGAGCGTTTCGAGAACACGCGGTTTCAGCGCGGCTTCCATCGCGGCGAGCGAAAGGTTCGCGCCTTCGTCCTCGTCGTCATCGTCGGATTGGATCGGGTTGCCGTCCGCGTCGAGCTCGGGCTCCGATTTTCCGCTCTCTTCGGATTTCTTGCTGCCCTCGGTCGTCGCCTCGGCTCCGACGGTGGACGGTGCGATTTCCTCTTCTTCGCCCTCGACCCCTTCGAGCGAGTTGCCGAAGGTGGTCTCGAGGTCGATCACGTCGCGCAGCAGAATTTCTTCGTTGAGAAGTTCGTCGCGCCAGATCGTGATGGCCTGGAAGGTCAGCGGGCTCTCGCAGAGCCCGGCGATCATCGTGTTGCGGCCAGCCTCGATCCGCTTGGCGATGGCGATTTCGCCCTCGCGCGACAGCAGCTCGACCGAGCCCATCTCGCGCAGATACATCCGCACCGGGTCATCGGTACGATCGAGCGTTTCCGAGCTGGTGGTCGAGACCGCGACTTCGCGCGACCCCGAAGCCGTCGTCGCGACTTCGCCGCCCTGACTGCTGCTTTCTTCCTCATCGGCCTCTTCGGCTTCGATGACGTTGATGCCCATTTCGGAGAGCATCGACATGACATCCTCGATCTGGTCCCCGGAGACCTGATCTTGCGGCATCACCTTGTTGAGCTGGTCATAGGTGATGAACCCGCGCTCCTTCGCCTCGGCGATCATCCGCTTCACGGCGGCCTGACTCATGTCGAAGGACGTCGCGTCGTCGCTCGGGGTGTCGGATTTATTGTCGTCGATGTCTTTGGCGGCCATGTGGGCTCCTCGGTCAGGGCTTGGTTGGGCTCAAGCTATGACGAAAGCGAATCATATCTCGTCTGTGTATCGAATCGCAGCGGCGAATCACAGGGGCGCGAGGGCTGTGGACAGAAAGTTGATTCTGAATGTGTCCGCAACAATTCGCTTTTCCGTAATCCGTTGGCCCGCAGCCATCCGGCTCAATGTTTCTTACGCCAGATTTCCCCGTCGATCATGGCCTGAAGCGTCGCGGACAGCGCCGCTTGGTCTTCGCCCATATCGGAGGAGTCCTCCAGTTTCGATCTCTCTGCGCGATGGCGAAGCGATGCTGCTTGCGCCAGACGCCATGTCACGCCTTCGTCGGCAAGCCCCGCCAGATCCTCCATCGCATCGGCGACCTCTTCGCGCACGGCGCGAGCGGCGTCCAGCTTGGCCAGTTCCTCGGTCAGGCACATCCGCGCCAAATCGAGGTTCTCAGCGTTGCGAACCGGAGGGGCAGAGCGCAAATGGGGCAGGTTCAACAGTTTTTCAAGGTCGGCCGCCATTTCCGCGTAAAGGTTTTTCGCGATTTCCGGGGCGGGCGCGGCGACATGGGCGAGCATCCGGTGCCGTAGCTGATCATGCGTCGCGTCGCGCAGCGGCACCGCCTCCAGTTCCGCCTCGAATTCCGCGATCAGCGCCGGGTGGGTGACGCAGATGCCAAGGATCATCGCCTCGCGCAGATGCTCGGCCACGTCGCTCGGCGCGGTCGCCAGAAGCGAGGAGCGCGTCTCGGGCAAGGCCGGCGGCGGCGCACCGAAGCGGCCCTTGCCGCGCTTGCCGCCGGGGCCGAAACCGCCCGGCGTGAAGCCCCCGCGGGATCCTTGCGCGCCGCCCTGTGGGCCAGCCTGCGGACCGGTGCCGAACAGCTCCCAGCGCAGGCGTTTGATCTCGTCCCCGTAATGGCCGCGAATCGAGGGATCCTGAATGCGCGCGATCGCGGCGCGCAGGCTCTTGTCCAAGGCCGCCCGGCGCTCGGGACTGTCGAAAACTTTCCCCTCGGTCTCACGTTGCCACAGCAGCGAGACCATCGGCTTTGCCTCGGCGAGGATCGTCTCCATCGCCTCGCGGCCCTGCTTGCGGATCACGTCATCCGGGTCGAGCCCCGGCGGCATGATCGCGAAACGCACGCCCTTGCCCGCCTCCAAGAGCGGCAGCGCCAGATCGATCACCCGCAGCGCCGCGCGCAGACCCGCCGTATCGCCGTCGAGTGCGATGATCGGCTCGTCATGGATGCGCCACATCAGGCGCAGCTGATCTTCGGTGATCGCGGTCCCGAGCGGTGCGACCGCCCCGCCGAAGCCGCCCTCGACCATGGCGATCACATCCATATAGCCTTCGCAGACCACGAGCGGCGCGCCCTTGCCGCAGGCTTCGCGCGCGGGACCATGGTTATAAAGCGAGCGCCCCTTGTCGAAGAGCGCGGTCTCGGGCGAGTTGAGATATTTCGCCGGATCGTTCGGATCCATCGCCCGCCCGCCGAAGGCGATGCAGCGCCCGCGCGGATCGCGGATCGGGAAGATGATACGGTTGCGGAAGACGTCGAAGGGCTCGCGCCCCTTCTGGCTCTCTTTCGCAAGCCCCGCGCCCTTGATCAGCTCGTCGGAAATCCCCTTCCCCTTGAGCGCATCGCGCAGCCCCTGCCAGCCGGGTGGCGCAAAGCCTATCTCGAAGCGGTCGATGGCGGGTTTGTTCAGGCTGCGCCCGGCCAGATAGTCGCGCGCGGCGCTCCCGGCCTGGGTGTTGAGATGAAGGCGGAAATACTTCACCGCCTCTTCCATCACATTGGCCAGTTCGGTGCGCAGATCGGCTTTCTCCTGCGCCATCGGATCGCGCGCGGGCATCTGCATTCCGGCCTCGCGGGCGAGGATTTCCACCGCCTCCATGAAGCTGACATTCTCGGTCTCGCGCACGAAGCTCAGCGCGTCGCCCTTCGCGTGACAGCCGAAGCAGTAATAGTAGCCCTTGCGGTCATCGACATGGAACGAGGCCGATTTTTCCTGATGGAAGGGGCACGGCGCCCACATGTCGCCCTTGGCCTGGTTCGACTTGCGCATGTCCCAAATGACCTTGCGCCCCACGACCTGAGCGATCGAGGAACGGCTGCGCAATTCGTCGAGAAATCCGGGTGGCAGGCTCATGCTCTCTATATTGTCTCCATGTGCGGCAGAGTCGAGAGGACCCGCCGAGCTACCCACAGCTTTCGGCCCCTCGGGTGGCGAAAACTTCGCGTCAGCCGAAGGCGAGAAATCCGCCTCTTGAGGCGACTTAATCTAGTTTAAACGACTCAGCCGCTAAGACGGCGCCCATCCCCGGAAGCCCCTCAGATTGGCGACCATTTGGGAAACTATCGCGCACCCACCGCGGCATTCCACATTTAAAGCACAACAATTCCATGAAGTTAGACACTCTTTTGCCTTAATTTCGCCGCAGGAATTATGCAGTTTCACACAGTGATTTTTGCGAGTTTTCTCCGCTGGCGGCGATGCCATCTGAAATGGAGAAGGAGGTCGGGGATGAGGGACAAAACCGAACAAAACGGCTTGGCACGCCGTATCGAAGCCGCGCGCGCCCGAATGGGGCGGTTCGCGCAGGATGAGGATGGAGCGGTTTTCATCTTCAGCCTGCAGGTTTTGATCGTGCTGATGGTCATTGGCGGCATTGCGATTGATTTCGTCCGCCAAGACGAACGGCGTACGCTTATCCAAAGCTCGCTCGACCGGGCAGCGCTCGCCGCGGCAAATCTGGATCAGACGCTCGATCCCGCGACCGTAGCGAAAGACTACCTTTCGACCAGCGGCCTCGATTACCTCAACATCGAGCCCGTCGTCGAAGAGGGCGAACAAAGAGAATTCCGTCGCGTGTCGATGACCGCGCAGGACGACATGCCGACGATCTTCGGCGACCTGATCGGTTTCGGCGTCAAATCCTTCCGCTCGAACACCCACGCCCAAGCCGAGGAATCGATCGGCAATGTCGAAATCTCGATGGTGCTCGACGTCTCCGGCTCCATGGGCCAGACGGATTCCGGCTCCTACTATGGTGAGACGAAGATTGCCTCGCTGCGCGATGCCGCGACGAATTTCACCAACAAGATGTTCGACAGTGTCCAACCGCCGGGTGCGCCTCCCGGACGCCTTTCGATCTCGATCGTGCCCTATAACCAGCAGGTTTCGCTCGGCCCGGATCTGGCCTCGGTCTATAACCTGTCGTCCGATCACAGCTACAACACCTGCGCAGACGTGCAGCTTCAGGGGTTCAACAGCGTGAGCCTGCCGACCACCGGCCTGCAGCGCACCATGTATGGCTGGAGCTACGATTTCGTCGGCCAGAACATGTATGTCCGGAAATACCTCAGCAACTCCGGCGAGAACTGCTACGAGCACAGCTATTCTGACGTGATGGCCTTTGAGGACAATCAGAGCGATGTCGTGAACAAGATTGCGTCGCTGCGTGCAGGTGGCGATACCGCGATCGACATCGGCGCCCGCTGGGGCTTCGCGCTGCTCGACCCTTCGGCCAAACCAGTCTCCGCTGCTCTGGTCCAAAACGGGACGATTTCTGCTGATGTGGACGATCGCCCCCTGCCCTATCCGGCGACCGGTCAGAGCATCGATGAACGCTCGATGAAGGTGATGATCCTGATGACCGACGGTCAGAACACACGCACCTTCTCGACGCGGATGCAGTATCGGACGGGCGATTCCGGCCTGTTCTCTGTCGACAGTTCGACGGCCTTCAATGACGACAGCACGACGATGTCGCACATGTACTGGTTCTCGCAAGACCGCGCGGATCGGGGAGAGAAGCCCTACTACTCCTTCGCCGATCGCAACTGGTACGCACCGGAGGACATCGGCACCTACACGACCACGAGGGAATGCCACAAAGAGCTCAAATACAACTGGAGATACGGCTACTACTGGGACACTGTCTGCGAGGACGTGCCTCAGTTCGAGCATCGCGACCTGCATGCGATCGACTGGCGCACCGTCTGGAGCAAAGGATGGTCGCTGCAATATGTGATCCAGACTTTCCTCCTGCCACCGCGCCAGCGCCTTGACCCAGGGGCATCCGTGGCTTCGATCTATGACGAGATGGCGATCTCCTCGATGTTCTCGGAGAAGGACAAGAACCTGCACGACGTGTGCCAGGCCGGGAAAAGCAAAGATATCATCGTCTTCACCGTGGCCGTGGACGCCCCCCAGAGCGGCAAGACGGCGCTCGCCGATTGCAGCTCGGGTCCGAGCTATCAGTACGACGTCGACTCCGCCAATCTCGCGGATGCGTTTTCCTCGATCGCGACGCAGATCTCGACTCTGCGCCTGACCAACTGACCGGGGAACGCAGAGCATGGCACTTAGGCTGACACATAAACGAGCCTTCCTGAGGGCGGAGGACGGGGCGGTGACGATCCCTGCCCTGCTCTGGATTGTGTTCCTGATCTTCTTCATGTTCGCCGGGATCGAGCTGGGCGTGATCTTCATCAAGCAGACCCTGCTGACCCGCGCGACCGAAGCCACGAGCCGGATCATCCGCATCGGCAACTATGCCAGCATCGACGAAAAGATCCTGCGCCACGAAATCTGCAAACAGGCGGGCTTCTTCGGCAGCACCTGCATGAACCGGGTTTCGGTCGAGATGTTTCAGGTCGACAAGACGAACTGGACCTCCTCCATCGCCAACCACCCGGTGCGCTGCGAGGATTTCTCGGACGTGACCAAGCCGCCCCCCGCAGGCACGCTGGAAACCGCAGCCGCCGATCAGCTCATCCTCGTGCGCGTCTGCCTGCGCGAGAAACCGATGCTGCTGGAAGATTTCATCGCACAGGCGTTCCTCAGACAATCGCCGGTGGGCCAGGATGGCGATTACGCCCTGGTCGCGACGACCGCGATCGTGATCGAACCGGCGGTGGCCTCCGCGACGGGAGGGACCTGAGCCATGATCATGGAGAAGATGCGCAGCTTGCTCCGCCGCGTCCGCGATGACGAGACCGGCTCCATCCCGATCGAAGGGCTTCTGGCCTTCATCATGCTGTCGGGCTGGCTGATGCTGTCGATCGAAATTTATGACGTGTTCAAGATCCGTGGCGCTGCGACCCGCGCCAATGTGACGGTCTCGGACCTGATCTCGCGCGAGAAAGACCCGATCGGCCCGAAATACGTCGCGGGCATCAAGCAGGTGTACGATTTCACGACCGGCAATCACGATCCCTCGCGCAGCTGGATGCGTGTCACGCTGGTGAGTTGCTGGGACGATCCGCAAGATCTGGGCCACGCCTGCAACGACCCGACGGAAGGCAGCGACGCGAAGAAAGTGAAGCTGACCGACTCCTACGCAACGGGGCTGGCGGAAAAATATACGCAGGAGGCGCTCGATCTGGAGGCGGACCGCATTCCGATCCTCGCGGCGGGCGATCAGGCTCTGATCGTGGAGACCTCCTACGCCTATGACCTGCCCTTCAAGCTGTCCGAGGCTTACAAGGCCTATCTCACATCAATCGGCAAAGATCCGACGAAGCATTTCGTGGGTTTCCACAACGCGATCTCGTTCGACAACTTCATCGTCACCCGCCCGCGCGTCGGACGGCTGACATGGCTCGACGATCACTGAGACGCGGCGAGAGCGCCGCTCTCAGCCGTGGTCGCGCCAGCGATTGACGATCGGATAACGGCGATCCAGCCAGAACGCCTTGCTCGACAGGCGCGTGCCCGGCGCGGACTGGTGGCGCTTCCATTCCGAGATATAGAGCAGATGCTCGACCTTCTTGATCGTCTCGCGCTCGTAGCCCTCGGCCACGAGATCGGCGACCGAGGCATCACGCTCCACCAGACCTTCGAGAATACCGTCGAGCACCGGATAGGGCGGCAAGCTGTCCTCGTCCTTCTGGTCGGGCCGTAGCTCTGCCGAGGGCGGCTTGTCGATGATCTCGCGCGGGATCACCTCGCCTTCCGGGCCCTTCATCCAGTCGCGGTAGTTCGCATTGCGCCAGCGGCAGGTCTCGAAGACGCGGGTCTTGTAGAGATCCTTGATCGGATTGTAGCCGCCCGCCATGTCGCCATAGATCGTGGCATAGCCCACAGCCATCTCGGATTTGTTGCCGGTGGTCAGAAGCATCTCGCCGAACTTGTTCGACAGCGCCATAAGCATCACGCCGCGCAGGCGCGACTGGATGTTTTCCTCGGTCACGTCGGGCTCGGTGCCTTCCATCAGATGGGCAAGCGCATCCGAGACCGCATCGCGCGCGCCGTCGATCCGCACCGTATCGAGACGCATCCCCTGACGCGTCGCCAGATCGGCCGCGTGATCGAGCGAGCCCTGCGAGGTGTATTCCGAGGGCAGCATCACGCAATGCACGGCCTCCGGCCCCAGCGCATCCGCCGCGATCGTAGCCACCAGCGCGGAGTCGATCCCGCCCGACAGGCCGAGCACGACCTTGGAGAAACCCGACTTGCGCAGGTAATCGCCAAGGCTTTCGACCATCGCGCGGTAATCCTGCTCCCATTCCGAAGGCTGCGGATCGTCGCGGCCCGCGACGCAGGCCCAGCCCTCATCGTCACGCTCGAAATCCACATGGTCGATGATCTCGTCGAAAGGCGCGAATTGCGCGGCCAGTTGGCCATGCCGATTCAGCACGAAGCTCGCCCCGTCGAAGACCTGATCGTCCTGCCCACCGACCGAATTGAGATAGGCGAGCGGCAGCCCGGTCTCGATCACGCGAGCGACCATATGGGTCATCCGCACGTCGAGCTTGCCCCGGTGATAGGGCGAACCGTTCGGCACGATCAGGATCTCTGCCCCGGTCTCGGCCAGCGTCTCGGCCACATCCGGATGCCACGCATCCTCGCAGATCGGAGTGCCGACCCGCACGCCGTTGACCGCATAGGGCCCCGAGATCTGACCGGTATCGTAGATGCGATACTCGTCGAAAATCCCGTGATGCGGCAGATCGTGTTTCAGCATCCGTGCGACCAGCGCGCCGTCCTTCCAGACCCAATAGGCGTTATACTGCCCCTGCTCGGTCCAGTAGGGCCCGCCGATGCCCAGCGCCGGACCATCGGTGATCCGCGCGCCCAGCGCCTCCATCGCGGCGACCGCGTCGCGCACGAAAGCGGGCTTCGCGATCAGGTCCTGCGTCTGGTAGCCGGTCAGGAACATCTCGGGCAGCACGACCATGTCGGCGCCCGCGCGCTTGCCCTCTTCCCAAGCGGCGAAGGCCTTCTCGGCATTGGCCTCCAGCGCGCCCACGGTGGGGTTGAGCTGGGCCATGGTGAGGCGGAAACGATCGGCCATAAGCGTCCTCGGGGCTGTTATCGCCCTCTCATTTAGCAGAAAACGCTGGGGTGAAAAGGGGATGGCTGCCCTGCATTTGCCGACCCTCCCGTGACCCGCCGCGTCACCCACCCCGACATGACCGCCCCGACACGCTCCCCTGCCCGCTTGTCAGGCTACCCCCGCGCAATTAACCTTTCCCCAAGCACGGCAGAGCGCGAATCCACGCGCTCGCGAGACCGGAGCACAGGCAGCACCATCAGGGGGCACGCATGGCAGGCGCGCAGCTTCGCATCGCGACATTGGCAGTTCTGATCGGCTGGACCGCGCAGATCGCGCCGGCGCAAGAGGTCATCACCAAGCAATACGATGACGGCGGCCTCTATGAGGGCACCTTCACCGATGGCAAGCAGGACGGCTATGGCAGCTACAAGCTGCCCTCGGGCTACGAATACGAAGGCCAATGGGTGATGGGCGAGATCAAGGGCAAGGGCCGCGCGCGCTTCCCCAACGGCTCGATCTACGAGGGCGAATTCGACCACGGCAAACCCAACGGCAAGGGCAAGATCACCTTCGCCGATGGCGGCACCTATGAGGGCGACTGGCTCAACGGTCAGATCACCGGCACCGGCACCGCGCATTACGCCAACGGCTCGGTCTATGAGGGCCAGTTCCGCAACGCGATGCATGACGGCAAGGGCACGCTGGAGAGCGCGAACGGCTATCGCTACGAGGGCGACTGGCTGGGCGGCGTCAAGCAGGGCAACGGCAAGATCACCTATCCCGACGGCTCCACCTATGAGGGCCAGATGGCGCATGGCCAGCGCGACGGCACCGGCACGCTGACGATGGCGGACGGGCTGACCTATGTCGGCGACTGGAAGGCCGGCCAGATGAACGGCCGCGGCAAGCTGACCCAACCCAATGGCGATGTCTACGAAGGCCAGATGGTCAACGGCAAGCGCCACGGGAACGGCAAGGTCACCTATGCCAATGGCGACACCTACGAGGGGGAATTCCTGCTCGACAAGCGCCACGGCACCGGCACGTTCCGCGGCAAGGACGGCTATGTCTATACCGGCCAGTGGAAAGAGGGCCGCATCGAAGGTCAGGGCAAGGTGCAGTACCCCGACGGCTCGGTCTACGAGGGCAGCTTCAAGAACGACCTGCCCGACGGCCAAGGCAAGATCACCTATCCCGACGGCTCCAGCTACGAGGGCGGCTGGGCACATGGCGTCATTCAGGGCACCGGCACCGCGCGCTACGCGAACGGGCTCGTCTACGAGGGCGAGTTCAAGAACGCGCGCAATGACGGGAAGGGCAAGATGACATACCCGGACGGCTACAGCTACGAAGGCGACTGGGTGAACGGGCAGCGCGAGGGCCAAGGCACCGCGCGCTATGCCGATGGCACGACCTATGAGGGCGCCTTCAAGAACGGCCAGCGCGACGGGACCGGCAAGCTGACCATGCCCGATGGCTTCACCTATGAGGGCGAGTGGCGCAACGGCGCGATCGACGGGCAAGGCCGCGCGACCTATGCCAATGGCGACACCTATGTGGGCAGCTTCTCGAATGGCAAACGCGAGGGGCAAGGCACGATGACCTATGCCTCCGGCACGGTGGCGAGCGGCGAATGGTCGAACGACAAGCTGCAGGATACCAGCGCCCCCGCGACGCAGCCCACGCCCGATGCCAGCGCCGAGACTCCACCAGCCCCGGCGAACGAACCGGCCACGGCGGAGCCTTCCGCGAACTGATCCGCCCTTCCAGGCTGGCTTACAACGCCTCACCCTTGTCGAGCTTTGCGAGCACCGCCTCCGCCGTCTTCAGCTTGGCGTCGCGCGTCTCTTTCTTCTGCTTGTCCCAGTTGCGATAGACGAGCCCCATGCGCGGATTGCCCTCGAAGCGGTCGCGATGCCGGTCGAGGAAATGCCAATAGAGGCTGTTGAACGGGCAAGCCCCCTCGCCCTCTTTCGCCTTCACGTCATAGGCGCAGCCGCCGCAGTAATCCGACATCTTGTCGATATAGGCGCCCGAGGAAATGTAGGGCTTCGAGGCCACCACCCCGCCATCGGCGAATTGGCTCATCCCCGCCGTGTTCGGCGCCTCCACCCATTCATAGGCATCGATATAGACCGCGAGATACCAGTCCTGCACTTGGCGCGGGTCGATCCCGGCCAGCAGCGCGAAATTGCCCGTGACCATCAGACGCTGGATGTGATGGGCATAGGCCAGATCGCGGGTCTGCCCGATCGCGGCCTTCATGCAGGCCATCTCCGTCTCACCCGACCAGTAGAACCACGGCAGGTCGCGCTTGTGGTGCAGCGCATTGCGCGACGTGTAATCCGGTCCCTCGCGGAAATAGATGCCGCGCATATATTCGCGCCAGCCGAGGATCTGCCGGATGAACCCTTCCACCGAATTGATCGGCGCATCGCCCGCCTTGTAGGCCTCCTCGGCGGCCTTGCAGACCTCCCGCGGCGAGAGAAGCCCGAGATTGATGCTCGACGACAGGATCGAGTGATGCAGCAGCCGGTCCTCGGCCAGCATCGCATCCTGATAGGTCCCGAAATCGTGCAGATTATGGGCGATGAAATGCTCCAGCGCGCGTTCGGCCTGCGCGCGGCTGACCGGCCAGTTGAATTCGTCGAGCGATCCGAAATTGTCGGGAAACTCCGCCTCGACCATCTCGAGCACCTCCTGCACCAGCGCATCCTTGCGGAAGGTCGGCGCGGGCTCACGGAACAGGTCGGGCTGGGCGGGCTTGCGGTTCTCCTTGTCGAAGTTCCACTCACCACCCGCCGGATCGTCGCCCTCCATCAAGAGCCCCGTCTCGCGGCGCATCTCGCGGTAGAACCACTCCATGCGCAGCTCCTTGCGCCCCTCGGCCCACTCCGCGAAGCGTTTCTCAGAGCAGATGAAGCGGTCGTCGGGCAGTTGCCGAATCTTTAGCGGCGCGCTCTCGAAGGCCTGACGCAAACGCCATTCGCCGGGCGCGAGGGTCACAACCTCCTCGGCCCCCTCTTCCTCGGCACGGCGCGCGAATTCGCCCACCAGCGAGCCCGCGTTGTCGTCATCGGTCAGCTTCGTATAGCGCACCTGCCAGCCGTCGCGCTCCAACTCGTCGGCGAAGCGGCGCATGGCGGCGAAGGTCAGGGCCAGCTTCTGCTTGTGATGGCCGGTATAGGTCGCTTCCTCGCGCACCTCGGCCATCACGACCACGTCCGCGCTTTTGTCGCCGCAGCGCAAAGCCGCGCCATGATGGCTCAGCTGATCGCCCAGAACCGCGATCAGCTTAGTCATAGATCATCTTCCGGGTCATGCCGCCGTCGACGACCAGCACCTGCCCCGTCACGAAGCCCGCGTCAGCGAGGTAGAGCACGGCCTCGGCAATATCCTTCGGCGTGCCCACCCGGCCCACCGGATGCCGCGCGTGATCCCTTTCGCTCAAGGCCTCACCGCTCGAATTTATCCAGCCGGGCGCGATCGCGTTCACCCGCACCTCCGGCCCGAGGCTCACAGCCATCGCATGGGTCAGCGACGTGACGCCGCCCTTCGCCGCCGCATAGGCGAAGGTATCGGGCTCGGATTGCAGCGCGCGGGTCGATGCCATGTTGACCACCGCCCCCTGCCCCTTGCGCAAGGCGGGCAGAGCCTCGCGCGTCATCAGGAACGTGCCCGTCAGATGCGGGTCGATCCATTTGTGCCACGCCTCCAGCGTCAGAGCCTCCAGCGGTCCGCATTCGGGATTGGCCGGCCCGCCATTATTCACCAAGAGATCGAGCGTCTCGAACCCGGCGTCGGCCACGGCCGCACGAATATCGGCCTCGCTCCCCAGATCGCAGCGGATCGCCTGCAAGCCTTCGCGCGCCTCCAGCGGGCCGATATCCAGATCGAGCGCCGCGACCTGCCAGCCGCGATCCAGCAGCGCCTCGGTGATCGCGCGGCCGATCCCGCGCGCCGCGCCGGTGACGATGGCGTTTCGGGTTACCATGCGATCTCCTTGCCTGCGTAATCGTAAAAGCCGCCCGATTGCGCGGGCGTCAGCGCATCCAGCACATCCAACAACCGGCGCGCGGCATCTTCCGGGGCGAGCTTGTCGCGCGGGTAATCGGCGGTAAAGGGGGTGTCGACCGTGCCGGGATGCAGCGCAGCGATGACGAGATGCTTGTGAGAGCGCCCCAGCTCGATCGCCGCGCCGTGCAGCAGCTGGTTCAGCGCCGCTTTCGAGGTCCGGTAGCTATACCAGCCGCCCAGGCCGTTATCGCCAATCGAGCCGACTCGCGCCGAGAGCGCCGCAAACCGCGCGGGCCGGTCGCGGGGCAACAGGCGGGCTGCGTGTTTCAGCACCAGCGCGGGCCCCATCGCGTTCACGGCGAACTGGTTTTGCATTTCGTCGGGCGTGAGCTGCGACAGCGCCTTTTCCGGCGTGCCAAGCGCGCCCGAGGCCACGAAGATCAGATCGACCGGCCCGTCGATCCCGCGCAGACCCGCCTCGACCGAACGTTCATCCGTCACATCGAATCCATCGCGCGACCGCGACATCCCCATCACCGCGAAGCCGCGCGCTTCCAGCTCGGCGCGGACCGCCGAACCGATCCCGCCCGTATCTCCGATCACGATTGCCTGACCCGCCACCTTGTCCTCCGTCATATGCGCCCAAAGGCTACGCTCCCCCGCCGCGAGCGGTTCCTTTTTTGCTTTTCATTTATCACTTGGCGCCTATAGTGCCCCTCATGACACGGGTTAAGCATATTCAACTCACCGCAGCCGGGGCTCTCGCCCAAGGCGCGATGCCCCGTGGTCTCCTTCTTCTTAGCAGCCTCTGAGCGTGCCTTCGGGCGCGAACGCTCAGGGGTAACCAGCGCCCGGACAACTTCCGAAAGCCACCGCGCAATGCTGGCCTTCGGGACCAAGTAACGCTAAGAGCCAAGACGAAAGAGACTAGCAGATGGCCCAGACCATGATCGACAAAAACCGCGTTCTGATTTTCGACACGACCCTGCGCGATGGCGAGCAATCGCCGGGTGCGACGATGACCCATGACGAGAAGCTCGAGATCGCCGATCTGCTCGACGAAATGGGCGTCGACATCATCGAGGCCGGCTTCCCCATCGCCTCGGAAGGCGATTTCGAAGCCGTCAGCGATATAGCGAAACGCGCCAAGTTCTCGACCATTTGCGGGCTCGCCCGCGCGCGCCTGCCCGATATCGACCGCTGCTGGGAGGCCGTGCAGCACGCGAAATCGCCGCGCATCCACACCTTCATCGGCACCTCGCCGCTGCACCGCGCGATCCCGAACCTGACAATGGACGAGATGGCCGACGTCATCCACGAGACCGTCAGCCACGCGCGCAACCTGTGCGACAACGTGCAGTGGTCGCCGATGGATGCGACCCGGACCGAGCATGACTACCTCTGCCGCGTCGTCGAGATCGCGATCAAGGCGGGCGCCACCACGATCAACATCCCCGACACGGTGGGCTATACTGCGCCGGTCGAATCCGCCGATCTGATCCGGATGCTGCTCGAGCGGGTGCCGGGCGCCGATGAGATCATCTTCGCGACACACTGCCACAACGATCTGGGCATGGCGACGGCGAACGCGCTGGCTGCGGTCGATGCGGGCGCGCGCCAGATCGAATGCACGATAAACGGTCTGGGCGAGCGCGCGGGCAACACCGCGCTCGAAGAGGTGGTGATGGCGATGAAAGTCCGTCAGGACATCATGCCCTACCAGACCCATATCGACACGACGAAGATCATGAACATCTCGCGCCGCGTGGCGCAGGTCTCGGGCTTCCCGGTGCAGTTCAACAAGGCGATCGTCGGCAAGAACGCCTTCCTGCACGAAAGTGGCATTCACCAGGATGGCGTGCTGAAGAACGTCGAGACCTTCGAGATCATGAAGCCCGCCGATATCGGCCTCAACGAGGCGAATATCGCGATGGGCAAGCACTCGGGCCGCGCCGCCCTGCGCGCGAAGCTCAAGGATCTGGGCTACGAGCTGGGCGACAACCAGCTCAAGGACGTCTTCGTCCGCTTCAAGGCGCTGGCCGACCGCAAGAAGGAAATCTACGACGAGGACCTGATCGCGCTGATGACCGACAGCGCCGCGAACACCGCCGATGACTACCTGCAGGTGAAATGGCTGCGCGTCGTCTGCGGTTCGGACGGGCAGGAAGCCGAGCTGAAGATGCTCGTCGATGGCGAGGAGAAATCCAGCAAGTGCCAAGGCGACGGTCCGGTCGATGCGGTCTTCAACTGCGTCAAGGAAATCTACCCGACGCAAGCGAAGCTGAAGCTCTATCAGGTGCATGCCGTGACCGAAGGCACCGACGCACAGGCGACCGTTTCGGTCCGCCTCGAGGAAGACGGGCGGATCGGCACGGGGGCCGCGTCGGATACCGACACGATCCTCGCGAGCGTGAAGGCCTATGTCGGCGCGCTCAACCGTCTGCGCTTCCGCAGCCAGAAAACCGCGCCCGACGCGGATGTGAAAACGGTGAGCTACAAGCTCTGAGCCGACCACAAGTTGCACAGGTTTCGGGCAGCCCGCGAAGGGCTGCCCATTTTCATTTCGACACCGCGCGAAATCACCGATTTCAGCACGATTTCGTGACGTATCGCATATCTGTAATTTCAAGCGCTTTTTCCGGGCAAAATCCGCCCAAAATGTTGAAAAAGGTCAATCCCTTGGCCTAGCCTCAGCGGATAACCGCAGGGGGGCCTTGCCTGTGGCGCAAATCCGCTTCCCCGTAAGGGCCGCTTTGACTATACGAGGCGCGGGCCGTGGCTTGGCGCGAGTCGCGGTGTTTCTAAGAAATTTGGGATGGGACAGGCGTAATATGGTTGGTGGGATCTTCTCCTCGGACATGGCGATCGACCTCGGGACGGCGAACACGCTGGTCTATGTCAAAGGCAAGGGGATCGTGCTGAACGAACCCTCTGTGGTCGCCTATCACGTCAAGGACGGCAAGAAGCAGGTGCTGGCAGTCGGTGAAGACGCCAAGCTGATGCTCGGCCGGACCCCCGGCTCGATCGAAGCGATCCGCCCGATGCGCGACGGCGTCATCGCGGATTTCGACAGCGCCGAGGAAATGATCAAGCATTTCATCCGCAAGGTGCACAAGCGCTCGACCTTCTCGAAGCCGAAGATCATCGTCTGCGTCCCGCATGGCGCGACCCCGGTGGAGAAGCGCGCGATCCGTCAGTCGGTTCTCTCGGCAGGTGCGCGCCGCGCCGGTCTGATCGCAGAACCGATCGCAGCGGCCATCGGTGCCGGCATGCCGATCACCGACCCCACGGGCTCGATGGTGGTCGATATCGGCGGCGGCACGACCGAGGTGGCCGTCCTCTCGCTGGGCGACATCGTCTATGCGCGCTCGGTGCGCGTGGGCGGCGACCGCATGGACGAGGCGATCATCTCCTACCTGCGCCGCAACCAGAACCTTCTCGTGGGCGAATCCACCGCAGAGCGGATCAAGACCACGATCGGCACCGCGCGGATGCCCGATGACGGGCGCGGCATGTCGCTCCACGTGCGCGGCCGCGACCTGCTCAACGGCGTGCCGAAGGAAACCGAAATCACCCAGGCGCAAGTCGCCGAGGCGCTGTCCGAGCCGGTCCAGTCGATCTGCGACGCGGTGATGCAGGCGCTGGAGACCACCCCGCCGGACCTCGCCGCCGACATCGTCGACCGTGGCGTGATGCTCACGGGTGGCGGTGCGCTGCTGGGCGAGCTGGATCTGGCCCTGCGCGAGCAGACGGGCCTGTCGATCTCGATCGCCGATCAGTCGCTCAACTGTGTTGCGCTCGGCACCGGCAAGGCGCTTGAATATGAGAAACAGCTTCGCCACGTCATTGATTACGACAGCTGAGCCGGGACCGGGATCGCACCACGCCCGGCCAGTGATCTGACCGGAGACGGAATTGGCCAGAAATCGCGACGACCAAGACTATATCGGACCGCTGCGCCGACTGGGCGTTGCGGTTCTTGTCGTCATATTGCTCGCCCTCTTCCTCGTCTGGCGCATCGACAGCCCGCGGATGGAGCGGTTCCGCTCTGCCCTCGTGGATCGCTTCGTGCCCAGCTTCGATTGGGCGATGGCCCCGGTCACGAAGCTGACCGACATGGTCGAGGGCTTCCAATCCTATTCGCGCATCTACGAGCAGAACCAGGAGTTGCGCCGCGAGCTGCAGCAGATGAAGGCGTGGAAGGAAGCCGCCGTTCAGCTGGAGCAGCAAAACGCGAAGCTTCTGGCGCAGAACAAGGTGCGGCTCGACCCGAAGCTGACCTCCGTGTCGGGGCGCGTGCTGGCCGATAGCGGCTCGCCCTTCCGCAAATCGGTGCTGCTGAATGTCGGCAAGCGCGACGGCATCGTCGATGGCTGGGCCACGATGGACGGGCTGGGCCTTGTGGGCCGGATCTCGGGCGTGGGCTCCTCGACTTCGCGGGTGCTGCTGCTGACCGACGCGTCGAGCCGCATCCCGGTCTCGATCCCGGCCTCGGGGCAGAACGCGATCCTCGCGGGCGACAACTCCCCCTACCCGTTCGTGGATTTCCTCGAACATCCCGACCGCGTGCGCCCGGGCGACCGCGTGATCTCCTCGGGCGATGGCGGGGTCTTCCCGGCGGGGCTTCTGGTCGGTCAGGTCTTCCAGGGCCGCGACAAGCGGCTGCGCGTACGCCTCGCCGCCGATTACGAGCGGCTCGATTTCCTGCGCGTGCTGCGCTCGCACCCGGCCGAGCGGATCGAGAATGCCGGCGGGCTGATCGCGCCCGACCCGAAAGTCATCGAACAGGAAGCCGCCGAGAAGGCGCGCTCGGAGGCCGCCGAGGGCGCGCTCGAACCCGATGACGGGTCGGAGGACGGCAACGGGGGCAGCCAATGATCGACCCCATCACCCGCCGCCGCGTCAGCTACCGTACGCTTTTCGTCGTGATCGGCCTCGTGCTGATCTTCGTGCGCCTGATGCCGGTCGACCATTCGCCGGGCGGCCTGCCCGGCCCCGACCTGACCTTGGCCCTGACGCTCGCCTGGGTACTGCGGCGGCCCGAATACGCCCCGGCCCTGCTGATCGTTCTGGTCTTCCTGCTTGAAGACATCATGTTCTGGCGGCCCATCGGCCTCTGGGCGCTGATCGTCCTCGGCGCGACCGAATTCCTGCGCCGCCGCGAGCAAAGCCTGCGCGATCTGCCCTTCGCGCTGGAATGGGCATTGGTCGCGGGGCTGCTGATCGCTATGGTGGCGGTGAAGCGCATCGTCCTGCTGGTCACGATGGTCGATCAGCCGAGCCTCGGGCTGGAGCTGTTCCAGATGCTGGTGACGCTGGCCGCCTATCCGGTGGTGGTGCTGGTGTCGCGGGTGGCCTTCGGGCTGCGCCGCGCGGCACCGGGCGAGGTCGACGCCTACGGACATCGAATGTGAGGGGGCCCAGAATGAGACGATCCCCGAAAGAGACCGAAGTCAGCACCCGCCGCATCACGCGACGCGGCTTGCTCTTGGGCGGCGCGCAGGCGGCGGTCGTGGCCGTTCTGGCGGCGCGGATGCGCAAGATGCAGCTCGAAGACGCCAAGCAATACCGGCTGCTGGCCGAGGGCAACTCGGTGAAAATCCGGCTGATCCCGCCAGCGCGCGGGCTGATCTTCGATCGCAACGGGGTCATGCTTGCGGGCAACGAGCAGAATTACCGTGTCACGATCACCCGCGAGGATACCGACGACGTCGATGCGACGCTGGCCGCGTTGCGCCGTCTGATCCCGATTACCGATGGCGATACGAAAGACATCCTGCACGACATCCGCCGCCGCCCGCCGACGACGCCGGTCACGGTGGCCGACCGCCTGACATGGGACGAGTTCTCGCGCGTCGCGGTGAACGGCCCCTCGCTGCCCGGTGTCAGCCCCGATGTCGGCCTGTCGCGCCTCTATCCCCGCCGCGAGGATTTCGGCCATGTGATCGGCTATGTCGGCCCGGTCTCGGATTACGATCTGAGCAAGATGGAAGACCCCGATCCGCTGCTGCTGATCCCGAAATTCCAGCTGGGCAAAACCGGGATCGAGGCCAAAGAGGAGAGCGTGCTGCGCGGCGCGGCCGGTCAGCGGCGCGTCGAGGTGAATTCCGCCGGGCGCGAGATGCGCGAGCTGTCGCGCGAACCCGGCCAGCCCGGCGAAAACCTTCAGCTGACGCTCGATTATCGTCTGCAGAACTATGCGCTGCAGCGGTTGGAAGAAGAATCCGCCGCGACCGTGGTGATGGATGTGACCAATGGCGACGTGCTCGCCTGCGCCTCCGCGCCGAGCTTCGATCCGAACCTGTTCGTGCGCGGGATTTCGGTCGCCGATTATCAGCGCCTCATGCAGGACGATCACCGCCCTCTCGCCGACAAGACCGTGCAGGGTCTCTACCCGCCGGGCTCGACCTACAAGATGGTCACCGCGCTCGCCGCGCTGGAGGCCGGGCTGGTGACGCCGGAGGAAACCATCTGGTGCCCCGGCTATGTCGAGATCGCGGGCCGCCGCTTCCACTGCTGGAAAGGCGCGGGCCATGGCCATGTGAACATGACCAAGAGCATGGAGCAGTCCTGCGACGTCTATTACTACGAGCTGTCGCAGCGCGTCGGAATCGACAAGATGAGCGACATGGCCAAGCGTCTGGGCATTGGCGTCCGGCCCGATCTGCCGATGTCGGCGGTGCAGGAGGGCGTGGCCCCCACCAAGGACTGGAAGCGGGAGCGTTACGGCAAGGACTGGCTGATCGGCGACACCGCGAACGCGGCGATCGGTCAGGGCTATGTGCTGGCCTCGCCGATGCATCTCGCGATCATGGCGGCGCGCATCGCCAGCGGCAAGAAGGTCGAGCCGCGTCTGATCCGCGCCCGTGACGGGGTCGAGCAACCGATCCGCGTCACCGACGATCTGGGCGTCGAGAAAACCTATCTCGATAGCGTGCGCAAAGGGATGACCGCGGTGGTGAACTCCTCGCGCGGCACCGCGCGCGGCTCGCGCATCGCGATGAAGGAATGGAAGATGGCGGGCAAGACCGGCACCTCCCAGGTCCGCAACATCACCAAGGCCGAGCGTGCCCGCGGCGTGATCCGCAACGAGCAGCTTCCCTGGAACCGCCGCGACCACGCGCTCTTCGTGGCCTTCGCCCCCATCGACAATCCGCGCTACGCGGTCTCGGTCGTGGTCGAGCACGGCTCTGGCGGCTCGACGGCCGCTGCCCCGATCGCGCGCGACGTGTTGCTGTTCGCGCTGGCGGGCGGCCTGCCCCCGGACGATGCCTACCCGTCCTTCGCCCGCGCGAAGGCCAAGGAGCTGAACGAAACGCTCGATCTGGTCGACCCCGACACTGTGCAGAAGCCGCAATCGAGGTCGCGCGCATGAGCTATCTCGAGAGCAATCTCAAGACCGTCCCGACGGGATGGCGCAAGATCTTCTATCTGAACTGGCCGCTGGTGATCCTGCTGACGGCGGTGGCCTGCGCGGGCTTTCTGATGCTCTACTCGGTCGCAGGCGGCAATATCCACACCTGGGCCGAACCGCAGATGAAGCGTTTCGCGCTCGGTATGATCGCGATGTTCACCGTCGCCTTCATCCCCGTCTGGTTCTGGCGCAATGTCTCGGCGCTGGCGTATTTCGTGGCGCTTCTGCTGCTGGTGGCGGTGGAGTTCTTCGGCGCGATCGGCATGGGCGCTCAGCGCTGGCTCGAGATCGGCCCGCTGCGTATCCAGCCCTCCGAGCTGATGAAGATCACCCTCGTGATGCTGCTGGCCGCCTATTACGACTGGCTGCCGGTCGAGAAGGTCTCGCGCCCGCTCTGGGTGTTCATCCCTGCCGTGATCATTCTCGCGCCGACCTTTCTCGTGCTGGCCCAGCCCGATCTGGGCACCGCCGTGATGCTGGTGCTGGGCGGGGCCTTCGTGATGTTCGCAGCCGGGGTGTCGTTTTGGTATTTCGGCACCGTGATCGCGCTGGTCGTCGGGCTCGTCTTCGGCGTGATGGAAAGCCGCGGCACGGACTATCAGCTGCTGCACGACTACCAGTACAAGCGGATCGACACTTTCCTCGATCCCGGCTCCGACCCGCTTGGTGCGGGCTACAACATCATGCAGGCGCAGATCGCGCTCGGCTCGGGCGGCTGGTCGGGGCGCGGCTTCATGCAGGGCACGCAATCGCGGCTGAACTTCCTGCCCGAGAAGCACACGGACTTCATCTTCACCACGCTCGCCGAAGAGTTCGGCTTCGTCGGCGCCTTCGGCTTGCTGATGCTTTACACCGGCATCATCGGCTTCGCGCTTTATACCGCAATGGCAACGAAGGACCGCTTCGCCTCGCTCCTCAGTTTCGGGGTGGCGGGGACGTTCTTCTTCTTCTTCGCGATCAACATGGCGATGGTGATGGGGCTGATGCCTGTCGTGGGCGTTCCCCTGCCACTGGTGAGTTACGGGGGCACCGCCATGATGATCCTACTCGCGGCCTTCGGGCTGGTGCAAAGCGCCCATATCCATAGACCGAGGCAAAGATGATCCGCGTCCTTTTCGCCGACAAGCCCGAGAACTGGGCTCGTTACGAACGCCCGCTAACCGAGGCAATCGCCGCGACCGGCGTTGAGGCCCAGATCGTCCAGCCGGGCGAGATCGACCCCGCGGAGATCGACTATGTCGTCTATTCGCCGCAGGGCCCGGTGCAGGATTTCACCGCCCTCACCGGCGCGAAGGCCGTACTGAACCTCTGGGCCGGGGTGGAGCGCGTCGTCGGCAACGAGACCCTCACCCAGCCGCTGTGTCGGATGGTGGATGCTGGGCTGGAACGCGGCATGGTCGATTACGTGACCGGCCATGTGCTGCGCTATCACCTCGGGATCGACGCGACACTGGCGCAGCAGGACGGCGTCTGGCGCCATGACGGGGGCGTGCCGCCCCTGGCGCGGGACCGCTCGGTGGTGATGCTGGGCTTGGGCGCGTTGGGCAAGGCCTGCGCCGAGGCTCTGGCAGGTCTGGGCTTCAAAGTCACCGGTTGGAGCCGCACGCAGAAGGACATCGCCGGGATCACCTGCCTGAGCGGCGAGGACGGTCTTGCGGAAGCGCTGTCGAAGGCGGAGATCCTCGTCTCGATCCTGCCCGACACGCCCGAGACTACCGGGCTTCTGAACGCGGACACGCTGGCGCAGATGCCCGAAGGCGCGCGGATCATCAATCCGGGCCGCGGCACGCTGATCGACGATGACGCGCTGTTGGCGGCGCTGGATCGCGGCCAGATCGGCCATGCGACGCTCGACGTCTTCCGCGTCGAGCCTCTGCCCCCCGAGCACCCCTATTGGGCGCATCCCCACGTGACGGTGACGCCCCATATCGCCGCCGAGAGCCGGGCAGAGACCGCCTCCGAGGTAATTGCGGAGAATATCCGGCGGGGCGAGGCGGGCGAGCCGTTCCTCTATCGCGTGGATCGCTCGCGCGGCTATTGAGCGGCGCAGGCCGGGGGTTTCACACCCCCGGACCCCCGTGGGATATTTCGACCAAGAGGAAGATCAGAGCGTTGGCGCGGGCAGTCCGAGCTGCTGCGCGAGACCCGCAATGCGGCTTTCCTGCCCCGACCAATCGGCGGCGCGCGACGCGAACAGCGTCGCCTGAGACTGGTGGATCAGCCCGTCCGAGAGGATCTTCAGGTGGTTCGCGCGCAGCGTCTCGCCGCTCGAGGTGATGTCGGCCACGGCCTCGGCAGTGAGGTTCGCGATCGTCCCCTCGGTCGCGCCCTGACTGTCGACGAGCTGCCAATCGGCCACGCCTTCGCGGGTCAGGAACTCGCGCACCAGCCGATGGTATTTCGTGGCGATCCGCAAGCGGAAGCCGTGGGTGGCGCGGAAACGGTGGGCAGCCGCGTCGAGGTCTTCGAGGCTATCCACATCCGACCAGCAGGCCGGCACCGCGATGATCAGATCGGCATGGCCGAAGCCCATCGGCGCGAGATCGGCGACCTGGCTTTCCCAATCGGCGAGCTTCTCGCGCACGAGATCGGAGCCGGTGACGCCCAGATGGATACGCCCCGCCGCCAGTTCGCGCGGGATTTCTCCGGCCGACAGCAGCACGAGCTGCACGCCCTCGGCCCCTTCGACCGCGCCGGCATATTCGCGCTCCGACCCGGTGCGTTTAAGCGTGATGCCCGCTTGCGCAAACCAGTCGAAGGTCTTCTCCATCAGACGCCCTTTGGAGGGCACACCGAGTTTGATCATGGCCTCGCTCATGCTTGCGCCTCCAGATCGGCCATCAGCCCAGCACGGATCACGCCGCCCACGGCGGGGATTTCGCGCCCCTGCCCCAGTTGCCGGGTCAGCGCGTCGTAGCGCCCGCCGGAGGCGACCGGCGGCAGCGCCGGATCGGTGGCGGTGAAGGTGAAGACGAAGCCGTCGTAATATTCCATCGTCGAGCGGCCATGGCTCGCGTCGAAGGTGATCGCGGCGAGGTCGATGCCGCGCGTGGCGAGCGCGTCGAGGCGCTTTTCGAGCCGCGCGATGGCGGGTTCGATGGCAGCGATGTTCAACGCGCGCAGGGCGGCAGGCGCCTGATCCGCAGCACAGCGCAGCTCAGCCAGCTTGCCCATCGCGGCGACCGCATCGGTCGGGATCGGCGCAGCGGCGGCATCGGCGGCGAGCGTGGCGATCCGCGCCTCCATCTCCTCGCGCGAGCGCAGCCCGATCCACGGCGCGCCGGAGCGCTGGCCCGTCAGCAGATCGGCACGGGCTTTCGGCACCTCGACCTGCCCCGAATAGCGCGCGAGCAGATGCTGGAAGCGCTTGGGACGCCAGATGTGACGGGCGAGCGCGGCTTTGCGTTCGGGCAGCGTGTCAAGCCCGTCGACGGCGGCGCGCAGCAGGCCCATATCGCCGATCGTGGCGGACAGGGTCAATTTGGCGAGAAGCCCCGCGAACAGCGCGAAAACCTCGGCATCTGCGGCTTCGGGATCGGCGCGGTCGAAGATTTCGAACCCGGCCTGAAAATATTCATTGGCGCGCGCGGCGCCGCGATGATCCTGACGGCGGAAGACCTCGCCCGCATAGGCGTAGCGCGCAGGCTCGGCGCCATTGGCCATATGCTCCTGCACGACCGGCACGGTGAAATCCGGGCGCAGCATCATCTCGCCGCGCAGCGGGTCGGCGGTGACATAGGCGCGGGCGCGGATATCCTCGCCGTAAAGGTCGAGAAGCGCCTCGGCGGGTTGCAGGATGTCGGGCGTGACCTCGACCGCCCCCGCTTTGAGGAAATGCTCCAGCAGGCGGCTTGCCTGCGCCCGCGCTTGCGCCTTGTCCGCCATCACTTGGCCTCGTAGCGTGCAAGGATTTCTTGCACTTTTGCGACCATTTCCCCGGTCGGCACCTCGAATTGCGCCGGTTGGGATTTCCATTCTTCAACCGTCGCGTCCTGCGCGATCTTTGCGCCGAGGATCAGGTCCTTGATCTGGACGACGCCACGCTCGGCCTCGTCCGAGCCTTGGATGATCGCCACGGGGCTTTCGCGTTTATCTGCGTATTTCAACTGGTTGCCGAAGTTCTTCGGGTTGCCCAGATAGACCTCGGCGCGCAGCCCTGCCCCGCGCAGCGTGGAGGCGAGCGCCATATATTCGGCCATCCGATCGCGATCCATCACGGTCACGAC
The DNA here is from genome assembly GCF_058105145.1 of Thioclava sp. ISO4. Classification (NCBI taxonomy): domain Bacteria; kingdom Pseudomonadati; phylum Pseudomonadota; class Alphaproteobacteria; order Rhodobacterales; family Paracoccaceae; genus Thioclava; species Thioclava sp. ISO4. The sequence goes on from NZ_CM176571.1 coordinate 3,629,092, forward strand.
GACCGGGCCCTGCGCGGAGCCGCCGATGCGGCCCTTGGCGCGCAGCGCAGCGAGAAGGCGGTCGACGCCGATGGAGACGCCGGTGGCCGGAACGACCTGACCGGTGAAGCGCTTGACGAGATCGTCGTAGCGCCCGCCGCCTGCGACCGAACCGAATTGGCGCGGTCGGCCCTTGTCGTCGGTGATCTCGAAGGTCAGCTCGGCCTCGAAAACCGGGCCGGTGTAATAGCCCAAGCCCCGCACGACCGAGGGGTCGATCACGATGCGGTCGGGGCCGTAGCCCTGCGCGTCGAGAAGCGAGGCGATCTGTTCCAGTTCGTCCACGCCTTCCGCGCCGAGCGCCGAGCCTTCGACCAGTTCGCGCAGTCGCGCGACGGTGGCGGCGTTGTCTTCGCGCTTGGCCTCCATGAAGCCCATGACCGTATCGGCCTGTGCCTCGGACAGCCCCGCGCCCTTGGTGAAGTCGCCGGAGTCGTCCAGACGCCCCTCGCCCATCAGAAGGCGCACGCCCTCCTCGCCGAACTTGTCGAACTTGTCGATGGCGCGCAGGACGATGCCGCGCTCTTCCTCGAACTTGGCCGGTTCTGACGGGTCCAGAACGCCCGCGACTTCCATCACGCCGTTCAGAACCTTGCGATTATTCACCCGCACGACGTAATCGCCGCGCGGAATGCCGACCGCCTCCAGCGCGTCCGAAAGCATGCCGCAGATCTCGGCATCGGCGGCAACCGAGGGCGCGCCCACGGTATCGGCATCGCATTGATAGAACTGGCGGAACCGGCCCGGACCGGGCTTTTCGTTGCGCCAGACGGGGCCCATCGTGAAGCGACGATAGGGCGTCGGCAGGTCGTTGCGATATTGCGCAGCGACGCGGGCCAGCGGCGCCGTCATGTCGTAGCGCAGCGCCAGCCACTTGCCGTCATCTTCCTCCTGCCACGCGAAGACGCCCGCGTTCGGGCGGTCCACATCGGGGAGGTATTTGCCCAGTGCCTCGACCGTCTCGATGGCCGAGGTTTCCAGCGCCTCGAAGCCATGCGTGCGATAGACCTCTGCGATCTTCGCCAGCATATCGGCCCGCTCGGTCACCTCCGTCCCGAAATAATCGCGGAAGCCCTTCGGGGCCTCTGCCTTGGGACGGGGCTGCTTTTTCTGTTTCGCCATCGGCTTGCACCTGATCTTATCTCGCGCGAGGGTGTAGCCCAAGGGGCTGGCCCCGGCAAGCAATAGGAACGGCAGATGCAGGAACGGCTGGAACGGGCGGAAGAACAGATCGCCTATCTGACGCAAACGGTGGACGAGCTGTCCGATGTCGCGGCCGCGCAGGCCCGTCAGATCGAACGGCTGGAGCGCCATTTGGGCCTGCTGATGGAGCGCGAGGCCGAGCGCGAATATGACAGCGGCAGCACGATCCCTCTGGCCGACCAGAAACCGCCGCACTGGTAATGGATGCGGCGCTCTGGGGGCTGAACGGGGTTTTCGTGAGCGCTCAGCTGCTCATCTACTCCGCTTTGCTGATCTGGCCCCCGGGCATCGACCTTCGTTCGACGATCGACCGGTTCGAGCTGTGGCAGGGCAGCGGCATCCTCGCGATGCAGGTATTCTTCACCGTGCCGCTGATGAGCGCGCTGATCTGGCGCACGCGCGCGCATCGGCAGACCATGCTTCTGATCTCGTTGAGTTTTCTGGCGACTGCCGTGCTGGGCGCGGCGGCGTGGCTGGAGATGGGCATGATCTCGGGCGCGGTACGCGATGCGGTGAACGAGCGCGACCTGTTGCGCGGCTTGGCACTACTGCGCTGGGGCGAGTTCGCCACCGCCCTCGCCGCCGCGATCGCGCTGCGGCTGGCATGGGTGGCGCGCAGCCTGTGAGGCTCAGACCTCTTCGACCTCACTCACCCCGCGCAAGGAGCGCAGCGCGCCTTTCACCTGAGCATTGACCGGCGCCTCGCGCATCGCGGTGATCTGGTAGCGGCAGCCGCGCTCGGTGTCGTAGACCATGAAGCTGATCGGACCGCGCGAATGCACCTTCCCTTCGCGGGCGACGCGCTCGACGAGGCTCGCGACCGAGGCGACCGCATCATTGTTGTCGATATGCACCAGAAGCCCGGACGAACCCGCATCGGCCGTCGCCTTCTCTACGGTTTGGGCGGAGGTGGCGACCATACGCACCGACTCGCCGTCCACCTCGACCTTCACGGTCAGCACCAGAAGATTGCCGGTCTCGAGCACGTCGCGACAGGCTTCCAGCGCTTCCGACCAGAAGGCGACCTCATAAGGCCCCGACGCGTCCGAGAGTGCCACGAAGGCGAAGCGGTTGCCCTTGGCGGATTTCTTCTCGCGCACCGAGGCGACCTCGCCCGCGATCTTGGTCACGAAAGGACCGCCCACGGCCTTTTGCTGCACCTCTTCCCAGCTCAGCACCTTCTTGCGCTTGAGCGCGGGCAGGTAATCCTCGATCGGGTGGCCCGAGAGGTAGAAGCCGATGGCCTTGTGTTCTTCGGCCAGACGCTCGCCCGGCAGCCAGTCGTCGGTATCGGCCAGACGCGGCGGCGGCAGATCGTCGCCCGCCTCGCCGAACAGCGATACCTGCGCCGACTCGCGCGCCTCGATCACCGCGCCCGACCACGCCATCAGCGATTCAAGCGACTCGAAGACGCGCTTGCGGTTCGGATCCAGAAGATCGAAGGCCCCGGCCCGCGCCAGCATTTCCAGCGGGCGCTTGCCCACGCGTTTCATGTCGACGCGCCGCGCGAAATCAAAGAGGTCCTTGAACGGCTCGTCGCCGCGCGCGGTCACGATCATCTGCATCGCGTCCACGCCCACATTCTTCAGCGCGCCCAGCGCATAGACCAGCTTCTGATCGACCACGTCGAAGGTCGAAAGCGAGCGGTTCACGCAGGGCGGAATGATCTCGATCCCGAGCTTCTTCTGCACCTCGTCGGCATAGATCGCGAGCTTGTCGGTCAGATGAATATCGCAATTCATCACGCCGCCCATGAACTCGACCGCGTGGTTCGCCTTCAGCCAGCCGGTGTAATAGGACACCACCGCATAGGCCGCCGCGTGGGATTTGTTGAAGCCGTAGTTCGCGAATTTCTCCAGAAGGTCGAACACCTCGGAGGCCTTCTTCTTGTCGACCCCGTTCTTGGCCGCGCCCGCCTCGAATTTCGGGCGCTCGGCGTCCATCGCCTCCTTGATCTTCTTACCCATCGCGCGGCGGAGAAGGTCTGCGCCGCCAAGCGAGTAGCCCCCCATGACCTGCGCGATCTGCATCACCTGCTCCTGATAGACGATGATGCCCTGTGTCTCTTCGAGGATATGGTCGATGGTCGGGTGGACCGAGGTGATCTTCTTGAGCCCGTTCTTCACCTCGCAATAGGTCGGGATGTTCTCCATGGGCCCCGGACGATAGAGCGCCACCAGTGCCACGATATCCTCGATACAGGTGGGCTTCATCTGGCGCAGCGCCGATTTCATGCCCTCCGATTCCACCTGGAACACCGCGACCGTCTTCGCATCGGCGTAGAGCTTGTAGGTCTTCTCGTCATCCAGCGGGATCGCGTTGATATGGTTCTCCGCGCCCTCGGCAGGCTCGTAAAGCTGGTTGCCTGCGGCATCGACATGCAGCGGACGGCCGGATTTGAAAATCAGTTCCATCGCCGAGCGGATCACCGTCAGCGTCTTCAGGCCGAGGAAGTCGAACTTCACCAGACCCGCCTGCTCGACCCATTTCATGTTGAACTGGGTCGCGGGCATGTCCGAGCGCGGATCCTGATAGAGCGGCACCAGCTCGTCGATCGGACGGTCCCCGATCACGACGCCTGCCGCGTGGGTCGAGGCGTTGCGCAGCAGCCCTTCGATGGCTTTCGCGTAATCTAGAAGCCGCGCCACGACCTCTTCGTTGCGGGCCGCTTCGCGCAGGCGCGGCTCGTCGGCCAGCGCCTTCTCGATGCTGACGGGCTTCACACCTTCGACCGGGATCAGCTTCGACAGCTTGTCGACCTGCCCGTAGGACATCTGAAGCACGCGCCCCACGTCGCGCACGGCGGCCTTGGACAGAAGCGCACCGAAGGTGATGATCTGGCCCACCTTCTCGCGCCCGTATTTGTTCTGAACGTATTGGATCACCTCCTCGCGGCGATCCATGCAGAAGTCGATGTCGAAGTCCGGCATCGAGACACGTTCGGGGTTGAGGAAGCGTTCGAACAGCAGCGAATAGCGCAGCGGATCAAGGTCGGTGATGGTCAGCGCGTAAGCCACGAGCGAGCCCGCGCCCGAGCCCCGCCCCGGCCCGACCGGAATGTCGTGATCCTTGGCCCATTTGATGAAGTCGGCAACGATCAGGAAGTAGCCCGGGAACCCCATCTGCTCGATGATGTCGAGCTCGAATTGCAGGCGTTTCTCGTAATCCTCGACCGGTGCTGCATGCGGGATCACGTCAAGGCGGTTGCGCAACCCGTCCCAGGCCTGACGCCGCAGTTCCACCACCTCGTCATCTGCGAATTTCGGAAGGATCGGCGCGCGCTTATAGGTCGAGAAGGCGCAGCGTTTCGCGATCTCGACGGTGTTCTCCACCGCTTCGGGCAGATCGGCGAAAAGCGCGACCATCTCGCCTTCGGATTTGAAATAGTGCTGCGGGGTCAGACGCCGGCGCGGTTCGATCTGGTCGACGTAGGCGCCTTCCGCGATACAGATCATCGCGTCATGGGCCTCATAGATCGCGGGCTTCGGGAAGTAGACGTCGTTCGTGGCGACCAGCGGCAGGCCCAGCTCATAGGCCCATTCGACGAAGGGCCGCTCGGTCGCGATCTCGGCCTCGGTCAGCGTGCCGCCCTCGCCCGGGTGGCGCTGCAACTCGACATAGAGGCGGTTCGGGTATATCCTGGCCAGCTGTTGCAGCAGCGCCTTGGCGCGGTCCTTCGCGCCGTTCCGGATCAGCCGCCCGACGGGACCGTCGGGACCGCCCGAAAGACAGATCAGCCCTTCGGAATACCGCTCCAGCTCTTCCAGCGTGACCTGAATCAGCGCCCCGTGCTTGTCGAGATAGAGGCACGAGTTCAGCTTCATCAGGTTCTCGTAGCCGCGCTCGGTCTGGGCCAGCAGAACGATCGGCGCGGGCAGGCGCGGACGCTCGCCCGGCTTGGCCGGATCGAATTCCAGCGAGACCTGACAGCCGACGATCGGCTGCAGCCCCGCCCCCGTCGCGGTCACGGAAAACTCGAGCGCCGCGAACATGTTGTTCGTGTCGGTCACGGCGACGGCGGGCATCTTCGCCGACTCGCACATCTTCACGAGTTTCTTGGCGGGCACAGCGCCTTCGAGCAGCGAATACTCGGTATGGACGCGCAGATGAATGAATCGGGGGCTGGTCATGCCACCAGATTTAGCGGGTAGCAGCGCCCCGCGCCAGCCTCTCGCCGCGTCCTCCCGACGCTTCGCGCTCGACCACACGGCGCAGCTTGGCGCCCAATTCTTGATCACCGGATCAAGTTTCGGGCAACGCACCGCCGCGAATCCCTTGCCAAAGCCTGTCTGCATCGGCTTTGCTGGGCCGGTCCCGTTCTACGCCGCATCGAGGGGGACCGCAGGGACGACTGGTAAGGCGGCGGATTTTTCGTATGGAGATCACGTTTCTTCTCAATGGAGAAACCCGGACGGTGGCACTTACCGATCCGACGCAATCTGTGCTCGACTGGCTGCGCGCCGAGGGGCTGACCGGCACCAAGGAGGGCTGCAACGAGGGCGATTGCGGGGCCTGCTCGGTCATCGTGACCGATGCGGAGGGCGCCAAACCGCTCAACGCCTGCCTGATGATGATGCCCCATCTGCACGGTCGCGCGCTGCGCACCGTCGAGGGCGTCGCCGGGCCGAAGGGCGAGCTGCACCCGGTCCAGCAGGCGATGGTCGATCATCACGGCTCGCAATGCGGCTTCTGCACGCCCGGTTTCATCGCCACCATGGCGGCGGGGCATCTCAATGGGCGCCGCGATCACGACGATCTGCTGGCGGGCAACCTTTGCCGCTGCACCGGCTACGCGCCGATCATCCGCGCCGCCGAGGCCGCGCAGGACGAGGCCGTGCCCGCATGGATGAACGACACGGTTCCTGATCTCGCAGATGTCGCGCCTATGGCCGATCACGTCTTCCTGCCGGGCAGCGCGGACGCGCTGGCGGCGTGGTATCTCGCCCATCCCGACGCCACGCTGATCGCGGGCGCGACCGATGTCGGTCTCTGGGTCACGAAACAGCTGCGCGAGTTGAAAGAGGTCGCCTTCCTCAACAACTGCACGGACCTGCAGAGTATCGAGGAAACCGACGACCGCTACATCGTCGGCGCGGGCGTCACCTTGGCCGCGTTGCGCGAGGCGATCCGCGACACGCTCCCGAGCTTTGCCGAATTGCTCCGCCGTTTCGCCTCCGAACAGGTGCGTCAGGCGGCGACCCTCGGCGGCAATATCGCGAACGGCTCGCCCATCGGCGACAGCCCGCCCGTGCTGATCGCGATGGGCGCGGAGCTGACGCTGCGCAAGGGAGAGGCGCGCCGCACGATCCCGCTGGAGAGCTTCTTCCTCGATTACGGCAAACAGGACCGCGCGCCCGGCGAATTCGTCGAAAGCGTCAGCTTCCCGAAATCCGCGCCCGATCTGGCTTGTTACAAACTGTCGAAACGCTTCGATCAGGACATTTCCGCCGTCTGTGGCGCGCTAAATATCCCGCGCGACGGCGACAAGATCGGCGCTCCGCGCATCGCCTTCGGCGGCATGGCGGGTATCCCGAAACGCGCCGCGGCACTGGAGGGCGCGCTGAAAGGTCAGCCCTTCACCGAAAAGGCGATCACGGCCGCGCTGCCGGCATTGGAGCACGACTTCACGCCGCTCACCGACATGCGCGCTTCGGACGCCTACCGGATGGAGGCGGCCAAGGCGATGCTGATCCGATACGTCCGCAATGCCCAAGGCGCCCTCTCCATTCTGGAGGTGCAACCATGAGCGTCGGCACGAAGAAACCCCACGATTCCGCGCAGCTGCACGTCACCGGCGCGGCGCGCTACGTCGATGACATCCCCTGCCCCGGCAACACGTTGCATCTGGCTTTCGGCCTCTCGACCGAGGCCCATGCCGAGATCAAAGCGCTCGATCTGAGCGCGGTGCGCGCAGCGCCCGGTGTCGTCGCGGTGCTCACCGCCGAGGAGATGCCGTTCGCCAACAATGCCTCGCCCGCGCCCGAGCCCGAACCGGTTCTGGCCGAAGGTCTCGTGCATTTCGTCGGCCAGCCGATCTTCGTGGTCGCAGCAACCAGCCATCTTGCCGCGCGCAAGGCGGCGCGGCTGGCGAAGGTCGATTACACGCCCCGCCCCGCGATCCTGACGGTCGATGAGGCGCTCAGCGCGAACAGCCATTTCGAAGGCGGCCCGGTCACCTGGGCGCGCGGCGATACCGGCGAAGGCTTCGCGCAGGCCGAGCATATCGTCGAAGGCAGTTTCGACATGGGCGGGCAGGAGCATTTCTACCTCGAAGGTCAGGCAGCCCTCGCGCTGCCCGACGATCAGGGGATGGTGATCCGATGCTCCTCGCAGCACCCTTCCGAGGTCCAGCACAAGGTGGCCGATGCGTTGGGCTGCGCGATGCATGACGTCCGCGTCGAGATGCGCCGGATGGGCGGCGGCTTCGGCGGCAAGGAGAGCCAGGGCAACGCGCTCGCCATCGCCTGCGCCGTGGTCGCGCGTGCCACCGGGCGGCCCTGCAAGATGCGCTATGACCGCGACGACGACATGGTCATCACCGGCAAGCGCCATGATTTCCGGATCAAATACCGCCTCGGCGCGGATGCCGAGGGTAAGATCGTCGCGGCCGAGTTCACCCATCTCGCCCGCTGCGGCTGGTCGCCCGACCTGAGCCTGCCGGTCTGCGACCGCGCGATGCTGCATACCGACAGCTCTTACTACCTGCCGAATGTGAAGATCGAGAGCCACCGGCTGCGCACCAATACCCAAAGCGCGACGGCCTTCCGGGGTTTCGGCGGGCCGCAGGGCATGATCGGCACGGAAGCGGCGCTCGATCACCTCGCCCATGTGATGGGGCTCGACCCGCTCGATCTGCGCAAGCGCAACTACTACGACCCCGAGGGCGGGCAGAGCACGCATTACGGTCAGCCGGTCGAGGATTTCATCCTGCCCGAGATCACCGAGCGATTGGAGCAATCCGCCGAGTTCGCGGCCCGCAAGGCCCGCGTGGCCGAGTGGAACGCCGCCAATACGACCCTTAAGCGCGGCATCTCGCTGACGCCGGTGAAGTTCGGCATCTCCTTCACGCTGACCCAGCTGAACCAGGCGGGAGCGCTGGTGCATGTCTATGCCGACGGCTCGATCCAGCTGAACCACGGCGGGACCGAGATGGGTCAGGGCCTGCACCGCAAGGTCTGTCAGGTCGCGGCCTCGGTCTTCGGCGTGACGGATGAGGATGTGCGCATCACCGCGACGGCCACCGACAAGGTGCCCAATACATCCGCCACGGCGGCCTCCTCCGGGGCCGATTTGAACGGCATGGCGGTGAAGGCCGCCTGCGAGACAATCAAGGCGCGGCTGGCGGATTTCATGGCCGAAAGCGCGGGCGCGGCGGTGGAAGACGTGACGTTTGCCGATGGCGAGGTGCGCGCGGGCGATCACGCCCTGCCCTTCGCGAAACTTGTGAAGCTCGCCTATGAGGCGCGGGTGTCGCTCTCCTCGACCGGCTTCTATGCCACGCCGAAAATCAGCTGGGACCGGATCAAGGGTCAGGGCCGCCCGTTCTTCTACTTCGCCTATGGCGCGGCAGTGACCGAGGTGGTGATCGACACGCTGACCGGAGAGAACCGCATCCTGCGCACCGACATCCTGCATGATGCAGGCACTTCGCTGAACCCGGTCATCGACATCGGGCAGATCGAGGGCGGCTACGTGCAGGGCGCGGGCTGGCTGACGACCGAGGAACTGGTCTGGGACGACAAGGGGCGTCTGCGCACCCATGCGCCTTCGACCTACAAGATCCCCGCCTGCTCGGACCGCCCGCGCGTCTTCAACGTCGCGCTCTGGGACGAGCCGAACCGGGAGGACACGATCTATCGCTCCAAGGCGGTGGGCGAGCCGCCTTTCATGCTGGCGATTTCGGCCTTCCTTGCGCTGCAGGACGCGTGCAAATCTTGCGGCCCCCACTGGCCCGATCTGCAAGCGCCCGCCACGCCCGAGGCGGTTCTGGCTGCCGTGCACCGGGCAAGGGGGAACGCATGAGCCTCGATCCCGCAGCCCTCGCCCGCGCGGCAGACCGCGGACCGTTCACCCGCGTCGTGGTCGCGCGGGCCCAAGGCTCCACCCCGCGCGAAGACGGGGCGGAGATGCTGGTCTGGGCGGATCATGTCGAGGGCACGATCGGCGGCGGCGCGCTGGAATTCTCCGCCATAGCGAAGGCGCGGGGCGGGCTGACGGGGATCGAGAAAATCCCGCTGGGCCCGGCGATGAACCAGTGCTGCGGCGGGGCCGTGGTGCTGGGCTACGAGCGGATGGACCGGACCACCGTCGCGCAGATCACGGGCGACTGGCACGCACGCCCTCTGACCCCGGGCACGCCCGAGCCGCTCGCCGTCACCCGCGCGCTGGCCCGCGCCCGCGATCGCGGCGAGACACCGCCGCTTCTGGTCGACACCTGGCTGATCGAACGCGTCGCGCCGCCGCCCAGCCCGATCTGGATCTGGGGCGCAGGCCATGTCGGGCGCGCGCTGCTCGGGGCGCTGAGCCCCCTGCCCGGCCTCGCCCTATCCTGGGCCGATAGCGGGGCGGAGCGGTTTCCCGACGCAATCCCCGAAGGCGTCACGCCACTGATCGCCGAGAACCCGGCCGATCTGGTCACCCTCGCGCCCACCGATGCCCGCCACTTCGTGCTGACCTATTCACATTCTCTCGATCTGGAGCTTTGCCACCGGCTACTCGCCCATGGTTTCGGCGGGCTCGGCCTGATCGGGTCGGACAGCAAATGGGTCCGCTTCCGCAAGCGCCTCGCCGCGCTTGGTCATTCGGATGCACAAATTTCGCGCATTGCCTGCCCGATAGGCGATCCGACCTTGGGGAAGCATCCTCAAGCCATTGCCCTTGGGGTAGCGACCGGGCTAGTGAAAGAGCTGAATGCCGCGGGGGCGGCAACGGGGAAAGGGAAACGCGCCGGGTGACGGAGCTGCTCAAGATCGACGGGCTGACAAAAGCCTATCCTGGGGTCGTGGCCAATGACGGCGTCGGCTTCTCGGTGCGTCCGGGCGAGGTCCACGCCCTGCTGGGCGAAAACGGCGCCGGCAAGTCGACGCTGGTGAAAATGATCTACGGGCTGGTGAAGCCCGATTCCGGCACGATGCATTTCGCGGGCCAATCCTTCGCGCCCGCCGATCCGCGCGCCGCACGCGCGGCAGGCGTCGCGATGGTGTTCCAGCATTTCTCGCTTTTCGAGGCGCTCAACGTCGCCGAGAACGTGGCGCTTGGCATGGAAAACCCGCCGCCGATGCGCCAGCTTGCCAAGCGTATCCGCGAGATTTCCACCGCTTATGGTCTGCCGCTGGACCCCGCGCGACTGGTGGGCGACCTCTCCGCGGGCGAGCGTCAGCGCGTCGAGATCGTGCGCTGCCTGCTGCAGGACCCGAAACTTCTGATCATGGACGAGCCGACCTCGGTTCTGACGCCGCAGGAGGTGGAAATCCTGTTCCACACCCTGCGCAAGCTCTCCGCCGAGGGCACTGCGATCCTTTATATCAGCCACAAGCTCGAAGAGATCCGCACGCTTTGCGAAGGCGCGACGATCCTGCGCGCGGGCAAGGTGGTGGCGAGCTGCAACCCGCGCGAGAAGACCGCGCGAGAGCTGGCTGAACTGATGGTCGGCGCGGAGCTGAAGGTGACCGACCGGGCCGAGCGCAAGCTGGGCGACGTGGTACTGAAAGTCTCGGGCCTCTCGCTCGCACCGCTGTCGCAGTTCGGCCCCTCGCTGAAGGATCTGAGCCTGGAGCTGCGCGCGGGCGAGGTGCTGGGCATCGGCGGCGTCGCGGGCAATGGTCAGGAAGAATTGCTGGCGACCCTGTCGGGCGAGCGCCCCTCCGCCCCCGGCACGGTCAGCCTGATGGGCGAAGATATCTCGGGGCTCGGGCCGAACGGCCGCCGCGCGAAGGGGCTGCTGGCCGCGCCCGAGGAACGGCTGGGCCATGCCGCCGTCCCCGCGATGAGCCTGACCGAGAACGCGATCCTCACCGGCACGATGCGCAAACCGCTGACCCGCAACGGCTTCGTCGATCAGGGCGCGGCGAAGACTTTCGCCGATGAGATCATTCAGGCCTTCGACGTGCGCACGCCGGGTTCGCATGTCGCGGCCCGCGCGCTCTCGGGCGGGAACCTGCAGAAATACGTGATCGGCCGCGAGGTGCTGCAAAACCCCGCCGTGCTGGTGGTGAACCAGCCGACATGGGGCGTCGATGCCGCCGCCGCCGCGTCGATCCGGCAGGCGCTCCTCGATCTCGCCGCGAAAGGCGCTGCGGTGATCGCGATCAGCCAGGACCTCGATGAGCTTATGGAAATCTCCGACCGCTTCTCGGCGCTGAACGAAGGCCGCCTGAGCGCCTCGCGCCCGACCCAAGGGCTGACGATCGAAGAGATCGGCATGATGCTGGGCGGTGCGCACGGGATGCAGGAGGCCGCGGTATGATCACCCTCGTCCGGCGCCCCACCCCTTCGCAATTCTGGTCCTACGCGACCCCGCTCCTCGCCGTGGTCGCCACCATGATAGCGGGCGGAATCCTGTTCGCGATACTGGGCAAACACCCGGTCGAGGCGATCCGCGTGATCTTCTGGGACCCGCTCTTCGGCGGCAATGCCAGCTATTTCCGCGGCCAGCTTCTGGTGAAGGCCGGGCCGCTGATCCTGATCGCCTGCGGGCTCGCCGTGGGCTTTCGCGCAGGCATCTGGAATATCGGGGCCGAAGGGCAATACATCATGGGCGCGCTGTTCTCGGCATGGCTGGCGCTGAAGATGTACCCGGCTGAGAGCCACTGGCTGTTCCCGGCGATGATCGTGCTGGGCGCGCTTGGCGGGTTTCTCTGGGCGATGATCCCGGCGGTGCTGAAGGTTCTGTTCGGCACCTCGGAAATTCTCGTCTCGCTGATGCTGGTCTACGTGGCCGAGAACCTGCTGGCCTATATGGCCTTCGGGCCGCTCAAGAACCCCGAAGGCTTCGGCTTTCCCGGCTCGCGCAACCTGCAAGACTACCCCTCGGCCTTCAATCACGAGCTGATCGAAGGCACGGGGATGCATTGGGGCGTCGTCGCGGCGTTGATCGCGGTGATCTTCACCTATGGGCTGATGCACCGCCATATCACCGGTTTCCGCGTCCGTGTCGCGGGCGAGGCACCGCGGGCTGCGCGCTTCGCAGGCGTGATCCCGGCGCGGCTGGTGATGCTCGGGCTTGGCATGGGCGGCGCGTTCGCAGGGCTTGCGGGCATGTTCGAGGTCTCGGGCCCCTCGGGCCAAATCACCGACAGTTTCAACGTGGGCTACGGCTTCACCGCGATCATCGTGGCCTTCCTCGGCCGTCTGCATCCGATCGGCATTCTGCTGGCGGGGCTCCTGATGGCGCTGACCTATATCGGCGGCGACATGGCGCAGCTGATGCTGGGCCTGCCCTCGGCGGCGATCCAGGTCTTCCAGGGGATGCTTCTGTTCTTCCTGCTGGCCTTCGACGTGCTGACCAATTTCCGCATCCGTTTCGGGAGGGTCGCGGCATGATGCGCAAACTCCCCTCGCTGCGCCTGTTGATCATCTTCCTTGGCGGCGTCGTCATGGGGCTTGGCCTGTACTATCTGCTTGCGGTGGCGCAGGCGTTCTGGGCCTTCGTCGTGATCGGCGTGGTGATGATGGTTGTGTTCGAGCTGGCGCTGGGAGCCTCGCGGGCGGTGATCTACCGCATCGGCGCGCGGCCCGACAGCGAAGAGCCCCGCCGCCCCACCCTGCATGGACGCGAGCGTTACGCCTCTGTGGCCGGACTCGTCGTCGGCCTCGTCGGCGGCTATCTGGCCTGGGGGCCGGTTCTGTTCTGGGGACATGGAGGCGCACTATGATCGTGGGCGGCATCGATATCATCACCCTGACGGCGACGCTGATGGGCGCATCGACCCCGGTCCTGCTGGCCGCGACCGGCGAACTGGTCGCCGAAAAATCGGGCGTGCTCAACCTCGGCGTCGAGGGGATGATGATCATGGGCGCGGTTGCAGGCTTCGCCGCCGCCGTCGCCACCGGCAGCCCGGTTCTGGGCTTCCTGATGGGCGCGATCGCCGGTGCCTTGCTGGCGACGCTCTTTGCCTTCCTGACTCAGAAGCTGCTCTCGAACCAGGTCGCGACGGGCCTTGCGCTGACGCTGTTCGGGCTGGGCCTGAGCGCGCTGATCGGCAAGGGCTACGAGGGCGTGCGCCCCCCGCCGACCGCCAAGATCGATTTCGGACCGCTCTCGGATATTCCGTTGCTGGGCCGCATCCTGTTCTCGCATGACTGGATCGTCTATCTCTCGCTGATCCTCGTCGCGGTGGTCTGGTATGTGCTGCGCTCCACCCGCGCCGGCCTGATCCTGCGCGCGGTGGGCGAGAGCCATGACGCCGCCCACGCGCTGGGATACCGCGTCGTCGCCGTGCGCTTCGCCGCGCTGGCCTTCGGTGGGGCGCTGGCCGGTCTGGGTGGCGCCTATCTCAGCCTCGTGCGCGTGCCGCAATGGACCGAAGGCATGACCGCAGGCGCGGGCTGGATCGCTCTGGCCATCGTGGTCTTCGCAAGCTGGCGCCCGTGGCGGGTGCTGCTGGGCGCTTATCTCTTCGGCGGCATCACCGCGCTGCAGCTGCAATTGCAGGCCGCAGGCTACGCGATCCCGGTGCATATCCTCTCGATGGCCCCCTACGTCATCACCATCGTGGTGCTGGTCATCCTGTCCGCCATTCACCGCCACGGCGTGCAGGCCGCGCCTGCCAGCCTCGGCAAATCTTTCCACGCCTCGAGCTGAGGCATCTCTCGAAGGGCCCCATCAAGAGGCCCGCCACCCAACTTGGAGTAACGCGATGAACCGCAGATCCTTTTTGAAAACCACCGCCGCCACGGCCGTCGTCGCGGGCGTCGGCGTCCCGGCTTTCGCCGCTGACGAGCCGCTGAAAATCGGCTTCATCTATGTCGGCCCTGTCGGCGACATGGGCTGGTCCTACCAGCACGACCAAGGTCGTCAGGCGATCGAAGAGAAATACGGCGACAAGGTGAAGACCTCGTTCATCGAGAACGTGCCGGAAGGCCCCGATGCCGAGCGCGCGCTGACCCAGCTGGCGCTGGACGGCAACAAGCTGATCTTCGCGACCTCCTTCGGCTACATGGACGCGGTGATGAACGTCGCCAAGAAATTCCCCGACGTGAAATTCGAGCACGCCACCGGCTACAAGCTCGCCGACAACGTCGCCACCTACGACGCGAAATTCTATCAGGGTCGCGCCATTCAGGGCACGATCGGCGGTCGTATGACCAAGACCAACAAGATCGGCTATATCGGCTCTTTCCCGATCCCCGAGGTCTATCAGGGCATCAACGCCGCCTATCTGGCCGCGAAGAAGGTGAACCCGGATATCGAGATGAAAGTGGTCTGGGCCTACACCTGGTTCGATCCGGCGAAAGAGGCCGACGCGGCCGCAGCCCTGATCGCCGATGGTGTGGACGTGCTGCTGCAGCACACCGACTCGACCGCGCCGCAGGCGAAAGCTCAGGAAGCCGGCAACGTCATCACCTTCGGTCAGGCCTCGGATATGTCGAGCTTCGCGCCGATGCCGCGCGTCGCGTCGACCATCGACAACTGGGCGCCCTATTACATCGAGCGCGTCGGTGCGATCATGGACGGCTCGTGGAAGTCGGAAGCCACCTGGGGCGGCATCGACAGCGGCATGGTGGAGATCGGCGAGATTTCCTCGGCCGTGCCGGACGACGTCAAGAAAGAGGCGCTGCAGCTCAAGGACGATATCGGCTCGGGCAAGGTCCATCCCTTCACCGGCCCGCTCAACAAGCAGGACGGCACGGCCTTCCTCGCCGATGGCGAAATGGCGACCGACGATCAGCTTCACTCGATGACCTTCTACGTCGAGGGGATCACGGCAGAACCGCCGAAGTAAGTCAGCCATACTGATACGAATGGGAAAGGGTCGGCCGCGCGCCGGCCCTTTTTCGTTGTTTCGCAAAGGTCTTTTCGCTTCACGTTAGCGTTAGACTTGTTCCACAGGCTGATTCGTCGCAGGATTTGAAAGGCGGGTCTTCTTGACACATTCAAACAATTGCATCTATCGAATGAGACATGACAAGTTGATGACCGGGTAACGGGGAGGAACGAAAATGGCACATATCGTGGTGCTCGGCGCAGGTCTTGGCGGCGCAATCATGGCTTATGAATTGCGCGATCAGGTCCGTAAGGAAGACGAAATCACCGTCATTACCAAGGACCCGAAGTACCACTTCGTGCCCTCCAACCCTTGGGTCGCCGTCGGCTGGCGCGACCGCAAGGACATCACCGTCGATCTCGAACCGACGATGAAGAAGAAGAACATCAAGTTCATCCCGGTCGCGGCAAAGCGCCTGCACCCCGATGACAACAAGGTCGAGCTCGAGGATGGCCAAGAGGTCTCCTACGATTACATCGTGCTCGCCACCGGCCCGGAACTGGCCTTCGACGAGATCGAAGGGCTCGGTCCCGACGGCTTCACCCACTCGGTCTGCCATGTCGATCACGCCGAGGATGCCGGCACCGCCTTCAAGCGCTTCTGCGAAGACCCCGGCCCGATCATCGTGGGCGCGGTGCAAGGCGCGTCGTGCTTCGGCCCGGCCTATGAATTCGCTTTCATCCTCGACACCGCGCTGCGCCGGGCGAAGATCCGCGATCAGGTTCCGATCACCTTCGTGACCTCCGAGCCTTACGTCGGCCATCTCGGCCTCGACGGCGTCGGCGACACCAAGGGTCTTCTCGAAGGCGCGATGCGCGAGAAGCACATGAAGTGGATGACTTCGTCGCGCGTGAAGAAGGTCGAAGACGGCGTGATGCATGTCGAAGAGATCGCCGATGACGGCTCCGTCAAGGCGACCCATGAGATGCCGTTCAAATACTCGATGATGCTGCCGCCCTTCCGTGGCATCCCGGCGGTGATGGGACTGGAAGGTCTCGTGAACCCGCGCGGCTTCGTCATCGTCGACAAGCACCAGCGCAACCCGAAATACCCGAATGTCTTCGGGATCGGCGTCGGGATCGCGATCCCACCCATGGGCCCGACCCCGGTGCCCTGCGGCGTGCCGAAGACCGGCTTCATGATCGAGTCGATGGTCACCGCCACCGCGCATAACCTCGGCAATATCGTGCGTGGTCAGGAGCCCGACGAGACCGGCACCTGGAACGCGATCTGTCTGGCCGATTTCGGCGACAGCGGCATCGCCTTCGTGGCCCAACCGCAGCTTCCGCCGCGCAACGTCAACTGGTCGAGCCAGGGCAAATGGGTCCACCTCGCCAAGATCGGTTTCGAGAAATACTTCATGCGCAAACTGCGCAAGGGCACCTCGGAGCCGTTCTACGAGAAGACCGCGATGAAGATGCTCGGCATCGACAAGCTGAAAGCGGTCAAGAAGACCCACTGAGCCGGACCGGCACAGGTTTTTCTTCCCAAATCACGGGGCGGGCCTGCGGGTCCGCCCCGTGCTGATTCCTGCCGATGGTCATGAGGGCGCCGGAACACACGGGTCTGTGAGACGTTTGAACCCCCGACACGCGGCCAGATGCCGCATGAAAGGGAGACGACATGAAGACGTTGAAGACGACCACTGCGCTCGTTGCCGGCCTTGCCGCGCTGAGCCCGGCGATCCTGCCGTTCAGTGCGCTTGCCCAGGATAGCAATATCGCCACCGCTGAATGCATCGCGAAGGCGGTCGCCGATGGCACCCCGACGGATCAGGCGAAAGCCGATTGCGAGGCCGCGGCGGCAAACGCCGATGGCTCCGCCGAGGCTGCGGCAGGAACCGATCCGGAAAATGCCGATGCGCCGATGAGCGATAGCGAAGCCGATCAAGCCGCGAAGGACGCGATCGAAGGCGCAGCCCCGCCCGCAGACCAGGACCCGGCTGCGAGCGGTGACACCCCCGACGCCAGCGCGAAAGCCGCAGTCGAAGGCGGCGCGGATGTGACCACTCAATCCGAGACCACGGGCACCGATACCAACGCCGACGCGGCTGCCGCAGCGACGACGGATACCGAGACCGACGCGAATGCCGATGCCTCTGCCGAGACCGACGCGGCAGCGGCCGACGCGCAGCCCGATGCTGCGGCACCGGCAGAGACCGACGGTTCGGCTACCGCAAACACCGATGGCTCGACCTCGGCGGATACCACCGCAGAGACCACCGCTGAGACCGATGGCTCCGCTACGGCTGAAACCGATGGTTCGACCACCGCAACGGCTGATGGCTCGACCGACACGACGACCACTACGGACGGCCAGACGGACGCTGAGGCGACGAGCACGCTCAGCCCCGACACCACCTCACAGGACGCCCCTGCCCCGGTGACCGACACCACCGAAGACGCGATGCAGAACTCGGAGGCCCAAGGAGACAGCACCGCAACGGCAGAGCCCGAGGCGAAACCTGCTGGCGAGGCCTCGACGGACACCACCTCCGACACGCAGGTCGTGCAGGAAGGCAATGGCGGGTCCGGCGCGGACGTCGAGCCGAAGGTGATCCAGCCGGAAGAGGCCGCCAATGCCGACGCGGAGGCCACCGCCTCGGAGACCGCTGACACCACGGCGGAAACCGATCAGCAGACGAGCCAAGACACGGCGGCCAGCAAGGCGACGAAGCTGCTGGAGAACGCGCTGACCGATACGCAGGCCGCGATCGAAGGCGAAGCCGTGCAGAACGAGGCGCTCAACGCGCCGACCGACAGCGCCGACACCGCCGACGCCACCGAAGAGACGGTGACCGAGGACACCGCGCGCAGCGCATCCGAAGACTTCGCGACCTCGGTCGACGCCAAGCCCGACGCGGAAGCGCAGGCCACCGCGCAGACCGACTCGTCGAAGAAGAAAAAGAAAGACCGTCTGAGCACGCTGGAAACCGCCGCGCTCTCGGGTCTTGGTGCGCTCGCCGTAGGGGCGATCCTGAACAACGGCTCGAAAGTGGCCGTGAATTCGGGCGACCGCGTTGTTGTACAGCAACCCGATGGTTCTTACCAACTGGTGAAGGACGACAACGCGCTGCTGCGTCAGCCCGGCTCGAAGATTCGCACGCAGGACTACGCGGACGGTTCGTCGCGCACGATCGTGACCAAGCCCGATGGCAGCCAGATCGTCACCGTCTATGACGCCCAGCGTCAGATCCTGAAGCGCACGCTGGTCCAGCCCGACGGCACGCAGTACCTGCTGGTCGACGACGCGCGCGGGGCCGATCCGGTCGATGTCTCGGCGCTTCCCGAGCCCAAGCCCACCGCGACGGTGTCGTCCAGCAACGAGCAGGCGCTGCGCGATGCGTTGACCCGTCAAAGCGGCGTCGACCGCACCTTCACGCTCTCGCAGGTGCGCAACATCACCCCGGTGCGTGATCTCGCCCCCGCGATTTCGGTCGAGAACATCAACTTCGAGACCGGGTCGTCCGCGATCCAGCCCGATCAGGCGCAGGCTCTCTCGGCTCTGGGTCAGGCGATCCAGCAGCGCATCGACGAAAACCCGCGCGAGCTGTTCCTCGTGGAAGGCCATACCGACGCCGTCGGCAGCGCCGCCTACAACCTCGCGCTCTCGGACCGTCGCGCGGAATCGGTCGCGCTGGCTCTGAGCGAGTATTTCGACGTGCCCGCCGAGAACCTCGTGGTGCAAGGCTATGGCGAACAGGACCTGAAGGTGCAGACCGAAGGGGCCTCGGAAGCCAACCGCCGCGCCGTGGTGCGCCGGATCACCGATCTTCTGCGCACCGCCTCGAACTGAGGTTGAGCCTGAGACAAAAGCAAAGGGCGCCCCGAGGGGCGCCCTTTTCGCATCTCTCCCGAAAGAGGGGGAGTAGTGGTGGCGAGGGGGGGACTTGAACCCCCGACCCCACGATTATGAGTCGTGTGCTCTAACCAGCTGAGCTACCTAGCCACTGGGGGGCTAACTAGGCAAAGCGGATCGTCCAGTCAAGGACGTTTTGCGGGAAAATTGCCCCCATTTCGCTGCGGCATATTGGGAATTGGCGAAGCCGCGCGCAAAGGCTAGGCATGAGGGGAAAAGGAGAGACCATGCACGCCGCCCCTGCCCTGCCCCTGACACGCGATATCGTTCTGATCGGGGGCGGACATACCCATGCGCTGGTGCTGCGGATGTGGGGGATGAGCCCGTTGCCGGGTGTGCGGCTGACCGTGATCAACCCAACCCCCTCCGCGGCCTATTCGGGAATGCTGCCGGGCCATGTGGCGGGGCATTATACCCGCGACGAGCTGCAGCTCGATCTGGTGAAGCTCGCCCGGCATGCGGGCGCGCGGCTGGTTCTGGGGCGCGCCACGGGACTCGACCGGGCGCGGCGGCTGATCGAAGTGCCGGGGCGTGCGCCGATCGCCTATGACGTTGCCTCGATCGATATCGGGATCACGGCGGAGATGCCGCAGCTGCCCGGTTTTCTCGACCATGTCGTGCCCGCGAAACCGCTCGACGCTTTCGCCGATGCCTGGGACGCTTTCGCCGCCAATCCGCCCGAGTCGCCGAAGATCGCCGTGGTCGGCGGCGGCGTGGCGGGGGTGGAGCTTGCGATGGCCTGCGCGCACCGTCTGCCGCAGGCGCAAGTCACGGTCTATGAGGCTGCGCCCGAGGCACTGCGCGCGCTTGGCAACGGCGCTCGGAACGCGATGCTGGCGCACTGCGCGCGGCTCGGCGTGACCATCGAGACCGACGCGGCGCTGATCGGCGCGGAAAAAGGGCGGCTTCTGCTGGAAGGCGGACGCACAGCCGAGGCCGATTTCATCATCGGCACGGGAGCCACGAAACCTGCCGACTGGCTTCCCGAGACCGGGCTCGATCTGACCGACGGCTTCGTCACGGTCGGCCCGACGCTGCAAAGCTGCGATCCCGCGATCTTCGCCGCAGGCGACATCGCCCATCTCAGCCACGCGCCGCGCCCCAAGGCGGGCGTCTACGCGGTGCGCGAAGCGAAGCCGCTTTTCGCCAATCTGCGCGCCGCCGCTTCGGGCGGGGAGATGAAGACCTATCAGCCGCAGCGCGACTATCTGAAGCTGATCTCCACGGGCGGCAAACAGGCGGTGGCCGACAAATGGAGCCTCCCGCTGAACGGGAAATGGCTCTGGCGCTGGAAGGACCACATCGACCGCAAATTCATGGCGAAGGTCCACGACCTGCCCGAGATGCCGACGCCGCCCCTGCCCCGCGAGCACGCGCAGGGGATCGCGGAGGTGCTGGGCAGCAAACCGATGTGCGGCGGCTGCGGCGCGAAGCTCGGCGGTCAGGCGCTGCGCGAGGCGCTGTCCGATCTGCCTGCGCCCGCTCGCGGCGATGTGCTGAGCGGTCCGGGCGACGATGCCGCCGTGCTGTCTTGCGGCGCGCAGACGCAGGTCTTCACCACCGATCACGTCCGCGCCTTCACCGAGGACCCGTGGTTGTTGGGCCGGATCGTGGCGCTGCATGCGATGAGCGACGCTTGGGCGATGGGCGCGGCCCCGCAGGCGGCGCTGGCGCAGGTCACCCTGCCCCGCCAGTCCGAGGAACTGGGCGCGCGGGCCCTGCGCGAAATGCTGGGGGCCGCGTCCGAGGCCTTCCGCGACGCGGGCTGCGATCTCGTCGGCGGGCATACCTCAATGGGCGCGGAGCTGACACTGGGCTTCACTGTGACCGGGCTGGCCGAGCGGCCTTTAGGTCAGGAGGGCGCGAAGCCCGGCGAGGTGCTGATCCTGACGAAGCCGCTTGGAACGGGCGTGATCCTTGCCGCCGAGATGGCGAAACACGCGCCGGGCGACGTCGTGGCTGGCGCGCTGGAGAGCATGGGCCGCAGCTCTGCCGAGGCTTCCGCGATCCTCGCGCCGATCGCTTCCGCGATGACGGATGTGACGGGCTTTGGTCTCGCGGGGCATCTGCTGGGGCTATGCGAGGCGTCGGGCGTCTCGGCAGAGCTGGACCTTGCCGCGATCCCGCTGCTCGACGGGGCCCAGGCTTTGGCCGAGGCAGGCGAGCACTCGACGCTTCTGCCGCAGAACATCGCCAATTGCGCGGGCCGGGTGACCGCACCACCGGGGCCACGAACGGAGCTTTTGCACGATCCGCAGACCTCGGGCGGGTTGCTGGCCAGCGTGCCGGAGGCGCAGGCTGCGGAGGTTCTGGCAAAGCTAGAAGCGGCAGGCTACCGCGCCGCGCAGATCGGCGTGATTGCGGAGGGTCCGGCGTTCCTGCGGGTGCGGTGAGAAAAGGGACGCGCCCGAGCCTTGGGTGGGCGCTTTGACCGGTCGGTGGCTTGGCGCTTTGTCTCGCAAGTCCGGAAGACATTCCTACTCGCGATGACGCCGCCAATGCGCCCTCCCGGGGGGAGGGTCGGGCGCGGCCCGGGCTAGCCGCCCGTGCCAAGGGCTCACGCCCCTCAGCGCCCCGCCATCTCCGACGCCTCTTTCACCACCTGCGCAGCCAGCCCCTCGATCGCCTCCGGCGCGAGGCTTTCCGCCTCGATCACCCGCTCATGCTCCACATGGCGCGCGCGGTGCTTCTCGTAGCGCGGATCGTAATGGTCGCGCATCAACTCGCCCGCCAACGCCGCATATTCCCCCGCCGTCGCCTGTGCCTGCCACGCCGCGATCCGCTCGGCGGGCTGGAAGGGCCGCAGCTGATCGAGCACCGCCAGCAGCCGATCGGCATCTGCCGTGATATCCGCATAGGCCCGCGCCAGATACTGCGCCCGCTCCGACAGCGGCGCACGCACTCGCAGGCGCGGCGCATCCTTGATCGCGGCCCAGATCCCTGCGGGCAGTTGCAGATCGCCGATCTTGGAGCTTTCCGCCTCCAGCAGGACAGGCCGCGCCGGATCGAGCGCCGCGATCTCCATGATCAGCCGCGACTCGAAATCCTTCTGGCTCGACTGGCCACCCTCCATCGCCCCGAAGAGCGAGCCGCGATGATTGGCGAGCCCCTCCAGATCGATGACCTGCGCCCCCTGCGCCCGCGCGGCTTTCAGGATATCGGTCTTCGCGGTGCCGGTATTGCCGTCGAGAACGACGACCGGACAGGGCATCTCGGCAAGCCCGGCCTCCACGACCAGCGACCGGAAGGCCTTGTAGCCGCCCTCGACCAGCTCCACGCGCCAGCCGACCTGCTTCAGGATCGTCGCGAAAGACCCCGAACGCTGCCCGCCGCGCCAGCAATAGACCAGCGGACGCCAGCCGCCTTCCTTATCGGCCAGCGGACCCTGCAGATGTTTGGCAGCATTCTGTGCCACCAGCGCCGCGCCGATCTTGCGCGCGTCAAAAGGCGCGACCTGCTTGTAGATCGTGCCGACGCGGGCGCGCTCCTCATCGTCGAGCACGGGCAGGTTGATAGCGCCGGGGATATGATCCTCGGCGAATTCCGAAGGTGAGCGCACATCGATGATCGTGTCGAAATCGAGCGCGGCGACCTCGGCAATCGAGGTAAGTTTCATCAGTAGACAGTGACCTGCGTGCCGACGGGAACGCTGTTGAACAGATCGATGACATGATCGTTGACCATCCGGATGCAGCCGTTCGAGACCGCGTGCCCGATCGAACCCGGCTCGGTCGTGCCGTGGATGCGGATCGCCGTGTCACGCCCGTTCTGGTAGAGATACATCGCCCGCGCGCCGAGCGGGTTCTGCGGCCCGCCCTTCATCCCGTCCTCGTATTTCTTGTAGGCCGGATTGCGTTCGATCATCTCGCGCGTGGGCGTCCAGCTCGGCCATTTGACCTTGCGCGCCACCGTCGCGGTGCCGCGGAACTTCAGCTCTTCCTTGCCCACGGCCACGCCGTAGCGCATCGCCACGCCCGGCGCGGTGATGTGATAGAGGAAGAACTTATCCGAGACGATGATGATCGAGCCCACCGGAAGATCGGGCTTCACCGTGACCTTGGTCGGGTAATATTGCGAGCCGATCGGCCAGCGCTTCGCAGGCGCGGTCTCGATGGTTTGCGCGGGCCCGCTTGCGGCGAAAGCGGGCAGGCTCGCAAACGGCAAGGCGGCCAGCGAAAGAAGAAAAGCGCGGCGATCCATGATCAAACTCCTGCAAAATCCTGCGGCGTCTCCCGGCAAAGCGTTCGACAAAACCAAGGGTGAGGCTAGCAAAGCCGCCCCACCCTCTCAAGAATTTGGTATCGGGTCAGAAAAAGGCCAGCGCCAATCGTTGCCGCTTTGTCGATTACTTACCGAAAGCGCAGCCCGATTTGATGCCGAACTTGCCGAAGATCATCGCAGCCGGGCAGAACCCGGTGAAAGCCGATTGCAGCAGGTTCGCGCCGATGAAGGCGGTGAACCACAGCCAATACATCGAGACATAGACGGCCAGCAGCAGCGAGATCAGGATCATCACGCCAGCGAAGGCAAAAATCGCACGGTCGAGGTTCATTCGAGGGCACTCCACGAGAAAAGTTACGTTGTGAAAGAATATAGCAGCTCCTCACGTCAAATTCAATTACCTGCATATGTCTCGCGACGCTTGACCGCAGCCCTGGTCAGGATCAGATAACGCCCCATGAGCGAAGCCACATTTATCATCGACGCCATGCATTGCGGCGCCTGCACCGGTCGGGTCGAACGCGCACTTTTGGCACAACCCGGCGTGCAAAACGCCTCGGCCAACCTGATGGCGCGCAGTGCCCATGTCGAATTCGACGGGCCTGCCGATCTCGAGAGCCTCAAAACCGCGCTCGACCAGGCGGGCTATCCGGGGCGCTTGAAAGAGGAGATGGCCAACGGCCCCAGCGCCGCCGAGCGCCAGATGCAGGAGGCGCGCCAGCTGCGGCGTCAGTTCCTGACCGCGCTCGCGCTGACCGCCCCGGTCTTCGTGCTCGCGATGGGCGCGCATATGATCCCCGGCATGCATCACCTGATCGCCAGCACGATCGGGATGCAGGCAAGCTGGTGGGTGCAGATGATCCTCACCGCGCTGGTGCTGGCCTTCCCCGGCCGCGTCTTCCTGCGCATCGGCGTCCCTGCCCTGTTGCGCGGTTCGCCCGAGATGAATTCGCTCGTCGCGATGGGCTCGCTCGCCGCCTTTGTCTATTCCGCCCTTGTCACGCTTGCGCCCGGCCTTCTGCCAGAGGCCGCGCGGGGCGTCTATTTCGAGGCGGCGGCGACCATCGTCACGCTGATCCTGCTGGGTCGCTGGCTGGAGGCGCGCGCCAAGGGCCGCGCAGGCGAAGCGATCTCGCGGCTGATCGGACTGCAGCCCAAGACCGCGCGCGTGCAGACCGAAAACGGGGTCGAGGAACGGCCGATCGAGGAACTCGTGCCCGGCGACATTTTGCTGCTCGCCCCCGGCGAACGGGTCGCGCTCGACGGGGTGATCGCCGAGGGCGCGGGCCATATCGACGAGAGCATGCTGACCGGCGAGCCCGTCCCCGTCGCGAAATCCGAAGGCGATCCGATCACCGGCGGCACCGTGAACGGCGAATCCGCGCTCAGCTACCGCGTCACCGCGACCGGCGGCGACACCGTCCTGTCACGGATCATCGCGATGGTCGAAGCCGCACAGGGCGCGAAACTGCCGGTGCAGGCGCTGGTCGACAAGGTCACCCGCGTCTTCGTGCCCGTGGTCATGGCGCTGTCGCTCCTGACCTTCGCGATCTGGATGATCGCGGGCATGGGCTTTTCGCATGCCTTCGTCGCGGCAATCTCGGTGATGATCATCGCCTGTCCCTGCGCGATGGGGCTGGCGACGCCGGTCTCGATCCTCGTGGGCACCGGGCGCGGCGCCGAACTGGGCCTTTTGTTCCGCCGTGGCGACGCGCTACAGCGCCTCTCGGAGGTCGCAGTCGTGGGCTTCGACAAGACCGGGACGTTGACCGAAGGCCACCCAGCCCTGACCGATCTCGAACCGCTCGCCGATCTGTCCGAGGCGGAAATCCTCGCGCTGGCCGCAGGCGCCGAGGCGCGCTCGGAGCACCCGCTGGCCCGTGCGATCCTCGCCGAAGCCGAGACGCGCGGCATCGCCCATGCGCCGGTCAAACGCGTCAAGGCGCTGTCCGGCAAGGGGCTGCGCGCGCAGGCCGAAGGGGCCAAGCTCTGGATCGGCAATGTCGGTGCGATGGAAGAGGCCGGCGCGGATATCGCGCCCTACGCCGAGCGCGCGAAGGCGCTGGCCGCGAAAGGCCGAACCCCGGTCTGGATGTCGCTCGACGACCGGCCTGTCGCGCTGATGGCGCTGTCGGACCCGATCAAAGCCGAGGCGCGCGAAGCGGTCGACGCTCTGCATAAGGCGGGCAAACAGGTGGCGATGGTCACCGGCGACACGCGCGCCACGGCCGAAGCCGTGGGCCACGATCTCGGCATCGACCGGATCGAGGCCGAGGTGCTGCCCGACGGCAAGCGCGACGCGGTCGAGAGCCTGCGCCAGATCGGCCCGGTCGCCTTCGTGGGCGACGGCATCAATGACGCCCCAGCGCTTGCGGCCGCCGATGTGGGCCTTGCGATCGGCACCGGCACCGATGTGGCCATCGAGGCCGCCGAGGTCGTGCTGATGCGCGGCGATCCGAACGGCGTCGCAATGGCGCTGGAACTGTCGCGCGCGGTGATGCGCAACATCCGGCAGAACCTGTTCTGGGCCTTCGCCTATAACGTCGCGCTGATCCCGGTCGCGATGGGCATCCTCGTGCCCTTCGGCGGGCCCGGCCTGTCCCCGATGCTGGCGGCGGGCGCGATGGCCTTCTCGTCGGTCTTCGTGGTCACCAACGCGCTACGCCTGCGCCGCGCCCTGCGCTGATCCGGGCGCGGATCGGCGAGTGCGCGCCGAGGCCGGAACTCCGCCCTTCCCAAGCGGCAAGGAGGGCGCTTAGCTGACGGCGACCCACCACCCGGAGCGCCCGCATGCTGACTCGTCGCCTCTTCCTGCTCTCGCTCGGCGCCCTTGCGGCCTGTGGCGGCTCGCCGCGTCCGATGGCGAAACCGGCCTATGCGCTGCCGCTGCATCGCAACGAGACGCCGGAAATCCGCGCCCTGATCAACCGCTATTCGGACCATTACGGGGTGCCGCGCACCCTCACCCACCGCGTGGTCCAGCGCGAGAGCCGCTACCGCGCCGATGCCCGCAACGGCCCCTATTACGGGCTGATGCAGATCCTGCCGCAGACCGCGCGTAGCATGGGGTTTAGAGGCCAACCACATGACCTGCTCGATCCCGACACGAACCTGAAATACGCGGTAAAATACCTGCGCGGCGCATGGCTGGTTTCGGACGGCTCGGAAGATCGCGCGGTGAAATGGTATTCGCGCGGCTATTATTACGAGGCAAAACGGCGCGGCTTGCTCCGCGAAACCGGGCTGCGCTGACCCGCGACCTGCGCATCCTCGAACGAAGGACGCTCCGCGGGGGATATTTGAACCAAGGCGAAGCAAAGCGCCCTCTCTTCGGCTTGGCCGAAATATCCCCGCCGGAGGCATCCGGCTTTTCAACGTAAAGCCGCCCTCACTCAGGCGCGCGCAACACCCCCGCAGGCCGAGCCGCAAGCGGGCGCAGCGCGAAGACCAGACCGGCCAGCAGCGTCGCGATCACGCCGCCCGCCACGATCAGAAGCGCGGGGAGCGGCGCGAAATGGAACTCCGCCCCCATCACCAGATCGACCACGGCCCAGCCCGCGAGCCCGCCAAACAGGATCGCGACCAGCCCCGCAGCCGCGCCCATCAGCGCCGAGCGCAGCGCGAAGCTCGCAAGGATCGCACCGCGCGTGGCGCCGAGTGTCTTGAGCATCGCCGCCTCCCAGGCGCGTTCGCGCTCGCCCGCCGCCGCCGCCCCGATCAGGACGACGAAGCCGGTGAGCAGCGTCACGCCCGCCGCCAGCGAGGTCGCCCGCGCGATGGCCGAGAGCGCATCGGTCACGCGCTGCAGAGCGTCGCGCACGCGGATCGCGGTTATATTGGGGAAGCGCTCCGCCAGATCGCGCATCACCTGCGCCTCGGCGCTTGGCGGCGCGTAAATCGTGGCGAGCCAGGTATGGGGCGCACCGCGCAAAGCGGCCGGGTCGAGCGTGAGGACGAAGCCGATGCCCCCGGTCGAAAAATCCACGTCGCGGAACGAGGTCACCTTCGCGGTGATGTCGCGCCCGAGGATGTTCACCGTGATCGTATCGCCAAGCTTGAGGCCGATCTCCTGCGCCTCCTTGGCCGAAAAACTGGCCAGCGGCGGGCCGCTATAATCCTTCGGCCACCACTCACCCGCAGTGATCTTTTCGCGCGGGGTCTCGGCATAGGTCACGCCGCGATCGCCGCGCAGCACCCAATGCTCGCCATGCGTCTTGCGCGCATCCTCGCCGTTGATCTTGGTGATGACGCCACGCAGCATCGGCACGCTTTCGACCTTGGTAACTTGGGGCATATCCACCAGCAGATCGGTGAAGGGCTGGATCTGGTCGGGCTGGATATCGATCACGAAATAGGCGGGCGCGACCTTCGGCAGATCGCGGTCGATGGCGCCGCGCAAGCCGCTATCGACCTGCCCCACGGCCGCCAGAACCGAGAGGCCGAGGCCGAGCGAGAGGATGACCGAGCGCGCCTCGGAGCGCGGCCCGCCGATGGCGGCAAGGGCTGCGCGCAGCACGAGGCGGCCCCGGGCGCGGTGCTGGGCGCGGCGCGCCAGCCAGCGGATCAGGCTGGCGGCGAGCGTGAGGATCAGAAGCGCCACGGCGATGCCGCCGAGGCTCGCCAGCGTCAGCGTCCAGAGGCCCGAGAACCACGCCGAGACGGTGATGATGATCGTCAGAAGCGCCGCCGTCAGCAAAAGCGTGGGCCAGCCCGGCAGGCGGCGGCCTGCGCCGGTGTCGCGATAGAGCGTCGCCGCGCGCATCTTCGACATGCGCGAGAGCGGCCAGAGGGCAAACAGCATCGCGACCAGTGCGCCATAGAGCGCGGCCTCGCCCAGCGGGCCGGGATCGAGGCCGATCTCGACCGGCAGCGGCAGCGAGCGTTCGATCAGCCCGGATGCGCCGAGGACGAGACCGGCGCCGAGGACGAGCCCCGCGAGGATGCCCGCAAGGCCGAGGGCTGCGAGCTGCAGCAGAAACGCCGCGCGGATCGTGCCTCCGGTCGCGCCGAGCGCGCGCAGGGTCGCGATGGTGGGCGCCTTGCGTTCGATCCACGCAGCGACGGTGGCGGAGATACCGACGCCGCCCACGGCCAGCCCGGCAAGCCCTACCAGCACGAGGAACGAGCCGAGCCGCTGCACGAAACGCTCCGCCCCCGGCGCGGCGCGGCGGCGGTCGGACCAGCGCATACCGGCCCCGTCGAACCGGGTCTCGGCCTGCCGTTTCAGGGTGGCGAGGTCGGTATCTGGCGGCAGTGTCGCGCGGTATTCCGTCTCGAAAAGAGAACCCGGCGAGAGAAGCGGCGTGTTCTCGATCGCCGACAGCGAGACGATGGAATGCGGGCCAAGGCCCATCCCCGTGCCCGTCGAATCCGGCTCGCGCACGATCCGCGCCATCATCACGAAATCCTGCCCGCCGAGTTGCACCTTATCACCGGGGCTCAGGCCCAGACGGTCGGCGAGGATCGGATCGAGGTAGATGCCCGGCAGGCCCCCATTCCCCTTCAGCGCGTCCGGCGTAACGGGCGGATCGAGCTGCAGCTTGCCGGTCAGCGGATAGGCCCCGTCCACCGCCTTCACCTGCGTCAGCGCGCGGTCGGCGGGATCGCTGCCGGTGGACAGCATCGATCGGAAGTCGATCACCTCGGAGACCGCCGTGGCGCGGTCGGTGATCCATTGCAGTTCCTCGGGCTTGGCGCGGCGATAGGTGAATTCGTATTGCGCGTCGCCCCCCAGCAGCACCGCGCCCTGATCCGACAGTGCGCGCTCGATCGCGGAGCGCACCAGCCCCACGGAGGCGATCGCCGCCACGCCCAGCATCAGGCAGAGCAGCATCACCCAGAAGCCGCGAATGCCGCCGCGCAGCTCGCGCCGGGCGATGGAGAGCGCAAGGCTCATGCGGGGGTGCCCGTTGCAATGTGATCGCCCACGACTTCGCCGTCGCGCAGTTCCACGATCCGGTCGCAGCGCGCGGCCAGTTCGGGCGCGTGGGTCACCAGCACCAGCGTCGCGCCGTGTTTCTCCTGCAGGCCGAAGAGCAGTTCGATGATCGTCTCGCCGGTGGCACTGTCGAGATTGCCGGTGGGTTCATCCGCGAGCAGGATCGCAGGCCGGGGCGCGACCGCGCGGGCGAGGGCCACGCGCTGTTGCTCGCCGCCCGACATCTGGCTGGGATAATGCTCGAGCCTGTGCGCCAGCCCGACGGCCTCCAGCTCTGCCGCGGCACGCTCGAATGGGCGCTCCACCCCCGCGATTTCCAGCGGCATCGCGACGTTTTCCAGCGCCGTCATCGTCGGGATGAGGTGGAAGCTTTGGAAAACCACCCCCATATTACCCCGACGAAACCGCGCCAGCGCATCCTCGGACAGCTTCGAGAGATCGTGGCCCAGAGCGGTGACAGACCCGGAGGTGGCGCGTTCGAGCCCGCCCATCAGCATGAGGAGCGACGATTTGCCCGATCCAGACGGCCCCGTGAGCCCGACGCTTTCCCCTTTCGCGATGCTCAGGTCGATCCCGTTGAGGATCTCGACCGGCCCGGTATTGCCATCGAGCGCAAGCCGCGCGTCTTTCAACTCAAGGATCGTGTCACTCATGCGCCGTCTTTCTTTTGCTTCAAAGGGATATGGGCCGCAGATGGGGATACGCAAGCGGATCACTGCGGGTTTTATCGCCGCGGGGCTGGCGCTGGGGGCCGGGCCCGCGATGGCGGAGGTGTCGATCCTCGCATTGGGGGACTCGCTGACCCAAGGCTATGGGCTCGATAATCCGGCGGACGGGCTGGTGCCGCAGCTGCAGGGATGGCTGCAGGGTCACGGGCAGGATGTGAAGGTGATCAATGGCGGCGTTTCGGGCGACACGACCGCAGGCGGGCTGTCGCGGATCGACTGGCTTCTGACGCCCCAGCCCGACGCGGTGATCGTGGCCTTGGGCGGCAATGACCTGCTGCGCGGACTGCCGCCCGAACAGGCGCGGGCGAACCTCGATGGCATTCTGGCGAAACTGCAGGCGAAAGGCATCCCGGCGCTGCTGGCGGGGCTGCCCGCGCCGGGGAATTTCGGGCCGAAATACCAGCAGGATTTCGACGCGATCTATCCCGATCTGGCGCAGAAATACGATGCCGTTCTCGTGCCCAACCTGCTCGCCCCGATCACGGAGACCCCGATCGAGGAGCGCGCCAAGACCGACCTGATGCAGCCCGACAATATCCACCCCTCGCCCGAAGGTGTGAAGAAGGTGGTCTCTGCTCTGGGGCCGAAGGTGCTGGAGCTTCTGGCGAAGGTGAAACCGGGGAGCTGAGCGCTCAGGTCTCCTCTTCGGGATAGGCCGCCTTGCAGGCCGCGATCTGCGCCTCGGCGGCCTTCGACAGCTCCGCCTGCCGTTTCAGCAGCGCGTCGAGCTTGCGTTTCTCGGCGGCCGGATCGATCGGGATCGGGCGCTGCCGCGTCACCGTGTAATCCTCGAGGCACATGCGCGGCTTCTGGATCACCTTGTCGCCCTTGGTGATCGTGTCGTAGCCGCAGATTTCCCACCGGCTCGAGGTGGTCTCGTAGCTCTGCCATGCGTAGCCGCGCGCCAGATTGCCCTGCACCTCGCTCACCAGATCGGTGACGCGCCGCAATTCGGCCGTGGATTGACGGATGCAGCGTTCCTGCGGGGTGCCGCAGGCGGCGAGCAGGACGAGCAGGATCAGCATGAGGGCGTGGCGCATGGGCGGTCTCCTTGACGGATCTAACCTACGCCCACGTCCGCCCGCGATCAATCGCGCCCTTCCCGCACCCGCCCGCGCCTGCTAAGGATCACGCCAGAGATTTGGGAGGCCCTACGCATGACTGACACGGTTGAGGATTTCGACGCCCGCAAAGCCCGCGCGAGCCAGTGGTTTTCCGACCTGCGCGACCGGATCGTCGCGGCATTCGAGGGGCTGGAAGACAGCCATGCGCAAGGCCCGCTTTCCGATCAAGCGCCGGGCCGGTTCGAGGTGACGCCGACCGAGCGCAAGGGGCCGAACGGCGAGGACCATGGCGGCGGCAAGATGAGCGTGATGCGCGGCGGGCGCGTCTTCGAGAAGGTCGGCGTGAACATCTCCACCGTCTGGGGCGAACTGGCGCCCCGCGCGCAAAAGGCGATGGCCGCACGCGGCGTGCCGGGGATGGAGGACGACCCGCGCTTCTGGGCCTCGGGGATCAGCCTCGTCGCGCATATGCAAAACCCGCATTGCCCCGCCGTGCACATGAACACCCGCATGTTCTGGACGCCCGGCGCGTGGTGGTTCGGCGGCGGTGCCGACCTCAATCCGTGTCTTGAATATGACGAGGACACCGCGCATTTCCACGCCGAGATGCAGGCCGCATGCGACGCCCATGACAAGACCTATTACGACCATTTCAAAGCCTGGGCGGACGAGTATTTCTTCATCCCCCATCGCGGTCGGGCACGCGGCGTCGGCGGGATTTTCTACGACGATCTCAACACCGGCGAGTGGGAGGACGATTTCGCCTTCACCCAATCGGTGGGCGCGGGCTTCCTGCCCGCCTTCCAGCCGCTGATCGAGAAGCGCCGGGTACAGGATTGGTCCGAGGAGGACCGCGAGGCCCAGCTGCGCCACCGCGGACTCTATGCGGAATATAATCTCGTCTATGACCGGGGCACGAAATTCGGGCTCGAGACCGGGCATAATGCGGATGCGGTTCTGATGAGCCTGCCGCCAATCGCGAAGTGGTATTGAGGGGCGCTGCCCCTCTGCGCTTACGCGCATTCACCCCGGGATATTTGGGCCAAGAGGAAACGAAGGACACGCGCCCGAAGGCTCGGACGCGCGCGCTCTCGGTCGAAACCGCGCGTCAGCCGTTGCGGATCGTCTCGACCATCAGAGCCACATTCTCCGGATCGGCATCGGGGGTGATCCCGTGGCCGAGGTTGAAGATATGCGGGCCCTTGCTGAACGCTTTGACGACATGGCGCGTCTCGTCGATCAGCGCCTGACCGCCGGTGACCATATGCGAGGATGCGAGGTTGCCCTGCACGCAGCCAGACACCTGCACATGCTCGGCGCCCCATTCCGGCGTGATGGAATTGTCGAGCGCGACGCAATCCGCGCCGGTCTTCTGGTGGAAGCCGATATAGCCCTCGCCCGCTTCCCGCGGGAAGGCGATGACCGGCAGGCCCGGGAAGCGCGCTTTCATCTCGGCGATGATCTTGCGCGCCGGCTCGACGGCGAAATCCTCGAAATCCTGCCCCTTGAGCGAGCCCGCCCAGCTGTCGAAGATCTTCACGACCTCGGCCCCGGCCTCGACCTGTTTCGACAGGTATTCGATGGTCGAGACGGTCAGCAGGTCGATGATCTTCACGAAGGTTTCGCGGTCTTCGGCCTTCAGCGCATGGGCCGGGCCCTGATCCTTCGTGCCACGACCCGCGATCATATAGGTCGCGACGGTCCAGGGCGCGCCGGCGAACCCGATCAGCGTGGTCTCTTTCGGCAGCTCTTCCGAGAGGATCGAGACGGTCTCATAGACCGGGTTGAGCGTCTCGTGGATATCGTCCTTGGTCTTGAGCTTGGCGAAACCCTCCGCCCCGGTGATGGTCGAGAGGCGCGGACCCTCGCCGGTGACGAACCACAGATCGGCGCCCAGAGCCTGCGGCAGCAGCAGAATATCGGCGAACAGGATCGCCGCGTCGAACCCGTAGCGGCGGATCGGCTGCAGCGTCACCTCGGCGGCCAGTTCGGGATTGTAGCACAGCGACAGGAAGTCGCCCGCCTTCGCCCGCGTCGCGCGATATTCCGGCAGGTAGCGCCCCGCCTGTCGCATCATCCAGACCGGAGGGGTCGGCAGCACTTCGCCTTTCAAAGCTCGCAGGATCGTCTTGTCGGTCATTCTCGCGCCTCCTCTTTGCACCCCTTCGACGCGACCTGTGGCGTCATGTCAAGCGCAGGGCTTCTTGCAAGGTCCATCTGTCGCGGATATTCCGGAGCCATGACACAGATGCCCGATGCGAAATCCCCGCTCAAGATCGGCACCCGCGGCTCGCCGCTGGCGCTGGCGCAGGCCTATGAGACCCGAGACCGGCTGATGGCCGCGCATGGTCTGCCCGATGACGCTTTCGAAGTCGTGGTGATCAAGACCACGGGCGACGACCGGGCGATGATCGCGGCGGACAAGCCGCTCAAGGAGATCGGCAACAAGGGCCTGTTTACGAAGGAAATCGAAGAGGCCATGGTCGATGGCCGCATCGATATCGCCGTCCATTCGATGAAGGACATGCCGACCGAACAGCCCGAGGGGCTGGTGCTCGATTGCTACCTGCCGCGCGAAGACGTGCGCGATGCCTTCGTCAGTCTCGAATACGACTCGATCATGGCCCTGCCCGAAGGCGCGACGGTCGGAACGTCCAGCCTGCGCCGCCGGGCGCAGCTTGCCCATGTCCGCCCCGATCTGAAACTGGTCGAGTTCCGCGGCAATGTGCAGACCCGGCTCAAGAAGCTGGCGGACGGTGTCGCGGCGGCAAGCTTCCTCGCCTATGCGGGGCTGCGGCGTCTGGGGATGGAGGACTCGGCACGCGGGCCCATCGCCCCCGAGGAGATGCTGCCGGCTGTCGCACAGGGCGCAATCGGGATCGAGCGCCGGATGGCCGATGCCCGCGCCGAGGCGCTTCTCGCGCCGATCCATGATCTGGTGACCGAGCAGCGCCTGCTGGCCGAACGCGCCTTCCTCGCGACGCTCGATGGCTCTTGCGAAACGCCGATTGCGGGGCTTGCGCTGATCGAGGGCGACCGGCTCTGGCTGCGCGGACAGATCCTGCGCCCCGACGGGTCCGAGGCGCTCGCGGGCGAGCGGTGGGGCAATATCGACGAGGGCGCTGCGATGGGCGAGCACCTCGCGCGCGATCTGCTGTCTCAGGCGGGCGAAGGGTTCTTCGACTGGCGCTGAGTTAACACAGAAGCTGACCGGCGGCGCGGCGCTCCAGCGCCCGCTCCATCTCGGGGATTTCGCCGTCGCCGAAGCCGCGAAGCGCAAGCCGTTCCAGCGGGCTGATTTCGCACCAGAGGGTCTTGAGCACCTTGTTGCGGCGCTTGCGCGGCACATCGGCCAGACGCATCTCGTAGATCTCGTCCGCCGCCGCGAGCAGGCGCGGATGCAGGGCCTGCAGAAGCGGCTCGAATGCGGCACGCGCGGATTGGGCATTGCGCAACCGCAGGATCGCGCCCTCTCCGATCGTCATCGTCTGGATCAAAGTCCAACCGAGCACATCGGCGGCACGGTGCGGCGGGATCGGGGCGTGACCGCCCAGGCCGTAGGTGAGGCTCAGGACCCCGCGCTCCTCTTGCGGCATCGCCAGCACCACGCGGGCGCACTCTTGTTCCAAGGCGGTTTCGGCATCTTCCAGACGGCCCAGCCGCGGTGTCGCCACCTGCGACGGCGGCGCCTCGGCGCGAACGAAGATATTACGGATCACATTGTCGAACTTCAGGGCGATATGACGCGAGAGCATGATGCTTCCTTTTACATGTACAACCTCTCCCGCCCTGCCTTTTGAAGTAGTGTTCCAGCGCAGCCGTTCCCTGCCCTTGGCGGTTTTTCGCCGAGCATTTCGCTAAGCCTTTGTAGGTCCACGCGTATGGCTTGGTGGCTGCCTCTTGCACTTGGCGGCCCGAAAGCGCAAAGCGGCGACATGCTGCGTCCGATCCGTCTCGTCCTGTCCGATCCTGCCCTGCGCCTCGCCGCCGTATTGCTGGTGCTGTTCGGCGCCCATGCGGCGACGATGGGGCCCTATGTCTCGGCGCTGGCGATCAAGGTGTTCGGCCTGTCGGACCGCGCCTATTCGGGCGTGCTGATGGTTGCCTCGGTGCTGTCGGTCTCGGCCTCGGTGGGGCTTGGCATCCTCGCCGATCAGCGCGCGAACCGCCGGGCCATCGCGCTTGGTACCTCGGCGATGCTGATCGTGGGCTCGGGGCTGGTGCTGGCGGGCGACAACTGGGTGGTCTTCGTGATCGCCAACGCGCTGATCCTGCCGCTCTCGGCATCGATCTTCGGCCAGCTTTTCGCGCTCTCGCGGCTGGCGGCCTCGACCCATCCCGTAGAGGACCGGCCCGCGATCCTCTCGACGCTGCGCGCGCTCTTCGCGCTGCCCTGGGTGGTGGTGCTGCCGATCTGGTCGGTGGTCTTCGACCGAGGCGCGGCGATGACCTCGATCTACCCGGTGACGCTGACGCTCGGGGCCACGATCCTCGCGCTGACCTTCCTGTTCTGGCCACGCGACGGAGCGACGCGTTGGCCCGACCCGAAATCGGGGCTGACCTTCCGACAATCCCTGCACGAGATGGCGAACCTGCCGATCCTCGCCCGCGTCGTGGCTCTTGGGACGATCAACGGGTCGATCATGCTCTATCTCGTCGTGATGGGGCTGGTGTTCGAGGCGACGCCAGGGCGCGGCGCGGCCGATACCGCGCTATACGCGGGCCTCATGGCGGGGCTGGAAGTGCCCTTCATGCTGGCGCTGCCGCTGGTGCTGGGTCGGGTCGAGCGCACGACGATGATCTGGATCGGGGCTGCGCTTTACGCGACCCATCTGGGGCTGCTGCCGCTGCTGGCGCCCACGCCTTACGTCTGGTTTCTCGCCCTGCCCGGCGCGATCGGCGGCGCGGTCGTGCTGACCCAGCCGATGGCCTATCTGCAGGACCTGCTGTCGAACCGGCCCGGCGCGGGGGCGTCCCTGATGGCGCTGCAAAAGCTGGCAGGCGACGGGTTCTCCGCGGCCATCTTCGCCATTGGCACAGCGCTTGCGGGCTATGAGCTGGCCGCAGCCGCAGGCGCCCTTCTGGGCGTGGCCGGCGCGGGCGCGCTCTGGGCGATGGACCGGCGCGCGGCGCGGTCCTGAACCTTAAAAGGCCGGGACCTGCACGCGGTCGAGAAGGCTGCGCCCGCCATCGACATTGATGATCTGCCCGGTGACGAAGCTCGCCCCCGAGGACGCCAGATACTGCACCGTCTCGGCCAGCTCCGACGGCGGCGCGATCCGGCCCAGCGGCGTGCCTTCGCAGATCGCCTCGCGCCAGTCGTCATTCTCTTTCAGCGCATCCTGCAGCGAGCGGCTCATCACCGAGGCGAAGCTGACGCCGTTCACCCGGATCCGCTTCGGCGCGAGCGCCACAGCGAGCGAACGGATCGCCTGATCCTGCGCGGCGCAGGCGATCGAATAGGCCATCAGCTCGGGCTGGGTGCGGTTCGAGGCCAGCGTCGAGACGTTGATGATCGAGCCGATCTCGCCTTCGGTGCGCCCTTCGTCCTCGGCCTGCTTGATCATCCGCTTGGCGGTCATCTGACTGACCCGCAGCGCCGATTTCATGTTCTGCGACAGCATCGAATCGAGCACGTCCACCGACGGCTCGAGCGGGTCGCAGGGCGCGAAGGTGCGCGCGCAATTCACCAGAATGTCGATTCGGTCGAACGCGTCCACCGTGGCCGAGAGCAGGTTTTTCACCGCCAGCTTCTCGCACAGATCGCCCGAGAAATAGCGCACCGGCCCTTCGGTCTTGGCCGTGTCGCCCAGTTCGGCGGCGAGCTTGTCTTCATCGATATCGGCAAACATCACCTGCGCGCCGCGATCGACGAAATGGCGCGCGATGGCCTGACCGATGCCGTGGGCTGCGCCCGTGACGATGACGGTCTTGCCGGAAACAGAAAGGGACATTGGGTGTCTCCCTGTGGATATGGAGGCAGGTTAGGCGAGCTTAGCGCCGCTTGCGAGGGGCAAGGCGGCGTTTCGGCTCGGCTGTGGCGCGCATGCCCGCCGATTTCCCCGGGGTCTTCCCGGCCGGGATCGGCTTGGCTGCGCGAATGATGCGGAAACGGGTCGAGGGGCCGCTGGGCGGCGTGATCTCTTCGATCTCGTGGAACGCCGCGGCGAGCGCGTCGGCATAGGGCAGATGGCGGTTCGCCACCATCCAAAGCGTGCCCGAGAGCGACAGCATCCCGCGTGCGGCCTGAATGAAGGCCAGCCCCAGCGCCGGATCGGCCCCGCGTGCGGCCCCGTGGAAAGGCGGGTTCATCACGACGGCGGTGTAGCGCTCTTCGGGCGCATGCCGCGTGGCATCGGCCCAAATGAACTGCGCGCGGGGATCGGTGATGTTGCGTTTCGCGCAATCCAGCGCGACCGCATCCGATTCCACCAGATCGAGCCGTTCGACGCCCTTGCGTGCAAGGATCTGCGCTGAGAGCCAACCCCAGCCCGCGCCGAGATCGGCGACTTTCGACGGCAGGCTATCGGACAGGCATTCCGCCAGAAGCGCCGAGCCCTCATCCACCGCATCCGCGGAGAACACGCCCGGACGGGTCACGAAACCTTCGACCGGGTGAATGTCCTGAGCCGCCCAGTCGCTCAGCAGATCGGGGGCTGCGGCGAACCATGCGATCTTGCCATGGGCCTTCGCGATCGGAGCGGACAGCTCCACCCGCCCCCGCAACTCCTTGAGCAGCGAGTCGATCCCTTCGGTCTTCACCCCGTCGACATAGATCGGCCCGCCCGGCGCCACGCGCTGGCAGGCTTCGGCGATCAGCGCGCGGGCTTCGGCCTTGGCGCGGGGCGCGAAGATGATCGCGGCGGCATAGCTGCCCTCGACACTCGGCGAAACGCGAACGCCGCGCTGCGCGAGCACGTCATGATCGGGCTTCTCGGGCTGGATCGCCACGAGGCGATCGACCGGCAGACCGCCGAGGTCCAGCGTGCCCACGGGCGCGAACAGCGCGATGTCTCCCTCGGGCGGAAGCGCCTCGGGCATCTCGAGAGCGAGCGAAAGTCGCGGATGGCTCATGCAGGGAACCCTCTGAAAGAAACGAGCCCGCCAGATAGGCGGGCGCGGCTGAATTTGCAAGGAACCGCTTGGGCGGCCTTTATTCCTTCTCCATCGTGCATTGCAGCGGGTGCTGGTGGCGGCGCGCGAAATCCATCACCTGCGCCACCTTCGTCTCGGCCACTTCGAAAGAGAAGACACCGACCACCGCAAGACCCTTCTTGTGCACGGTCAGCATGATCTCGAACGCCTGCGCGTGATTGAGGCCGAAGAACCGCTCGAGGATATGGACGACGAATTCCATCGGCGTGTAATCGTCGTTCAACAACATCACCTTGTACATCGGCGGACGCTGCGTCTTCGGCCGCGTCTTGGTCGCGAGGGACGCATCGTTATCGCTGTCGTCCTGGTCGTCGTCGGACATCATGTAAAGAGGCTCGGTCAAGGGCGCTCCGGCATCAGGAATCGTTGAGGGGCTCTGGCGGAATATAGGGTCTTCGTGACATATGAAAAGTCTTTCAACACCTCCGGCGAGAAAGGCGGGACGATGCGGCTCACGGCGATTGGCTTCGATGCGGATGATACGCTCTGGCATAACGAGCGTTTCTTTCAACTCACGCATGACCGCTTCACCGACTTGCTGCGCGAGCACGCGGAGCCCGATCATCTGGCAGAGCGGCTGATCGCGGCGGAACGTCGCAACATCGCGCATTACGGCTTTGGCATCAAAGGCTTCACCCTGTCGATGATCGAAACCGCGATCGAAGTGAGCGAAGGCCGCGTGCCCGCAACGATCCTGTCGGAGATTCTCGCGGCAGGGCGGGAGATGCACTCCCACCCGATCGAGCTGCTGCCCCATGCGCGCGAGACGATCGAGGCGCTGTCGGACGACTACCGCATCCTTCTGGTGACGAAGGGCGACCTGATCGATCAGGAGCGAAAGCTGGCGCAGTCGGGCTTGGGCGAGTTGTTCGACGCGGTCGAGATCGTCTCGGACAAGAAGGCCCCGGTCTACACCGAGATTTTCGCGCGCCATGCCGAAGGGGCGGAGCATGGTCTGATGGCGGGCAATTCGCTGAAATCCGACGTGATCCCGATGATCGAGGCGGGCGGCTGGGGCGTGCATGTGCCCCATGAATTGACATGGGCTTTCGAGCATGCCGAGCCACCGATGGAGCATCCGCGCTTCGCCGAATTGCCCGACCTCGGCGCATTACCCGATCTGATCGCAAAAATCACCGATTGAGCCCTGCATTGCGTGGCGTCATGCTCCGCCAATCTCACGGGCGCGTGCACTTCTACCACCACCTGTAGATGGATTCGCGCGATCACCCCACCATATCTTGCGGTATTGCATGAATGCCGCAGTGAAAGCTCTTGAAAATAGGGAGTTTTCAGCCTGAGAGACCCGTGCTACGCTTCTTGCTAATATAAACCCCGGAAACCGGCTCAAGATCGGTACCGCAAAGGGGTCAAATTGAGGCAGTGAAATAGGTGAAGCCGTGACCACGCTGATGCGCTGGGTCCGTGATGGGCTATTCGTAATCCTTCTGACACTCATTGCGCCGATCGCTGCGCAGGCCGCCCCCTACGCGGCGATGGTCATGGACATGCGATCGGGCGAAGTTCTCTACTCCAAGAACGCGGACACGCCGCTGCATCCGGCCTCGCTGACGAAGATGATGACGCTCTACATCACCTTCCAGGCGATCGAGCATGGTGAGTTCAGCCTCGATTCCATCGTCACCGTGACGAAGCACGCCGCAAGCCAGCCGCCCTCGCGGCTCGGTCTGCGCCCCGGGCAGAAGATCGCCGTGCGCTATCTGATCCGCGCCGCAGCGATCAAATCCGCCAATGACGCCGCAGCGGCGCTTGGCGATTACATCGGCGGTTCGGAAGAAGGCTTCGCCGCGCGGATGAACCGCACCGCCCGGCAGCTGGGCATGAAGAACACCCATTTCGTCAACGCCAACGGCCTGACCCGCAAGGGCCACCTGTCCTCGGCGCATGACATGACGATCATGGGCCGTCACCTGTTCTTCGATTATCCGCAATATTACAACATCTTCTCGCGCCGCTCGGCGGATGCGAAAGTGCGCACCGTCTATTCGACGAACCGCAAATTCCTCGCAGCCTACAAGGGCGCGGACGGCATCAAGACCGGCTACACCTCGGCCTCGGGCTTCAACCTGACCGCCTCCGCACAGCGCGGCAACAAGCGCATCATCGCGACCGTCTTCGGCGGCACTTCGACCGCGCAGCGCAACGCGAAAATGGCCGATCTGCTGGATCTGGGCTTCAAGCGCGCGCCGAACCGCGCGCCGACGAACCGCCCCCGGATCCCGCAATATATCGCCCCCGCGCAATCGCCGATGCTGATGGCGAACCTCGCACCCAAGAAGAGCCCGCGTCCCGAAATCCGCCCCTC
Organism: Thioclava sp. ISO4; assembly: GCF_058105145.1. Lineage (NCBI taxonomy): Bacteria > Pseudomonadati > Pseudomonadota > Alphaproteobacteria > Rhodobacterales > Paracoccaceae > Thioclava > Thioclava sp. ISO4. The sequence goes on from NZ_CM176571.1 coordinate 3,669,609, forward strand.
CGCGCCGACCGCGGATAGCGATGCAATCTCGATGGCGCTCGCCGCCGCGGTGCAGGCTGATCAGGTGGATGAGAGCACCGACATCCCCGAAGACGTGGCCGAAGGCGCGCAGGACAACACGGAGGACACGCAAGATGTCGTCGTGGCCGATGCCGGCACGCTCGGGATCGGCGCGGAAATCACCGCAAGCCCCCGCCCGCAGCGCAACCCGCGCGAAATTCAGGTCGCGGACGCGACGAAGGCGCTGCCGGCCGAGGTGACCAAGGCCACCCCGCTGGCTCAGGCACAGGCGCATGACGCCGCCGTCGCCGCCGGCAAGGCCAGCGCGGATGGCAGCGAAGAGCCGAGCGACGTGCAGCTTGCCTCCTACGAGCCCGGCGCATCGGACGGCCCGAAATTCGTCCAGTCCACCAAACCGCAGCCCGAGACGATGGAGCTGGCCGAGGCCCATACGCTCGATCTGGATCAAAACGGCAAGGCCGATGGCGCCAAGGCCCCGTCCAGCTTCGTGCAGTCGACGGACCCGCAGCCCGAGACCACGCAGATGGCCGCAGCCCCCGAGAAGCGCAAAAGCGAGATCATCCTCGCCGCTCTCACCCCCCCTGCGCCGACCCCCGCGCAGAAGCCGCGCGTGGTCGCCCGCGTCTCCAGCTCGGGTGGGCGCAACTGGGGTGTCAGCCTCGGGCTGTTCGGTTCGCGATTCGCTGCAGAGCGCCACATGCTGACCACGGCATTGATGGAAAGCGACACTTTGGGCGAAGCTTTGCGCAAAGTGGCCACCCGAAAGACCGGTTATGAGGCGAATTTCGTAGGAATGACCCAAGACATGGCACAACTGGCCTGTGCAAGGCTCGAGTCTCGCGCTATGGACTGCAAAGTGGTCGGCCCCTGAGAGTCTTCCCTTAGGGGCAAAATATGAAAAGCCGCGCTTGGTCAGCGCGGCTTTTCCTTTTTCCCGACCTTATGGCACCCGCCGCGCGGATCGCACCGACAGGAGCCTCCGGCGGGGATATTTGTGCCAAGGCGAAGAGAGGGCGGTTCTGAGGGGGTCGGGCCACCCGGCCCTGCCCTTACCGTCGCGCGCTCAGTCCTGCTTCGGGTGGTCGTCGAACTCGTCGGACAGGATGCGCTCGGCATCGCCTTTCGGGTCGTCATACTGATTGTTCTTCAGTGACCAGAAAAACGCCCCGAGGCCAATCCCGCCGAGCAGCAGGGAGATAGGAATCGAATAGAGAAGAACCTCCATGAGGGGCTCCTTTCAGCGCAGGCGCAGCGAGTTGAGCGAGACCGTGATCGAGCTTGCCGACATCGCGAGCGCCGCCATCAGCGGCGTCGCAAGGCCGGTCAGCGCGAGCGGTACGGCGATGATATTGTAGACGATGGAGATGCCGAAGTTCTGCTTGATCCGGCGGCGCGCGCGCACAGAGATCGAGGCGGCATCGGAAACCGGCGCGAGATCCTTGCCCAGAAGCACGATATCCGACGCCGTGCGCGCCGCATCCAGTGCGGAGGCGGGCGAGACCGAGACATGGGCGGCAGCCAGCGCGGCGGTGTCGTTGAGACCGTCGCCGACCATCAGCACGCGGTGGCCCTTTTGCGTGAGATCGCTCACGAGCTGCGCTTTCTCCGCGGGCAAGGCACCGGCGCGGTAGGTGTCGATCCCGAGGCGCGTGGCGAGATCGCTCACCGCGCCTTCGACGTCGCCCGAAACGAGCCAGACCTGCTTACCCTGCGCCTTCAGACCGGCCACGGCCTCTTCGGCCCCGGTGCGCAGCGTGTCGGCGAACCGGATCGAGATCGGGGCCGCCTCGCCGATCGCGAGATGGGTCGCGGTGGTCGCACCCTCGGCAGCGCCGATCCAGTTCGCACGACCGAGCCGCACGCGCTGGCCCTGCCAGACGCCTTCGACGCCATAGCCCGGAACTTCGCGCAGATCGCTCAGCGTCGCGGGCGCGACCCCCTGCCCTGCCGCCGCCTCGTGCAGGGCGCGCGCGAGCGGGTGGCTCGAACCTTCGGCCAGCGCCATCGCGACGGACAGCGCCTCGGGCGAGAGGTCGGAGAGGTTCTGCGGGCGCGGCGCGCCCATCGTCAGCGTACCGGTCTTGTCGAAGACGACCGTGTCGATCTCGGCCATACGTTCCAGCGCGGTGCCGTCCTTGATCAACAGCCCCTTGCGGAACAGCTTGCCCGATGCGGCGGTCACCACGGCAGGCACCGCAAGCCCCAGCGCACAGGGGCAGGTGATGATCAGCACCGCCGCCGCGATATTCACCGCCAGACGGAAATCGCCGCCCGTGATCCAAGCCCAGGCGCAGAACGCACTGAAGGACAGGATATGCACGATCGGCGCATAGGCCCGCGCCGCCCGTTCGGCAAGCGAGGTGTATTTGGTCTTCGCGCTCTCGGCCATCGCGACGAGATCGGCCATCCGATGCAGCGAGCTGTCGCGCCCGGCCGCCGTCACGCGCAGTGTCAGCGGCCCGGTCAGGTTCACCTCACCGGCGGAGAGCGCCATGCCGGGCAGCACCTGCACGGGCAGGCTTTCGCCGGTCAGCAGAGAGCGGTCACTCTCGGATTGGCCCTCGGTCACTTCGCCATCGGCGGGGATACGCCCCCCCGGGCGCACCCGGATCAGATCGCCGGGCACCAGTTCGCCCACGGGCACGGTGACCTCTTCGCCGTCGCGCAACACGGTCGCGCGGGGCACTTCCAGCGCGGCCAGTTCCTCGGCCGCCGAGCGCGCCACGGCACGGGTGCGATAGTCGAGATAGCGGCCCACCAGAAGGAAGAAGGTGAGCATCGTCGCCGCCTCGAAATAGGCATGCGCACCGGAATGCATCGTCTCGAACAGCGAAATCCCGAGCGCGAGCAGGATCGCGAGCGAGATCGGCACATCCATCCCGAGACGCCCGCCGCGCAAGCTCGCCCAGGCATTGGCGAAGAAAGGCTGGCCCGCGAAGATCGTGGTGGGCAGCGCGATCGCCGCCGAAATCCAGTGGAAGAGGTCGCGCGTCGAGTCCTGCGCCCCCGACCAGACCGCGATCGAGAGCATCATGATGTTCATCATCGCGAAGCCCGCGACGCCCATGCGCATCAGCAGATCACGTCCGCGCTTGTCCGCCTCGGTCGCGGACAGCATGCCGGGATCGAGCTCGTGCGCCTCATAGCCAATCTTGTCGAGCGCCGCGATCAGCCCCGCCGGCTCGACATCGCCCGCCGCATCGACCGAGGCGCGCTTCAGCGTCAGGTTCACCCGGGCGGATTTCACGCCCGGCTGCTTCATCAGCTCGCGTTCGACATCGGTAATGCAGACCGCACAATGCGCCGTGGGCAGCGACAGCATGATCCGCGCGCCCTTGATGTCACCGGATTTCGCCATCTGCTCGGCCGAAGGGGCCGCGATGCAGGCGGGACAGGCCGAGGCGGAGACATGCTCGTCCTCGAACGGTTCGCTATGCGATGGAGAAGCGGGCGACACCGACATCGGCTCAGCCTTTCACGAACAGGTCAATCCGCTGGCGGAACTCCGTGCCGTCTGCGGCTTTCGCGTCGAGATGCACCAGCCAGACGCCCGGCGCAAGATCGAGCTTCGTGGTGAAGATGCCGCCGACATAGTCGAAATCGGGCGTCATGTCATCGCGGACATGGGTGGTGCGCCCGACGAGCGCCTTGAACTCGGCCACCCTCGCGGGCAGCCCGTCCTCGTCGCGGATCACGAAGCTCAGCTTGCCGTCGGAATACTCCGGCGACACGGTCCAGCCAAGCGCATCCTGCGCCAGTTTCTCTTCGTTGAAGGTCTGCGAGGCGACATAGGAATTGTCGACCTCGAGGCCGGGGAAGGTGCTGACGGCCTGCCACGCCATGACGAGGTTGACCGCGATGATCACCCCGAAGGCACCCACCGCGATCATCAGCACTTTTCTTCCGGTCAGCGGTTTCGCCATCTCGGTCATTGTACCCTTCCGTTGAATACGGTCGTCTCCGACACGCGGTCAGTATTGGTCATGTCCTCGATCCACATCGTCAGCTCGGTACGCTCGCTGGTGGCGATGGACGAACCGGGTTCGGCGACAATATAGACCCTTTGGGTCATGGTTTCATCTGCGGGCACCGTCACGGTGTTTCCGTCCTGACCTTCGAGCAACACGCTCAGCGTGCTCTGCTCGGCCGGATCGGGGGCTTTGACGGAGACCTTGAACTCGGTCGCCTCGCCGGCCTTGTTGCGCAGCCGCAGCGTGTAGATGTTGCGGATCGCGCCCGAGGGCTCCACCACGAAGAGCGGATCGCGGTTCGGGGTCACGTTGAAGTCGATGGGCGAGCGCATGAAGAGCGCGACCACCAGACCGATGCCGATCAGCGACCACATCGAGAAGTAGAGGATCGTGCGCGGGCGCATGATGTGCTTCCAGACATTGATGACCGGATTGCCCGAGCGCTCGTTCGCCTCGTCCTTCAGCGCCATGTAGCCGATGAGGCCGCGCGGCTTGCCGATCTTGTCCATCATCTCGTTGCAGGCGTCGATGCACAGGCCGCAGGTGATGCATTCTAGCTGCTGGCCGTCGCGGATATCGATGCCCATCGGGCAGACGTTGAAGCAAGCCATGCAGTCGATGCAGTCGCCCTGCGTCGGATCGTGCTGGCCCTTCTTGAGCTTGCCGCGCGGCTCGCCCCGCCATTCGCGATAGGCGATGGTGATCGTGTCTTCGTCCATCATCGCCGCCTGAATGCGCGGCCACGGGCAGGCGTAGATGCAGATCTGTTCGCGGGCGAAGCCGCCGAAGGCGAAGGTCGTGAGCGTCGCCACCGCGATCGTCGTATAGGCGATCGGCGAGGCGGTGCCGTGGAACAGATCGGTCAGCAGCGTCGGCGCATCGGTGAAGTAGAACACCCAGGCCCCGCCGGTGGCGACGCCGATCAGCAGCCAGAGCACCCATTTCGTGATGCGCTTGCGGAATTTCTCGGCGTTCCATTTCTGACGCAGCAGGCGGATACGCGCGTTGCGGTCGCCCTCGACCCAACGCTCGACAAGGATGAACAGGTCGGTCCAGACGGTCTGCGGGCAGGCATAGCCGCACCAGACCCGCCCCAGCGCCGAGGTAAACAGGAACAGGCCAAGGCCCGCCATGATCAGAAGGCCCGCGACGAAGTAGAATTCATGCGGCCAGATTTCGATCATGAAGAAGAAGAACCGGCGGTTCGCGAGGTCCAGAAGCACCGCCTGATCGGGCAGTTCCGGGCCACGATCCCAGCGAATCCACGGCGTGATGTAATAGATGCCAAGCATCACCGCCATGAGCACCCATTTCAGGTTGCGGAACTGGCCGTGCACGCGGCGCGGAAAGATCGGCTCGCGGGCGGCGTAAAGCGGCGGGGGATCGACTGGTTCGGTGGAGCTCACGACTCTCTCCGTTCATATATTTCTCTGCGTCACAGGCTCTTCTGGTATGACACAGTCGTGAAGGCTTTGACCTGCGTCAAAAAGACAGGTCTGCCATACAGGAAATCTTCACTGGTTGATATTTTTACTGGTCACCGGCATGCGCCGCTTGCTTGAAGAGCCAAGACATGAACTGGCGTAGCGCCGGTCGCCTCACGCCCGGTCGCGTAACCGTGTAATAGCCTTTTTCCTCGCTGTCTTCAAACAGAAGCCGCAACCGTCCGGCCGCAATATCGCCTGCGACCCATGCCAAAGCGGTCACCGCCACCCCCTGCCCGCCGCGCGCCGCTTCGAGCAAAAGGTTCCCCGGCATCACGGTCAGGCTTTTGGCCTGATCCTGCGTGACGCCATGGCGCCCGAACCAGTCGGTCGACTCGGAAGTGCAGAGCTCTTGCAGCCACGGCAGGCCGCGCAAATCCGCCGGACAGTCATACCGTCCCTCCCCCACGAGCGCAGGCGCCGCGACCACGACGATGGGCGAGCGCACCAGAAGCCGCGACTCAAGGCCGGGCCAGTCCCCCGATCCGTAGCGCAGCGCCATCTCGACCCCGCCCGGCGCAAGCGTGGAGACGGCCGCCGTAGGGTCGATGGTCAGACCGATCTCGGGATGGGCTTCGCGGAAATCCGGCAGCCGGGGCAACAGCCAGGCCGAGGCGAAGCTTGGCGTGGTGGAGATTTGCAGCGGGCGGGAGTCGGCGGTGCCGCTCAGCGAAGCGACCGCTTCGGCAATCGTGCCGAACCCCTCCCGGAGCGCCTGCGCAAGACGGCGACCGTCGGGCGTCAGCGCAGGCCGCGGCCCCGACCGGTCGACAAGCGTCACACCGAGCCGCTCTTCAAGCCCCCGCAATTGCTGACTGACGGCCGCATGCGACACGTTGAGCGCACGCCCCGCCTGAGCCACCGAACCGGAGTCGGCAAACGCCGAAAAGGCCCGCAGCGCAGTCAGGGAGGGAAGGGTCCGCCAGTCCATATCCGTAATTTCACCTTACATAGTAGAAAGTTTCCTGAGTCGCATCTTTGCGCAAATAACGCATCCTGACCAGAGTTGACCCGCCTTCAGGAGATCAGACATGAAAGATAGAGTTACACCCGACACGCTGATGCTGCTCGCCCGCATGGACCTCTACCCACCGCAAAGCAACTGGCCGCACCTGACGGACCCGATTGACTCGCGCCAACGCCGTCGCGGACCGCGCCCCTCGCTGCGCCAACGGTTTCGGGAGATGTGGAAATGATCGGGATCTGGGCGCAGAGCTTCACCATCGCCACGGGCCTCGATCAGCGCTCCGGCCTGCCGGCGGCCCGCACTCATCGGCGTTCACATCGGCGTGCAAAGACCAGCGCGGAGCTTGTTTTGCCCAAAGATGACCCCAAGATAGGTGTTAGGTAACCCTCGACAAACGAGAGGGCCCCGCGACGGGGGCCCTCTGAAATTGGGCACCGGCACCCCCAGGAAACGCGCGAACAGGACGGGGTGCCGGTGCGACCCGCCAGACCAAAGCCCCGCGGGATCTCTCTTATTTTCGACCGTTACTGGCCGCCGCCCAGGCTGTGAACGTAGGCAGCCACGGCGCGGATATCCGCTTCCGACAGACGCTCGTTCCAGTTCGGCATCACGCCGTAACGGGCATTGGTGACCGTGTAGGTCAGCGTGTCGACGTCCCCGCCATAGAGCCAGACGGCATCGGTGAGGTTCGGCGCGCCCATCATCGGGTCGCCCTTACCTTCTTCACCGTGACAGGCCGTGCAGTTGTCCACGAAGACGGTCTCGCCTTCGGTGGCCATTGCCTCGTCATGCTCCTGGCCCGAAATCTTGCGGACATATTGCACGACTTGGTCGATCTGCGCGGGCTCGAGGAGCTCGTCACGCCCGAACGCGGGCATTTCCGAGTAACGCGCCTCGCCATCCGGGTCCGTCTCGTTGCGGATGCCGTGCGTGACGGTGAAATGGATGTCCTCCATCGTGCCGCCCCACAGCCATGCGCTGTCGAGAAGGTTCGGATAGCCCAGGTTCGAGTTGCCGCCCGCACCCGCACCGTGGCACTGCGCGCACCAGGTCCGGAACACGGCCGCACCGGCGTTCTGGGTGTAGTTGTTCAACTCGGGATCGCTCGAAATCTGGTCGAGATCGACCGAGACGAGCTTCTCCTGGATCGGCTTGTTCGCCGCGGCGAACTTGTCGATATCGGCCTGCACATTCGCGCGGGTCGACGAGTGCATGATCCCCGGCGTCGCGCCGGACTTGAAGATCGGCCATGCCGGCATCGCGATCGAGTAACCGATCCCCCAGATGACGCAGGCATAGAAGGTCCACAGCCACCATTTGGGCAGCGGATTGTTGTATTCCTCGATGCCGTCCCACTGGTGACCCGTGGTCTCGACCTCGTGCTTGTGCTTGCTTGGTCTCTTGCTCATGTTCTCCACGCCTCCTTACAACGTGGCGCCGTCAGTCCTTGGAGGACCGGCTTTCGCCGGCCTCCGAGGCATTGGCGGGTTTGTCTTCGTGCCGGAACGGGATCTCGGACGTATCTTCGTAGGTCTTGCGCGAACCGGGCCGGAAGACCCAGGCCACGACGGCCAGGAAGAAGACGAACATGAAGATCAGAAACCAGCTGTCCGCGAATTCCCTGAAGATGTGATAGTCCATTGATCAGCTCCCCTTACCGGCTGGCCACGGGTTCGAAGGTCGAGAAATCGACCATGGTGCCGAGCACCTGCAGATAGGCGACGAGTGCGTCCATCTCGGAAATGCCCGGGCGACCGTCGAAGTTACGGACGTTCGTCGCGTTGGGATAACGCTCCATCAGCCCGTCATAGTCGCTGTTCGGATCGGCCTGAGCCGCAAAGTCCGCCTTAGCGTTCTCGATCATGTCCGAGGTATAGGGCACGCCCACCATCGCATCGGTCGAGAGCCGCTCGTCGATATGCGCGGGATCGACCATGCGATTGAGCAGGAAGCCGTATTTCGGCATCACCGATTCCGGCACGACCGACTGCGGATTGGTCAGGTGATCCACATGCCAGGCGTCCGAGTAGCGGCCGCCGACGCGAGCGAGGTCAGGCCCCGTCCGCTTCGAGCCCCACTGGAACGGGTGGTCGTATTGCGACTCCGCTGCCAGCGAGTAATGGCCGTAACGCTCCACTTCGTCGCGCATCGGGCGGATCATCTGCGAGTGGCAGACATAGCAGCCCTCGCGGATGTAGATATCGCGCCCGGTGAGCTCCAGCGGCGTGTAGGGCCGCACGCCTTCGACGTCCTCGATGGTGTTTTCGAGGTAGAAGAGCGGTGCGATCTCCACGATGCCGCCGATCGTGACGACCAGGAAGGCGAAGATCAGCAGGAGCGTGGCGTTCTTTTCAAGAACACTGTGCTTGTCGAGAAGTCCCATCTGTTCCTCTCCTTATTCAGCCGGCACGGCGGCAACCGAACGCGATTCCACGCGCGGCTGACGAGCGACGGTCATCCACAGATTGTAGGCCATGATGATGCCCCCCGTGAGGTAGAGCACACCGCCCAGACCACGGACCACGAACATCGGATGCATAGCGGCCACGGTGTCGGCGAAGGCGTTCACGAGGAAGCCCTGGCTGTCCACTTCGCGCCACATCAGGCCCTGCATGATCCCGGCGACCCACATCGAAGCGGCGTAGAGCACGATCCCGATGGTGGAGAGCCAGAAGTGCCAGCTGACCAGTTTCAGCGAGTAGAGCCCTTCACGCGCCCACAGACGCGGCACGAGGAAGTAGAGCATGCCGAAGGTGATCATGCCGTTCCAGCCGAGCGCACCCGAGTGCACGTGACCGATCGTCCAGTCGGTGTAGTGCGACAGCGAGTTCACCGCCTTGATCGACATCATCGGGCCTTCGAAGGTCGACATGCCGTAGAAGCCGACCGACACCACCATCATGCGGATGATCGGATCGGTGCGCAGCTTGTCCCATGCGCCCGAGAGCGTCATCAGACCGTTGATCATGCCACCCCAGGAGGGCATCCACAGGATCACCGAGAAGGTCATACCCAGCGTCGAGGCCCAGTCGGGGAGCGCCGTGTAGTGCAGGTGGTGCGGACCGGCCCAGATGTACAGGAAGATCAGCGCCCAGAAGTGCACGATCGACAGCTTGTAGGAGTAGACCGGACGTTCAGCCTGCTTCGGCACGAAGTAATACATCATACCCAGGAAGCCTGCGGTCAGGAAGAAGCCCACCGCGTTGTGGCCGTACCACCACTGCGTCATCGCGTCCTGCACGCCCGAGAAGACCTGAACCGACTTCGAACCGAAGAACGAGACCGGGATCGACAGGTTGTTCACGATATGCAGCATCGCGATAGTCACGATGAAGGACAGGTAGAACCAGTTGGCGACGTAGATATGGGGTTCCTTGCGCTTGAAGATCGTGCCGAGGAAGGCAAGCAGATAAGCGACCCAGACGATCGTCAGCCAGATGTCGACATACCATTCCGGCTCGGCATATTCCTTCGACTGCGTTGCGCCGAGGATGTAGCCGGTCGCGGCGAGCACGATGAACAGGTTATAGCCCCAGAACACGAACCAGCCGAGGCTGTTGCCACCGAAAAGCCGCGCTGCCGAGGTGCGCTGCACCACGTAGAACGACGATGCGATCAGCGCGTTGCCACCGAAAGCGAAAATCACCGCCGACGTATGCAGCGGGCGCAGTTTGCCGAAGTTCAGATAGCCCTGAGCCCATTCGAAGTTGAGCGCCGGATAGGCCAGCTGGAAGGCGATAATGACGGCGACCAGGAAGCCCACGACACCCCAGAAGGTCGTCGCGATCACCCCGGCGCGAACCACGCCGTCGAAATACTCGTTCTGAGCCACCGGCTGGCGGCTCCCCATGGTGCGAAGCACCCAGATGAATGCGATGGCCGCGGCCAGCATGACCTCGACGGCATTCACCTGATAGGCAAGATCGCGCGCGTAGCCGGCCGCAATGGCGGCCAGAACCGCCACAAGGCCAAGCGCGATCAGCTTGATATAATCCCACATTTTGTGCGTCCCTTCGTCTGGTCTGCCCCTGCGGCACCCTCGTAAACCGAGAATCCTCCTGGGCTTGACTGGAGTCCTTGTGATCCGAGGGTATGCACGATGCCTTGATCTGCATCAAATGCTCGCGATCACAGTGCGCCATTCGGTCGCAGTTATGTGATATGACGAACACGTCCCTTGATCCGCGTCAAAGTGCGGCCGATCTCTTCGGGTTAGTCTCTGGTCTCACATGCTTATTCGCTTTTGGCGCAAGGACAGGACCCATGGCTTACAAGACACTTCTCACGATCGTCACGGATCCCAAGGCGGCCGCGACACAAATCGACACCGCCGTGGCCGTCGCCCGGCGGCGCGACGCCCATCTCGACGTGCTCTGCCTCGGTGTGGATCGCACGCAGACCGGATATTACTACGCGGGTGCGACCGCTTTCGTGCAGCAGGAAACGATGGATCGCGCACAAGACGATGCGCGCAATGCCGAAACCGCGGTGCGCGCGCGGCTCGACTCCGAAGACATCCGCTGGGGCGTCGATGCGGTCGTCTCGCAAATCGGCGCGATGCCGACCGTTGTCGGCCAGCGCGCCCGCTTCGCCGATCTGGTCGTGATGGGCCGCCCCTATGGCGAGGGCCGCGGGCCGGAGATCGAAGCTGCGGTCGAAGCCGCGCTCTTCGAGGGCCAGGTTCCAGTCGCGATCGTGCCCGACGGGTATAATGGCGACATGCCAGCCAAGCGCGTCGTTATCGCGTGGAATCAATCGCATGAGGCGATGCGCGCCGTACGCGCCGCCCTTCCCGTCCTCAAATCGGCCGATCTGGTCGATATCACCGTGATCGACCCGCCCGCGCATGGGCCCGAGCGCTCCGACCCCGGTGGCCAACTCAGCCAGATGCTCGCGCGTCACGGCGTCCATGCCGAAGTGTCGGTGCTGGCCAAGACCATGCCGCGCGTGTCGGACGTGCTCAACCGCCATATCAGCGACAGCGAAGCCGATGCGGTGGTGATGGGGGCTTACGGCCATTCGCGCTTCCGCGAAGCGATCCTGGGCGGGGCGACGCGCCACATGCTCGAGATGGCCGAGGTTCCGGTGATCATGGCGCACTGAGCGCGCCACCTTTCAGAACGAATGACGGCGCCTCTCGGGGCGCCGTTTTCATTGGTGCAAGTCGGTTTCGATGCCCTTCGCCTTGCCCAGCTTCCGGCAATAGCTGGCCCAGTCGCGGAAGTCCTGCGAGAAGGCCGCCATCTTGCCGCGCCCACGCCAGTCGTCAAAGCTTTCACGTTGGTGCTCCGCGACCCAGCTGGCGGCATCCGCACGCCCTTCGGCCTCGGCCTGCTTGATCGCAGCACCACGCCAGATCATCCCCGCCCGGTCGAGCTTTCCCGCCCGCACGGGATCGGAGATCATCGTGCCGACGCCATGAAACAGGCCCGAGCATTGCGCCATACTCTGCGACAACGGCTGCGCCACACTCCGGCCTGGAGCGGCAACGAGGAAGACACTGACAAACAGGAAACGCATAAAGACCTTCCTCGCTGGGGCCTTTCCTTGTTTACCGCGCGACAGTGCCGAAACCGGGGCAAAACCCGCACGAATTCGCGACCTTGTCGCGACATCCCGCTTCGCGCGGAACTCCGGCCGCGCTGGCGGGTTGGCTGGCTGACGAAAGACCGGAGCCCCCCATGACCCGCCGCATCATCCTTCCCGCCCTTCTCGCCAGCCTCGCGCTGCTCGCCGCCTGTCAGGAAATGGCGCCGAAACAAGACGGGGCGATACCCAAGACGCTGCCGGATGGAATGATCGGGCGCTGGGGGCTGACGCAGGCCGATTGCGACGGCTCTCGCGATGACGCCAAGGGCCTGATGGTGGTGAAGCCGGACAGCCTGCAATTCTACGAGTCGCAGGCCACGCTCACTGAGACCGACAGCGCGACCGATCGCGTGGTGCGGGCGCGGTGGAATTTTACCGGTGAAGGAGAAAAATGGCAGCGCGAGATCGTGCTGACCCTGTCGAGCACGGGCATCTACCTCTCGCGTCAGGATATCACGCGGGACTCGATGAAGCCCCTCACCTATCGGCAGTGCGTGTCCCCCTGATCGGACGGACGTTTAGATGAGGAAACCGCCGTCGCTGTCATCGCCCGCTTCCAGCAGCAGCCGGTCCATATCCGGCACGGTGACATGGCGCTTGCCCTGCAGCTCGATCACCCCGTCGCGTTTCAGCGCGGACATCTGGCGGCTCACCGTCTCGAGCGTCAGCCCGAGATAGTCGGCCATCGCCTCGCGCGTCAGCGGCAGATCGAACACCATATGCCGGGCGCTGGGGCTCATGTTGATCGACGCATCGCGCCGCGCCACGATCGACAGCAGCGAGGCGATCTTCTCGCGCGCGGTCTTGCGGCCCAGAAGCAGCATCCATTCGCGCGCCGCATCGAGTTCGTCGAGCGTCATCTGCAACAGGCGCTGCGCGATATGGGGCGTGCGCTCCATCATCTCCTCGAAAGGCTTGCGGCGGAAGCAGCACATCAGAATGTCGGTGGTCGCGGTCACGTTATAGGCGGCGCGGTTGCGCCCGGGACGGCCCACGAAATCCGAGGGCAGCAACAGGCCAACCATCTGCGTGCGCCCGTCCTCGAGCGTCTGCGTCAGGGTTGCGATGCCCGAGACGACCGAGGCCACGAAATCCATCTGGTCGCCGGCCCAGATAATCGTCTGGCCCGCCTCGAAACTTCGGTAATATTTGATCTTCTCAAGCAGAGCGAGCTCGTCTGCGTCACAGCGCGCGCAGACCGCGCGATGTTGGATCGGGCAGTCTCCGCATGCGAGCGAAGTCGGCTGAACGTCGTCATGTGCCATGTGGATATTGCTTGATCTGGGTCAAATTCTGTTGCGCGTCTTACATCTAAAGATACGCCTATGGAACAGGAATCGCAACTGACCCGGCTCGGGCTCTTCGATGCACGGGTGCCCCGCTACACAAGCTACCCCACCGCCCCCCATTTCGCGGGCGATGTCGGGCCGATGGAATTCGCTCATTGGATCGAAGCGATCCCCGAAGGCGCGTCCATTTCGCTCTATATGCACGTGCCATTTTGCCGCCGGTTGTGCTGGTTCTGCGCCTGCCGCACGCAAGGCACGCAAAGCGAAGAACCGGTGCGCGCCTATGCCGAGACGCTGCTGGCCGAACTGCGTCTTTTCAAGGAACGCTTGGCTCCCGGCGTCACGCTGTCGCGGCTGCATTGGGGCGGCGGCACGCCGACGCTGATGCCCGCCGACATGATGCGTCGCCTCGCCGACGCGGTCTTCGATGCCGTGCCGATGGGCGAGGGCGCGGAATTCTCGGTCGAGATCGATCCGAATGAGATCGACGCAGCCCGCCTTGATGCGCTGGTCGAGTCGGGGATGAACCGCGCCTCGATCGGGGTGCAGGATTTCGACCCGCAGATTCAGGGCGTTATCGGGCGCGATCAGAGCTACGAGATCACCAAGGCCGCCGTCGACATGATTCGCGAACGCGATGTCGCGAGCCTGAACGCCGATATCCTCTACGGGTTGCCGCACCAGACGCCGACGAAGATCGCGGACTCGGTGCAGAAGCTGCTGTCTCTCGGTCCCGACCGGGTCGCGCTTTACGGCTACGCGCATGTGCCGTGGATGGCGCGGCGCCAGACCATGATCCCGTCGGATCACCTGCCCACTCCGCAGGAACGCCTGAAGCTGTTCGAAGTGGCGCGCGAGTTGTTCGTGGCCGACGGCTATGACGAGATCGGCATCGACCATTTCGCCCTGCCGACCGACGGTCTCTCGATCGCCCAGAGGGCAGGCAAGCTGCGGCGCAATTTCCAGGGCTATACCGACGATCAGGCCGAAGCGCTGGTCGGGCTCGGCGCTTCGTCGATCTCGCGCTTCCCGCAGGGCTATGCGCAAAACGCGCCCGCCACCTCGGCCCATACGGCCGCGATCCGGGCGGATCGGTTCTCGACCTCGCGCGGGCACCGCTTCACCGCGGATGACAAGATGCGCGCGCGGCTGATCGAGGCGTTGATGTGCGATTTCGAAGTGAGCGCGGCGGAGCTGGTGCGCGATTACGACGCCGATCCGGAGGAACTGTCCGCGCTGTTCGCCACCTGCGCCGAGCATTTCGGCGACATGGTTCAGGTGAGTGCGGAGGGGCTGCGCATTCCGGTCAAGGCCCGCCCCCTGACCCGGATGATCGCACGCCATTTCGATGCCTATGATCTGTCGAAAGCCGGGCATAGCTCGGCGATCTGACGACCAAGACCGAACCGAGGGACGCGAAAGGGGCCGCAAATGCGGCCCCTTTTGTCATTGGCTCCCTGCGCGGGCCTCACCCGGCAGAGGAAACCACCCAGGTCACGCGCGGATCTTCCTTCTCGGGCTGCGTGCTCGGCAGGCGCATGATCATCCCCGGGCGGGTGACGCCGGGACGAGCGCCCGCGCTGGTGAAGGGGAAGCCCAGCAGATCGGTCTCGACGCCGACATTGAAGCCGAAGCCCTGCCCGCCATTGATCCCGGTCCCGCCGAGGCGACGGTTCAGCACCAGACCCTCCGTCACGTTCAGGTCGATCCGGTTCGACTGGCTGAAGCTGTATTTGCCCGCGTTGATCGCCAGCGTCTGCGCGCGCATCCGAAGGCGTGACGTCGTAGAGATCGGCGTTGATGTTATTGGCATGCAGCCCGAGCGTGTCGCGAAGGTTCAGCAGCCCCGCAGAGAGGGTCCAACCTGCATTGCGCGCTCAGCCCGGCATGGCACCGCGCCCACGCACCGCGATCCCTCCGCTTGAGCGAGTCGTCGCGCGCAGCGCCCTCCCCGCAGCCTTGCCCCTTTTCCCCGCCCGAGCAGGCGGCTATTGCTGGCAACCCGACCGCATCAGGAGACAGCCTTGGCCCAAACCGATTCCGCCCCCGTCCAAGCCCGCATCGCGCAGACCATCGCCACGGATATCGCAGCAAAGCCCGCACAGGTGACCGCGGCGATCGGGCTTCTCGATGGCGGGGCGACCGTGCCGTTCGTGGCGCGCTACCGCAAAGAGGTCACGGGCGGGCTCGACGACACGCAGCTGCGACAGCTCTCGGATCGGCTGGGCTATCTGCGCGAGATGGAGGCGCGGCGCGAGACGATCCTCAACTCGATCCGCGAGCAGGGCAAGCTGACCGACGATCTGGCGCGCTCGATCGCGCGGGCCGAAAGCAAGGCCACGCTCGAAGACATCTACCTGCCCTTCAAGCCCAAGCGCCGCACCAAGGCGATGATCGCGCGCGAGAACGGGCTGGAGCCGCTCCTGCGCGCCATTCAGGAGGACCGGAACGCCACGCCCGAGGCGCTGGCCGAGGGTTACGTCACCGAGGCCGTGCCCACGGGGAAGGACGCCCTGAACGGTGCGCGCGACATCCTGACCGAGGAACTGTCGGAAAACGCTGAACTGCTTGGCACCCTGCGCGACTTCATGCGCGCCGAGGCCGTCATCGCCGCGCGTGTCGTGCCCGGCAAGGAAGAGGCGGGCGCGAAGTTCTCGGACTATTTCGACCATCGCGAGAAATGGGCCGACATTCCCGGCCACCGGGCGCTCGCCATTCTGCGCGCGGCGAAGGAAGAGATCGTGACGATGGAGATCGCGCCCGACCCCGAGACCGGTGAAGACCGCGCGATCGGCAAGATCGCCGCGACCCTCGACACGCAGGCCGGGCGTCCCGGCGATCTGTGGCTGCGCGACGTGGCGCGGTGGGCCTGGCGGGTGAAATTCTCGGTCTCGCTCTATGTCGACCTTCTGGGCGAGCTGCGCCAGCGCGCCCATGACGAAGCGATCAAGGTCTTCGCGCGCAACCTGCATGATCTGCTGCTGGCCGCGCCCGCCGGTCCGCGCGCGACACTGGGCCTCGATCCGGGCATCCGCACCGGGGTGAAGGCCGCCGTGGTGGACGCGACCGGCAAAGTTCTGGAGACTGCGACGCTCTACCCGTTCCAGCCGAAAATGGATCTGCGCGGGGCGGAGGCGAAGATCATCGACATGGTCAAACGCCACGGCGTCGAGCTGATCGCCATCGGCAACGGCACCGCCAGCCGCGAGACCGAACGCATGGTCGCCGACACGCTGAAGCTGCTGCCGCCGGGGGTGCGCGCGCCGACGAAAGTGGTCGTCTCGGAGGCGGGCGCGTCGGTCTATTCGGCCTCGGAATTGGCCGCGCGCGAATTCCCCGATCTGGATGTGAGCCTGCGCGGGGCGGTCTCGATCGCGCGGCGCCTGCAGGACCCGCTCGCGGAGCTGGTGAAGATCGAACCGCAGAGCATCGGCGTCGGGCAGTACCAGCACGACGTGGATCAGCGCCGCCTGTCGCAGGCGCTGGAGGCGGTCGTCGAGGACGCGGTGAACGCGGTGGGCGTCGATCTGAACATGGCCTCCGCACCGCTTCTGGCGCAGGTGGCGGGGCTCGGGCCCGCGCTGGCGCAGGCTATCGTCGCGCATCGCGACGCGCATGGCGCCTTCCCCTCGCGCCGCGCGCTGATGGAGGTGGCAGGGCTCGGCCCGAAGGCCTTCGAGCAATGCGCGGGCTTCCTGCGCATTCGTGACGGCGAAGAGCCGCTCGATGCCTCCTCGGTCCACCCCGAAGCCTACGCGGTCGCACGCAAGATCGTGCAAAGCTGCGGCCGCGACATCCGCGAGATCATGGGCCAGCCGACCGCGCTGAAAGACCTGCGCGCGGAGCAATTCGTGACCGGCGATTTCGGCCTGCCCACGATCCGCGACATCTTCGCGGAGCTGGAAAAACCCGGCCGCGACCCGCGTCCCACGTTCAAGACGGCGCAATTCACCGACGGCGTAGAGGACATCAAGGACCTCAAGCCGGGGATGAGCCTGGAGGGCACCGTGACAAACGTCGCGGCCTTCGGTGCCTTCGTGGATATCGGCGTGCATCAGGACGGGCTGGTGCATGTCAGCCAGCTCGCGGATCGCTTCGTGAAGGATCCGCATGAGGTGGTGAAAGCGGGCGATGTGGTGCGCGTGCGCGTGACCGAGGTCGACATCCCGCGTAAACGGATCGGCCTGTCGATGCGCAAGCAATCCGAGGGCGGCGCTCCTGCCCGGGGCAAAGGTCCGGCGCGGCAGGATAAGGGTCAGGATCGGGGCAAACCCGGGCCGCAAGGCCCCCGTGGCAAAGGCGCCGGCAAGGGCCAAGGCAAGGCGCCGGAAAAAGACAGCGGCAATGGCGCGTTCGGCGCGGCGCTGCGCGATGCAATGAACCGGCGCTGAAGTCGGGCCAAGCGGCTCTCTCCTTTCGGATTTTGACTGACACGCAGGCTCCGTACGGGCTCTGCGCGCGGTGACGCTGGAAAACGGCGCGCCTGTCGCGCCGCGCTCGAACGGCAGAGGAACATCCGTCGTCGCGGCGCTTTATTTATCATACCGATTGGTATATTAAATCCGCATGAGCGTCATCGCCCCCGATTCCAACGCCCCCCGCCGCCGGGGTCGTCCGCCGCGCAAGCCGGACGATCAGGCCGCGCGCAAGGCGCTAATCCGGGCGGGGCTCGCACAACTGACCGAGGGTGGCTACGCCAATGTCGGCCTCGACGAGATCACCGCGGCCGCCGGTGTCACGAAGGGCAGCTTCTACCACTATTTCCCGAACAAGGCCGCGTTCGGCGCCGAGCTGATCGAAGCCTACGGCGCTTTTTTCCGCGACAAGCTGTCCCGCTCGCTCGACCGCGCCGACCTGACCCCACTCGCTCGACTGCAGGCTTTCACCCGCGACGCCGAGGCGGGCATGGCGAAATACGATTTCCGCCGGGGCTGCCTGATCGGCAATCTCGGACAGGAGATGAGCAGACTGCCCGAGGAGTATCGCGCCCGCCTCATCGCCGTGTTGGAAAGCTGGCAGGCGCTGGTCGCGGACTGCCTGCGTGCGGGTCAAGCAACGGGCGACGTGCCCGCCACCCAAGACCCCGAGATACTGGCCGAAATCTTCTGGACCGGCTGGGAAGGCGCGGTCCTGCGCACCAAACTTCAACGCAACCCCGAGCCGCTGCGCCGTTTTACCGACGGCTTCCTGCGGCTCGCCCGAAGCTGAAAGGACACCCCATGGTCAAAGCCATTCTGATCGAGAAACCCGAAGAGACCCAGAGCGCCGCGCTCAAGGAGATCGACCTGCCCGATCTGGCCGAGGGCCAGGTTGCCGTCGACGTCGCCTACTCGACGCTGAACTACAAAGACGCCTTGGCGATCACCGGTGCGGGCCCCGTGGTGCGCAGCTTCCCGATGGTGCCGGGCATCGACTGCTCGGGCATCGTGGCCGACAGCAAGCATCCCGATTTCGCCAAGGGCGACCGGGTCGTGCTCAACGGCTGGGGCGTGGGCGAGAAGCACTGGGGCGGGCTGGCAGAGCGCGCCCATCTGAAGGGCGACTGGCTGGTGAAGCTGCCCGACGGGATCTCCTTGCGTCAGGCGATGGCGATCGGCACGGCGGGCTACACGGCGATGCTCTGCGTGATGGCGCTCGAGGCGCATGGCGTCACGCCCGAAAGCGGCGAGGTCGTCGTGACCGGCGCGACCGGCGGCGTGGGCAGCGTGGCGACCGCGCTTCTGGGCAAGCTCGGCTACACCGTCGCGGCCGTCACCGGACGCCCCGAAGAGGAAGCCTATCTCAAATCGCTTGGCGCATCCTCGATCGTCGCGCGCGATGAGGTCTCGGGCAAACCGCGCCCGCTGAACAAGGAACGCTGGGCCGGTGCGGTCGACGTGGTCGGCGGCGAAGTACTCGCCAATGTCCTGTCGATGATGACCTATCGCGGCACCGTCGCGGCCTGCGGGCTGGCGGGCTCGATGAACCTGCCGACCTCCGTGGCCCCCTTCATCTTGCGCGGCGTGACCCTTGCCGGGGTCGACAGCGTGATGTGCCCGATCAACGACCGCGTCGAGGCATGGCGCCGTCTGGCCGCCGATCTCGACATGGACAAGCTCGCCGCGATGGAAACCGAGGTCGCTCTGGAAGACGTGATTGCAACCGCGCCGAAATTCCTCGATGGAAAGGTGCGCGGGCGGATCGTCGTTCCGGTCGCACCTGAACTTGGCTGATTACGGTAGAGAATGCTGTCTTTTCTGATCCTCGCGCTCGCCGGTCTCGCGGCGGGCGCTTTGAATGCGGTCGCGGGCGGCGGGACATTCCTGTCCTTCCCCGCGCTCGTCTGGACCGGCGTGCCGCCGATCACCGCGAATGCGACCGCGACGCTGGCCGCCCTGCCCGGCTATCTGTCGAGCGCTTGGGCCTTCCGTCACGAGCTGCGCCACAAGGGGCCGATGGCGCTGCGCACGATCCTGATCGCGGCCGTCGCGGGCGGGTTTCTCGGCGCGCTGCTACTGCTGATCACCCCTGAAAAGCTGTTCGCAGGCGTGGTGCCGTGGCTGTTGTTGCTGGCGACGGCGGCCTTCGCTTTCGGGCCGATCCTGCTGAAAGCGCTCCAGCGCTCGGGTTGCACGATGGGCGCGGTGTCGGCCTTTGCCCTGCTGATGGCGGTGACGATCTACGGCGGTTATTTCAACGGCGGGCTCGGGATCATGCTGCTCGCGGCGCTCGGCCTGATCGGCTTTACCGATTTGCACGCGATGAATGGGTTGAAGAACCTCGTCTCGGCGGTGCTGTCGCTGGTCTCGGTCGTGACCTACGCGGTAGCCGGGCTGATCGACTGGCAGGCGGTGCTGGTGCTGGGCGTCGCAAGCGCCGTCGGCGGCTATCTGGGCGCGCATCTGTCGAAGCGGATCACCAATATGGCGCTGCTGCGCGGCTTCATCATCGCGGTCGGGCTGGTGATGGCGGCGGTCTTCTTCGCACGCGGTTAACCCAGCCAGAGCGCCGAGCCGAACATCTTGCGCAACAGGCCCGTCTGGCCGCTGACACCGGCGCGGGCGTAGATCTGCTTCGAGGTCGAGCGCGCGGTCTCCAGCGTCCAACCCAGCCGCTCGGCCGCCTCGCGCAGGCTCGCCCCATCGCACAGAAGCGCCGCAAGCCGCGCCTCGGAGCGGTTGAGATCGAGCGCCCCGGCGATCCGCGCGACCGGCAAAGCTTCGGCCCGCGGCATGTCACGCAGATGGCCGATCAGCGCGGGACTGCCCCGCCACTGCCCCGACGCGAGCCGCAGCACGCCCCGCCCCTCAGGGCCAAGCGGGATCGGCCGGACGACCTCCCGCCCCTCCCCGAGCTTCGCCAATGTCTGACGAAAGCGCAGCGCGGCATCGGGATCGACGAATTCCGGACGCGCGCCCATCCGCAGCCGCAACCAGCCCTGCGCGTCGAACGTCGCCGCCACGCGCGGATCGAATGCGAGGACCGTCCCCGCAGGCGTCAGAACCACCCAGCCCGCGCCGAGCGCTTCCGCTGCCTCTGCGTCGCGCGCGGCACGCGCCCGCTCGCCACCGAGCGCATCGCGGATCACCACCGCCTGCCCCAGATGCGGCGCGAGCGTCGAGAGCGCCAAAGCCTCCGCCGCGCGGAAATCCCTGTGCGGGCGCGCGATCATCAACACCACCTGTCCCGCCGCCCCCGCCGCGACTTTCAGCGCGCGCAGCGGCCCGGGCCATTCGACCTCGCCCGGCAGATCGATCTGCGAATAGACGCGGTCCAGGCGCATCGGATGCAGGCGCACGGCCTCCGGCAAGGCGATCTTGCCGACCTGCCAGCCCGCGCCCTCCCCCTCGTTCGCGAGGATCTGCACCGCCGCGCCCTCCGCATGGGCAGCATCGCAAAGCCGCTCGAGAAAGCGCACCCAGCCCGCCTTCCCCCCCTCGCTCGCCGCCGCGAAGAGCGCGTTGATCAACAGAGTGTTTTCGGACTGACCCAACATAAGCCCTATTTACCTCCCATTTGGGGGGTTATCCAGCAAAACCCGCCGCCTATATCTCGGAAAACCGCGTTCAGACAGAGACCTCCCTCATGAACAAGACCCTGACTCACCTGCAGCGGCTCGAAGCCGAGAGCATTCACATCCTGCGCGAAGTCGTGGCCGAAGCCGACAATCCGGTCATGCTCTATTCCGTCGGCAAGGACAGCGCGGTGATGCTGCATCTCGCGAAAAAGGCCTTCTACCCGTCGCCGCCGCCCTTCCCGCTGATGCATGTCGACACGACGTGGAAATTCCAGGCGATGTACAACCTGCGCGACAAGGCCGCGAAGGATGCGGGGATGGAGCTGATCGTGCACCAGAACCCCGAGGCGAAGGCCACGGGGATCAACCCGTTCGATCACGGCTCGCTGCATACCGACATGTGGAAGACCGAAGGTCTGAAACAGGCGCTGGACAAGCACGGCTTCGACGTAGCCTTCGGCGGCGCGCGCCGCGACGAGGAGAAATCCCGCGCGAAGGAACGCGTCTTCTCCTTCCGCTCGGCCAATCACCGCTGGGACCCGAAGAACCAGCGCCCCGAGCTTTGGCGCCTCTACAACGCCAAGAAGGCGAAGGGCGAGAGCGTCCGCGTCTTCCCGATCTCGAACTGGACCGAGCTGGACATCTGGCAATATATCCACCTCGAAGGGATCGAGATCGTCCCGCTCTATTTCTCGGCCCCGCGCCCGACGGTGGAACGCGACGGGCTGATCCTGATGGTCGACGACGACCGCTTCCCGCTGCGCGACGGCGAGGAGCCGAAGATGCGCTCGGTCCGCTTCCGCACGCTGGGCTGCTACCCGCTGACGGGCGCCGTCGAGAGCGAGGCGCAGACCCTTCCGGAAGTCATTCAGGAAATGCTGCTGACCACCACCTCCGAGCGTCAGGGCCGCGCGATCGACCACGATCAGAGCGCCTCGATGGAGAAGAAGAAACAGGAAGGCTACTTCTGAGCCCTCCCCTCCCGAGCCGCACGCGCGCCTTCATTTCCACCCTATCAGGTGAGCCGACATGACGACCAATGATCCGATCTACAAGACCGACGCGCTGATCGCGCAGGATATCGACGCCTATCTCGAGGCGCATCAACACAAGACCATGCTGCGCTTCATCACCTGCGGCTCGGTCGATGACGGGAAATCGACGCTGATCGGGCGACTGCTCTATGACAGCAAGATGATCTTCGAGGATCAGCTCGCCGCCTTGGAAGCCGATTCCAAGCGCGTTGGCACCCAAGGTCAGGAGATCGACTTCGCACTGCTGGTCGACGGTCTCGCCGCCGAGCGCGAACAGGGCATCACCATCGACGTGGCCTACCGCTTCTTCGCAACCGAGAAGCGCAAGTTCATCGTCGCGGACACGCCCGGCCACGAGCAATATACCCGCAACATGGTCACCGGCGCCTCGACCGCCGATCTGGCCGTGATCCTGATCGACGCGCGCAAGGGCGTGCTGACCCAGACGCGGCGCCACTCCTATCTCGTCCACCAGCTGGGCATCCGCCATATCGTGCTGGCGGTGAACAAGATGGACCTCGTCGATTACGATCAGGCGACCTTCGACGAGATCGTGGCCGATTACAAAACCTTCGCCGACAGCATCGGCATCGAAGGCTTCACCCCGATCCCGATCTCGGGCTTCAAGGGCGACAACATCACCGGCCCGAGCGAGAAAACCCCTTGGTACAAGGGGCCCTCGCTGCTGCCCTACCTTGAGGCGGTCGAAGTGGACGTGACCTCCGATCAGGAGCGCCCCTTCCGGATGCCGGTGCAATGGGTGAACCGCCCGAACCTCGATTTCCGCGGCTTCTCCGGGCTGATCGCCTCGGGCACCGTGAAACCGGGCGACGAGGTCCGTGTGCTGCCCTCGGGCAAAACCTCGACGGTCGCGCGGATCGTCAGCTTGGAGGGCGACCGCGACATGGCGGTGGCGGGCGAATCCACGACGATCACGCTGGCCGACGAGATCGACTGCTCGCGCGGTCAGGTCATCGTTGCCGCGAAAGAGCCGCTGGAGGTCGCCGATCAGTTCGAATCCACAATCGTCTGGATGGACGAGACCGAACTTGTGCCGGGCCGCGCCTATTGGCTGAAAATCGGCACGCAGACGGTTTCGGCTACCGTCCACGAGCCGAAATACGAGGTGAACGTCAACACGCAGGAGCATCTGGCGACGAAGACGCTGGACCTGAACGCGATCGGCGTGGCCAACATCACCACCGACCGCGAGATCCCCTTCGCGCCCTATGGCGAGAACCGCGATCTGGGCGGGTTCATCCTGATCGACAAGATGACCAACCAGACGGCGGCTGCGGGGATGATCAACTTCGCGCTGCGCCGGGCTCAGAACATCCACTGGCAGGCGACCGATATCGGGCGCGAGCATCATGCCAACATGAAGCATCAGAAACCCGCCGTGGTCTGGCTGACGGGCCTCTCGGGCTCGGGCAAGTCGACCATCGCCAATATCGTCGAGAAGAAGCTGGCGCGGATGAACCGCCACACCTTCCTGCTCGATGGCGACAACGTGCGCCACGGCCTGAATAAGGATCTGGGCTTCACCGAGGCCGACCGCGTGGAGAACATCCGCCGCGTCGGCGAGGTCGCGAAGCTGATGACCGATGCGGGCCTGATCGTTGTCACGGCGTTCATCTCGCCCTTCCGCTCCGAGCGCGACATGGTCCGCGCGATGATGCAGCCGGGCGAATTCCTCGAAGTCTTCGTGGACACGCCGCTGGAAGTGGCCGAGGCCCGCGACGTGAAAGGGCTTTATGCCAAGGCGCGCGCCGGTCAGCTGAAGAACTTCACCGGCATCGACTCGCCCTATGAGGCGCCCGAGAACGCCGAGATGCGGATCGACACCACCGCGATCAGCCCCGAGGAAGCGGCCGATCTGATCATCGAGCGGCTCATTCCGTAAGCGGTTACATCCACTGCACCAAATCACGCGAACGTGCGGTCCTCCCGGGGGCCGCACGTTTTCGTTTTGGCCTTGACCTCGCTCGGGGGCGCGCCCCAACCTGCGCGAGATAACGCCAGCAGAAAGAAGCCCGAATGCCGATCGAAAACGTGCACTTCAGCGAACTCGAATATTCCCGCCGGATCGCGCTTGTGCGTGCGGCGATGGCGCAACGCGAGATCGACATTCTCTTCATCACCAACCCCTCGAACCAGTTCTGGCTGACGGGCTATGACGGCTGGTCCTTCTATACCCATCAGGGGGTGATCCTGCCGATGGAAGGCGCGCCCTACTGGTGGGGGCGCTTCATGGATGCCAATGGCGCGCGTCGCACCGTCTGGATGGAGGAGGAGCACATCCTCCATTACAACGACGCGATGGTGCAATCCGACATCATGCACCCGATGGAAGACCTCGCCTCGCACCTGCGGATCATGGGCTACGGCAAGGCCCGGATCGGCGTCGAGATGGAGACCTATTTCTATACCGCGAAGGCCCATGCGACGCTCTATGAAGGGCTGCCCGAGGCCACGCTGCTCGACGCTTCGGTGCTGGTGAACTGGCAGCGCCTGATCAAATCCGACGAGGAGTTGCGCTTCATGCGCCGCGCGGCGCGGATTTCCGAACTGGTGATCGAACGCGCGATGGAGCTGGCCGAGCCGGGGCTGCGCAAGCACGATCTGGTGGGCGAGCTGTATCGCACCGCCGTGCAGGGCGAGGAAGACAGCTGGGGCGATTATCCGGCCATCGTGCCGATGCTGCCCTCGGGCCCCGACGCGTCTGCGCCGCACCTGACATGGAACGGCGAGGCGCTGAAGGCGGGCGAGGCGACCTTCGTCGAACAGTCGGGCTGCTACCGCCGCTATCACGCGCCGCTCTGTCGGACCGTATTCCTCGGCAAGCCGCCGCAACACATGATCGACGCGTCCGAGGCCCTGACCGAAGGGCTGAACGCCGGGATCGAGGTCGCCCGCGCCGGCAACCGCGCCTGCGACATCGCGCGCGCGCTGAATGTAGAACTCGCCAAGGTCGGCATCGAACGCCCTAACCGCGCGGGCTACGCGGTGGGCTGCTCCTACCCGCCGGATTGGGGCGAGCACACCGTCTCGATCCGCGACACCGACGAGACGATCCTGGAGCCCGGCATGACCTTCCACTTCATGCCCGGCCTCTGGATGGATCATTGGGGGATGGAGACGACGGAAACCATCGTGATCACCGAGGACGGCCCCGCCCTGCCCCTGTGCAACGTCGAGCGCAAACTGTTCATCAAGGACTGAGCCCATGCGGATCGACACCACCCGCGCGATCCTCTCGGACCTGATCGCCTACCCCACGATTTCGACCGACAGCAATCTGCCGATCATCCACTATATCGCGGACCGGCTGGAAACCGTCGGCGCGGCGGTGGAAGTGATGGTCGACGAGAGCGGCCACAAGGCGAACCTCTTCGCGACACTGGGCGCGCCGCGCGACGGCGGGCTGGTGCTGTCGGGCCATTCGGACGTGGTGCCGGTCACCGATCAGGACTGGACCAGCGATCCGTTCGACATGACCGAGCGCGACGGCAAGCTCTACGGGCGCGGCGCCTGCGACATGAAAGGGTTCATCGCGGCCTGTCTCGGCTCGCTCGATCTGCTGGCCGAGGCGGCTAAATCCCGCCCGATCCATTTCGCCTTCACCCATGACGAGGAGGTCGGTTGTCTGGGCGCGCAGGAACTTGTGAAGCTGCTCGCGAAACGCCCGGTCAAACCCGCGCTTTGCATCATCGGCGAGCCGACCTCGATGCAGGTCTTCGACGGCAACAAGGGCTGCTGCGAATATACCGTGCGCTTCGAGGGGCTGCCGGGCCACAGCTCCGCCCCCGAGAAGGGCGTGAACGCGGTCGAATACGCGGTGCGCTACATCAACCGCCTGTTCGAGCTGCGCGCCGAACTTGTCAAACGCTGCCCCGAAGGCTCGCGCTTCGACCCGCCGCAGACGACGCTGAACGTGGGCGCGCTGAAGGGCGGTATCTCCCATAACGTGATCGCGCCGCGCGCCGAACTGGCCTGGGAGATGCGCCCGATCAATACCGCCGATATGGAGTTCGTCAAAGGCGAGATCGCGAGCTACGTCGAAGACACGCTGCTGCCCGAGATGCGCGCCATCGCGCCCGAGGCCGGGATCGCTACCGAGACCATCGGCGAGGTCGTGGGGCTCGAGCCGATGGACGACAATGCCGCGCGCGATCTCGTCTTCGCGCTGACAGGTCAGAACCATGCAGGCTGCGTCGCCTTCAACACCGAGGCCGGGCTGTTCCAGTCGCTCGGGATGGATGCGGTGATCTGCGGGCCCGGCTCGATCGAGCAGGCCCACAAGGCCGACGAATTCGTCTCGCTCGAGCAGATGGATCAGGCGCTGACGATGCTGGGAAGGCTCGCCAGCGCCCGAACCTGACCGCTCTTACGCGGCGGCTTGTCGCACAGAGGTGGCGGCGGTCTCGCGGTAATGCGCCTGGGCTGCGGCAACCCCGCTGCCCAGCTCCACCGGCAGGCCGAGATCGACCATCGCCATCTCGGCCGTGGCCAGCCCCGAGAGCGCCATCACATCGGTCATCAGACCCAGATGCCCGATGCGGAACACCTTGCCCGCGACATCTCCCAGCCCGCCCCCGAAGGCCACGCCATAAGTATTCAGCGCCTGCGCCACGATCCGACCCGCGTCGAACCCATCGGGCGCACGCACCGCGCTGACGCTGTTGGAGTAGAGATCGGGCGAGACGGCGCAAAGCTCCATCCCCCAGGCCGCCACCGCGCGGCGCGCCCCTTCGGCGATCCGGGCGTGACGGGCGAAGACATTGCCCAGCCCCTCCTCCAGCAGCATGTCGCAGGACGCTTTCAGCCCGTTCAGCATCCCCACCGGCGGCGTGTAGGGGTAGCCGTTGGCCGCGTAGCCCGTGCGCATGTCGCGAATGTCGAAGAAGCAACGCGGCAGCTTTGCGCCCTCGACCGCCTCCAGCGCCTTTTGCGAGAACCCGGTGATGGCGAGGCCCGGCGGTAGCATGAAGCCTTTCTGGCTGCCGGTGACCGCGACATCGACGCCCCAGTCATCCATCCGGAACTCCATCGACCCGATCGAGCTGACGCCATCCACGAAGAACAGCGCCGGATGCGCCGCCGCGTCCATCGCCCGCCGGATGCCCGCGACATCCGAGGTCACGCCGGTTGCGGTCTCGTTATGGGTGGCGAGCAACGCCTTGATCTGGTGGCCCGTGTCGGCGCCGAGGATGTCCGCGAAGCGCTCGACCGGAATGCCCTCGCCCCATGCGACGCTGACCACCTCGACCTCCAGCCCGTAGCGCTGGCACATGTCGATCCATTTGTGACTGAACATCCCGTTGCGGCAGGCCAGAACCTTGTCGCCGGGCGAGAGCGTATTGGTGATCGCCGTCTCCCAGCCACCGGTGCCGGTCGCGGGGAAGACGAAGGCCTCGCCCGTGGTCGTCTTGAGCACCTTCTTCACACCGTCCAGCGCCGGGTGGATGATATCGGCGAAACCGGGGCTGCGGTGATCCATCGTCGGAATATCGACGGCTTTGCGCAGCGCCTCGGGGATGTTGGTCGGGCCCGGAATGAAAACGGGATTGAGATGGATCATGACGCCTCCTCCATGTGTCGGAAGCGTTTCTACCATGGCGGGGCTGACGCAGAAATTTTTGCGGATCGTGGGCGTTTGCACCGCGTCAGCCAAGAATTCGAAGGAAATTCAGCGCTTTGCGTTTTTCATACAGTGAAATTAGATTTTGTTTTATACTGCGTTAGATATTTCTTTTTGCCGCTCAGAGGTGCGCCCGATGACCATGCCCCGCCGGAAGGGCCGCCCGAAAGGCTTCAACACCGACCCCGCGCAGGGCACGATCCTCGCGCTGGACCGGGCGCTCGATGTGCTGGACCTTCTGGCGCGGCATGGTGGGCTGTCGCTGAGCGCCATCGCGCGCGAGCTGGACCAGTCGCCCGCGACGATGCACCGGGTTCTGGCCACGCTTCATGCCCGCGATTTCGTGGAGCCCGAGGCACAGGACTGGCATATCGGCCCGGCAGCCTTCCGCATCGGCTCGGCCTTCCTGCGGCGCACCAATGTCTTCGAGCGCGCGCGGCCGCTGATGCAGGATCTGATGCGTTCGACCGGGGAGACGTCAAATCTGGGTGTCGAGCGGGCGGGACAGGTGCTGTTTACCGGGCAGGTTGAGACGCATGATCCGATCCGGGCGTTCTTCCCGCCGGGCACCATCGCGCCGCTGCGCGCGTCGGGCATCGGCAAGGCGCTTCTGAGCACCTACGCGCCGGACCGGCTCGACCAGCTCCTCGCAGAGCACGACTTCACGCGGTTCAATGACCGCACCATCGGAGATGCGCCGACGCTGCGTGCCGAACTGGCGCGGGTCACGGCGCAGGGCTACGCGGTGGACGATGAAGAACGCACACTGGGAATGCGCTGCATCGCCGCACCGATTTTCGACGCGCATGGCGACGCGGTGGCGGGGATTTCGGTCTCCGGCCCCGTGCAGCGGATTCCCGACAGCCGCCTGCCCGCCCTCGGGCACGCGGTCGCTCAGGCGGCCAAAGCGATCAGCCACCGGATCGGGGCGGCTTAATTCAGCCGCTGACCGGATTTCGGATCGAAGAGATGCAGGTCCTCGGCATTCACCGAGAGCCGCACCTGCCCCACCGCTTGCTTCTCCATATGCACGCCCGGCAGCGCCGCGGTCATCGCCTCGCCGCGCCCTTCCAGCGTGCCGTGCAGGAGCGTGTTCGCGCCCAGCGGCTCGGACAGGGTGACATTCAGCGTCAGATGCCCGTTATCGTCGGGATGCAGGTGTTCGGGCCGAATGCCGAGGCTGACCGGGCGATCGGGCAAATCGGTCGGGCCGAGCGTGACATGGCCCAGCATCACCTGACCGCCGCGCACCTCGGCATCGATGATGTTCATCGACGGGCTGCCGATGAACTGCGCCGCGAAAATCGTCACGGGGCGCTCATAGACTTCGAGCGGCGTGCCGATCTGCTCGGCCACACCGCCGTTCATCACGATCATCCGGTCGGCCATGGTCATCGCCTCGACCTGATCGTGGGTCACGTAGAGCGCGGTCACGCCGAGCTTGCGCTGCAGCTCGCGGATCTCGACACGCATCTGCACCCGCAGCTTGGCGTCGAGGTTCGACAGCGGCTCGTCGAACAGGAAGACCGACGGCTCGCGCACGATGGCACGGCCCATCGCGACCCGCTGTCGCTGCCCGCCCGACAATTCGCGCGGCTTGCGCTCGAGATAGTCCGACAGCTGCAACAGCTTCGCAGCCTCGTCGACGCGTCGCTTGATCTCGGGTTTCGCCATGCCCGCGATTTTCAGCCCGTAGCCCATGTTCTGGCGCACCGACATATGCGGATAGAGCGCGTAGTTCTGGAACACCATCGCGATGTCGCGATCCATCGGCTCGCGCTCGTTCACGCGGGCCTCGCCGATGCGGATTTCGCCCTCGGAGATGCTCTCCAGCCCCGCGACCATGCGCAGAAGCGTCGATTTCCCGCAGCCGGAAGGACCGACGATGACGATGAATTCGCCATCCTGGATGTCGATCGAGACCCCGTGCAGAACCTCGGTCTTGCCGAAACGTTTCTTGATATTTTCGAGTTCAACGGTCGCCATTGTCTGCCCTTATTTCTCGCTGTCCACGAGGCCGCGAATGAAGAGTTTCTGCATCGAGATCACCACGATCACCGGCGGGATCATCGCGAGGATCGAGGTCGCCATGATGACCGGCCAATCGGCGATATCGTCGCCCGACGGGAACATCTGTTTGAGCCCCATGACGATGGTGTTCATCTCGGGATTGGTGGTGATCAGGAGCGGCCAGAGATACTGGTTCCAGCCATAGATGAAGAGGATCACGAAGAGCGCCGCGATATTCGTGCGGCTCATCGGCAGCAGGATATCGAAGAAGAAGCGCATCGGGCGCGCGCCATCGACGCGGGCGGCCTCGGCCAGCTCGTCCGGCACCGTCAGGAAGAACTGCCGGAACAGGAAGGTCGCCGTGGCCGACGCGATCAGCGGCAGGATCAGGCCGGAATAGCTGTTGAGCATCCCAAAGCCCGCCACGACTTCGTAGGTCGGCACGATCCGCACCTCGACCGGCAGCATCAGCGTGATGAAGATCATCCAAAAGAAGAAGCGTCGCCCCGGAAAGCGGAAATAGACGATCGCGAAGGCCGACAAGAGCGAGATCGCGATCTTGCCAAGCGCGATCCCCAACGCCATCACCAGCGAGTTCACCAGCATAGTGGCCACCGGCACGTTCACCCCGGAAAACAGCGCATCCGAGTAGTTCTGGATCAGGTGCGAGCCCGGCATCACCGGCATCGGCGCCTGCGCGATCTCTTGCTGGGTATGGGTCGAGGCCACGAAGGCCAGCCAGATCGGGAAGAAGATCACCAGCACGCCCGCGATCATCAGCACATGGGTCAGCCAAAGGCCGGAGCCGCGCTTTTCCACCATGCCCGGGGGCGGTTCGTTGTGCATGTCAGCCATCAGTAATGCACCCGCTTCTCGACGAATTTGAATTGCAGCACCGTCAGGAAGCCCACGACCACCAGCAGTACCACGGATTGCGCGGCAGAGCTGCCGAGGTCCTGACCGACGAACCCGTCCGCGTAGACCTTGTAGACGAGGATCGTGGTGGCCTGTTGCGGCCCGCCGGAGGTGATCGTGTGGATCACGCCGAAAGTCTCGAAGAAGGCGTAGACGATGTTGACGACCAGCAGAAAGAAGGTCGTGGGCGACAGGAGCGGCAGCACGATCGTGAAGAAACGCCGCCAGAACCGCGCCCCGTCGATCGCCGCCGCCTCGATCACCGATTTCGGCACCGCTTGCAGCGCCGCGAAATAGAACAGGAAGTTGTAGCTGATCCGCCCCCAGGCCGACGCCACGACGACGAGCCCCATCGCCTCATGCTCGTTGAGCACATGGTTCCAGTCGTAGCCCATCTGGTTGAGATAGAAGGCGACCACACCGATCCGCGTGTTGAACATGAACAGCCACAGCACACCGGCCACCGCGGGCGCGACCGCATAGGGCCAGATCAAGAGCGTGCGATAGGTCCCCGCCCCTTTCACCAGCCGATCCGCCAGCACCGCGAGAAACAGCGCCGGGATCATCGAGACCAGCGTCACCAGCGTCGAGAACACCGCCGTCGTCACGAAGGACGCGCGGTAATAGGGGTCGTTGAAGAGATATTCGAAATTGCCGAGGCCCACATATTGCATCGACAGGCCGAACGGATCGGGGATGAACAGCGATTGCCACACCGCCTCGCCCGCCGGGTAGAAGAAGAACACGCCCGAGACGATCAACTGCGGCGCAAGCAGCAGCATCGGCAAGAGCCAGCCCTTGAAGGTTACGCGTTTTTCCATATCGGGATCGGGGCCTTCGAATAGAAATAGCCGCGGGCAGGTCTCGCCTGCCCGCGGCCGGATTTGGGTTAGCGGTTGGCTTGCTCGAAGCGGCGCAGCAGCTGGTTGCCACGCTCCACCGCGTTGTCGAGCGCGTCCTGAGCGGTCTTGTCACCGGCCCAGACAGCTTCCAGTTCCTCGTCGATGATGCCGCGGATCTGGTCGAAGTTGCCCAGACGGATGCCCTTCGAGTTCTCGGTCGGCGCATTCGCGGTCATCTGCTTCACGGCCACATCGGTGCCGGGGTTCGCGTCATAGAAGCCCTGCTCGCGGGTCAGATCAGCCGCAGCCTTGGTGATCGGCAGATAGCCGGTGTCCTGGTGCCACTTCGCCTGCACTTCCGGCGAGGAGAGATAGCTCAGGAACTCGGCGACACCCTTGTAGTGGTCGTCATCCTTGCCCGACATCACCCAGAGCGAAGCGCCCCCGATGATGGTGTTCTGCGGCGCACCGTCCACGTCACCCCAATAGGGCAGCGGGTGCACTTCGAAGTTGAACTTGGCTTCGGACTTGATGCCCGCGTAGCCGGCCGAGCTCTCGGTGAAGAGCGCGCAGGTGCCGGCGCGGAAGTCGGCGCCACCTTCGTTGCGGCGGCCCTTGTAGATGAACTCGCCCTTCTTGGCCCAGTCACCCAGCGTCTGGATATGCTTGACCTGAACGGGGCCGTTGAATTCCAGCTTCGCGTCGAGACCGGCGAAGCCGTTCTCTTGGCTGGCGAACGGGACGTTGTGATAGGCCGAGAGGTTCTCGAGCTGGATCCAGCTCTGCCATGCGGTGGTCATCGGGCAATCGACGCCCGAGGCCTTCAGCTGGTCGAGCACCTTGCCGACATCTTCCCAGGTGGTCAGCGGCGCATCCTTGGCCACGCCTGCCTCGTCGAGCATGTCGCGGTTGACCCAGAGAACCGGGGTCGAGGAGTTGAAGGGCAGCGACAGCATCTTGCCGTCGGTGGTGGTGTAGTAGCCCTTCACCGCGCCGATATAATCGTCGGGATTGAAGTCGACGCCCGCGTCGGCCATCACCTGATAGACCGGCTTGATCGCGCCCTTGGCGGCCATCATCGTCGCCGTGCCGACCTCGAACACCATCAGGATGTCGGGCTGCTCACCGGCGCGGAACGCGGCGATCCCGGCGTTCAGCGTTTCCGAGTAGTTGCCCTTGTTGGTCGCCACGACCTCATACTGGTCCTGGCTGGCATTGAAGTCCTTGACCTGCTGATCGACGAGCTCGCCGAGACGGCCGGTAAAGGCGTGCCAGAACTGGATTTCCGTCGCTGCATTGGCCGTGAAGGGCGCAATGATCGAGGCCGACGCAAGCGCCGCACCGAGTGCAAAATTCTTCATGTCTTCCTCCCATATGTAGCGGGATTCATTGTTGGATGGATCTGAGGCCCCAAGCGAAGCCTCCGCGCTACGCGGCGTAGTGTGCGGATGTAACAGGAACAAAACAAGAGAGTGATTTCGTTTTCGCTTTGACGCTCGGTCGCGTTACCCGATGCCGAGCCGTGCCTCCTCAATCCCTATTTTTCATAGGAATTTCGAAGTTTCTCGAAGATAGGCCGATCTATTGCTCACGATTTTGTGAAGCGCCTTTTTGCGCGATTCGACCAGAACCGAACAAAAACCGACAGCTCCGCGCAATGCCCGAGCATGTTTCTCCCCGCCCCCGCCGCGCTTTGCCGAATCCCTCCGATTTGTTAGCCTGTTGAAATGGTTCAACTCGGTTCGGATCATCGTCATGTTCGTTGCGTCGTTTCAGTTTTCTGCCTTTCCGATCCTTGCCGCGGCAGGGATCGCCCTCGCATCGACGGGCGCAGCATTCGCCCAAGGCTCCGCTGAGAACCCCGCCCTGCGCTGGGATCAGGCCGAATGCCTGCGCGATCATGCGCGCGAGTATCTCGAGCGTGACTTCCCTTCGATCCTGTTCGTGGGCTTTTGCAAGGACGGGATTTTCGACCCGTCCGCCGCAGAGATCGCAAAGGGGACGAGCCGCAATTCCGCCATCGACTCCGAAGGCCTTCCACGGCTGAAATCCGGCGCGGTCATCCCCGCCAATCCCAAGGCGGCGGTGCTCGTGCTGACCCGCGCGCAGCTCGAATGCCTGCACGACGAGTTTGACCGCGTCGCGCGCAAGCAGCTCGCGAAGCTCGACGAGACGACCGAGATCCCGGTGGCGGAGCTTGATTTCTCGGGATGCCCGCAGTGAGCGCAGGGCAAACGCCGCCCCCTGCCGAAGACGCCCCCAATGCGCCCTCCGACGCGCCTGAAACGGATACCACCGCTTCGCCCGAAGCCGCGTTCCGTGAGCGCATAAGCCTGCTACGGATCATCGAAGCGGGGTCGTGGGCTGCCACGATCATCGCCCTCGGCTTCACCGGCTGGCAAGTCTTCCAATGGCGCGAGGACCGGAAGGCTGATCTCTCGCTCGAAATGGTCGCGCGGTTTTCCGACCTCGAATATGCGGGCCGCGCACGCCGCGAACTTGCGCAATTCTGGTGGCAGAACTCGGACGATCTGGCGAAGGTGACGGCCGTCGATGGCGGCATCCCCCCGGCGCAGCGGCGGAACTTCCTCGATCTGCTGTTTCAAAGACAACCGGCGCCGCAACGCCAGAAGCAATTCGCCGCCGTTTCGGAAATGGCGAATTTCTTCGATCAGGTCGAGCTGTGCGTCGCGACCAAGCGCTGCGACGCGCAGATCGCGACGGATTACTTCTGCGGCTACGCGGCGAATTTCGCCGACCTCTACCAAGGTCCCCTCACCCAAGTCCGCGAGACCTTCGGCACCGCCGGCCTCGGGACCGGCCTGCAGCACTTCGTGGAGGCCAGATGCGACGACTGATCCCCGCCCTCGCCCTGCTGGCTACCCTCGGCATCGCCCCACCGGCCCTCGCCGCCGATATAGACTGGGCGCCGCCGATCACGGATGAGTTCGTGCTGCCCTATGTCGGCGCGAATATGGCCACCGGAACCAAGCCGGGCGACAGCTTCGACTTCAAGAACGCCTTGCACATTCATATCAGAGGCGAAATCACACCGGGCGACGCAGAGACATTCAGAAACCTGATCACCGACAAGGCCAGCGAGATCTTCGATCCGATTTCGGGCGGGGTAAATATGCGCCCCGTCGTCGTCTCTCTCGACAGCGACGGCGGCGATTTCTACGAGGGCCTCAAACTCTCCGACTCGATCCGCGGCTTCGCCACATTCGTCGGCAAGGGCGACCGGTGCCTCTCGGCCTGTGCGATCGCGTTTCTGGGCGGCTCTGAGCGGATGCTGCGCGGCTACCCGATGTGGAACGCGCGATACGTTCACACCGAGGGCGTCGTCGGGTTTCACGCGCCATTCTCGAGCCTCTCGAATACGCTGATGATCCCCGATGGCACGCCGTTTTCGGGCACGCTCGGCAATCAGATCGCCACGCAATTCTACGCGCAGGCTCAGGACGCCATCAACGAACTCACGAAGCGGATGGGGACATGGAATATCGCTCCGGGCTTCGTCTTCGAAATGATCGGCAAGAAATATCAGAAGGACGACGACAGGCCGCTGAGCGAGCAGTTCCTGCTGATCAATTCCTATAACCGGCTCGATCAGACCAAGACGACTGTCCTTGCCGACCGCGCCCCGAACCCGGCCAATGTGGACATT
Organism: Thioclava sp. ISO4; assembly: GCF_058105145.1. Lineage (NCBI taxonomy): Bacteria > Pseudomonadati > Pseudomonadota > Alphaproteobacteria > Rhodobacterales > Paracoccaceae > Thioclava > Thioclava sp. ISO4. The sequence goes on from NZ_CM176571.1 coordinate 3,705,035, forward strand.
CTGGGCGCCATAAATGCCTGCGAATTCGTGGTGTTCGCAAATACCGGTCGCCGGGTGATGACTGGCCCGCCAGTATCTTCAGAGGCCATCCCGGAGCGCGGCCTGATCCGCTTGTGGTCACGTTACTCAAGCTTCGGACAGGCGACAGAAGAAGGCCTGAAAACCTCCGGCGGCTCCCGTCCTCGGCTGCTGAGATCCAAGATCGGCCCGCTCACGTCGAATGTCTTGCTGCCCGCGGCGGGCGACGACTCCTATTACCTGCAAGCGAAGCTCTCAGGCCCCGGCCGCGTCGACTGCAACGTATTCAAGGACGCTGACGGGCGCTGGTATGTCAAAACCTACAATATCGACATCCATGCCAACGATACGTTTCTCACGATGGACGGGACGACAGCCACGCAGCGCGATGTGCTCGACTACAAAGGCCCCTACCCGATCAACGATTTCACGATCCTCGGCCCCGACGGCGTCTGGAACAACTTCCCCGCCATCGAGCCCTCCGAAGAGCTCGCCCCGACCCTCGCCCAATTCCCCGATGTCACCGGCCCCAGCTTCGACTGCACCGGCAAGCTCGATCCGGCGGCGGAGGTGATCTGCCTGATCCGCCCGCTCGGCCAGCTCGACGGGGTGCTGGGCAAGCTCTACCCGCGCGCCGTCGCCAAGGACGCAGAGGGCACGAAGCAGAGCCAGCGGCACTGGCTCAAGATCCGCGACCGCGCCTGTCGTCCGGGCGGGATCGACACGAACGATCCCCTGCAATTCCGCAGCCTGATCGACTGCCTCACCTATTTCTACGAGATGCGGCTGAGAGAGCTGGACCAGATCGCCTCGGCCAATTAACCGCCATAGCGGAAATTGCGCACATGCGCGGGCATCTCGACACCGTCGAGGTTGCGCGGATCGGGGATCGGGGCGCCCACCTCCATTCGGATCGGGATCACCCCGGCCCAGATCGGCAGCGCGTAATCCTCCTCGTCGTCACTCGGCCCGCCGGTGCGGATCTTCGCGGCGCCCTCGGCGATCTCCATCCCCAGCACGGTCGTCGCCTTCAGATCCTGCGCGTGATCGGGGCGCAGCATCTCGTATCGCCCCGGATAGAGGTGGTTCACGAACGTCCCGAGCTTCTGCAGTTTCTCCGCCGGATCCTCCACCTTGAACGCGGTCCCGTAGAGCATCACCGAGCGCGTATTGAGCGAATGATGCATCCCGGAGCGCGCCAGCACCAACCCGTCGAGGATCGAGACCGTCAGACAAACCTCGGCCTGCGTCTCGCTGCGCAGAGCGCGGCTCGCCGAGGAGCCATGCCAATAGACGTGATTGCCCTCGCGCCATTGCATGGTCGGCGTCACGTAGGGTTTGCCGTCGCGGACATAGCCCACATGGCACATCGGCTGCGCATCGAGGATCGCGTTGATCGTCTCGCGGTCGAAATGACCGCGCTCATGCAGGCGGCGCAGGCGGGAACGGTCGGTCACGGGAAGGGTCTCGGTCATGGGGCTCTTACTCAAAGCGGGTCTATCTTGTCCCGGCAGCGATACCGCCCTATTGGATAGGAAAACATGTCCAGTTTCGCCAAAATGCACCAGTCCAATCTGAACGCCGCCCTCTTCGGCCTGTCGCTGGATCGCCGCTCCGGCTTGCCGCTGCACGCGCAGCTCACCCAAGCGCTGCGCGAGATGCTGCGCGCCGATCCGGCCGCAGCCGGAGAGCGCCTGCCGCCAAGCCGCGCTCTGGCCGAGGAGCTGTCGGTCTCGCGCATGACGGTGACCACCGCCTATGATCAGCTGATCGCCGAGGGCTACCTGAACACCCGCCCCGGCGGCGGCACCTATGTGGCCGAGGACCTGCCCCATCTCGCACCGCCCGCGCCGCGGGACGCACCACATTCTCAGTCGCACGCGGCACAGACGTGGCACCCCTTTCAGCCCGGCCTGCCCGATCAGGCGCTGTTCCCGCACAGGCTCTGGGCGCGCCACCTCGAACGGGCATGGCGCAATCCCGATCCCGCGCTTCTCGACCGGCCCGACCCGTTCGGCTGGCCGCCGCTGCGGCAGGCGATCCGCGACCACCTCGCGGCATGGCGCGGCCTCGACTGCGCGACCGAACAGGTGGTGATCACCGGCGGCGCCTGGGACGGTTTCGACCTGATCGCGCGGGCGGCGCTGCCCCCCGGCGCGCTGATGGCGACCGAAGATCCCGGCTGGGCGACGATGGGCCATGTGCTGGCCGCAAGCGGGATCACCGAGCGCCCGGTGCGCATCGACGCCGAGGGGCTCGATCCCGCCGATCTGCCGCCCGAGACCCGCGCGGTCACGATCACCCCCTCGCGCCATTTCCCGACCGGGATCGCGATGCCGCTGACGCGCAGGCTGGCGCTGCTTGACTGGGCGCGCGCGCGGGATGCGCTGATCGTCGAGGATGATTACGACAGCGAGTTCCGCTATCGCGGCCAGCCGCTGCCGGCGCTGGCAGGGCTCGATGGGCTGCAGCGCGTGATCTATATGGGCAGCTTCTCGAAACTGCTCAGCCCGGCGCTGCGGATCGGCTATTTGGTGTTGCCCGAGCGGCTGCTAACCCCGATGCGCGACGCGATTGCGACGACCGGATCACGGGTCTCGATGGTTCCGCAACCGGCGCTGGCGAGTTTCATGGAGAGCGGCGAATTCGCGACCCATCTGCGGCGGATGCGCCGCCACTACGCGAGGCGCCAGCGTCACCTGTTGGGCGAACTGGCGGGGCTGGAGGACTATCTCCAGCTTCAGCCCGACCCGTCGGGAATGCATCTCTGCGCGGGGCTCGGCCCGGCCCTCGCCCCTCTGGGCGACCGTGCGATATCCGAGCGCGCCAAAGAGGCGGGCCTCACGCTGCGCGCGCTCTCCGCCCATGCGCGCCTGCCCGACCCGCCGCAGGGCCTGCTCTTGGGCTATGCCGCCTTCGACGAACGGGCGCTGAGCACCGCCGCAAACACCCTGCGCACCCTGCTGAGGACGCTTTAGCAGATACGCGGCAGTTGCTCGCCCACCAGCATATCGACGATGCGCTGGCCGCCAAACGCCGTGGTCATCCGCACCTGCTTATGCCCCTCGACGGCACGGCCCACGATCACCGCCCCGGCCCCTTCGGGGCGCGCGCGCATCGCGGCCAGCGCCGCCTCGGCCTCGGCCTCGGGAACGAAGACCACCAGCCGCCCCTCATTGGCCAGATACAAAGGATCGAGCCCGAGGATCTCGCACATCCCGACGACCTCGGTGCGCAGCGGTAACGCGTCCTCGGCGATCTCGATCCCGCAGCCCGCGGCTTCCGCAATCTCGTTGAGCGCCGAGGCCAGCCCGCCCCGTGTCAAATCCCGCGCGGCCTTCGCACCCGGCGCCACCGCCAGCACATCCGCCATCAGATGCCCCAGAGCGGCGCAATCGCTCTCGATCGCGCTCGACAGCGCCAGATCGCCCCGCGCGGCGAGGATCGTCGCGCCGTGATCGCCCAGCACCCCGTTCACGATCGCCACATCGCCGGGCGCGACCAGCCCTGCGGCCATCTCGACCCCACCGGGGATCACGCCGACGCCTGCCGTGGTGACGAACACCCCGTCACAGGCCCCGCGCCCGACCACTTTGGTATCGCCGGTGACGATCTTTACGCCCGCTGCCTCTGCCTCGCGCGCCATCGTCGCCACGATCCGGCGCAGCAGCGCGATCTCGGTCCCTTCCTCGATGATGAAGGCGGCCGAAAGCCAGAGCGGCTTCGCGCCCCCCACCGCCAGATCATTCACCGTGCCGCAAACCGCAATTTTGCCGATATCGCCGCCCGGAAACTCGATGGGCGTAACGACATAGCTATCGGTCGTAAAGGCCAGCCGCGCGCCCGATTCGGCCAGCGCCTCGGCCTGCAGCCGCGCCTGATCCTCCATGCCGGGCGGCGCGAAGACCGAGGTAAACACCTCCTCGATCAGATCCCGCATCGCCTTGCCGCCGCCGCCATGGGCCAGCGTCACCCGCTCGTCGCGCAGAGCCATTCTACCTACCTTCGCCTTGGTTCAAATATCCCGGGGGAGCGGCAAAGCCGCGGGGGCGGAGCCCCCTCTTCCCTCAATCACTGTCGCCCTCCGGCGACGGGGGCAGCGCCCCCCTTACTCCGCCGGCTCGACAGCGCGCGCGCCGCCATATTGCCAATAGGCCGCACAGGCACCTTCGGAGCTCACCATCAGTGCGCCAAGCGGCATTTCCGGCGTGCAGCCACGCCCGAATTGCGGACACTCCACCGGCTTCATCCGCCCCGTCATCACCTGCCCGCAGGCGCAGCCCTCGGCCTCTTCGATCTCGCGCTTCCCCGTGGCATAGCCGATGCCGAATTTCTCCTCGGCGTCGAAAGCCTCGTATTGCGCGCGGATGCGCAGCCCTGACTTGTCGATCTCGCCCAAGCCGCGCCATTCAAACGACGGTCGCGTCTCGTAGACATCGTCGATCGCCGCAAGGCTGACCGGATTGCCATGCTCGGGCACGACGCGGGCATATTGGTTCTCGACCTCGGCGCGCCCTTCCGCGATCTGGCGCAGCACCATCAACACCGATTGCAGCAGATCGAGCGGTTCGAAGCCTGCCACCGCGATCGGCTTGCCGTAATCCTGCGCGATGAAATCGTAGGGATGGATTCCGATCACCATCGAGACATGGCCGGGCCCGATGAACCCGTCGAGGCACATATGCGGATCATCGAGCAGCGCCTTGATCGGCTCGGGCACGGTGATGTGGTTGCAGAACACCGAGAAATTCCCCAGCCCCTCGCGCGCGGCCTGCTGGATCGCAAGCGCCGTGGAGGGGGTCGTGGTCTCGAACCCTAAGCCAAAGAACACGACCTCGCGTTCCGGATTACGGCGCGCCAGTTCCAGCGCGTCGAGCGGCGAATAGACCATGCGGATATCCGCGCCGTCGGCCTTCGCCTGCAGCAGCGATTTCTTCGTGCCCGGCACACGCATCGCGTCGCCGAAAGTGGTGAAGATCACGCCCTCCCGCTCGGCGATCTCGATGCACTCATCGACCCGCGCACGCGGCAGCACGCAGACCGGGCAGCCGGGGCCGTGGATGAACTCGATGCCTTCATGGACCAGCTTGTCGAGCCCGTAGCGGAAGATCGAATGGGTATGCCCGCCGCAGACCTCCATGATGTGGACGGGCTTGTCCTTCGTCGCGCCGATCTGATCGGCCACCTTGGCGATCTCGGCCAGCAGCACCTTGGCGGCTTTCGGATCGCGGAATTCGGATGCGAATTTCATCTGCCTCACTCCCCTGCCAGCGCGGCGTCGCCCGCGGCCATCTGTTCCAGCGCCTCCTGCGCCTCGCCAAGATCGCGCAGCGCGATCAGCGTCTTTTCGGCCTCGTCCTCGTCGATCAGGCTCATCGCGAAACCGACATGGATCAGCGCCCATTGGCCTACGAGCCCCTCCAGCGCGCCCTCGGCCACGCAGGCCACGTTCACTTCGCGGCGCACGCCCGACACTTCGGCCATCGCCATCTGGCGCGTCTTATCGGTGATCGCCACGATCTGGCCCGGAATACCCAAACACATCAGTCACTCTCCTCCTCGGTGGCCACCGACGGGTCGGCGATGCCGTAACGATCCAGTTTCGCCCGCAGGCCCACGCGCGACAGGCCCAGTTCGGCCGCCGCACGGCTCTTGTTCCAGCGGTTGCGGGTAAGCGTCTCGCGCAGGATGCGCATCTCCATCAGCTCGATCCGGTCCTTCAGCGTGCCCTCAGCGGTCATCACGTCCTCGGCGGCGCGGTCGGCGCCCTCATCCGACGGATCGGCCTGCAGGATGTGACGCGAGATCAGCTCTGCGCCCAGCACGTTGTCCTGCGCGAAGATCAGCATCCGCGTGACCTCGTTGGTCAGTTCGCGCAGATTGCCGGGCCAGTCGTAATTCTCCAGAAATTCCAGCGCCGCCGCCTCGAAGCCCATCACCGGCTTGCCGTGGCTCGTCGCGACCTCCGAAAGGATCGCCTGCGCCAGCATCGCGACATCTCCGCGCCGCGCGCGCAGCGGCGGGATCGCGATCTCGCCAAGGCTCAGCGCATAGTAAAGATCGGTGCGGAACCGCCCCTCGGCGACGCCTGCGCGCAGGTCGCCCGACGCGCCCGCGATCAGCCGCAGATTGGTCGAGACCGCCTCCTGCCCGCCCACGGGCGTCACGGTCCCGTCGCGCAGCATCCGATGCAGCGCGAGTTGCAACGCCGGGCTCGCGCCCTCGATCCCCGCCAGATAGAGCGTGCCGCGATCGGCTTTCTGCGCGAGCCCGATCTTGGCCACGCCGCCAGGCAGCACGCCACGCTTGGCGCCGAACAGCTCGACCATCGCGAGATCTTCCGGCATGCCGGAAATGTTCAATTCGTAGAATGGCTTCTCCGAGCGCAGCGAGCCGTAATGCATCGCGCGGGCCATCTGAGTCTTGCCTGTGCCCGGCTCGCCCGTCATCAACACCGGCACGTCAAAGCTGGCATATTGCCGCGCGAGAGTGACCGCCGCGTTCATCGCGGAATTGGGCGAGCGCAGGATCGTCTCGAACCCCATGCCCTCGCGCAAGGACCGCCGCCGCTTCTCGACCCGCGTCTCGGTGGTCGAGTTGAGGAACCGCATCTCCAGCGTCAGCCGCTCGTTCTCACGCGACAGCTGGAACATCCGCGCGGCATTGCGGGCCACGGCCAGCAACTGCTCGGGATGCCAGGGTTTGGCGATAAACTGGTGAATGCCCGCATCATTGATCGCGGCGACCATCGAGGCGCTGTCGGTATAGCCGGTGATGACGATGCGCACGGTTTCCGGCCAACGCTCGCGCACCTCGGTAAGGAAATCGACCCCCGAGCGGCCGGGCATGCGCTGATCGCAGAAGATCACCTGCACCCATTCCTCTTCGAGCACGGCCATCGCCTCTTCAGCCCCCGGCGCCGTGAGGATCTCGAACTCGTCCTCGAGCGCCATTTTCATCGCCTGAAGCGAATGGGGCTCGTCATCGACGAGGAGGATGGCCGGGGTCGAGCCGGTCATGACGCGGCCTTCCGGTCGAGCCCGCGCTTGAGCCAATCGAGCCAGGCCTGCATCCCCTCGCCCGTGCGGGCGGAAACGCGCAGCACCTCGATCTCCGGGTTCACGCGCTTGATATTCGCCTCGTAGAGATCGAGATCGACATCACAATAGGGCGCCAGATCGGTCTTGTTGAGGATCGCGAGACCGGCGGCGGCGAACATGTCCGGGTATTTCAGCGGCTTGTCCTCGCCCTCGGTGACCGACAGGATCGCGACCTTCGCATCCTCGCCCAGATCGAAGGCGGCGGGGCAGACGAGGTTGCCGACATTCTCGATGAACAGAAGCGACCCTTCGGGCAGCGCGAGCCGGTCGAGCGCGGTCTCGACCATGCGCCCGTCGAGGTGGCAGCCCTTGCCGGTGTTCACCTGAATGGCCTTCGCCCCGGTCGCGCGGATGCGGTCGGCGTCATTGGTGGTCTGCTGGTCGCCCTCGATCACCGCGAGCGGCGCAGCGCCCAGCATCTCGATCGTGCGGCACAGGAGCGTGGTTTTGCCCGAGCCGGGAGAGGAGACGAGATTGGTCGCGAAGATAGCCTTCTGCGCCAGTCGCGCCCGGTTCTTCCCGGCGAAATCATTGTTTTTCGACAGGATATCGGTCTCGATCTCGATCAGACGTTCCTGGCTCATGCCCGGCACTTCGGTGCCTGCCGCCCCAAGGCCGATATGGATATCGCCATGGTCGTGGTGGTGATGGTGGGGGGCGTGATCGTGAGAATGATGGCCCTGCGTGGGTGCAGGCGCCGTCGGGGCTCCTTGCGCGAGTACCGCCAGAGGCGTCGCTTTCGGCACAGCCTGACCGCTCTTTTCCAGATGGGCGCGGAACTGATCTTCCACGCTATGTCCGCTGCATCCGCACACCGTGCACATCAGAGCACCTCCATATCCTTGATCCGCATCTCCTCGCCGCCCTGCGCCAGCAATTTGCCGCCGCCGCAGTTCGGGCAAGGGTCCAGTCGATGTTCGATTTCCACAGTCTCCGCGCAATCATAGCAGAGCGCCTTGCCGGGAATGTCGATAATCTGCAATTCCGCGCCTTCCGCGGGCGAGCCGCGCATCACCACGTCGAAGGCGAATTCCAGCGCGCGCTTCTCGACGCCTGCGAAGCGCCCGATTTCGAGCCGCAACGTGGTCACGCGCGAAAAGCTGTTGGCCTTGGCCGCATCCTCGATCACGCCGCGGATGCCTTCGGCGATCGACATCTCATGCATCGGCGACCTCCCGCATCAGAACTGGCACGCAGGGATCGAGTATGTCCACTACCAAGCTCGCCAAAGAAGCTTTCTCTGCAGGCAGGGTCTCCAAGCTGCTCTGCAACATCCCGCCGGGCACGGTCAGATGATCGGTCGGCGTGATCCGCGTGAGCGCGCTCACACGGCCACCGCTCAGTCTGACCTGCAAAGTATAGGCGCCACGCGCCGCCGCGACCGAGGCCACGCCCGGCGCGATATGGCGCGCGGGTGGCCGATCGAAGCACAGCCGATCCAGATCGACCACACGCCCCAGCGCCCGCCAGAGCGGCCCGCGGCCGTAGCGCGCTTCGGCCTGACGCATCAGATCGGCGTCGCGCACTCGGCCGGCGGCGGAATTTTCCTGCGGCACCAGCGAGAGAGGCTGCGACTGATCGGGCAGATCGGCCACTGCTTCGCCCGGCGCGAAGCGCTCCGCGATCGCGGCCAGAAGCGGGCTGATCCCCGCACCGGAACTCAGCCAATCCGCGAGCTGCGCGGGCCGCGCACCGCCCCAGATCCAGCGCTGCAACGCCGCGCCGCCCTTCGACCACTCCGCAGGCAGCGACATCAGGTCGTAACCGATCAGCGCGGGCCAGCGCAGGCATAGCTTGGAGAGATGGTCGCGCAAAATCTCGCGCCGCGGGTCGCATCCGGCGGTCTCCAGCCCCGTCGCCAGCCGCACCGCGAGGCCCTGCGCCATGCCGCACAGGTTGAACAGGCGGGGCATCAGTTCCGCCACCTCTTCGGGCGTCTTGCCCAGCATCATCGCCTCGACCGGGCTCGGCGCGGGCAGCGCAAGCACCGCCTTCAGCCGAGCGCCGTCGCGCGCAATGGTTATGCCGAGCGTCTGGTTCATTCCGCGTCATCCGCCGCGTCACACGGCGCATCCTCGGCCAGACCGGCCGAGATCAGCTTGCGCCGGGTCGGTTGCGCCATCTCCTCGACGCGCGCATCTTCCGCCGCCTGCGCAGCCTCCGCCTCCTCGACCGCGGCAAGCTCGGCCTCGCGACCGGCACGAATTTCGGATTTGCGATCCGTCTCGGCGCGGTTCTCGTCCTTGAACAGCTCCATCATGATCGCGCGGGCGACATCGGTCGCCTGCATCTGCGTCTGGAAATCGCCCATCGGTGAAAAGAGCGAGCACGCCTTGTAGCCGCCGCCCATCTCGCGGACGTTATGGATGAACTCGTACGTGCCGGACGGGAAGTCGATGTTTTCCTTGGCGCCGGGGACCAGCGCCGACCAGTCCTCGTCCTCGCGCGGCAACATGATCAGGTTCATGAACCACGGGCTGACGAGCACACCGAGCCCGCGCCCGTCATGGGAGACGAAGCCCACCGGCTCGACCGAGAGCGCCTTGTTCACCAAGGGCACGTCGCGCATTTTCGAATGCCAGACCTCGCGGAAATCGGCGGTGAGCTTGGCCACCTGTTCCTCGATCCGGCGCGCTTCCAGCATCGCGGGCGCACCCGGATCGGTCTGCACCATGAACTGCTCTTTCGGCGCATCGCAATTAGGGCAATGCCAGTCCTCGGGCAGCATCGAGAACGGCGTGCCGGGCAGGACCTGACGAAAATCGTCGCCCTCCGCCGGATCGTAAGGCGTCCAGCAGATCTTGCATTCCATGATCGCCTGATCGGAAATCCGGTCATTGGCGCCCATGTAGCTTCCCTCGAATCCCGCCACGCTCATCGGATCGCCTCCAGCACTTCGACGATCCGCTCGGCGGAGTCGGCGAGATCCTCTTTCGCGGCGATCGCCACCTCGGGCATCGTCGTCACTTCGAACGTGTCGAGGATCAGCGTGTCCATCGAGTTGAAGAACTGCACCCGCCAGACATGGGGCAGCGCGGTCGCGGTGACACGGCAATTGCCGTAGCCACGCGACAGGATCGTCACCGCGCCTTCGCCCGTCGCCGCATCCAGCCAGACGAGGTCTTCCTCGGTATGGGGCAGCAGGGTCAGGTTCACCACATGCGGCTCGCCGCCCATGAAGCTGCCCGATTTATCCTCCAGTTCGGCCATCAGCGCCGGCGCGTTCACGACGCCCGGACCGCGCGGATGGGCCTTGCCTTCGGCTTTGCGGAACGGCTCGAAGGCGCGGCTCAGCGCCGCCGAGGGAACCGGACCGACCTCGATCTTGTCGACGCCCGACCCTGCGATCATCCAGACGCCCGCGAAAACCGACTCCTGCACCGCTAGCGCCGGGATGCCGCGGATCTTCATCGCGACCTCGCCCTGCCCCATCGTCTCTGCGATGAGCGCGCGGTTCTCGGCGTCGAGATGGCTCAGATCGAAGCTCGCCATGCCGCCTAGCGCCGCCGCCTCGCAGGCCTTCGCCACATCGGCGAGCGTCTTGAGCGCGGGCGTGACGCTGGAAGGGTCGTCGATCTCAGGCATATGCGCCGAATAGGTGCGCATGCCGGAGGGCAGCTTCATATATTCGAGCTGCGCATCCTCGTCTTCGGGTTGCGAGCCGGGACCGAAGCCCATGGGCGGAAGGTGGAAATTGGAAACCATCGTCTCAGCCTTTCGCGGTCAGGATATGGGAGGTGCGGGCGACGTAATCGTCCCAGTCGCGGATCTTCTCGATCGCGCCGAGATACTCGCCCTCGCGGTAGAACAGGAAACCGGGGGCTTTCAGCGCGCGGGTCTGCTGGCGCAGCTCGGTCTCGATCTCGTTGCCGACCACGGCGCAATCGAAGGCGTGCTGGAAGGCCATGCGGATTTCCGGCAGCACCACGGCGGCGTCGGGGGTCTCGAGGTTGCGCTTGGCGTCGCCCGGAATGAACAGGCAATGCGCCCCGGGACGCGCGGTGAACTCGGCCACATCGGACATGTTCGCCAGAAGCGGATAGCCCATCTCGTCGATCAGGCGGGTCACCAGCGGGTGCATCGCACCCGAGGGGGCAGCCGTATCGGGCATTGCGAAATCGTGCATGTGTCTCTCCTCAGGCAGTCGTTTTGCCGGCATCGCGCGCGGCTTGCAGATGGGGCGGCAGTTGCGGCTCGCGGGCATCGAGATCGGCGAAAGCATCGCCCAGATCGCCGCCCTGCATCAGGGCCCGCAGCCCGCCAAGCGCGGCCGAGATCTTGGTCGCCTCGTCCTCGGTGATCACCTCGCGAGAGGCCCCGAGAAAAGCCAGAAGCCAGTCGCCGGGCTTGGCGTCGGGCGTCAGCGACAGGTCGATGATGCCGGGCTGTCCCTCTTCGAGAACCTCGCCGCGGATGCCATCGACCGCCACCAGTTGAACCGGGATTCCGACGCACATCAGGCGCGGACCTTCTCGGCGCCGGGGAAGAAACGGTGATCGCCCATCCGGCAGGCCTCGCCCTCGGTCGGGCGGCCTCCTTCGTAAGCGCCACGACGGATCGAGGCATCGGCGAGGTCATCGGCCTGCGTCACGCCTGCCGCGACCGAAATGCCCCAGCGCGCCAGTTCGGCTTCGCATTCGCGGATCGCGGGCTCGATCTGGGCGGCGACCGCGGGGCGCAGACCTCCACCGTAATCCTCCAGCTCGACCGGCTGGCAGCCGATCAGCGTCAGCTTCGCCGGGCAGCGGTTCATCAGCTGCGCGGTGGCGATCACGTCCTGAAAGCCGGTCTGATGCAGGCTCATCTTCTTGGCGCCCATGAAGGCGGGCACGTCGTCGTCGCGCAGCACCCGCATCTCACCCGGCTCCAGCCCGAAATCAATCGCATCGAAGACGATCAGCGCATCGGCCTCTTCGAGAAACGGCAGCAGATAGAGCCCCTGCGTGCCGCCATCCAAGAGCTTGACGTTGTCCGGCACGGCGCGGGTCTCGGCCATCACCTCGACGCAGCGCACGCCGAAGCCCTCATCCGCCCAAAGAACGTTCCCGATACCCAGAACGAGCACCCGGTCCGGCGCAAAATCCGACATGATTTCCTCCCTCTCCCCGAGGCGGCAAGCGCGTTGCCATCCTCGCCTCGAACCGACAATAGGCTTTGCAGAGGGGTGGATTTCACGGAAATCGCACGAAACTGCGACAATCTGTCTAGTCTTTGTTTTTGCTAGATTTTATTGAAAAATGCGCCGCTATCAAAGCTGTCAACGTGGAAACTATATTTCCACCTTAGCAGGATTTTCGCAATAAAGCCTTCCACCGGCAGCGCAATGCTGGAAACAGCTCGAATCCGCACCCAAATGCAGAACGGGCGCGGATTGACCCGCGCCCGTTCGCCCTACCACCGCACGAACCGTTACTCGATACGATCGTCCTTAAACGTCCGGTGGCCGGAGATCATCGTGGAGACCATCGACTGACGGCTCATGATGTCTTCGCGGATCGCCGCGTAGATGTGCACGATCATGAAGATCACGATGGCCCACATTCCCAGATGGTGCAGCGTGTGCAGCCTTTGGGAGTTCTGCACGAGACCCAGCACCCAGCCCATGGCCGTATCGGGCAAAGAGCCCTGCCCCGCGCCTTCCGCATAGAGCGCCCAGCCGGTGATCAGCATGAAGGTGATCCCGAGCGTCATGAAGAAGAACATCGCAAGCTGTGCCAGCGGGTTGTGGCCCACGTATTTCTTCGGCGTCTTCTCGAGGAACGCATACCAGCGCAGCTCGTGCCCCAGCTCTTTCCACCAGCGCTTGCGCCAGACCGGCACGTAGAACAGCTGGCGGGCGTGGTGATTGCCCACGAAGGCCCAGTAGATGCGCCCGAAGAAGATCACCGTCAGGACCTGCGCCGCCGCGAAATGGCCGAAGCGGATATAGCCCATGACGAATTGCTCGGTCGCCTCGCCGATCTGCATCGACGGCAAGGGCGCGCCGATGAAATAGCCGGTGACGATCAGCACCGTGATCATCAGCGCGTTGAGCCAGTGCCAGAGGCGCACGGGCGCCTCGTAGACATAGACGGAGGTCCGGCGGCGGATCGAGTCGAGATCTTCCTCGGTCGCGTCGCCGGTCAGGCGGGAGGCCTCGAAGGCCCCTGTCGCCTTGGGGTTTGGCGTATGGATCGTGTCCTCCATCGCCCTTACTCCTTGCGGACGCGCTTGACGGCGCGGGCGATCTCTACGGCCACATAGGCCAGAGCGATCGCGCCGGCGGCCATCGCGACATGGGCGATGGTGTGCCCTTCCGCGCCGGGGGCCACCGCGTGGCCCGGATGGGCCAGCGCAGGACCTGCGATCATGCTGAAAGCGAGTGCGAGTTTCTTCATGATTTCCTCCTCCCTCAGCGCACCTTGACGGTGGTGAGCTCTTCGCCATCGGGCGACATCACATGGGTCGAACAGGCAAGGCACGGATCGAAGCTGTGCAGGGTGCGCAGGATCTCGACCGGTTCTTCGGGACGCTCCACCTTGGTGTTCATCAGCGACGCCTCGAAGGCACCGATATTGCCTTGCGTGTCACGGGGCGAACCGTTCCAGGTGGTGGGCACGACGCATTGGTAATTCTCGATGCGCCCGTCCTTGATCTTGACCCAATGCCCCAGCGCGCCGCGCGGAGCCTCGGTCATGCCGACGCCCTTGGCCTCTTTCGGCCAGCTCGACGGATCCCATTTTTCGACATTGGCGGTGCTTTCGTCACCATTCTTGATGTTGGTCATCATCTTGTCGAAGAAATGCCGCTGCAGACGCGAGCAATACTCGGATTCCAGCGCCCGCGCCGCAGTCCGGCCCAGCGTCGAGAAGACCGCATTGAACGGCAGGTCCATTTTGCGCAGCAGACCGTCGACCTGGTTCTTGATGTCTTCGTGACCCTTGGCGTAGCCCACGACGTAACGCGCGAGCGGACCGACCTCCATCGCGTGCCCCTTCCAGCGCGGGGCCTTGATCCAGCTGTATTTCGCAGCCTCGTCAAGCTCGATGATATTGGTCCGCGTGCCTTTGGCGTTCGGCCCGAGCTCGTATTGCGGCTCGGTCACGCCATCCCACGGGTGCAGGCCCTTGCCGGGCTCGCCATAGGTGTACCAGGAGTGATCGACGAATTCCTGAACCTGCTCGGGGTCGCGCGGATCGACGTCATGCACCTCGTTGAGATTGCCGTTGATGATCGCGCCACGCGGCAGGTGCAGCTGCTCGGGCGAGAAGTCGTTCGGGTTCTCCGGGATGTCGCCATAGGCGAGGCAGGCCTGCGACGACAGACCGCCACCATAGAGCCAGTTCTTGTAGAAGCCGCCGATCGCGATGACGTCGGGGATATAGACGTTCTCGTTGAACTCCTGACACTTATCGATGATCGACGACACCAGGTTCAGCCGCTCCATATTGATCGCACCGACCGAGCCGACGCCGTCGATATTGATCGGGCACGGCACGCCGCCCACCAGCCAGTTCGGGTGCGGGTTCTTACCCCCGAAGATGGTGTGAACCTTGACGATCTCCTTCTGAAGATCGAGCGCCTCCAGATAGTGCGTCGTCGCCATCAGGTCCGCTTCCGGCGGCAGCAGATAGGCCGGGTTGTCCCAATAGCCGTTTTTGAACAGCCCGAGCTGCCCGCTTTCGACGAATTTCTTGAGACGGTTCTGCACGTCCCGGAAATAGCCTGGGGAGGAGAGCGGGTGGCTCGGGCTGACCTTCTGCTGCAGCTCCGAAGTCGCCTTCGGGTCCGCGCGCAGAGCGTTGACCGGGTTGACCCAATCGAGCGCGTGCAGGTGATAGAAATGCACGATGTGGTCGTGGATCTGCAGCGCGAGCTGCATCATGTTCCGGATCGAGTTCGCATTGTCGGGAATCTGGATCCCCAGCGCATCTTCCACCGCACGGACCGAGGTCAGCGCATGGGTGCCGGTGCAGACGCCGCAGATCCGCTCGGTGAAGGCCCAGGCGTCGCGCGGATCGCGGCCCTTCAGGATCACCTCGAGCCCGCGCCACATCGTGCCGGTCGAGACCGCGTTGGTGATCATGTTGTTTTCGTCCACATTCACTTCGCAGCGCATGTGACCTTCGATCCGGGTCACCGGGTCGACAACGACACGCTTGCCCGAATTGTCCATCGTGTAGCCGTTCGGCGTGTTGAGAACCGACATGGATTACGCCTCCTCGTTCTTCTTCTGGGCGCGTTTGAGCGCGGAAACGGCAGCGTGAACTGCCACCGCACCGCCGACGACGGCCGCCGTGGTGCCGCCGACCACATCGGCATTCGCTTCGATCCCGAATTGCTTGATGTTGGTGAGCCGGTCGTAGAAGGAGCCCTGATCCCAGAACCCGTCCTCGGAACAGCCGATACAGCCGTGACCCGACTGGATCGGGAACGAAACCCCGTCATTCCAGCGCACGGTCGAGCACGCGTTGTAGGTGGTCGGCCCTTTGCAGCCCATCTTGTAGAGGCAATAGCCCTTGCGCGCGTTCTCGTCGTCCCAGGTCTCGACGAACTGACCGGCGTCGAAATGCGGGCGGCGGTAGCACTTGTCGTGGATACGCTGCGAATAGAACATCTGCGGGCGGCCCTGCCGGTCCAGCTCGGGCATCCGGTCGAAGGTCAGCATGTAGGTGATCACGCCGGTCATCACCTCGGCGATGGGCGGGCAGCCCGGCACCTTGATGATCGGCTTGTCGGTGATGACCTTGTGCACCGGGGTGGCGCGCGTCGGGTTCGGGGCGGCAGCCTGCACGCAGCCATAGGAAGCGCAGGCGCCCCAGGAGATAATGGCTTTCGCGTGCTCGGCAGCGTGGCGGAGTTGGTCCACGAAGGGCTTGCCGCCCACGATGCAGTACATCCCGTCTTCGTTGAGCGGCGGATTGCCCTCCACGGCGAGGATGTAGTTCCCTTTATACTTGTCGATCGTGTCCTGCAGCGCGGCTTCCGCCTGCGCGCCCGCCGCCGCCATCAGCGTGTCGTCATAGTCGAGCGAGATCATCGAGAGCACGACATCCTTGGCCAGCGGGTGGGCCGAGCGGATGAAGCTTTCCGAACAACAGGTACATTCGAGCCCGTGCACCCAGATCACCGGAGTGCGCGGCTTGGTTTCCATCGCATGGGCGATCTTGGGCACATAGGCCGGGCCGAGACCCAGCGCCGCCGCCGTCAGCGAGCAATATTTCATGAAGCTGCGGCGGGTAATCCCCTGCCGACGCATCACGTCGTAAAAGGTTTCGATCGCAGGCAAAGTGTCCCTCCCTCTGTGATCCCGATGACCGGATTCTCCCTCCTCCCGAGGGGAATACGCATGTGTGATCTCAGGATTGGCAGGTCGGGTCCGCGAACAGAACGAAATAATGACAGGATGTCGCAGGCGCGAATTCCTGTTTGTTTCCGATATGTTGCCAGTCAAATCACCGGTGTGGCGCGGGGCCGCGCTGGTACGTCAGTGACCAGCTTTCCGGGATTCTGGTCAGTCTCTTTCCGACTGCGCCGCGGCAATCACCGCCTGCCCCAACGCCAGCGAGCCGTCATTCGCCGGCAACGTGCGATGGCTCAGCACCGGCAGATCGCCCAGCGCCGCGCAGGTCAGCCGATGCAACAGCGCGTTCTGATACACGCCGCCGGTGAGCGCCACGGCTTTCGCGTCTCCGCTTTCGATCAGCGACCGCGCCCGGCGGGCAAAGCCCTGCGCCAGCGCCGCATGGAACCGCAGCGCGATGGACTCGGGCGCGACCCCGGCCTCCAGATCGGCGGCGAGCGCTTGAAAAAACGGTCCGGTCTCGAGCACGTCGCCCGCATCCGAGAACGCATAGGCCCCGGCCTCCGCTGCCTCCCCGTGGGCCAACGCGCGCGCAGCCAGCGCCTCGAGCCGCATCGCGGCCTCGCCCTCATAGCTCTGCCGCATCGGGCAAGTCCCGAGGCAGGCCGCCACCGCATCGAAGAGCCGCCCCGCCGACGACGACAGCGGCGCGTTGATCCCCTTCGCCGCCGCCTGACGCGCCAGATCGCACGGGGCCTCCGGGAACAGATTGTCGGCCAGCCCCTCCAGCCCCGCCGCATCGAGCCGCACCAGCGCGTTGCGCCACGGCTCTGCCTGCGCCCGGTCACCGCCGATCAGCGGCACGGGCTCAAGCCAGCCGCGCCGCGCGAACCCACGGTAGTCGCCCAGCAGAAGCTCGCCGCCCCAGACCGTGCCATCGGGCCCCAAGCCGAGCCCATCGAGCACGATCCCCGCGACCTTGCCACCCTCCAGCGGCCAGCGATTCTCCGCCATGCAGGCGGCGAGATGCGCATGGTGATGCTGCACCTCGACCAGCCGCAACCCGTCGCGCGCGGCCCGTTCAGCCCCGTGGCGCGAGGCCCGAAAATCGGGGTGCAGATCGACCGCCACGACCTCGGGGCGATGATCGAAGAGCGCCGCATAATCCGCATCGGCCTGCTCGAACGCCTCCCATGTCAGCGCCTCGTCCAGCTCGCCAAGGTGATGGCCCAGCAGCGCCTGCCCGTTCTTGATCAGGCAGATCGCGGCCTTCATCTGCCCACCATAGCCCACCACCTGCGGCGCGCCCTCGAACCCTTCGGGCAGCGGCAAGGTGCCCGGCACCTGCCCCCGCGCGCGGCGCAACACCATCGGCGGATCGGCCCGCACGACGCTGTCATCGAGCCGCCGCGCAATGTCGCGGTCATGCATCAGGAAGGCGTCGACGAAGCCAGCCAGCTTCTCGCGCGCCTCACCGTTGCCGATCACCTGTGGCTCGCCCGAGAGATTGCCCGAGGTCATTACCAGCGGTCGCCCCTCTTCCCCCCGCGCCCATTCGCGCAGCAAGAGATGATGGAGCGGCGTATAGGGCAGCATCCAGCCGAGGCTGTCCTGCCCGGGTGCCACCGCCTCGGGCAACACCTCCCCCGCCATTTGCAGCAACACGATCGGCGCCGCAGGATCGCGCAGCAACTTCGCCTCGGCTTGCGAAACCTGGGCATAGCGGCGGATCGTCTCGATCTCGCCCATCAGCGCGAAGGGCTTTGCAGGCCTGCGCTTGCGCTCCCGCAAAAGCGCGACCGCCTCGGCATTGCTCGCATCGCAGGCGAGATGAAACCCGCCCAAGCCTTTTACTGCGACGATCCCGCCGCGCTGCAAAACCGCTCCGACCTCTTCGGCAGGACGTTCTTCACCGCCCATCTCCAGCCACACCCGCGGCCCGCACTCGGGACAGGCGATCGGCTGCGCGTGAAAACGTCGATCCGCCGGGTTCTCATATTCCGCGCGACAGGCCGAGCACATCTCAAACGGTGCCATCGTCGTCTGCGCCCGGTCATAGGGCAGCGCGTGCAGGATCGTGAAACGCGGCCCGCAATGGGTGCAGTTGGTGAAGGCGTAGTGCCGCCGGCGCCCGTCGCCCCGGATTTCCGCAAGACACTCCTGGCAGGTCGCCGCATCCGGCGTCACCCGCGTCTCGGCCCCAGCCCCCTGCGAGGCCACGATCGCGAACCCCTCGGGCGCTGCATCGAAGACAAACCCCGACACCTCCACCGCATCGACCCGCGCAAGCGGCGGCGCCTCCGCCGAGATCGCCTCGGCCAAACCGTCCAGCGCCCCCGCCACCCGGATCAGCACGCCCTCGGGATCGTTGAGCACATGGCCCGAAAGCCCGCGCTCCTGCGCAAGCCGCCAGATGAAGGGGCGGAAGCCCACCCCCTGCACCTGCCCGCGCACCCTGATCTCGAAACCCTGCATCTTCCTCTTGGCTCAAATATCCCGGGGGTTTGGGGGCAGAGCCCCCATTTTCATCTACGGTTTATCGCCCTCGGGCGACGGCAGGGACAGAGCCCCAACTTACTCAATGCACCGTGCAGACCATGCAGGGATCGAAGCTGCGCACGATATGCTGCACCGAGACCGGCGTGGTCTCGCCCGCCCCGACCGGCGCGCCGACCAGCGCGGCCTCCAGCGGGCCCGGCACACCCTCCGCGTCGCGCGGGCTGAAATTCCACGTCGTGGGCGCGATGATCTGATAGGAGGCGATGTGCCCGTCCTCGATGCGCAGCCAATGGCCCAACGCGCCGCGCGCGGCCTCGACCAGCCCCGCACCCTGCCCTGCCTCAGGCAGATCGCCTTGCACCATGAACTCGGTGCGCGGGTCGATCCCTTTCGCCAGCCCCTCCATGAAGGCTTGCGTCCGCGCCAGCTCCAACAGCCGCCCCGCGACCCGTGCCAGAACGCCGCCGCCCGCCAGCGCCCGCGCCAGCGGATGGCCGTCCACGACTTGCCGCGCGAGCGCGCCGGTCTCCACCGTCTGACCGTTCAGCCGCGGCGCCTTGCACCAGCTATAGGCGGCGTCGCGCATCGCCTCGTCGGGCCGTGTCTCGCCCTGCCAGGGATGGGCCTGCGCCCCCAGCATCCACGCGTGGCTGAGGTCTTCCGTGATCGCGCCGAAATCGACCGCGCCCAAGGCCCCATCCCACAGCCCGCGCCCAAAGCCGAAGCCTTCGGCCAGCGGATAGGCTCCGAAGCTCATATACCGGCCCGAGCCGCGCCCGAGCCGGTCCAGATCCAGATCGGCCGCGATGCGCAGGAACAGCCCCGCATCGCCCGTCTCCCACGCCATCAGCTGATCGACGGTTTCGATCGCACAGAAGGCTTCCAGCGACCCGCCGAAAACCACCTCCTCCAAATAGCGCCGGAAAGCGCGCAACGTCGTCTCGATGCGCACCTTGTCGCGCGGTCCCGGCGCGCGGGTAACCCCGCCGGGCTGGATCGCGAGCGTATGGGGCCATTTGCCCGCCATCAGCCCAAGGATATGCATCAGCTCGGCGCGGGCCGCGACCGCCGCGCGCTGCGCGCCGCCCTCGGCGGGGGTAAAGCGCGCCACGGCCCGGTCGAACCACGGTTTACCTGCGTAAACGGGGCGGATGAAATCGGGCATGAAGAACAGGTTGAAATGAAACAGGTGGTCCGAGACATTCTCGACCGCATGGATCAGCGCCGCCATACCCGCGCCCTGCGGCGTGGGCTCCAGTCCCATCGCCGCGCCCAGCGCGCGCGCCGCCGCCGCCGACTGGCTGATCGAGCAGATGCCGCAGATCCGCGGGGTGATCGTCAGCGCATCGCGCGGGTCCTTGCCTTCCAGCATCCGTTCGAACCCGCGATAGAGCGGCGAGTTCACGCGCGCCTCGGCCACCGCGCCACCGGCGAGATCGAGATGCACTTCCAGATCGCCCTCGACCCGGTTGAACGGGCCCACGACGAGGCGCGGCGTCTCAGTCATCTGCGTCCTTTCGGCTTGCGGATCGTCGGCGTCACCTCGACCCGGTCGGCAACCGCGTTCTTCGCGATCCGCTCGGGCGTCGCCGCCTTTGACAGCGAGGCGAGCGCCATGAACCACGCTTTGGGCATATCGGTCGGAAGGCCCACCGGGATACCCGCGATCTTCGGCGTCTCGGTGAAGGAATGGCGCGGTTCCTCGAACTCGGGCGCAGTGCAGTTGATGCAGGGGTATCCGCCCGAGGTGCACGACCCGTCGCCGTTCCACGGTCGGATATTGCAATCGCCCACCGCCTGCGTGCCGATGCAGCCCAAGTTCTCCATCATGCAGCCGATATCGGACAGCTCCACCGCCGAGGCCTTGTATTCGTAGAACTCGTTTTTCGAGCAGCCGTGATGGACGAGATGCTTGGCGTAGAACAAAGGCCGCCCGAAGGCGTCGAGATCTTCCGCCCCGAGCGCGCCTTCATTCAGCAGCAAAAGCGTCTCGGTCACCCAGTCGGGATGAGTCGGGCAGCCCGCCACGTTGATCACCGGCAGGCCCGAGCCGGAGCGGAACTCCACCGGCAGTGCTCCGCCCGGCAGCGCGCCGTCATATTGCACCCCGACCGCATCCGAGGGGTTGCCGCCCGCCGAGGTCACGCCGCCATAGGTCGCGCAGGTACCCACCGCGACGACATGGCGGGCTTTCGGCGCGAGGCTCACCACCCAGTCGAGCATCGAGCGCCCGGTGCCGGAGACCATCTGGAACTTGCCCGTCCCGCGCGGCCCGCGCGCGATCGAGCCCTCGACGGCCAGCACGTCCAGCGCGATCTCGCCGCTCTCGACCGCCTCGAAAATCGCGCGCACCTCCGCGCCGGTCTCGAGGCTGACAGTCGGGTGCCAGAGGAACTCGATTCCCGCCCCGCCCAGCGTGTCGAAGACATTCGGGGATTCCGCGCAAAGGAGCGACATCGTGCAGCCGCCGCAGCCTGCCGCTTGAAGCCAGAGAACCTTCATTCCGCACCCTCGCCCAGTTCCAGATCGAAGGAGAAACAGGCCCCGCCCAGCGCCGACCCTTTCGGGCAGAGCCGCAGACGCCCGCCATGTTCCTCGATGATCTTATGGCTGATCGCGAGGCCCAGCCCCGTGCCCGCACCCACCGCCTTGGTGGTGAAGAACGGGTCGAAGATCGCCTGCGTCAGCTCCTCGGTCACGCCGGGACCATTGTCGCCAACCGACAGCGTCCCGCGCCCCTCCATCACGCGTGCGTCGACCTCGATCCGGCCGGTGCCCTCTTCCAGCCCCGAGAGCGCGTCGATGGCGTTTTGCACGAGGTTCATCACGACCTGCTGGATATGCCCCTGCCGACCGCGAACCTGCAGCGTCTCCGTGCCGGTGAAGGCGATCTCGACCCCGGCCTTGGAGCCGCGCTGCACCCAGTTCGCCGCCACCCGCGCGGTCTCGACCAGATCGAAGACGACCATCTCGCCCGAGCCTTCGGCACTCAGCCGCCGCAGATCCTCGACGATGTCGCGCACCCGTTCGGCCCCGTCGCGCGCCCCCTCGATGGCCGAACGCAGATTGCGGATTTCACGGTCGAGCTTCAGCTCCTCGCGCAGGGCGATCAGCGCCTCGCGATCCGCCCCCGCCTGCACTTTCTCGAAATAGGCCTCGAACTTGCCCGCATAGCGCTCCAGCGCATGGGTATTCGCGTAAACGAAGGAAATCGGGTTGTTCAGCTCATGCGCGACGCCAGCAAGCAGACGGCCCAGCGAGGCCAGCTTCTCGTTGCGCACCAGCTGCGCCTGCGTCGATTTCAGTTCTTCGTGGCTGCGCTCCAGCTCGGAATAGGCCTGCCGCAGCTCGCCCAAGGGCCGCCCGGTCAGCACGTAGCCCGCGATGCGCGACCGCTCGTCCATGCGCGGGCTGATCGACAGCTCCAGCGGCGCGGGGCCCTCCGGCCCGCTCAGCGCCGCTTCGATCGTCACCGGTTTGCGGGTATTCGCAGCCTCCGCCAACCCGCGATCCAAGGCCTCGACCGAGCGCGCATCGAACATGCCTGCGAGCTTGCGACCGTGCCAAGCGCCGGGCGGCTCGCCCGTCAGACTGGCGACCGAAGCCGAGGTTTCCAGCACCTCGCCCGAGCGCGAAATCACGATCAGCGCATCCGACACCGAGGCGAGGATTGACCCGAGGAAAGACCGCAGATCCTCCAGCTCGTGGTTCTGCTGCTCCAGCCGCTCCTGATAGTCCACCAGATCGGCATAGGTCCGGTCGACCGCAGAGAGCACATCGAACCAGACGTCTTCGCCCTCCCCCTCATCCGCGCCCGGCGCGTGGCGCAGCAGCCCGGCCAAGGTCGGGTCCAAGGGGTGCTGGCTATCGGGTGCGGACTCGCGCGACATGACACTCTCAAAGCCGGGCGCAACGGGCGCCCATCCCTTATCGCTAGCCCATTCGCGGCGCTCAGTCCATGATCTCGGCTCCCGCACCGAGGGGCGCATTTCGTGTCAAAAGACGCACCATACCCCAAGATGACCTTCCGTCAGTCCGCGCCTCGCCCTCTTGGCAAGGCCGCGCGCTTTGCCAAAACTACAGCGCGAGCGCAAACAGGCGGGTGACTTGGCGCGTCCGGCGCGGCGGGAACCCGAGGGAGGACGAGATGCGGGGATGGAAAGCGGTGCTTGCCGGGATCGGCGGGCTTGTCGTGGTGGCGGTGCTCTACGCGGTGATCGTGCCGCCGGAGCTGCTGCGCGTCGGCGCTGGCTATAGCGCGAAGATCACCTGCTCGGCGCAGGTGCTGCAAGGCCGTGACCCCGATGAAGTTCTCGAAACCGATGTGCAGGCGCCGGGCAATCCGTTGCTGCGCGCCTTCTGGGTCAGTGCCGACCGACAGGCAGGCCGGGTCCGCGCCGCCTTCGCCGGGATCATCGCGCCCACGACCGCCGAAGAGCGCGTGGGCCTTGGCTGCGCCACCTTCCCCGATGGCAATCTGGCCGCCGCCCGCGATCAAAGCGCCCCGTCGGCGCCTGGACCCAGCACGAGCGCCGCTCTCTGGCCCACGGGTGCGCAAACCGACCTGACCGGGCAAGGCCGCTTCGAAGCGGTCTTGCGCGACGATGCGCTGACCGGGCCGGGGATGCGCGCGGTGGTGGTGATCAAGGATGGCAAGCTGGTGGCCGAACGCTACGGCGATGGCTTCGATGCGACGACACCGCTTCTGGGCTGGTCGATGACGAAGACCGTCACCGCGGCCCTTGTCGGCACCGCGATCGAGGCGGGCAAGCTGCGGATGGACCAAAGCGACCTGCTGCCCGAATGGCGTGGCGACGACCGTGCGAAGATCACCGTCGCGCAGCTGATGTCGATGTCGAGCGGGCTGCGCTTCAACGAGGATTACGGCGACGTCTCGGACGTGACGCGGATGCTCTATCTCGAGCCGGACATGGCGAAATTCGCAGCCTCGCAGCCGCTCGATCATCCGCCGGGCACCCATTTCAGCTATTCCAGCGGCACCGCCGTGCTGCTGTCGCGCATCTGGCAAAATGCGGTGGGCGATACCTCCACCGCGCTCGCATGGCCGCGCCGCAAGCTGTTCGACCCGCTCGGGATGAGTTCGGCCACGCTCGAGACCGATGCCTCCGGGACTTTCGTCGGCAGCTCCTACCTCTACGCAACTGCGCGGGACTGGGCGCGCTTCGGCCAGTTCCTGCTACAGGATGGCAAATGGGACGGCCGGCAATTGCTGCCCGCCGAATTCGTGCAACGGATGCATGCGCCCGCCCCGACCGACGGGGTCTATGGGCAGGGCATGACCTGGCTCGCGGGGCCGAGCAATCAGCAGAAAGCGGGCGATGATGCGCGGTTCGGGCTGCCCGCCGACACCTATTGGCTCGAGGGGCATGACGGGCAGACCGTCACCGTGATCCCCTCGGCCGATATGGTCGTGGTGCGGATGGGGCTGACGCCGTCGGACTTGAACTACCGCCCGCAGAAGCTGGTGGCGGCACTGCTGGACGCGGCGAAGGCCACGGCTCACGCCTCGTCGAACATCCCTTCGAACAGCGCCGAAGACAGGTAACGCTCGCCCGAATCCGGCAGCACGACGACGATGGTCTTGCCCGCGTTCTCCGGCTCGCGCGCAAGGCGCAGCGCGGCAGCCGCAGCCGCGCCGCAGGAGATCCCGGCCAAGATGCCCTCTTCGCGCGCCAGCCGCCGGGCAGTCTCGATCGCCTCGTCATTGCTGACCTGCTCGATCCGGTCCACCAGATCCATGTCGAGCACCTTCGGCACGAAGCCCGCCCCGATGCCCTGAATTTTGTGCGGACCGGGCTGCAGCGCCTCGCCTGCGCGGGCCTGCGACAGAACCGGGCTGGCCTCGGGCTCGACCGCGACCGAGATCACCGACAGGCCCTTTTCCTTTTTCAGATAGCGCGAAACGCCGGTGATCGTGCCGCCCGTGCCGACGCCCGCGACGAAGATATCGACCACGCCATCGGTATCCTCGAAAATCTCCGGACCGGTGGTCTTCTCGTGAATCTCGGGGTTCGCGGGGTTGTTGAACTGCTGCAGCAACACGTAGCGGTCGGGATCGGAGGCCGCGATCTCCTCGGCCTTGGCAATCGCGCCCTTCATGCCCTGCGCGCCTTCGGTCAGCACGAGCTTCGCGCCATAGGCCAGAAGCAGCTTGCGCCGTTCGATGCTCATCGTGTCGGGCATGGTCAGCGTGATCGGGATGCCGCGCGACGCGGCGACGAAGGCCAGCGCGATCCCGGTATTGCCCGAGGTCGGCTCGACGATCTCCTTGCCGGGACCGAGCACACCGCGTTCCTCGGCATCCCAGATCATGTTCGCACCGACGCGGCACTTCACCGACCACGCCGGGTTGCGCCCTTCGATCTTGGCCAGAACGGTCGCGCCCGCGCCCTCGGTCATGCGGTTGAGCCGCACCAGCGGCGTGTTTCCGATGCTGAGCGAATTGTCTTCGTAAATACGTGCCATGCGCGCGCTCCCTTTCAGTCTGCTGCAGCCCATCAGATAGCCATAGGCGGAGCGAGGGAAAGGCAAAAGCGACGCGCGACGGCGACGCGCCCTGTTACTGCAGGGCGCGCAGAGAGGTAAGAACTTCGTAATTCGGGCAATCCGTAGGGATGGCCTGCGGGCCTTCGCCCTTCTCGGCCAGAACGGCGAGGCAGAACTCGGTGCGCCCGCAGGTGCGGCAGGTGGTGATCATCTCCGCGAAGTCGGCTTGCGTGAGAAAGCCGTCATGCATCGCTTCGGTAATATTCACTCCAAGACGCCGCGCCATGCCGCGCGTCACCCAGAAGTTCAGATCGATTTCGCTTTGCATTCCCATCATTCCACTCCTTGGGGTTCGGCGCCGATGGTGGCGCGGAGCCGCGACATCATCAGGCGGTTTTCGCAATAGGCGGGAGGGGCCTTCGCGGGGTTGCTTTGAGGGTCATGCTCGGCCAGCCAGAGCAGGCAGGCCCCGGCCTCGCGGCATTTGGTGCAGCGGATCAGCGCGTCTCTCCAGCCTTCGGCACTCAGCCGACCGGCAGCCATTTCCATGCTGAGATCGCCGCCCATCTGCTGGGCCATCCGGTTCATCATCGCCGCGTGGCGATTGAGATGCTTGGCAGCAGTCACGGCAGCCTCCCTCGAAACAGTCATCCCGGTGATGGGGTGACTCTGCCGCAGGGGCCGTTGGTTCGATATGATTCAGATCAAGCGTTGCGATCCGAACTGTCGCCGTCGATTTCATGCCCGACATTGCAGTCGATTTCGGGGGCGAAACGCGCAGCCAGCGCCTGCGCTTCCTGCGCGATCACGGCGCGGTCGGATGTCAGCGTCATCGCGGATTGCGAATGAGCGGCGGCGCGCAGAGCCTGATGCGCGGCGGAACGACCGAAATGAGCGGGATGCATCTCGGCCAGAGCTTCCAGCACTTCCTGCTGGCGCAGCGCGACCTCCAGATGCCCCGCCCCGTCGCGCCCGATCGCGGCGAAAGCGTCCTCGGTATATTGCTCGGGCGTCACCGCGCGCACATAGACGCGGTCGAACACGCATTCGGGGCTGTTCGGCGGATGCCATTCGGCCAGCACCCTCGCCAGACGCCCGAGAATATCGATACCAGTGCCGGGATCGTTGATCGCAGGCGAAAGCGCACGCGAGGCGATCTCGGCCAAAGCGATCAACCCGAATTGCGGGTCCTGATCATAGTCGCGGGCATGGTCGATGGTGAAGGCGTCGCGCGCGGCCTCCTCGATCTCTTCGCGGGTCTCGGTATCGCCAGGCAGCGCATCGCATTGGACCAGATGAGACGCCCCATGGACGAATTCTCCGGGCCGCGCGCAAAGCCAGATCCGGCAGTCATGCGCCTCGGCGACCTTTTGCAGCGCGCCCATATCGACATGCTGCACATGACCTGTCCGCGTCGAGGTGATTCCGAAGACACCCACGGGCGGGTCTTCCCATTCCTTGCCACCGATCCACGGTCGCTCGCAGCGTGCTTTCAGCGCCGTGCTCGCGGCACTCTCGACGCGGCTGATCACGTCGCCCAAGCGTCCGAATTCGCTCAGATGCTGCACCCAGCGCAACAGCGAGATCACCACCATCGCCACCACGCCAAGCGTCACCAGCAGCAGAATGAACCGCCCCGAGTCGTCATAGACATCCGTCTCGAGCGCGATGATCCCGACTAGAGAGAAGACGAAAGATCCGATGAAGCTCGCCAGCACGTTCTGCGTGACGCGGTCGGTCTGCATCAGCTTGATCGCGCGCGGCGTCGCCCCCGTCTGAGCCGAACTGAACGCGGTGATCATGATCTGCAGCGAGAAGGTGGTGACCGTCAGCATCGCAGTCGCGATGATCTTCAGGATCGGCTCCACCGAGCCCGCCCCCATCTTATAGCCGAGATCCGGCGGCACGAGATAGCCGAAGCCAGCCGATCCCAGCGCTGTCAGGACCCCCAGCACACCGAAGGCCGTCACCCGCACCCAGATCTCGCGCAGGATGACCTTCAGCCGCCAGCGCAGTCGCGAAAAGATTGCCATTGGTTCTGTGTTCCCGTCCCCAGTTCCCGCGTCCCGGACCCGCCTTTGCCGGGGGCCTCTGTGTCAAATCTCAAGTGCGCAGGCCCTGAACGGGTTCCCTCAGCTGCCCGCCGGGATCTTGCCCGCACGCAACTGGGCGACAGTGTCGCGCACCACGTCGAAGCGCAGCTTGTTGGGCGGATGGGTGCCCAGCATCTTGTCGCCCGGATCGGGCAGGCGCAGGAAGAACTGTGCGCCCTTGAGCGGATCGTAGCCCGCGTCCCATGTGATGATCGTGCCGAGCCGGTCGGCCTCCAGCTCGTAATCCTTGGAATAGAGCCGCGAGCCGATCTCGGCCCCGATCCGCCGCGCGCGCTGCACGGTCAGAGGATCGGCCCCCTGCGCCTGCACCGCGCGGCCCATGTAGGCCGCCCCCACCGCCGCATCGCGTTCGCGCTGAGCGATATGACCGGCGATGTGATGGGCGGCCTCGTGGCCGATAACGAAGGCCAGCTCGTCGGCATTGCGCACCTCGGCGATCATCGCGAGCGTCACCCCGATCACCGGACGGCCCGAGCGATCGGTGGTCTGAAACGCATTCGCATCCAGATCGAGCCGGTCATCGACCACGAAGAGGTAGTCGCAGTTGAGCTTGCGCGTGCGCTTTCGGCATTCCTGCTCGATCTGCGGCTCCATCCGCTCGCCCACATCGACCAGCCGCGCTACGGCCACTTCGGCGCGTTGCCTGTCTTCCGGCGAAATCTCGGTCTGCGGCATAGGCGTCATCGTCGGCACGCAGCCCGAAAGCAGCGTCACGGCGAGCGACAGGATCACGAGGAGAAAACGGAAGGAAGGCATCGACGGGTAAGCGCCCCTGAAAGAGGATTTCCCCCAGCTTAACGACTTGGCCCGCACCCGCCTAGCCTCCTGCATGCGATCGCCTGCAAGCGCCGGTGTGATTTCGCTTTTTCGGATCGAAAAGCCGCGCTAGCATGAGGGTATGTTTACCATCGAACACGAATTCGACGCGACCGTGATCACCCTTGTCGACGAGGGGGCGGATCCGCTTGATTATCTGCAGGAAGACATCACGATCAGCTCCTTCGAGGATTGCGTCGTGGTCGAACAGCTCGACGAGCAGACCGAGCAGGTGCAGACGATCACCTTCAGCCATGCCCAGCTGCGCGAACTCGCGGCGGCGCTCAACCTGCCCGAAGGCGTCTATCGCCTGAAGCAGACCGGCAGCGCCTCCAGCGAGGACGGCTGATCCCTCTGGCCGCGCCGCGATGCACGTTCAATCAAGGCGGAATACCTTGTCGCGCGCGGTCTGGCCCCGGATCAGCGTTAGCCGCGATTTCGCGACGCCCAGCGCCTTCGCCAGCAATTTGACGACCGCCGCATTGGCCTTGCCGTTCTCCGGCACGACCGTGACATAGGCCCGAAGCCCCTCTTCGCTTTCCCGAATCTCATTCCGCGACGCTTTCGGCGTCACGCGCAGCGCGATTTCGCTGCCCGGAATGGCGAGGTGGTTGAGATCCGTCATCGCCGCGCAGCATAGACCCTGCTCAATGGCGCACAAGCCAGTTGCCCATGCTGCGGTTGCAATCGCGCGCCGAGCGCCCGATATCTGGCGCAACAGACGGAGAATTTCATGACTGAACTGCCCGAAGTGAACCCGGCCGAGCGCAATGACGCCGCGATGGCTTTCCTTCTGACCCGCCGGTCGCGCCCGGCCAAGACCCTCAAGGCCCCTGCCCCCGACGCGGCCGCGTTGCGCGAGATCCTGACCGCCGCCGCGCGCACCCCCGATCACGGAAAACTGGAGCCGTGGCGCTTCATCACCATCACCCGCGAGGCCGCGCAGCGTCTGGGCAGCGAGGCCGAGAGCCGCGCCAAGGCGCAGGGCCTGCCCGAAGACAAGATCGCCAAGGCGGGCAAGCAATTCCATGACAGCCAGCTTTGCGTGGCGGTGGTGTTCTCGCCCAAGGAAAGCGAGAAGGTGCCGCAGGTCGAGCAGCTCTATTCGGCGGGCGCGGTTTGCCTGTCGCTGCTGAACGCGGCTCTTGCCGCGGGCTGGGGCGCGAACTGGCTGACCGGCTGGGCCGCGCATGACGAAGCCTTCGGGCGCGAGATGCTGGGCCTCAAGGACGGCGAAAGCGTCGCAGGCTTCATCCATCTGGGCACCGAGGGCATCGCGCCGCCGGAACGCCCCCGCCCCGACCTCGACGCGATCACCACGCGGATCTCGGAATGATCATCTCGAGCTATGTGAAAGCCTGGGCCGACCTGCTGCGGCCCGGTGCGATGAAAGTCGTGGGCTTCGGCGTGGCCCTCTCGCTGGGCCTTCTGGTCGCGATCTATATGGCGATGGTGATGCTGATCGGCTGGCTGATCCCCGACAGCTTCTCGCTGCCCTTCATCGGCGAGGTCGGACATATCGATACCGCGCTGTCGATCGTCTCGGCAGGCGTGATCCTGTTTGCCTCGATCTTCCTGATGGTGCCCGTTGCCTCCGCCTTCACCGGCTTCTTCCTCGAAGACGTGGCCGAGATGGTGGAGGACGCGCATTACCCGACCCTGCCGCCGGTGCGCAAACTCACCTTCGCTGAAGGCATGCGCGACACGGTGCGGTTTTTCGGCGTGATCCTCGTGGCCAACATCATCGCCCTGATGATCTATCCTTTCGTGATCCCGCTGGCTCCGTTTTTGTTCTTCGGGCTGAACGGCTACCTTCTGGGGCGTGAATACTTCCAGATGGCGGCCTTCCGGCGGATGGAGCGCGCGGCGGCACTCGAACTTTACGAGCGCAACAAGGTCACGATCTGGGCCGCGGGCGCGCTGATGGCGGTGCCGCTTTCGATCCCGCTGGTGAACCTGTTCGTGCCGGTTCTGGGCGCTGCGGGCTTCACCCACCTGTTCCACGCGATCACCGGTCGCCGCGGGTGACGGGGCGGCGCCGAGGCGCCGCTCACATCTCTTCTTTGATACCCTTGCGGATCAGCAGCCAGTTCACCGGATAGGCGGTCACAAAACCGGCCATCATCGCGATCTGCATGGCGAACCAGAATTCCGGGTCGGCGGCGTTGATCTCGGCGCCCCAAAGCCCTTTGAACACGGCGAACTGGAAGATCGCCATCATCCCGTACATGCCGACCTGCCAGGAGGTGAGCGAAGCGACATCGGCTTTCGCCGCCTCTTTGAGCCCTTTGACAAGGCCAAGCCCGCGCATCGGCGCAATCGAGAAATATTGGAACACGATCCCGATCGCGAGGGCGAAGACGTAATCGAGCCCCCAGACCGCAAAGATCTTGTCTTCCCAAAAACCCGGCCAGCCGAATGCGATCAGCACCGCAGGAACCGCGAGCGCGAGGTTCTCGGCCAGAATATCGCCGAGAGTGCAGCCTGCGCCGCAATGGAGCGTTCCCTTCGCGACCGAGACCGGGAAGGGCGCATTGCCATGCCCCGGAAAGCGGCCATGCAACCAGATGACCAACGGTCCGCCGAACAACCCGCAAATCGGCCAGACCCATGCCATGATGGCCATATGCGGCGGGTTCCGACGCATCTGAACGAGAAGATAAAGAAATGAGAGAACGCCTACAGCAAGCGATAACCAGCTCAGAACGGTAAACCAGTTTGGTGTCATGGGAGGCTCCTTTCAATAACCTCCCAACTCGCTCCGCTTTACTGGGTTCCCTGCGCGCCTAGCGGCGCAGCTGCCCGAAGAAGTCGATATCTTCCAAGGTGATGACCCCCGACAGCAGCACCGCCGCGATGATCGCCCAGAGCACGATGGTGACAATGGTGGTGATCTTCACCTTCGCGCCCAGATGCGCCTCATGCGGCGCCCCTGCGGGGGTGCCCGGCACGACCTCGTCCACATCGCCTTGCGTCTTCAACCGCACCGGCAAAACCATGAAGAAGATCATGAACCAGATGACTGCGAAGAGGATGATGCCGCCGGTGAGGCTCATCAGACCTGCTCCAGTTCGACCAGGCAGCCATTGAAGTCTTTCGGGTGCAGGAACAGCACAGGCTTGCCATGCGCGCCGATCTTCGGCTCGCCGCTGCCCAGAACCCGCGCGCCATCCGCTTTCAGCTTGTCGCGCGCCTCGAGGATGTCCTCCACCTCGAAGCACATGTGATGGATGCCGCCTGCGGGGTTCTTTTCCAGAAAGCCGTTGATCGGGCTGTCTTCGCCCAGCGGGTAGAGCAGTTCGATCTTGGTGTTGGGCAGTTCGATGAAGACGACCGTGACGCCGTGATCGGGCTCGTCCTGCGGCGCGCCGACATTGGCACCCAGCGTGTCGCGATACTTGGCCGAGGCCGCCTCGAGGTCGGGCACGGCAATGGCGACATGGTTCAGGCGTCCGATCATTTGGGTCTCCTCCGGTAACGCGGGCGTTAAAAGGGGTAGCCGGGCGCGCGGCTTCGCGCAAGCCTTGCGGTGGCAGTTGTGAACCCGGTTCGGATTAACCCAGTGTTAGGCAATCTGCGCCCTACTGATTGGACAAGCCGAATCCGATCGCAGCCGAAGGGGCCACGACATGAGCGACACGATCCCGACCCTGACCCGCATGCCGACACCCGAACGCCCGCTGACCGGGCTGACGGTGCTTCTGGTGGAAGACAGCCGCTTCGCCTCGGAAGCCGTGCGGCTGCTGTGCCTGCGCTCGGGCGCGCGGATCCGACGCGCCGATTGTCTCGCCTCGGCAGATCGTCATCTCAAGACCTATCGGCCCTCGATCGTGATCGTGGATATGGGCCTGCCCGATGGCTCGGGAAGCGACCTGATCGCCGAGATACGCGGGACGCGCGGGCCGCATCCAGTGATCCTTGGGACCTCGGGCGACCCCGACCTGAAAAGCGCGGCCCTCGCGGCGGGCGCGGACGGGTTTCTGGAAAAGCCGATCGAAAGCCTCGCCGTGTTTCAGGAAGCGATCCTGTCGACCCTGCCCGAAGAGATGCGACCGCTCGGCCTGCGCGCGCTTGCCGATCTTGTGATCGCGCCGGACCCGCTCGCGCTGCGCGACGACCTGCAGCACCTCTCGGAACTGCTGCGCGACACCAAGGGGGCGGATGCGCGCGCCCTGCCCTATGCCGCGCATTTCCTTCATAGCATCGCGCGCTCGGCCCATGATGCGGCGCTGGACGATGCCGCGCAGCGCCTGAGACGGTCCGGCGGCCCCTCGCGCGAGGATATGACCCGGGTCACGCAGATCCTGGACGCGCGGATCGCGGCCGCCGGGGCGTTCTGACGCAGCTGCGGAACCGCCTCTCTGACATCGCGTTGCTCCGTCTGAATATCGATCCAACGGAGGAACCCCGATGCCCTCGATCTATGACGAAATCAAAAAGGACCACGACCACCATCGCGCCCTTCTCAAGACCATCTCCGACACCACTGGTGCGAGCGACGAGCGCAAGAAAGCCTGGGCCGAATTCTACAACGACGTGAAGGCCCACGGCGCCGCCGAAGAAGAGACCTTCTACTCGAAGCTGATGACCAAGACCTGGGGGCAGGATGCGGCGCGCCATTCGGTCGAAGAGCATGCCGAGATCGACGACCTGCTCGAAGAGCTCAACGGCATGGACATGTCGAGCCCCGGCTGGCTGAACAAGTTCAACACCCTGGCGCATGACTACAATCATCATATCGACGAGGAAGAAGAAGACATCTTCAAGCGCGCGAAAGAGGTGATCGACAGCTCCGAGATCGACGGCTACGGCGAGCGTTTCCTGAGCCGCAAGAAAAAGGAACTGACGCTGGTCGACGAAAAGCTCAACGATCACCTCGAAGACTGATCGCGGCGCAGGGGGCGCTGCCCCCGCTGGCTCCGCCAGCCCCCCGGGATATTTCCGCCAAGCCGAAAAGAAAGGCCCCGCTCGATCCGGAGCGGGGCCTTCTTCATTTCAAGCGATCGCCGGGATCAGTCCTCTTGCGGCAGAACCCGCAGGCGCAGCTCGCGCAGCTGTTCGTTCATCGGCTCCGACGGCGCGCCCATCATCAGGTCTTCGGCGCGCTGGTTCATCGGGAACATGATGACTTCGCGGATATTCGCGGTATCGGCGAGGATCATCACGATCCGGTCGATGCCGGCGGCGCAACCACCGTGCGGCGGGGCGCCGTATTTGAACGCCTTGACCATGCCGCCGAAGCGCTTCTCGACTTCGGATGCCGGGTAGCCCGCGATCTCGAACGCCTTGTACATGGTCTCGAGCTTGTGGTTCCGGATCGCGCCCGAGAGGATCTCGTAGCCGTTGCAGGCGAGGTCGTACTGGTAGCCTTTGACCTGCAGCGGGTCGCCCTGCAGAGCCTCCATCCCGCCTTGCGGCATCGAGAACGGGTTGTGCGAGAAGTCGATCTTGCCCTCGTCATCGGCCTCGTACATCGGGAAGTCGACGACCCAGGCGAACTTGAACTTGGTCTTGTCGGTCAGGCCCAGCTCTTCGCCGATCACGTTGCGCGCACGGCCTGCGACGCCCTCAAAACTCGACGGCGCGCCGCCGAGGAAGAAGGCCGCATCGCCCTCGCCCAGACCCAGCTGCGCGCGGACCGCCTCGGTCCGCTCGGGGCCGATATTCTTCGCCAGCGGGCCGGCGCCTTCGAGCGAGCCATCCTCGCCCTTGCGCCAGAAGATGTAACCCATGCCCGGCAGGCCCTGCTCCTGCGCGAACTTGTTCATCCGGTCGCAGAACTTGCGCGAGCCGCCCGTGGGGGCCGGGATCGCACGAATCTCGGTGCCGTCCTGTTCGAGCAGCTTGGCGAAGATCGCGAAGCCCGAGTCGCGGAAGTGATCGGAGACCACCTGCATCTCGATCGGGTTGCGCAGGTCGGGCTTGTCCGAGCCGTATTTCAGCATCGCCTCGGCGTAGGGGATGCGCGGCCAGACCGGATCGACGGTGCGGTCATCGGCGAATTCCTCGAACACGCCCTGGATCACCGGCTGCATCGTGTTGAAGATGTCTTCCTGCTCGACGAAGCTCATCTCGACGTCCAGCTGGTAGAAGTCGGTCGGCGAGCGGTCGGCGCGCGGGTCTTCGTCACGGAAGCACGGCGCGATCTGGAAATACTTGTCGAAGCCGCCGACCATGATCAGCTGCTTGAACTGCTGCGGCGCCTGCGGCAGTGCGTAGAACTTGCCCGGATGCAGGCGCGAGGGCACGAGGAAGTCACGCGCGCCTTCAGGCGACGACGCGGTGATGATCGGCGTCTGGAACTCGTTGAAATCGGCGTCCCACATGCGTTTGCGCATGGATTTCACGACGTTGGAGCGCAGGATCATCTTGTCATGCAGGCTCTCGCGGCGCAGGTCGAGGAAGCGATAGGCCAGACGGGTCTCTTCGGGATATTCCAGCTCGCCGAAGACCGGCAGCGGCAGTTCCTCGGACTCGCCCAGAATTTCGATGTCACGGACATAGACCTCGATCTCGCCGGTCGGGATCTTCGGGTTGATCAGGCTCTCGTCGCGCAGCTTCACGGTGCCGTCGATGCGGATCACCCATTCGGAGCGCGTTTTCTCCATCGTCTTGAAGGCGGGGCTGTCGCCGTCACAGAGCACCTGCGTCATACCGTAATGATCGCGAAGATCGATGAAGAGCACCCCCCCGTGATCGCGCACGCGATGGACCCAGCCCGCAAGGCGGACGGTCTCACCGGCGTTGGCGGCGCTCAGATCGGCGCAGGTATGGCTGCGAAAGGCATGCATGGGAGGCTCCCCGGATCGAGAATTGCGTATAGTCGCGCCGATACACCCGTTGAGCGCGCAAAAGTCAAGCTGTGCGGAGGCACACAGACCCGTCTCGAGCTGTTCACGCGCGCGTGGCTCGAAAAAATGTAAATTTTCGGTTAACTTCAGAGACAACGGGAACTTTGGTAATTTCACAAAGGTTGCCGTCGTGAAGGCCAACGCTGGAGCCTGCCAAGCCCCGGCAAGATCCGGAGAGACCGCATGAGAGCTTGGGACTCGCTTCTCGACCGTATGTTGCGCCACCTGATCCGCAGGGGCACGCTCGAACTCGTCTATTCGGACGAGACGCTCAGACGCTATGGCGACGGCACCGGAGACCCGGTCCGCGTCACCATCGAAAACCCCGACGTGACGCGCAGGATCGTACTGCGCCCCGATCTCGGCGTCGGCGAAGGATATATGAACGGCGACTACACGATCGCGAATGACGATCTGCGTGGCTTCCTCGCGCTTGCGATCCGCAACCAGACCGGATCCGGCATGCCGTGGTTCGAGAAGCCCCGCGAGGCGAGCCGCTTCTTCGGACGCCGCTTCGCCCAGTTCAACCCGGTGAACAAGGCGCGCACCAACGTGGCGCATCACTATGACCTGTCGGGCGAGCTTTATGACCTCTTCCTCGATGAGGACCGGCAATATAGCTGCGCCTATTTCGAGCGCCCCGACATGACGCTGGAAGAGGCGCAGGAGGCGAAGAAACACCATATCGCCAAGAAGCTGCTGATCGAGCCGGGCATGACCGTTCTCGATATCGGCTGCGGCTGGGGCGGCA
The DNA here is from genome assembly GCF_058105145.1 of Thioclava sp. ISO4. Lineage (NCBI taxonomy): Bacteria > Pseudomonadati > Pseudomonadota > Alphaproteobacteria > Rhodobacterales > Paracoccaceae > Thioclava > Thioclava sp. ISO4. Next base: position 3,740,974 of record NZ_CM176571.1, read on the forward strand.
TGGCGCTGACGCTGGCGCGCGATTTCGGCGCGAACGTGGTGGGGGTGACGCTCTCCACCGAACAGCACGCGCTGGCCCGCAAACGGGTGAAAGAGGCCGGCCTCGAAGACAAGATCGACATCCGCCTGACCGATTACCGCGATGTGACCGACAAGTTCGACCGGATCGTCTCGGTCGGTATGTTCGAACATGTCGGCGTGCCGCATTACCGCGAGTATTTCTCGAAAGTGCGCGAGCTGTTGAAACCGGGGGGCGTCTCGCTGATCCATTTCATCGGACGCTCGGGCCCCGGTGGCGCGACCGCCGATTTCATCACGAAATACATCTTCCCCGGCGGCTATTGCCCGGCCATGTCCGAAGCGTCGAACGCGCTCGAGCATGAAGGGCTCATTACCACCGATCTCGAGGTCTGGCGGCTGCATTACGCCGAAACCCTGCGCCATTGGTGCGACCGGTTCGAGGCGAATATCGACAAGGCCTGCGAGCTTTACGACGAGCGGTTCTGCCGGATGTGGCGCTTCTACCTCGTGGCCTCGGAGATGGCCTTCCGCCACGGCGGGCAGGTCGTGTTCCAGTATCAGCTGGCCCATGAGGTGGGCGACGTGCCGCTGACGCGCGGCTACCTCTATCGCGACGAAGACGAGCAGGAACATCGGCTGGCCGCTGAATAGGCAAGCCTCCCCCTCACCGGGCCGAATTTACGCCGCGCGGCCCCCGGCGCAGCGCCCGACAGGCTTGGGCGCGCGCCCTCGCGTCACCCTGCAACCCGGCTATCGCGTCCTGACCCTCTTGCGACGCCTGACCCTTTGCGTATAAAGCGCCTCAATTTGCGCAGTGACCAGAGGGGATTCCCATGCCGAAGAGAACAGACATCACGTCAATCCTCATCATCGGCGCCGGGCCCATTGTGATCGGGCAAGCCTGCGAGTTCGACTATTCGGGCGCACAGGCCTGCAAGGCCCTTCGCGAAGAAGGCTACCGTGTCATCCTCGTGAACTCGAACCCCGCGACGATCATGACCGATCCGGGGCTCGCCGATGCCACCTATATCGAACCGATCACCCCGGAAGTCGTCGCCAAGATCATCGAGGCCGAGCGCCCCGACGCGGTGCTGCCGACGATGGGCGGCCAGACCGGCCTCAACACCGCGCTGTCGCTGGCCGATATGGGCGTGCTGGAGAAATTCGGCGTCGAGCTGATCGGCGCGAACCGCGACGCGATCGAGATGGCCGAAGACCGGAAGCTCTTCCGCGAAGCGATGGACCGGATCGGCCTCGAGAACCCGAAAGCGACCATCGTGTCCTCGCCCAAGCGCGAAAACGGCACCTATGACGTCAACGAAGGGGTGCGTCAGGCGCTGCTCGAGCTGGAGCATATCGGCCTTCCCGCGATCATCCGCCCCGCCTTCACGCTGGGCGGCACCGGCGGCGGCGTCGCCTATAACCGCGAAGATTACGAGCGCATCTGCCGCTCGGGCCTCGACGCCTCCCCGATGAGCCAGATCCTCGTCGACGAGTCGCTGCTGGGCTGGAAAGAATTCGAGATGGAGGTCGTGCGCGACAAGGCCGACAACGCGATCATCGTCTGCGCCATCGAGAACGTCGATCCGATGGGCGTCCATACCGGCGACTCGATCACCGTCGCGCCCGCGCTGACGCTGACCGACAAGGAATATCAGATCATGCGCAACGGCTCGATCGCCGTGCTGCGCGAGATCGGCGTGGAGACCGGCGGGTCGAACGTGCAATGGGCGATCAATCCCGAAGACGGCCGCATGGTCGTGATCGAGATGAACCCGCGCGTGTCGCGCTCCTCGGCGCTGGCCTCGAAAGCGACCGGCTTCCCGATCGCGAAGATCGCGGCGAAGCTGGCCGTGGGCTACACGCTCGACGAACTCGACAACGACATCACCAAGGTCACGCCCGCCTCCTTCGAGCCGACCATCGACTATGTCGTCACCAAAATCCCGCGCTTCGCCTTCGAGAAATTCGCAGGCTCCAAGCCGGAACTGACCACCGCGATGAAATCGGTGGGCGAGGCGATGGCGATCGGCCGGACCTTCCACGAATCCGTGCAGAAAGCGCTGGCCTCGATGGAGACCGGCCTGAGCGGCTTCGACGAGATCGAGATCGAAGGCGCGCCCGAGAAGGCCGCCGTCATCAAGGCGATCTCGCAGCAGACGCCCGACCGGATGCGCCTCATCGCGCAGGCGATGCGCCACGGGCTGAGCAATGACGAGATCCAGCACGCGACCTCCTTCGATCCGTGGTTCCTCGACCGGATCCGCGAAATCGTCGAGGCCGAGAACGAGATCCGCAAGAAAGGCCTGCCGCTCGACGAGAAGGGCCTGCGCAATCTCAAGATGATGGGCTTCTCGGATGCACGTCTGGCCACACTGACCGGTCGCGACGAGGCGCAGGTCCGCCGCGCCCGCCGCAATCTCGGCGTCACCGCGGTCTTCAAGCGCATCGACACCTGCGCCGCCGAATTCGAGGCGCAGACGCCCTATATGTATTCGACCTATGAAGCCCCCGCGATGGGCGAGGTCGAATGCGAGGCACGGCCCTCCGACAACAAGAAAGTCGTCATCCTCGGCGGCGGTCCGAACCGGATCGGCCAGGGGATCGAGTTCGACTATTGCTGCTGTCACGCCTGTTTCGCGCTGACCGATGCGGGTTACGAGACCATCATGGTCAACTGTAACCCCGAGACCGTGTCGACCGACTACGACACCTCGGATCGCCTCTATTTCGAGCCGCTCACGCTGGAGCATGTCCTCGAAATCCTGCGGGTGGAGCAGGATAACGGCACGCTGCACGGTGTGATCGTGCAGTTCGGCGGCCAGACGCCGCTGAAACTCGCGAACGCGCTGGAAGCCGAAGGCATTCCGATCCTCGGCACCACGCCCGACGCGATCGACCTCGCCGAAGACCGCGAGCGGTTCCAGGACCTGCTCAACCGTCTTGACCTGAAGCAGCCCGTCAACGGCATCGCCAGCTCGGACGAGCAGGCCTTCGAGATCGCGGGCCGCGTCGGCTATCCGCTGGTGATCCGCCCCTCCTACGTGCTGGGCGGCCGCGCGATGGAGATCGTGCGCGACCTCGACCACCTCAAGCGCTACATCAAAGAGGCCGTGGTGGTCTCGGGCGACAACCCGGTGCTGCTCGACAGCTATCTGGCGGGCGCGATCGAGGTCGACGTGGATGCGCTCTGCGACGGCGAGAGCGTCCATGTCGCGGGCATCATGCAGCATATCGAGGAAGCCGGCGTCCACTCGGGCGACTCGGCCTGCTCGCTGCCGCCCTACTCGCTGAGCCCGGAGATCGTGGCCGAACTGAAGGTGCAGACCGAGAAGATGGCCAAGGGCCTCAACGTGGTCGGCCTGATGAACGTGCAGTTCGCGATCAAGGACGGCGATATCTATGTCCTCGAGGTCAACCCGCGCGCCTCGCGCACCGTGCCCTTCGTCGCGAAAGCCACCGACTCGGCCATCGCCTCGATCGCGGCGCGCCTGATGGCGGGCGAGAAGCTGTCGGCCTTCCCGGCACGCCCGCCCTACCCCGAAGGCGTCGGCCCCGACACGCCGCTGCCCTTCGCCGATCCGCTGACGCTGGCCGATCCGCAAACGCCGTGGTTCTCGGTCAAGGAAGCCGTGCTGCCCTTCGCCCGTTTCCCGGGCGTCGACACGCTGCTCGGCCCGGAAATGCGCTCCACCGGCGAGGTGATGGGCTGGGATCGCGACTTCCCGTCGGCCTTCTGGAAAGCCCAGCTTGGCGCGGGCACCGTGCTGCCCGAAAGCGGTCGCGTGTTCTTCTCGATCAAGGACTCGAACAAGACCGACGATCTGGCCGAAGCCGCCGCCTCGCTGGTCTCGATGGGCTTCACCATCGTCGCGACCGGCGGCACCGCCGCATGGCTCGCCGAGCATGGCGTGGAAAGCGAGAAGGTTCTGAAGGTCTATGAGGGCCGCCCGAACATCGTCGACCGGCTGAAGAATGACGAGATCGACCTCGTCTTCAACACCACCGACGGCAGCCAGGCGATCTCGGACAGCCGCGACATCCGCGCGGTCGCGCTCTATGACAAGATCCCCTATTTCACCACCGCCGCCGCCTCCATCGCCGCCGTCTCGGCGATCAAGAGCCGCAAAGAGGGCGAGGTGAACGTGCGTTCGCTGCAGTAAGCGATCACACCACGGCGAAAGAACATGTGTCCTCCGAAGCACAAGCTTCGGAGGACATTCATTTTTCACCACATCAAACGTTGTTCGCGCACGCCCCTTGCCTATGAGTGTCGCCTTAACGCTTTGAATAGGCAGGACACATCATGAAAGTCTCTCTTATCGCGGCAGCACTGCTCGCGCTCGCACCGACCGTTTCGAACGCGGCGGATCTGAAAGGCGGCTCGATCGAGCTTGGCTATTCGGATCTCGTGAACAACGATTTCTATTTCGCGCTCGGCAAACGTTCGATCACGGGCTCCGCGGAAGTCGGCTTCGGCCCGGCCTTCTCCGTGCAAGGTGACCTCGCCTATGCGAATTTCGGCAACGGCGCCGGTTTCGACATCGATTCCAACAATGTCGCTCTGCACACGATCTATCATCCGAACGAAGCGACCGCTCTTGGCGTCTTCTTCGGGCGCGACACGATCAACGGCGAGGGAACGAACTACCACGGCGTTGAAGTCGGCCACAGCATCGGGGCCTTCTGGGGTGAAGCCTACTTCACGCGGGTCAAGGAACCGAGCACGAAAGGCGACCTTTACGGCGTCTCGGGGCGCTACACGCTCAATGACCACATCGAGTTCAAAGCGGACCTCGCCAACTTCAACGTCTCGTTCCTGAACACCAACCGCGCCTCCTTCGGGATGGATTACCGTGTGAACGACGCCCTCACGCTGAACGGCACTGTCGGGCATCTCGACATGGGCTATGGCGGATCTTCGGATTTCATCTCCATCGGTGCGAAATTCACCTTCGGCCCGAACAAAGGCGCGACCTTCCAGCAGCGCGATCTCTTGCACTACCTGCCGGGACAAGGCGGCTTCGCGGCCTGATCATCCGCAGGGCTTATGATGATGACAAGGGCGGCTCCAGGGCCGCCCTTTTTCATACCCGCTGCGCGCGACGCAAGCTGTCACGCCCGCTGCGCCCGCCGGGCGAGCCAGCTTTGCCACGCCGCCGGAGAGCCCCCGAACGCGTTCATATCCACCGTTCCGGGCACGCCGGGCACGACGCCCGTGCCGCTATATTGCCAGAAGCTCCAATCGGCGCCGGGGTAGCGCTCCATCGGGTGCGCGGTGACCGAGCGCAGCCACATCTCATAGCCGGAGAAGCGCGACAGGTCGTTGTCCCGCCAGAAATCGATCGTCGTGTAGATCACCGGGCGCGTGCCGTAATGCCGCGTCAGGGCCGCGAGGAAGCGGTGCATCTCGGCCCGGGTGACATGGGCCGCGGGGCGGCGCTGGCAGGTGCGCGAGGTGTGGTTCCACTCGATATCCAGCACGGGCGGCAGATCGCCCCGGCGGCGCGGCACGTTGCGGATATACCAATCGGCCTGCTCTTCGGGGGAGCGACAGAAGTAATAGAAGTGATAGGCCCCGACCGGCACGCCCGCCGCCCGCGCGCGGGTCGCATTGATGTGGAAACCGGGATCGGAGTGATCGCCCCCCTCGGTCGCCTTGAGCCACGCGAAGGACACCCCCGCCGCGCGCGCCCGTCGCCAGTCGATCTCGCCCTGATAGCGCGCCGCGTCGATCCCGTGCACCGGCAACCGCGCCGGCGCCAGACCTTCCCAATCATGCGGGTCGGTATCGCCGAAGCGCGCAGGGATGCCGCTCGCCCGGTAGTTCGAGGCCGACAACACCGCCGGACGCATCAGCGTGGCCTGCTTGCCGCTGGGCGCGCCGCCGCAACCCGCCAAGGTCAAGGCTGCGCCCGAAACGAAGAACCTGCGCGAAATCCCCATGCTCACTCCCTCGTGATTTTTTCCCAGCCTCTCATGCAAACGCCCGCCTGTCATCGCTGACAGACGGGCGTCATTTGACATCGGCGAGGCTTCGCCTAACAGGGGGCGCTCAGCTCCGGGGGCCGAAGTCGGTCTTGGTCAGCACGCCATCACCGTTGCGATCGCGCATCGCGAACCACTGATCGGTGCCGCCCACGAATTCCGCGCGCGAGATCACCCCGTCGCCATTCGCATCGAAAGCCCGCAGCCCCTCGGCGGTCGGAATATCATGCCCCGAACGCATCGCGTTGCGGCCCTGACCCTGTCGCTTGCCGGGCCCCTGCCCCATGCCCTCGGGCATCTGATGCCCCGGACCTTTGCCGGCCGCGCGTTCCATTTCCTTATGCTCGTCGATCATCGCGATTTCCGCGACGGAGTAGGCGTCATCCTCGTTCGCGTCGAACATCGTGAAGATGTCGCCGCGGCGTTCGCGGGCTTCGGACAGCGTGACGCCGCCATCGCCATCGAGATCCCATTGCAGGAGGAATTCCTGCCCCGGCACCGGGGCGGTTTGCGCGAGACCCGGAGCGGCACCGAGCAGCAGTGCGGCGGCAAACGGGGCGGCGAGAGAAGCGATGCGTTTCATCTGTCTGTCCTTCATCAGATATGTCGCTAATGAAACGAAACGGCCCGCGCCTTTCCGGCGCGGGCCTGACAACATGTCGCAGAGCGGGGGCCGCTCAGGCTTTCGCGGCGGCCAGCTCGTCCCAGCAGGCCAGCGCGTGACCGGCATACATCACCCCCGGGCCACCGCCCATCTGGATCGCCATGGCCAGCACGTCGCCCAGCTCCTCGCGCGTGCCGCCCGCCTTCATCAGCGCCTCGACATGGAACATGATGCAGGGCTCGCAACGCAGCACGACCGCCATGCCGAGCGCGATGAATTCCTTGGTCTTTACATCGAGCGGCCCGTTCTCCTTCACCGCTTTCGACAGCACACCAAAGCCGCCGACAGCGTCGGGGATCGTCTTGTTCATCACGCGTAGCTCGTTGCGCATCTCGTCGATTTTCGCCTTGTAGCTCATCGCAGGTCTCCTTCGCATTTCGTCCCTCGCGGCGTGACACGGGGCGCGGGCGAAATCCTTGACCTGCGTCAACCCAAAGGGATGGCGCTGCGTGATGTGACCAAAGTTGAGGGGGCTCCGCCCCCGGCGCGGGACGCGCGCCTCCCCCGGGATATTTTCACCAAGCCGAAGACAGCAGAGTTTTCCCCTTCGCCTTGGCGCAAATATCCCGGGGGGTGAATTCGCGTAGCGAAAAGGGGGGCAGCGCCCCCCTTCTCCGGTCTCGATCAATCGAGGCTCAGCCGTCGACGCGGATGCGCGCGTTGCTCGGATCGTGCGGGCTGTCCTCGGTCACTTCCGCCGGGTAGTCGGCGCCGAGGATGCGCACGGAAAGCTTGGTGCCCGGCTCGGCCAGATCGGGGCGCACATAGCCCATGCCGATCTGCTTGCCGAAGGCCACCGACCAGCCGCCCGAGGTCAGACGCCCGACGCGCTCGCCATCCTGTTTGATGACTTCCTTGCCCCAGGGATCGGCATCGTCCGGCCCGTCGATCAGAAGCGTCACGCATTTCGAGCGGATGCCGGTGTCGAGCATCGCCTGCTTGCCGGTGAACTCCTTCTCGAGGTCGATGAAGCGGTCGAGGCCGGCTTCCTGCGGCGTGGCGTCGCGGCCCAGTTCGTTGCCGAAGGCGCGGTAGCTCTTCTCCTGACGCAGCCAGTTCTGCGCGCGTGCGCCCACCAGCTTCATCCCGTGCTTCTCGCCCGCTTCGACCAGCAGATCCCAGAGGTAGCGGCCGAATTCGACCGGGTGATGCAGTTCCCAGCCCAGCTCGCCCGTATAGGCCACGCGCACGGCACGGACCGGGCACATGCCCAGCTCGATATTGCGCATCGAGAGCCACGGGAAGCGTTTGTTCGACAGAACCGTCTCCGGATAGGCGTCCTTGACCACCTCCTGCAGGATCTTGCGGGCATTGGGACCCGCCAGCGCGAAGACGCCCCATTGGGTCGTTACGTCGTGGCAATCGACATAGTCGCCGCCCACGGCGCGGAAATCCTCGATCGATTTGCGCAGGAAGTCGCCGTCGTAATCGGTCCAGGCACCCGCCGAGATCAGGTAATACTCATCCTCCGCCAGACGCACGATCGTGTATTCGGTGCGGGTCGTGCCGGCTTCGGTCAGCGCGTAGGTCAGGTTGATCCGGCCCACTTTCGGCAGCTTGTTGCAGGTGAAGGCATCGAGGAAGGCGGTCGCGCCGGGGCCGCGCACCATATGTTTGGTGAAGGCGGAGGCGTCGATCAGACCGGCCGTGTCGCGCAGCGCCTCGGCCTCGGCCTTGGCATATTGCCACCATTCCCCGCGACGGAACGAGCGGCTGTCATGATCGAAGCTCGAGGGCGCATCCTTGGGCCCGTAATAATTCGGGCGTTCCCAGCCGTTCGTCTGGCCCATCTGCGCGCCTGCCGCGATCTGGCGATCATAGGCGGGGGCAGTGCGCAGCGGACGGCAGGCTTCGCGCTCTTCATCGGGGTGGTGCAGGATGAAGACGTGCTCATAGGCCTCTTCGTTCTTGCGCGCCGCGTATTCGGTGGTCATCCAGCTGCCGTAGCGCTTGGGATCGAGCGACGCCATGTCGATCTCGGCTTCGCCCTCGACCATCATCTGCGCGAGGTAATAGCCGGTGCCGCCAGCCGCGGTGATGCCGAAGGAGAAGCCTTCCGCGAGCCACATGTTGCGCAGCCCCGGCGCGGGGCCCACCAGCGGGTTGCCATCGGGCGTGTAGCAGATCGGGCCGTTGAAATCGTCCTTCAGGCCGACTTCTTCCGAGGTCGGCAGGCGATGGATCATCGACATGTATTCTTCTTCGATACGCTCCAGATCGAGCTGGAACAGATCGGCGCGGAAGGTCTCCGGCACGTCATAGAGGAAGCGCGCGGGGGCGTTGCGCTCATAGGGGCCGAGGATCCAGCCGCCGCGCTCTTCGCGCACATACCATTTCGCATCGGCATCGCGCAGCACCGGGTGCTCGGGGTTACCCTCGGCGCGCCATTTGACCAACGCCGGATCGGCATCGGTGACGATGAACTGGTGCTCGACCGGGATCGCGGGGATCTTGATGCCCAGCAGTCGCGCGGTGCGCTGCGCGTGGTTGCCGGTGCAAGTGACGACATGTTCGGCGCGGATCTCGATCTCTTCGCCGGAGCCGACGAGGTTGCCGCCCTTCTCGACCATCTTCTCGAGCGTGACGACCCATTCCGAGCCGGTCCAGCGATAGGCGTTGACCTGCAGCTTGCGCGCGATCTCCGCGCCGTGCTGGCGCGCGCCCTTGGCCATCGCCTGCGTCACGTCGGCGGGGTTGATATACCCGTCCTGCGGGTGGAACAGCGCGCCCTTGAGGTCTTCGGTGTTCAGAAGCGGCCAGCGCTCCTTCATCTGCGCGGGCGTGAGGAACTCGTGATAGACATCCGCGGTCTCGGCGACGGAGGAATAGAGCTTGTATTCGTCCATCCGCTCTTGCGTCTGCGCCATGCGCAGGTTGCCCACGATCGCAAAGCCCGCATTCAGCCCGGTCTCGGCCTCCAGCGTCTTGTAGAAATCGACCGAGTATTTGTGGATGTGGGTCGTCGCGTAGCTCATGTTGAACAGCGGCAGCAGACCCGCCGCGTGCCAGGTCGAGCCCGAGGTCAGCTCGTCGCGCTCGATCAGCAGCGTCTCCCAGCCCGCCTTGGCAAGGTGATAGGCGACACCGCACCCGACCGCGCCGCCACCGACGACCAAAGCTTTCACATGGGTTTTCATCGCGGGGCCTCCTTGCCGATACGGACGTAGGGGCAGATTGACCCTCATATTCGCAAACGCAATCCGATCCGGGCGACATTCGCGCGACAAAAACGACAAAAGCGCACGCGCGGCGCTTCGGGGGCACGGCGCCTGCCCGTTGGGGCCCGCTTATGAAAGCTCAAGCCCCATTGGATGCGTGCAAACCCCGCGATGACGCTTCCGTGAGGCGAGTCGCGAATCCGTGTTTAGTTCCCACGAATTGCAAAAATTTTTCCCCCGTTTGCACAGGAACTGTGCGCGGTTTCACCAGTTTTAGGACCATCAGAGGCCGGGGGAACCGGAAACCGGGACCGACGCGCCTCACTTAAAACGAAAGGGAGACGAGATATGAAAAAGCTCATCACCACTACCGCCATCGGCCTGATGCTTGCTCTGCCCGCACATGCCGAAGACAAAGCAAATGCAAACGCGACGGCGGAAGCCAACGCGAACGCTTCGGCCAACATGTCGGGCGACATGTTCATGAAGACGATTCCCGATTCCTTCAACGCCTCGGGCCTCATGGGCAAGCGCGTCTACATCTCGAAGGACAACGTCGACGCGAAGACCGCGATCAACGAAGCGCAGGACAGCTGGGATGACGTTGGCGAAGTCAGCGACGTCGTGATCGGCACCAACGGCGAAGTCGATGCCGTGCTCGTCGACGTGGGTGGTTTCCTCGGCATTGGCGAGAAAACCGTCGCGATCTCGATGGATTCGCTCAACCTGATCCCCGATGGCGACACCGACAATTCCTATTTCGTCGTCGCTCAGGGCAGCAAGGACCAGCTGGACCAAGCGCCGAAATATGACGCCGAAATGCAGACCGCGTTCAGCGCGGAGGCCAATGGCGACATGAACGGCAACGGCGAAGACATGCAAAACGCCGATGCGTCGCAGCAGATGGATGAGGCCGGCGACCACGCCGAAGCCGCAGCCAAGGCGACCGCCACCGCTGCAGGCGCCGCTGCGAACGAAGCTGCGAACGAGACCGCCAAGGCTGCCGATAACGCAGGCGAAGCGATGGACAACGCCGCCGAGAACACTGCCGACGCCGCTCAGAACGCCGCGCAGGAAACCGAGCAGGCGATGAACAACGCCGGTGACAAGACCGAAGAGATGGCGAAGGACGCCGCTCAGAACACCAAGGAAGCTGCGAACGCGACCGGTCAAGCCGTCGAGAACGCGGCCGAGAACGCTGGCGAAGCGACCAAGGAAGCCGCGAACGAGACCGGCAACGCGATCGACGACGCTGTCGACAGCACCGCCGCTGCCGTGGGCACCATGGGTCAAGCTGACCAGGAAGACGGCCAGAAGGTCGATATCGCTTCGGTCGCTCCCGACACGCTGCGTGGTGAAGGCGTCTATGGCCCGAACGACGACAAGGTCGGCGACGTGTCCGAGCTGGTTCAGGGCAATGACGGTAAAGTCTCGGGCGTCGTGATCGACGTGGGTGGCTTCCTCGGCATTGGCGCCAAGCCGGTCGAAATCAAGGCGAGCGAGCTGACCGTTCTGCAGAACGACACCTCGATCACCGTGCATACCGGTCTGACCGAAGACCAGCTGAAGAAGCTTCCGAAATACGAAGCGAAGTAATCTTCGGATGATGTGACGGAGAGCCGGGGGCAGCCCCTGCTCCCAGCGAAGGCCCCGGGCATGTCCCGGGGCCTTTCGTCATCGCAGGATCGACTCAACCGAAGCCCAAATGAAAAGGCCCCGGATCTCACCGGGGCCTCGAAGCTGTTTTCGGGTAGATCAGGTCATCGACGGCACGACCAGATCCGGCGGGCGGTGCCCGTCGGCGAAGGTCTTGATGTTGACCAGAACTTTCTCGCCCATCTCCACGCGCCCCTCGACCGTGGCCGAGCCCATATGCGGCAGCAGCACCACGTTCGACAACTCGCGCAGCCGCGGATTGATCTCCGCGCCATGCTCGAACACGTCGAGCCCGGCCCCGGCCAGCTCGCCCGCGCGCAGCGCCCGCGTCAGCGCGTTCTCGTCGATCACCTCGCCGCGCGACGTGTTCACGATCACCGCCTCGGGCTTGAGCATCTTCAGCCGCCGCGCATTGAGCAGGTGGAAGGTCGAGGGCGTATGCGGGCAGTTCACCGAAATCACGTCCATCCGGCTCACCATCTGGTCGAGACTGTCCCAGTAGGTCGCCTCCAGCTCCTCCTCGATATCGGGGTGAACCTTGGTGCGGTTGTGATAGTGGATCTGCATCCCGAAGGCCTTGGCGCGCCGCGCCACCGCCTGACCGATCCGGCCCATGCCGAGAATGCCCAGCCGCTTGCCGCCGATGCGATGGCCCATGAAGGCGGTGGGCGCCCAGCCCTCCCAATTGCCCGCCTGCATATGCGCGAGCCCCTCGGGAATGCGCCGCGTCACCGCCAGCATCAGCGCGATGGTCATATCGGCCGTATCATCGGTGACGACGCCCGGCGTGTTCGACACCAGCACCCCGCGCTGACGCGCCGAGGAGACGTCGATATGATCGACCCCGGCACCGTAATTCGCGATCAGTTTCAGACGCTCGCCGGCCTGCGAGATCATCGGCGCATCGATCCGGTCGGTCACGCAGGGCACGAGGACGTCGGCACGTTTCATCGCTTCGACCAGCTCCTCCCGGCTCATCTTGCGATCGTCGTGATTGAGCTCGACCTCGAACAATTCCTTCATCCGGGTCTCGACGACCTCGGGCAGGCGTCGCGTCACGACAACACTCAGGCGCGGTGCAGGCATCTCGGTCCTCTCCTATCTTCCATCGCGGGGCGGTTGGATGCAAACTGCCCCTCAAAGCGGGCAGGCACAAGGCCCGGCAAGAGCAGTAATGGCCGAAATCGACATGGGAGCGCAATTTTATTGCGCGCCGGATGTTGCAGCCCCGCGGATCAGCCAGCGGGCAGGCCGGGATATGAGGCGGATGATGACGGGCAGCAAAATCCTCGCGGCGGTATCCTCAATTGCGATTCTGGTCGGCGCAATCTGGAGCGTGTCGGGCAATGCCTCGGGCGCGCAGTCGAAATCGAACGCCCCCGCCGCTCAGCCCGCTGCAACCAGCCAGACCACCAAGCCGCAAGCGAAGCCCGCGGCCAAGCCCGCCCCCAACGGCCCCGACGTGCAACTGGCGAAACCCCAGCGCCGCGGCCCCGTCACCCACCTGCCGATCCCGCGCTATGTCTCGCTCAAAGGCTCGAAGGGCAACGTGCGTCGCGGGCCCTCGCTCTCGCACCGGATCGACTGGGTCTTCACCCATCCCGGCATGCCGCTGAAAGTCACCGCCGAATTCGGCCATTGGCGGCGGGTCGAGGATAACGAGGGTCAGGGCGGCTGGATTCACTACACGCTGATCTCGGGCGTGCGCAACGTGATCGTCCTGCAGGACATGGTCTCGCTCCATGCCCGCCCCGACCCGAAATCCGCAGTCACCGCCAAGGCGCAGGCCGGAGCGATCGCGGGCCTCGGCGCCTGCACCCATGATTGGTGCGAAATCGAAGGCTCGGGCGCGGATGGCTGGCTGCCCAAGACCGAAATCTGGGGCGTCGACCCCGACGAGACCCGTGACTGAGACGCTCACCTGCGCTAGAGCATCGGCGCAAAGGTAGAGACGGCGGCGATGGCCTATAGCGAAAACGAACACCGGATGAACACCTCGGCGGGTCTGGCCTCGGTCGGCACCGCCGCGCTGCTCGTGGCGATCAAGGCCTGGGCGCTATGGCAGACCGGCGCGCTCTCCGTGGGCGCATCGCTCGCAGACAGCTCGGTGGACCTGCTGATCTCGGGCGCGGGGCTGCTGGCGATTCTCTATGCTGCGAAACCCGCCGATGACGATCACGCCTTCGGGCATAGCTCCGCCGAAGACCTCGCGGCCCTCGGTCAGGCGCTGATCGTGCTGGGCGCGGGCATCACGATCGGCATCACCGGCGTGCAACGCCTGCTGGCCCCGACACCGCCCCCGCTTGCCGCCGAAGGTATTGGGATCGCGGTCATGGTCGCTTCTGCGGGGATTACCTTCGGCCTGATCTGGTGGCAGGGCCGCGTAGCGCGCAAGACCGGCAACAAGGTCGTCGCCGCCGACCGGCTGCACTATGTGGGCGACCTGCTGCCGACACTGGGCGCGATCCTCGCACTCTGGCTGTCACATGCGTTCGGCTGGGGCGACGTGGACAGCGTCGTCGCGCTGATCGCCGCCGCGATCATGTTTGGCGGCGCGGCGAAGATCTTTCTCGGCGCCTGGAACGCGCTGATGGACCGCGCGGCCCCCGATGAGGTCATCGACGGCATCACAAAGATCGCCCGCGACTGGCCCGGCGTGCGCGGCTTCCACGATCTCAAGACCCGCACCGCAGGCGCACAGATCTTTGTGAACCTGCATATCGAGCTCGACGGGGATCAGACGCTGGAAGAGGCCCATGACATCGGCGCCGCGCTCAAACGCGCCATCGTCGAAGCCTATCCGCAGGCCGACGTCATCATCCACAAGGATGTCTATCGGGGTTGAGCGCGACAGGGGGCTCTGCCCCCGCGGCTTACGCCGCCCCCCGGGATATTTCGAGCAGTTGGAAGGCAGATCGTCCTGCTTCCAACTGCCTTAAATATCCCCGCCGGAGGCTCCCGGCATCACCGCCCGCTCAAGCGGCCGGATCGAGCAGCCCGCGGCCCTTCAGCAGAGGCTCCACCCCCGGCATCTTGCCCCGGAACTCGGTGTAAAGCTCCTCCGGCGGCCGCGAATTGCCCGCAGACAGAACGAAGCGTTCGAGTTTCGCCGCCGTTTCCGGGTCGAACACGTCGCCCGCTTCCTCGAAGGCCTCGAACGCATCGGCATCCATCACCTCGGACCACATGTAGCTGTAATAGCCCGCCGAATAGCCGTCGCCCGAGAAGACATGGGCGAAATGCGGCGTCGCGTGGCGCATCCGGATCGCATGCGGCATGCCGATCTCGCGCAGCACCTCGGCCTGTTTCGCCATCGGATCTTCCGGGGCCGCGCCCTCGTGGAAGGCCAGATCGACCAGCGCCGAGCCGAGATATTCCACCGTCGAGAAACCCTGATCGAAGGTGGCGGCCCCTTTCAGCTTCTCGCGCAGCTCCATCGGCATCGGCTCGCCGGTCTTGTAGTGGCGCGCATGCTTTTCCAGCGTCTCGGGCACGTCGAGCCAATGCTCGTAAAGCTGGCTCGGCAGCTCCACGAAATCGCGCGCGACCGAGGTGCCCGACAGGAACTGATAGGTCACATCCGACAGCATCTGGTGCAGCGCATGGCCGAATTCATGAAACAGCGTGCGCGCGTCGTCATGGCTCAGAAGCGCCGGATCGCCCTTCGCGAAGTTGCACACGTTCACCACGATCGGCACCGGCGCGCCGCCTAGCTTGCGCTGCGAGCGCATCGCCGAGCACCACGCGCCCGAGCGTTTCGAGCCGCGCGCAAAATAATCGCCAAGGAACACGGCCAGCACTTCGCCCCCGCGCGACACTTCCCAGCCGCGCACGTCGGAATGATAGAACGGCCCGTCGATCTCCTTGAACTCCAGCCCGAAGAGGCGGTTCGCAGTATCAAAAGCCGCGCCGATCATCGCGTCGAGCGAGAGATAGGGCTTGATCTGCCCCTCATCGAAATCATGCTCGGCCACGCGACGCTTCTCGGCATAGTAACGCCAGTCCCACGGCTCCAGATCGCCGTTGATCCCGTCGGCATGCATCATCTCGGCCAGCTTCGCGGCATCCGCCTCGGCGGCGGATTTCGCGGGCTCCCAGACGCGCATCAGAAGGCCGCGCACGGCCTCGGGCGTCTTGGCCATTTCGGGCTCCAGCTTGTAGGCGGCGAAGCTCTCGTACCCCAGAAGCTTCGCGCGCTCTTCGCGCAGCTTCAGCACCTCGGCGGCGATCTCGCGATTGTCGGTCTCGCCCCCATTCGCCCCGCGGGCCGTCCAGGCTTCATAGGCAATCCGCCGCAATTCGCGATTGGGCGAGAATTGCAGGAAAGGCACGATCAGCGAGCGCGAGAGCGTCAGCACCGGGCCGTCCTGCCCGCGCCCCTTGCCTGCCGCGCGGGCGGTGTCCACGACGAAATCGGGCAGCCCTTCGAGGTCTTCCTCGGCCAGCGGGCGGAACCAGCCGCTTTCATCGGCCAGCAGGTTCTGGCTGAACTGCGTGGTGATCGAGGCGAAGCGCTGCTTGATCTCGCGCATCCGCTCGGCCGCGTCCCCTTCCAGCGCCGCGCCCGACCGGGTGAACATCTGATAATATTGCTCGAGAAGCCGCGCCTGCTCCGGGCCAAGTCCGAGGCTCTCGCGGCTCTGCCAAAGCTGATCGATCCGCGCAAACAGCGCAGTGTTCATCGTGATCTCGGAGGAAAACGCCGCGAGCTTCGGGGCCAGATCGCGCATCAGCTCCTGCCGCGCAGGCGTCGCATCGGCCCCGGCGAGGTTGTAGAACACGCCCGCGACCTTCTCGAGCGCCTCTTCCGCAAGCTCCATCGCCTCGATCGTATTGGCGAATGTCGGGGCCTCGGGCGAGTCCGCGATCGCCGCGATATTGGCGCGCGCCTCGGCCAGCGCCGCGTCGAAAGCAGGCGCAAAATCGGCGTCGGAAATCTGCGCGAAAGGCGGCAGTTCGTAGGGGCCGGTCCAGTCGGTGAGAAGCGGGTTGGTCATGGCGGGTCTCCTTTGCATCGCAAGCTAGGGCGCGTACTCAGGATTGACCATCCCCTGCCCCATGCAAGCCGCCGCAAACCGCGCAATCGGCGCGCCGCTTCACGCCGAACTGACGGCTCTCGCCCCAAAGCGCATCATAGATCATCAGCCGCCCGCGCGCGGACTGGCCTGCGCCGGTGATCTCCTTGATCGCTTCGGTCGCCATCATCGAGCCCACCACGCCGGGCAGCGCGCCGACCACGCCCGCCTCGGCACAGCTCGGCGCGAGTCCGGCGGCAGGCGCTTCGGGGAAGACGCAGGCATAGCAGGGCGCACCCTTCGCCGGATCGTAAAGCGACAGCTGCCCTTCCCATTGCGTGATCGCGCCGGAAATCAGCGGCGTTCCGGTCGCCACGCAGGCCGCATTCACCAGATAGCGCGTGTCGAAATTGTCGGTCCCGTCGAGGACGAGGTCATATTCGGCGATCAGCCCTTCAGCATCCTCGGCGCTCAGGCGACGGTTATAGGGCAGCACCTCGATATGCGGGTTGAGCGCCAGCATCGCCTTTTGCGCGGAGAAGACCTTGGGCATCCCGAGATCGGCATCGCGATGGATCACCTGCCGCTGCAGGTTGGAATTCGAGACGACATCGTCATCGACGACGCCAATCCGCCCCACCCCGGCCGCGGCGAGATACAGAAGCGCGGGCGAACCGAGCCCCCCGGCCCCGACCACCAGAACCTTAGCCTGCTTGAGCCGCTTCTGCCCCGGTCCGCCGATCTCGCGCAGCATGATGTGGCGCGCATAGCGGTCCAGTTCGGCCTCGGAGAAGCTGCCCGGTTTCGGCGCGGGCGCCTCAGCCTCTTTCGCCTCGGCCTTCACGCGGATCGCCCCGAGCATCCGGCGATAGATCAACACTAGCGCGACGACGACGCCGAGGCCGATCCAACCCGCAAGCGAACCGCCCAGAACGCGTCCCAGCGGACCAAACCCGGGGATGGGCAGATGCGCGATCACCAAGGCCGCCCAGATCAGCACGAGCATCCCGAAGATCGCACGCGCGGAGGCCTTGAGCACCAGCCCGAGCCCCACGATCGCCGCCATCAGAACCAGTCCGAGCATCGCTCAGACCTTCCCGGTCGAGCCGAACCCGCCCTCACCGCGTGCCGTGTCGCCCAGAGCGTCCGTGACCTCGAAGCGCGCCTGCACCACCGGGGCGACGATCGCCTGGGCGATGCGGGCGCCATGCTCGATCAGGTAGGGGTCGGTGCCGAGGTTGATCAGCAGCACGCCCAGCGGCCCGCGATAATCGGCGTCGATCGTGCCGGGCGTGTTGGGCAGGCTGATCCCGTGTTTCAGCGCCAACCCCGAGCGCGGCCGGATCTGCATCTCGAACCCTTCGGGGATCTCGACGCGCAGCCCGGTCGGGATGATCGCGCGCTGCATCGGTGCGAGCGTTATGCCACCTTCCCGATCCTCGGGGGCGAGATTGGCGCGCAAATCGGCCCCGGCGGCGCCATGGGTCTCGTAGCGCGGCAGCGCAATCTCGGGATCGGCCCAACCCTCGCGCAGAACCTTGATGATCGGTGTGCTCACGTGTCTCTCTCCTGCCCGATGTCGCGCGGGCGTCAAATGCGGATGCCTCCGGCGGGGATATTTGGACCAAGCCGAAACAGGCGCGCTTCGTTTCGGCTTGGCATAAATATCCCCCGCGGAGCGTCCCTCAGGCGCCAGCCGCGCCCAAGCTTACTGCGATGCGCGCAGCCAACCGCCGCGCGACCTCTTGCTTGCCCATCCGGTCCCAGCTTTCCGCGCCGGTCTCGTCGATGATCGTCACCGCGTTCTCGGTCCCGCCCATGACCCCGGTCGCGGGGCTCACGTCATTGGCGACGATCCAGTCGCAGCCCTTGCGGGCGCGTTTATCGGCCGCAAACCGCGCGACGTCATGGGTCTCGGCGGCGAAGCCCACCACGAGACCCGGGCGCCCTTCGCCCATCTTCGAGACGGTGGCGAGGATGTCCGGGTTCTCGGCGAGTTCGAGCGCAGGCGGTGCGCCGGTGCCGTCCTTCTTCATCTTCCTCTCGGCCGCGTTCGCCACGCGCCAATCGGCCACGGCGGCAGCGAAGATCGCGGCCTCGGCGGGCAGCGCGGTCTGCACTGCGTCCAGCATCTCGCGCGCGGTCTCGACCTTGACCACCCGCACGCCCGCAGGCGGCGCGACCGTCGCGGGGCCGGTGACGAAGGTGACAGTCGCACCGAGGTCCCGCAGCGCCGCGGCAAGGGCCGTGCCCTGTGCGCCCGACGAGCGGTTCGCGATATAGCGCACCGGGTCGATCGGCTCGTGGGTGGGCCCCGAAGTCACGAGGATATGGCGGCCCTTCAGCGGTCCATCCGACAGTGCGGCGTCGATGGCAGCAAGGATCGCCTCGGGTTCGATCATCCGGCCCTCGCCGAACTCGCCACAGGCCATGTCGCCCTCGGTCGGGCCTGCGAAGATCACGCCATCGGATTTGAGCGTCGCGATATTGCGCTGCGTTGCGGGGTGCTCCCACATCCGCACATTCATCGCGGGCGCGATCAGCACGCGCTTGTCGGTGGCAAGCAACAGGGTCGAGGCGAGATCATTGGCCAGACCGTTCGCCATCTTCGCCATCAGATCGGCGGTGGCGGCCACGACGACCACCAGATCGGCCGCGCGCGACAGCTGAATATGACCGATCTCGGCTTCATGCGTCAGATCGAAGAGGTCGGAATGAACCGCCTCACCCGCAAGCGAGGACACGGTCAGCGGCGTCACGAACTCGGCCCCGGCCTTGGTCAGGACCGGGCTCACCGAGGCCCCCGCCCCGCGCAGCAGACGGATCAGCTCGGGCGCCTTGAAGGCCGCGATACCGCCGCCGATGATCAACAGGATGCGTTTGCCCGCAAGCATTTGCCTCTCCGTGAAACTCTCTCAGATGGTCTAAGCGCCGGGGCGCATTGGCGCAAGGATCACTTGAACGCGGCGCAGGGATCGGCGCGTTCGGTCGGCGGCGTAATGATCCAGTCGTCAAAGGGCTGCGTGCCGGGATCGGTGCCCGGCTCCGCCTCGATCTGACCGATCGCCACGACCTTCGCCTGCGGGTCCGCCTTGCGCAGAAGCGCGGGCACGGCGAGGTCTGTCTTCGCATGGCCAGATCCGGTGATGACCGCGACCGGACCGCCGGTCTCCTTCAGCGCCTCGAGCGCGACCCGCGCGAAGGCCGCATCGCGGAAGCGTTGCGCCGCGACCATGCCGGGCAGCAGATCGGGCGGCAACGCGTTGCAGTGATCCTCTTGCGACTCCGCTTCCAGCTTGGCCTGCAGGTCTTCCGGATAGGCTTGATCGAGTCCGTACCGTGCAGCGTCCTTGCCGAACACCTCCGGCAGCGGCTTGGTCATCGCGGCGCGTACGGTCTCGCGCGGCTGCGCGGCACCATAGACCTTCGCATCGCCCAAAGCGGCGAAAATCGGATAATAGATCGCGAAATCGGGCCAGCCCGAATTGTCCCAATCCAGCGCTTTTTCCAGCGCGCCCTCATCCTTCAAAAGCGCCGGCGTGATCTTCGCCGCCTGTTCGGGTGTCAATTGCTCGAACACCACGGCGGCGGGCTTCAGCGCCTTGATCGCACGCGCCTGATTGAGGTGATGGGTCGGATTGTCGTGTCTCTCTCCCAGAACGACAATATCGCCCGACAGCGTATCCAGCTGGGCGGGCGATATTTCCGCACCAAAGGCGGGACTTGTCAGAGACAGCAGGCAGATCGCGGCAAAAAACTTCTTCATACGAAGAAGCTTTGCACCTCGCCCTGATGGGTTTCAAGCGATTTGCGCATCTTGCCGAAAGCCTGCGCTTCGAGCTGACGAATACGCTCTTTCGAAAGCCCCAACTCTTCACCGAGGCTTTCCAAAGTGCGCGGATCTTCGATCAGACGACGCTCGCGGACGATATAGGCTTCGCGGTCGGTCAGACGGCCCATCGCCTCGCCCAGCCAGACTTTCATCGTCTGACCGTCATGGCTGTCGGCCACGGTTTCCTCGGGGCTCGCGCCGTCATCTTCCAGCGTATCGACCCATTCGCGGCCTTCGTCTTCGCTGGACTGCGTGGCGTTGAGCGAGAAGTCGGAGCCGGACAGACGGCCTTCCATCATCTCGACATCCGAGAGCGGCACGCCGATCACTTCGGCCACGCGCTGACGCAGCTGCATCGCGTCGAGCTGTTCGCCCTCTTGCTGCGCTTCGCGGGTCAGCTGGGCCTGAACGCGGCGCATGTTGAAGAACAGCGCCTTTTGCGAAGAGGTGGACCCGGTGCGCACCATCGACCAGTTGCGCATCACGAATTCCTGGATCGAGGCTTTTATCCACCACACCGCATAGGTCGAGAACCGCACGCCGCGTTCCGGGTCGAACTTGTCGGCAGCTTTCATCAGACCAAGTGAGGCTTCCTGGATCAGATCGTTCATGGGGGCGCCGTAGCGGCGGAACTTCGAGGCCATCGAGATCGCGAGGCGCATATAGGCCGTCACAAGCCGATGCAGCGCCTGCTCGTCCCGATTGTCGCGCCACGCTCGCGCCAGTTCCGCTTCGGTTTCTGCATCCAGGAACTCTGCCCGCATTGCTTGGCGTGGCAGGGTTTCATCGGTCATACCATCGAGTGCCATTTACAATCTCCCTGGGGTGTCCAGCCCAAACCGGCGCAACTTTGCAGTGGCGGTTGCTTTGCCCACCCAATGCGAATGACATGAATTGGTTCCTCACGGAAATGTTGAATTTTGCCTGAAACTTTGTGCGCAACACGCACTTGACGAGGTTTTAAAGCGAAAAACGAAATAAATTCATGCCGCTATACTGAAGGCATCACTCCTTCTTGAGCATCCCATATCATAAGCCTGCTCACGAACACTTGAGGGACTGTAACGCAACATCTTGATCTGCTGCGCGGAATTGAAGTCTGGGCTGTGCAGATATGCAGGAAACGCAGGTTTTCGCGAATATCTCGGCGGTCGGGCCGAGCGGCGCACCCCCTGTTCGAGTCGCAGTTTTGAACCGCGCCTTGCCCGTCCCGCCGCCTGTTAACCATTCCTAAACCATGCCCGCGCTACCCCTCGACGAAGAGGCGCAGGAGAGCCGATGGTCAGCCAAAGCTACACGGTCGCGTTCGAGGGGGTCGAGGCCCGCCTCGTGGAGGTGCAATGCGCGCTCTCTGAAGGCATGCCCGGCTTCGCGGTGGTGGGGCTGCCCGACAAGGCGGTATCCGAGGCGCGCGAGCGGGTGCGCGCGGCGCTCGGTGCGCTGGGGATCGCGCTTCCGATGCAGAAGATCACCGTGAACCTCTCGCCCGCCGATCTGCCGAAAGAGGGCTCGCATTTCGACTTGCCGATCGCACTGGCGCTGCTGGGCGCGATCGGGGTCGTGCCCCGCGACCGGATCGAGGCGCTGGTCGCCGTGGGGGAGTTGTCGCTCGACGGGCGGCTCCTGCCGGTCGCCGGCGCCCTGCCCGCCGCGATGGCGGCCGCCGCGCAGGACAAGGGGCTGATCTGTCCGAAGGGCTCGGGCGCAGAGGCGGCCTGGGTCGGCGCGGCCGAGGTAACGGCGCCGGAGACGCTCGGCGCCGCGATTGACCATCTCAGCGGTCGCCTACCGCTCGAGCCCGCCCGTCCGGGTCTCGTTCGCGACGCGCCGCATCCGCGCGACCTGCGCGATGTGAAGGGTCAGGAACGGGCCAAACGCGCGCTGGAGATCGCCGCCGCCGGTCGCCACCACCTGATGATGATCGGCACGCCCGGCTCGGGCAAATCCATGCTGGCCGCGCGCCTGCCCTCGATCCTGCCCGAGATGCGCCCCGAGGAGATGCTGGAAACCTCGATGATCCAATCGCTGTCGGGGCTGTTGGCCGAGGGCGGCATCTCGCGCACCCGTCCCTTTCGCGAACCGCATCACACCGCGTCGATGGCGGCGATGATCGGCGGCGGACGTGGCGCGCGGCCCGGCGAGGTCAGCCTCGCCCATAATGGCGTGCTGTTCATGGACGAGTTTCCCGAATTCCCCCGCGCCGTGCTGGAGACCCTGCGCCAGCCGATCGAGACCGGCGAAGTCGTCGTCTCGCGCGCCAACGCCCATACCCGCTATCCCTGCCGCTTTCTGCTGATCGCGGCGGCGAACCCCTGCAAATGCGGATATCTCGGCGATGCGGAGCGCGCCTGCGCCCGCGCGCCCGGATGCGGCGACGATTATCTGGGGCGGATTTCAGGCCCCCTGATGGATCGGTTCGACTTGCGCATCGAAGTGCCCCCGGTGCGCTATGCCGATCTCGACCTGCCAGCCTCCGGCGACAGCTCCGCCGAGGTCGCGGCCCGCGTTGCGGCCGCGCGCGAGCGGCAGGCCCAGCGCTTCGCGGATCACCCGGCAATCCGCGTCAATGCCGAAGCCGAAGGGCAGCTACTGGAAGACATCGCGACGCCGGATGTGCAGGGGCGCGATCTGCTGGCCCGGATGGCCGAGCGGGTCGGACTGTCGGCGCGCGGCTACCACCGGGTTCTGCGGGTCGCGCGCACCATCGCCGATCTCGACCATGCAGAGCACGTGCGCCAGCCCCATGTCGCCGAGGCGTTGAGCTATCGGCTCAGCGCGGTGGCAGGCTGAGCATCCGGCGCGCCGCCGCAGCAGCATCCTCCAGCGCCGCGCGCGCCTCGGGCACCCGTCCGTCGAAGAAATGCCAGACATGCGGCGCATCGGGCCAGCTTTGCACCGTGACATCCGCGTCGAAGCTGCGCAGCCGCTCGGCCATACGCAGCGAGTCATCGCTGAGAATTTCACCCATCGAATGCTGGATCAGCACCGGCGGCGGATCGGGGAACTCCGCGAAGAGCGGCGAGACGCGCGGATCGGCCGCGTCATGCCCGCGCAGAACCATCTCGCAGGTATCGCCAAGCCGTTCGACCGGCAGCATCGCATCTTTCGTGGCATTGACGCGGAGGCTCTCGCCCGAACAGGTCAGGTCCGTCCACGGGCAGAAGGTAATCGCCCCGGCAGGCGGCGTGCCGCGCCGACACAGCACGCTCAGAAGCGCCAGCGTCAGACCGCCCCCCGCGCTGTCGCCCGCGATCACGATCGCGCTCGGGTCGTACCCCATCTCCACCAGCGCATCGAAAGCTGCGGTCGCATCCTCGAGCGCCGCACCGACCGGCGCCTCGGGCGCGAGGCGGTAATCCGGCACGACCACCTCGAGACCGCTCAGCTTCGCCAAACGCCCCGCGAGTCCGCGATACATCCACGGGGAGCCGGTGACGTAACCGCCGCCATGAAGATAGAGAATGATGCGCCCCACCGACGACCGCCCCGCGCGCAGCGACAGCGCATTGCGCCCGGCCAGCTTGGTCGGCAGACGGCAAAGCCCGGTCGGCTCGCGCACGACCCAACTGGCCAATCTCTCCGTCGCGCCCCGCGTTTGCGCAGCCCCGTGGAACCGTCGCACCATCGGTTTCGCGATGCTGCGCAGCCAAAGATTGAGAAAGACCAGCCGGATCGACATATCAGCTCCGTTTCGCTTCGATCGCCTCCCAGATGCGGGCGGTGATATTCACGCCGTCGAACCGCTCAAGCTCCTGAATGCCCGTCGGCGAGGTGACGTTAATCTCAGTCAGCCAGTCGCCGATCACGTCGATGCCGACGAAGATCTGCCCCTTCTCACGCAGATACGGGCCTATCCGCTCGCAGATTTCGCGATCGCGCGCGGTCAGTTCGACTTTCTCGGGCCGTCCGCCGACATGCATGTTCGACCGCGTCTCGCCCGCCGCCGGCACCCGGTTGATCGCGCCCACGGGCTCGCCATCGACGAGAATGATCCGCTTGTCGCCCTTTGAGACGGCAGGCAGGAATTTCTGCGCAATGAGAGGCTCGTTGTTGATGCCGATGAACAGCTCGTGCAGCGACGACAGGTTGCGATCGTTCGGATCGAGCCGGAAGACCCCCGCCCCGCCATTGCCGTAGAGCGGCTTGAGAATGATATCGCCGTGCTCCGCCTTGAAGGCCCGAATGGCTTCCAGATCGCGCGCGATCAAGGTCGGCGGCGTCAGGTCAGGGAAATCCAGAACGAGAAGCTTCTCGGGCGAGTTCCGGACCCAGAAAGGATCGTTGACGACCAGCGTCTCAGGATGGATCCGCTCCAGCAGATGGGTCGTCGTGATATAGCCCATATCGAAGGGCGGGTCCTGCCGCAGCCAAACCACATCCCAGTCGCCCAGATCGACCTCGGTCTCTTCGCCCAGCGTGAAGTGGTTTCCCTTCTCACGCCGCACCACCAGAGGCCAGCCACGTGCATAGACGTGCCCCTCGCGGTAGATCAGGCGATCCGGCGTGTAGTAGAAAAGCTCGTGCCCACGCGCCTGCGCCTCTTCGGCGATCCGAAACGTGCTGTCAGCCTCGATATTGACCGCTTCGATCGGATCCATTTGGATCGCAACTTTCAATCCCATCCGCGCCCCCTCTTTAGACTGCAATCTTGATGCAATGTGGCGCGTCTGGATGCAACCTCAACCCACGGGCCGGTCACATTCCGAAATAGGCGTTCTCCAGCACCTTGATCTCCCCGATCTCATTGACCAGCGCGAGATCGAACCGGACCTTGCGGTTGCAGTTTGCCGGAGCGGGATGGCGCATCAGATATTCTTCGACCGAGATGCAGATCCGGCGCATCTGGCGCTGCGAGAGACGTTCCGCGGCGCGGGCATGGCTGCGCGATTTCTTCACCTCGACGAAGATCAGGGTGTCGCCCTCCCGTGCGATCAGATCGATCTCGCCGCCAAATTTGCCCCGCCAGCGATGTTCCGAGACCGCGCGCCCTGCCCGCTCGTAATGCAGCATCACCTGCTCTTCGGCGGCGAGACCTGAATGATACGACAGCGATCCACTCATCTCTTTTTCTCCATGGCCAGAGCGGCCTGATAGACCTTGCGCCGCGGCAACCCGGTCGCCCCTGCGACCGCATCGACCGCGTCGCGAAGCGACTCCCGTTCAAGCGCGGCGCTCAACCGCCGCTCCAGCTCCGCGTCGTCGATCTCGACCGCGTGCGGTCTGTCGACCACGACGACGATCTCGCCCTTGATCGGCGACTCGGCCACGCTCTCCGCAAGCTCTTCCAGCGTTCCCCGGCGGACCTCTTCGAAGCGTTTCGTCAACTCCCGGCACAGCGCCGCTTGTCTCTCTTTTCCCAGACTATGGGCCGCGTCAGCTAACATTTCCCTAACGCGTTTGGGGCTTTCATAGAAAACCAGCGTCGCCGGAATTTCCTTGAACTCCGCGAGCCAGTTTCGCCGCGCGCCTTTGCTATTCGGTGCAAACCCCGCGAAGAGGAAGCGATCCGTCGGCAGGCCCGACAGGGTCAGCGCCGTCAGAACCGCCGAAGGGCCCGGTGCGCTATAGAGCGGCAGCCCAGCCTCGATCACCGCGCGGCCAAGCTGATAGCCCGGATCGGCGACCAGCGGCGTGCCTGCCTCGGAGGCGTAGACCACCGACTTCCCCGCCTCCAAGGCGGCGAGGATTTTCGGGCGCATCGCGGCGCCGTTATGGTCGTGATAGGCGAGCACCTGACGCCCGTTCAACGGCACGCCGTGGATTTCCATCAGGTGCCGCAGGCTGCGCGTATCCTCGGCCGCCAGAACGTCGGCTGCGCGCAGCATGTCGAGGGCGCGCAGGGTGATGTCGCGGGCGGCTCCGATGGGTGTGGCAATGAAATGAAGCCCCGGGCTCAACGGCGCCGGAGCCCCCTTGGTTCCCTTATTTTCCGCGTTTGCATCAGATACAACACCCTCGCCCATCGCCCGCCTCATCACTTGTGTGGAACGTTTACTTCACGCCTGCTTGTGCGTAGTCTCAGCCGCGTCATTTCCTCGCGGTTCGCAGGCGTTGCTTCAGTGCCCGGACCGGACGCCAACGCCCAAAAGGACGTATCATGTTTAATCTCATTCGTAACCCCCGCGCCCTCGCCGCGCGAATCGCAGCCCTCCTCGCATTGGTCTGGCTTGCGGCCTGTCAGCCGGGGCCGATGGGCAATTCCGGTCAGAAGATCGACACCAGCGCACCGGTCAAGGTGGCACTTCTGGTTCCGGCCGGGTCCGGCAATGCTGGCGATGAGACGCTCGCGCGGGCGCTGCAGAATGCGGCAAATCTCGCGATTCAGGATCTGCAAGGCGCACGGATCGACCTGCAGGTCTACAACACCGCCGGCAATCCGCAGCAAGCGGCCGCGATGGCCACCAAGGCCGCCGACGAGGGCGCCAAGGTCATCCTCGGCCCGGTCTATGCGCAATCGGCGAATGCCGCAGGTCTCGCGGTCGCCTCGCGCAACATCAACGTGCTGGCGTTCTCGAACAACACCAACGTCGCGGGCGGCAACGTCTTCGTGCTCGGCCCGACCTTCCAGAACACAGCCAACCGCCTCGTGAGCTTCGCCGCACGTCAGGGTAAGAAGCGGATCATGGTCGTGCATGAGCAGACCACGGCGGGCGAGATCGGCGCACAGGCGATCCAGACCGCGGTCGCACGCTCGGGCGCTTCGCTCGCAGGCGTGGCCTCCTATCCGTTCTCGCAGCAAGGCGTGGTCGACGCGACGCCGCAGATCGCAAGCCGCGTGAAGTCCGGGGACGTCGATGCGCTGTTCCTGACGGCCGATACCGCAGGCGCGCTCCCGCTGCTCACGCAGCTGATGGGCGAGCAGGGCGTGACCCCGCAGACCACGCAATATATCGGCCTGACCCGCTGGGATATTCCGCCGGCGACGCTGTCGCTGCCGGGCACCCAGAGCGGCTGGTTCGCCGAACCAGATCCGGCACTGCAACAGCAGTTCGTCTCGCGCTATGGTGCCTCTTACGGGCAAGCGCCCCACCCGATCGCAGGCCTCGCCTATGACGGGATCGCGGCCATCGGCGCGCTGGTGAAGTCTGGCAACCCGGATGCGCTGACCAAGCAGGGCCTGACCCAGCGTTCGGGCTTCGTGGGCGTCAACGGCGTCTTCCGCTTCCTGCCCGACGGCACCAACGAGCGCGGCCTCGCCGTGGCACAGGTCCGCAACGGCCAGGCGGTCGTGATCGACCCGGCGCCGCGCAACTTCGGCGGCTTCGGATCCTGATCCGGACCGCCCCCAAACGAAAGGGCCCGGTAAGGGACAAGATCGCGCAGTGACCAGCATGACAGACACCGCCCCGGCAGCGACCGGGGCGCCCCTCCTTCTGGATCAGCAGCGTCTGTTCGACGCGCTCGATGCAGCGACCTCCGACGCCAGCGACCCGAAAGACATCCGGGCCGCGACGGTAACCTTCCTCTCCGAGGAACGCCGCGCCGCCGCCGCCGCGATCGAGGCCGATTTCGAGACCCATCCGCGCGCCGCGCGCGACACGGTCGAAGCCTATGCCCAGATGACCGACGGTATCGTCCGCTCGGTGCTGCGCATCGCGACGGAGCGTCTGCACCCCAGCGGCATCCGCACCGAGGCGGAGCGTTTCGCGGTACTCGCTGTAGGCGGCTATGGCCGGGCCGAGATGGCGCCGCATTCCGATGTCGATCTGCTGTTTCTCACCCCCTACAAGGTCACCCCGTGGGCCGAGAGCGTCATCGAGTCGATGCTCTACATGCTCTGGGATCTGAAGCTGAAGGTCGGTCACTCGTCCCGCACGCTCGACGACTGCATCCGGCTCGGGCGCGAAGACATCACGATCCGCACCGCCCTTCTCGAACATCGCTGCGTGGGCGGCGACGAGAAGCTGGCCGAGGCGCTGTCGCTACGGCTTCGTCACGATCTCTTCGAGGGCAGCGAGGCCGAGTTCATCGAGGCCAAGCTGGAGGAACGCTCACAACGCCACCGCCGTCAGGGCGGGCAGCGTTACGTGCTCGAACCCAATGTGAAAGAGGGCAAGGGCGGGTTGCGCGACCTGCAGACACTCTACTGGATCGGCAAATATATCCATCACGTCGGCCGCGCCCGCGAATTGATGAAGATCGGCGCCTTCTCCCCCGAGGAATACGAGACCTTCCACGAGGCCGAGAATTACCTCTGGGCGGTGCGCTGCCACCTGCATCTGATCTCGGGACGGGCTTCGGATCAGCTGACCTTCGACATGCAGGTCGAAGTGGCCGAGCGCATGGGCTATCGCGATCTGGCGGGCCGCCGCGCGGTCGAGGTCTTCATGCAGGATTACTTCCGCCACGCGACCGCCGTGGGCGACGTGACCCGCATCTTCCTGACCAAGCTCGAAGCGCAGCATGTGAAAAGCGCGCCGATGCTGCAGCGGATTTTCCGCAGGCGGCGCAAGCTGAAAGCCCCCTATTGCGAAGAGAACGGGCGGATAAATGTTGCCGACGAGCAGGCGTTTCTCTCCGATCCGGTAAACCTGCTGCGGCTGTTCGAGGAAGGGCTGCGCTCGGGGATGCTGATCCACCCCGACGCGATGCGGCTCGTTTCGGCCAATCTCGACCTGATCGACGACAAGGTGCGCACCAATCGCGAGGCGCAGCGCATCTTCCTCGATCTGCTGCTCAAGCACGGCAACCCGGAACGCGCGCTGCGGCGGATGAACGAGCTGGGCGTGCTGGCGGCCTTCATCCCGGAATTCGAACCGATCGTCGCGATGATGCAGTTCAACATGTATCACAGTTACACGGTGGACGAGCACACGATTCAGGTCGTCTCAACGCTGGCGCAGATCGAGCGCGGCGAGTTGGTCGAGGATCTGCCGCTGTCGTCGCACATTCTCGAAGAAGGCATCAATCGCAAGGTCCTCTATGTCGCGCTGCTGGTGCATGACATCGGCAAGGGACGGCCCGAGGATCATTCGATCCTCGGCGCGAAGATCGCCCGCAAGGTCGCGCCGCGGCTGGGGCTGAACCAGGAGGATTCCGAGACCGTCGAATGGCTGGTGCGTCACCACCTGCTGATGTCCGACGTGGCGCAGAAGCGCGATCTCTCGGACCCGCGCACGATCCGCGATTTCGCCAAGCGCGTGAAGTCGCGCAAGCGGCTCGACCTGCTGACCGTTCTGACCGTCTGCGACATTCGCGGCGTCGGCCCGAATGTCTGGAACAACTGGAAAGCCACCCTGCTGCGCAAGCTGCATTCCGAGACCGCGATGGCGCTGGAGCACGGGCTGGAAGCGGTCAATCGCGAACAGCGCACCGACGAGGCCAAGCGCGCGTTGCGCGAGGTTCTGGAGGCGGATGACAGCTGGGACAAGGCACAGATCCGCGCCGAGCTGGCCCGGCACTACGCGCCCTATTGGCAGGCGCTCGCCACGGTCAATCACGAGATTTTCGCGCGGCTCCTGCGCGATTTGGGCGATGACGAGATCCGCATCGACCTGCATCCCGACGACGATCACGACGCGACCCGCGTGAGCTTCGCGCTGGCCGATCACCCCGGCATCTTCTCGCGGCTCTCCGGCGCGCTGGCACTGGTCGGCGCGAATGTGGTCGACGCGCGCACCTATACCTCGAAGGACGGCTATGCGACCGCCGTCTTCTGGGTGCAGGATGCCGAGGGCCACCCCTACGAGGCGTCGAAACTGACCCGGCTGCGCGGCATGATCGAGAAGACGCTGAAAGGCGAGGTCGTCGCCCGCGAGGCGCTCAAGGATCGCGACAAGCTCAAGAAGCGTGAGCGCGAGTTCAAGTTCCCGACCCATATCACCATCGACAACGAAGGATCGGATATCTACACGATCATCGAAGTCGATACCCGCGACCGGCCCGGCCTTCTCTACGACCTGACCCGGGCGCTGGCGTCGAACAATATCTCGATCTCCTCGGCGGTGATCGCCACCTATGGCGCGCAGGTCGTGGACAGCTTCTATGTGAAAGACATGTTCGGCCTGAAACTGCATTCCAAACCCCGCCAAGAGGCGCTCGAGAAGAAGTTGATGGACGCCATCGCGTCGGGCGCGAAACGGGCGGGCAACTGACATGAAACCAATCCGGCTGGTGCGCGGCTTCCTCACGGTGGGCGGCTGGACCATGGCGAGCCGCATCCTCGGGTTTGCGCGCGACATGATGATCGCGGCCTTCCTCGGCGCAGGCCCGGTGGCCGAGGCCTTCCTCGTGGCCTTCTCGCTGCCCAACCTGTTCCGTCGCTTCTTCGCGGAGGGCGCGTTCAACACCGCCTTCATCCCGATCTTCTCGAAGAAGCTGGAGGGCGGCGAAAACGCGCAGGGCTTCGCACGCGAGGCGATGGGGGGATTGGCCTCTGTGCTGATCTTGCTGACGCTGGTGGCCTCGGCGGCGATGCCATGGCTGGTGCTTGCGATGGCCTCAGGGTTCGCGGGCGATGAGCGGTTCACGATCGCCACGAGTTATGGCCGGATCGCCTTCCCTTACATCCTCTTCATCTCGCTGAGCGCGCTTCTGTCGGGCGTACTGAACGCTGCCGGTCACTTCGCAGCCGCGGCCGCGGCACCCGTGCTGCTGAACGTGACCTTCGTGATCGCGATGCTCATGGCCGATCAGGCGGGCTGGCCGGTGGGCGATGCGCTGGCCTGGGCCGTGCCGGTCGCAGGCGTGGCGCAGCTTGCGCTCGTCTGGGTCGCTGCATGGCGCGCGGGCTTCAAGATCATCCCGAAGCGCCCGCGCCTTTCGCCCGACATGAAACGCCTTGTCCGCATCGCGATCCCGGCGATGCTGGCGGGCGGCGTCGTCCAGATCAACCTGCTCGTGGGCCGTCAGGTCGCCTCGCATTTCGACGGCGCAATCGCATGGCTGAACTACGCCGACCGTCTCTATCAGCTGCCGCTGGGCGTGGTTGGGATCGCGATCGGCGTGGTGCTGCTGCCCGACCTGTCGCGCCGCTTGCGCGGCGGCGATACGGCAGGCAGCCGCTATTCCTTCTCGCGCGCGGGCGAGTTCGCGCTCCTCTTCACCGTCGGCCCTGCCGTAGCACTTCTGGTGGCAGCCCAGCCCATCGTCTCGGTCCTGTTCGAGCGCGGCCAGTTCACCCATGAGGACACGATCGCCACCGCTTGGGCCACCGCAATCTACGGGCTCGGCCTGCCCGCCTTCGTGCTGCAAAAGGTTCTGCAGCCTTTGTATTTCGCCCGCGAGAATACCCGCACGCCGTTCAACTACGCGCTGGTCGCGATGGTGGTGAACGCGGTGCTGGCGATCGGGCTGTCCTTCGTGATCGGCTATCTGGCCGCCGCGGTGGGCACGACGCTCGCCGCCTGGGCGATGGTTGCGCAGCTCTGGCTCGGCGCGCGCCCGATGGGCGAGGCCGCGAGCTTCGATCACCGTTTCTACCGCCGCCTGCCCCGCATCGTGATCGCGGCGCTGGTGATGGGCGCTGCGATCTGGGCGGTGACCTGGGCAGTGCCGGGCGCGTTCGCCGTGCCGGGCCTGCGCGCGCTGGCGCTGCTGGGGCTCGTGCTGTTCGGCATGCTCGTCTATTTCGGCACGGCTATCGCCATTGGCGCGATGCATATGGCCGATCTGAAAGGTGCGATGCGCCGCGGTCCGGGCGGGGCGTGAGGGGCTACTTTGGCACGGGGCGACCAGCCCCGGGCCGCGCCCAACCCTCCCCACGGGAGGGCGCATTGGCGATGACATCGCGGTTTCAGATGACTTTCGGGCTTGAGAGATAAAGCGCCAAGCCACCAGCGGACCGAGGCGCCCACCCGAGGCTCGGGCGCGCCCCTAAGCCTTCACCGCCGCCGCAACCGCTGCAAGGTCCGCTGCATCCCGCCGGGCGCCACGAAGAAGCTCAGCACGAAGCCCGCGACGAACCCGACGATATCCGCGATCCAGTCGGGCCGCGCGCCGAAGATCATCGCGAAGATCAGCTGGATGCCCATCAGCGCCCCGATCAACGAAAACGCCCGCAGCTGGTTCGCATTCTCCTGCCCCAGCCGCGTCCACAAGATCCACGTGAAGGCCCCGATCAGTCCGTAATCGCCCGGATAGCCGCCATAGAGCCCGATCTGCGTAAACGGCAGCGCCGCATAGACCAGCGCGCCAAGGATCGTCGCGCCGAAGAACACGACCGCCACGGCGAGGCCCGAGAAGATCTCGCCCACCATCTTGCCCAGCGCCAAGAGGAACACGAGCACGAAGATCGCCTGCGTCACCGAGGCGTTCACGAACGGATAGGTCACAATGCGCATCATCTGCTCGGGCGGGTATTGCCCGGTATCGATCATGGCGCGCATCACCTGCGGCGAGAAGGCGAATTTCTGCAGCGCGTCGAGCCGCCAGCCCGCCGCCTGCGCCCCGCCGATCAGACCCGACTGGCCCATCGCGAAGAACAGCTCCGTCGCGATGATCGGCAGCGCCAGCAGCCAGACCACCGGCGGCAGCGGGTTCACCGGGTGTTCGTCATAACCGTCGCGCATGTCTCGCCTCTCCTGCTCACGGGCTCAGTTGCGCCCTTTGCGCTTTAGCGATAAGCGAGCGGAGAGCGGATTTCCACCCCGGGAGATCCTCAATGGCGGGCTTCCACCCCCCGCAGATCAGGAGCATCAGATGAGCGAGCAAGCGCAACCCCTCAACGCCAATTTCAAACCGCGGATCTTCTCCGGCATCCAGCCCTCCGGCGGGCTGACGCTGGGCAACTATCTGGGCGCGCTCAAGCGCTTTGCCCAGAAGCAGGACGAAGGGATCGAGACGATCTACTGCCTCGTCGATATGCACGCGATCACGGTCTGGCAGGAGCCCGAGGCATTGCGCCGCAACACCCGCGAGGCGGCTGCCGCCTTCCTCGCCTCGGGCGTCGATCCGAAGCGCTCGATCCTCTTCAACCAGAGCCAGGTCTCGGCCCATGCCGAACTGGCCTGGGCGTTCAATTGCGTCGCGCGTCTGGGCTGGATGAACCGGATGACCCAGTTCAAGGACAAGGCGGGCAAGAATGCCGAGAAGGCCAGCCTCGGCCTCTACGCCTACCCCGCGCTGATGGCCGCCGATATCCTGCTCTATCACGCGACGATGGTGCCGGTGGGCGAGGACCAGAAGCAGCATGTCGAACTGACCCGCGACATCGCGGCCAAGTTCAACCATGACTACAAGACCGAGTTCTTCCCCGCTCCCGAGCCGCTGATCGAAGGCGCCGCCACCCGCGTGATGTCCCTGCGCGACGGCACCAAGAAGATGTCGAAATCCGACCCGTCGGATGCGAGCCGCATCAACCTGACCGACGATGCCGACACGATCGCCAAGAAGATCCGCAAGGCCGTGACCGACCCCGAGCCCCTGCCCTCGGACCTCGACGGGCTCAAGGACCGGGCCGAAGCGCGCAACCTCGTGAACATCTACGCGGCGCTGGCCGACATGACGCCGACGCAGGTGCTGGGCGAATATGGCGGCGAAGGCTTCGGCAAGTTCAAACCTGCGCTGGCGGAACTGGCGGTTGCGAAGCTTGCTCCGATCTCGGACGAGATGACCCGGCTGATGAACGATCCCTCCGAGATCGACAATATCCTCGGCGACGGCGCGAACCGCGCCGACGAGATCGCGCAGCCGATCTTGGGCAAGACGCTCGAGATCATGGGGATGGTCCGCTCGCGTTGAGCGCGGCACGGGGGCTCTGCCCCCCGTCGCCGGAGGGTGACAAAACCAAAGGAAGAGGGGGCGCTGCCCCCGTCGCCGGAGGGCGACAATCAACGGAGCAAGAGGGGGCTCTGCCCCCTCGGGCTTCGCCCTCACCCCCGGGATATTTTAGCCAAGGCGAAGGGGGTGCCCGCGTGAGGCAACGCTTCGGTAGAACCGGTTGAGAGGAGGCTTTCAGAGGAGCCTCTTTCTCACACTAGATCTGATCTTGCGCACCTGCCGAGCGGCGTGTCGGTTCCACCACCGGAGTTTAAGCTTGGCGACGCCTCGCGCGGCGGTATCGGCCAGCCCGTCCTGCCGAGCGGGCGCGTTCTTGATTGCACGCAGGTCCCGCAGCACAGCGGAGTCGCAATTCGCAAACAGGCTATCGAACGTGTCCGGCGCGGCGCGCATGGCGACGACGAGTTTTGCGAAACCCGAAAATTGCCCGCGCCTTTTCGTTCCGTCGAGCTGGGCAAAGAGAAATGTCCGCGCGCGCACCATCGCAAGAATTTCCGTCAGCAGATCGAGGTTCGCGGCATGGCGATCCGCCAGTTCCGCCTGATGGAGCGGCTGCCCTTTTGTGTCGGGAGGTTCCGCAATCGAAATAACGTGAACCCGGTCGCCCAACAGGCGCGGCGCCTGTTTCTTGACCTCGGCGCTGTCGGTGCAGATCAGCAGTCTTCGAGCCGAGAAGACCGGAGCGACGCGCTGCAAAAAGCCGTTGAAATCGGTTCGGTAGTCGGAATGACGGATGTGCACCGCATCGTAATCCGCGTCCAGCGTCAGGAGCCTGCGCGCAATCTCCGAGGCGACATCCGCGCGCAGGGATAGGCGACGAAGGAGCCGGAGCGAGTCCAGACCACCGCCCGCGCGTTCCTGAACGAGCAGGGTTTCAGGGTGATCGCGCTTCAGATCCACGCTCGTGAGGGCGTTGCTCTGGGTATCGCGATGCAGTCGTGTCGCATCGTCATAGGCGGCCTGATACGTGCTGATGCGATGCGCCAGCGCCTCGGGCTGCACAGAATTGATCGTGTCGAGAGCCTTGCCGATCTCCGGGCTCCAGAAGGCCACGGGACAACCGAAAGTCTCGCGCGGCGCAAAGAGCGTCTCGAACCCCGCCTGCAGCCCCGATCGGTGGGTATCGATAATCAGGGTCCGGTCGAATGTCTCGGCATGCCGACGGGCGCGATCCAGTTGGACGAGACAGTCGTTGAAGCCACCGCAGGGACGCGCGAGCAGGTAGCGCTTGCCCGGCTCGATCACGAAAGGCGTATCGTCGTCATTTTGAGCCATTTCTTCTTCCAGTAAGCGCCCCTGAGATATTTCCGCCCATTCCGAAAGCTCTGCTTTTGGCGCCTCTTATACTCCAGATGCAACTGCGCTCTGAGGTCGCCAAGTGCCGAAATATCTTCGTCTTCAGTTGGATGATCGACAAGACGCGGATCCGAGCACAGCACCCCCAAGGGACGTAGGTCACAGGGCCAGTCCGCCGGGGCGCGCAGAGGGATCGCGCGCTCCAGTATGAAACTGGCGGCGTTACGGTTGATCGCATAGCCGGTCGAGAGGAGAGCATTGCGCGCGAGACGCCTGAGCGTGCAGCTTTCGATCTGCAG
Organism: Thioclava sp. ISO4; assembly: GCF_058105145.1. Lineage (NCBI taxonomy): Bacteria > Pseudomonadati > Pseudomonadota > Alphaproteobacteria > Rhodobacterales > Paracoccaceae > Thioclava > Thioclava sp. ISO4. Next base: position 3,776,621 of record NZ_CM176571.1, read on the forward strand.
GGAGCGCCCCATGATCCGTGGGATGCGCGCGTGGTGATGATCGAGCTGGATGAGAGGTGCTCGCTCGTAGCCGCGCTCTTTCAGGAACTGCACGAAGCCGTCACCGAGGATCGCGTCGTCTTCGAGGACGATCGCACCGGGAAGGTCTCTGTCGAGAATGAGGCGATAAACCGCGAGATGCGAAAGGGCGCAGGCATATTCGCCGTCAGTCATTGCGCGGCCGAAATGCCTCTCGGTTCCGATGCGGTCGATGCTGGATTCGTATTCTTCAGGCAGCCCGGCGCGCCCGTCGATCGCGTCGAGGAATTCGAATGGCAGATCGAGTGCGCCTAATTGCCGAGAGATCATCTCTTTTCGCGCAGCCGCGTCAGGCAGCGAAATGACCACGATGGGCCAGTCGGTTTCGGGCAGCGTCGAGAGAGACATCGGTTTCAATTCGCCCTTATAAAATGGGGGGGGGGGGAAGGCCATCTGCTCCACCCGATAATGTGCTTGTTTCTGCAGGAGCGACTGGCTCGCGTCAACGCTGTTGGTGCGGTCGTGCGCCGTTCGATGGGGCGGCACGCCCCCCGCATATGGAAAACCGCCCGCACGAGAGAGACGTGCGGGCGGTTTTGTGTTTCAGGTCGGTGACCGGATCAGGTCTTGAAGATCCGGTAGATCGCCGGGATCACGAGCACGGTCAGCAGGGTCGAACTGAGCAGACCGAACAGGAGCGAGATCGCGAGACCCTGGAAGATCGGGTCGGCCAAAATCACCACCGCACCGATCATCGCCGCGATCGCGGTCAGCAGGATCGGCTTGAAGCGGATGGCCCCTGCCTCGATCAGCACCTCGGTCGGCGATTTGCCCTCGTGGCTGCCATGCCGGATGAAGTCCACCAGCAGGATCGAGTTGCGCACAATGATCCCCGCCAGCGCGATGAAACCGATCATCGACGTGGCCGAGAACGGCGCGTGGAAGATCCAGTGGCCGAGCATGATCCCGAGGAAGGTCAGCGGCACCGGGGTCAGGATCACCAGCGGCAGGCGGAACGAGCCGAACTGCGCGACGACGAGGATGTAGATCCCCAGAAGCGCCACGGCGAAGGCTGCGCCCATGTCGCGGAAGGTCACCCAGGTCACCTCCCATTCGCCGTCCCACAGAAGCGTCACATGGCTTTCGTCCTGCGGCTGGCCATGCAGCGACACGACCGGTTTCTCGCCCTTGGGCCAGTCCATGTTGTTGATCGCATCGTCGACGGCGAGCATCCCGTAGAGCGGCGCCTCGAACTTGCCGGCGAGCTCTGCGGTGACCATCTCGGCCTCGCGCCCGTTATGGCGGAAGATCGGATAGGACGCCTTCTCCTTGTCGACGCTGACCACGTCGCCCAGCTCCACCACGCCGCGCGCGCCGGGCAGGACATTGGCCGGGATCGGCGTCGAGAGCGTTTCCTCGTTCATCACCTTGTTCGACTTAGAGCGCTCCATCACGATCGGGATCGGCTGGCGCTCCTGCCCGCGATGGGAATAGCCCACCGTGGTCGAACCGTTCAGCATCCCGAGCGTGTCCCAGACATCGCCTTCGGAGACCGAGTAGAACTCCAGATCGTCGGAATTGACCGTGGCGCGCAGCTTGTCGGGCTGGATGCCGAAGCTGTTATCCACGTCGACGATATAGGGCACCTGCTTGAAGGCGTCCTCGATCCGGCGGGCCGCGTCACGGCGCATCTCGGGCGTCGGACCATAGACCTCGGCCAGAAGCGTCGCGATCACCGGCGGACCGGGCGGCGGTTCGACCGTCTTCAGGCTCGCGCCTTCGGGCAGCTTGATCGCCTTGATCTTGTCGCGGATCTCCAGCGCGATCTCGTGGCTGGTGCGGTCCCGTTCCCCTTTCGGCGCAAGCTGAAGCTCGACATCGCCCTGATTGGGCTGCGCGCGCAGGTAGTAGTGGCGCACGAGCCCGTTGAAGTTGAACGGCGCGGAGGTGCCCGCATGGGTCTGCACCGAGAGCACCTCGGGCAGTTTGGTCACGATCTCGGCCACCTGCTGAGCGACCGCATCCGTGCCCTCGACCGAGGTGCCCGCAGGCATATCGACCACGACCGAGAGTTCGGACTTGTTGTCGAAGGGCAGCAGCTTCACCGTGACATGCTTGGTGTAGAGCAGCCCCAGCGAGCCGAAGGACAGCACGGTCACGACCAGCAGGAACAGACCCGAGCGGCCCTTGGTCTTCAGGATCGGACGCGCCACGGCGCTATACATCCGACCGAGCTTGCCGCCCGCATGCTCGCCGCCATAGGCATCGTCATCGCCGTGATGGCCATGCAGCTGCGCCTTGCCCGCGACCTTCACCATCAGCCACGGGGTTATGATCACCGCCACGAAGAAGGAGAAGATCATAGCCGCCGAGGCCACCGCCGGAATGGGCGACATGTAGGGCCCCATCAGCCCCGACACGAAGAGCATCGGCAGCAGCGCGGCCACAACAGTCAGGGTGGCCACGATGGTGGGGTTGCCCACTTCGGCCACAGCCTCGATCGCCTTGGTCACACGACTTCCGGGCGTCTTCATCGCCCAATGTCGCGCGATATTCTCGATCACCACGATGGCATCATCGACGAGAATACCGATCGCGAAGATCAGCGCGAAGAGCGACACCCGGTTCAGCGTGAAGCCCATGATATAGGCCGCAAACAGCGTCAGCAGGATCGTCACCGGAATAACGACCGCGACCACGATGGATTCGCGCCAGCCGATCGCGACCAGCACGAGGCCCACGATGGAGACCGTCGCGAGGCCAAGGTGGAACAGCAGTTCGTTGGCCTTCTCGTTCGCGGTCTCGCCATAGTCGCGGGTGACCTTCACCTCGACATTGTCGGGGATCAGCTGGCCGTGCAGCTCGTGCACGCGGTCGAGGATATGTTCGGCAACGACCACGGCGTTGGAGCCTGCGCGCTTGGCGATGGCCAGCGTCACGGCAGGCGAGCGTTCGATCTTGCCATTGGCGTCGCGCTGCACGTTGGAGACGATATGGTCCGAGGCATCCGGCACATAGGAGACCTTCGCGACATCGGCCACATAGACGGGGCGGTTGTCGCGCGTGGTCAGCAGAAGGCCCGCGATCTCGGAAGGCGCGGTCAACGTCTCGCCCGCGGACAGGCTGATCTGCTTGCCCTCATGGCGGATATTGCCGGTGTTGAAGGCGCGGTTCGCCTGCGTGACCTTGTTCGAGAGCTGCTGCAGCGTCACGCCGTAGAGCGCGAGCTTGTCGGGCTCGGGCTCGATGCGGATCTCGCTCGTGGCATCGCCCACCAGATAGGTCAGGCCGACGTTCTGGATCTTCGTGACCTCGGTCTGCAATTCGCGCGCGACACGGGTCAGCTCGTCGCTGTCGACCTGCGCACCGTCCTTGCCGGTCAGCGTCAGCGAGACGATCGCCACATCGTCGATCCCGCGGCCCACGATCACCGGATCGGGGATGCCTTTCGGGATCTTGTCCATATTCGCGCGGACTTTTTCATGCACGCGCAGGATCGCGGCATCCGACGAGGTGCCGACCTTGAAGCGCGCCATCACCAGCGAATAATCGTCCTGCGTGCGCGAATAGACGTGCTCGACCTCGTTGATGCCCTGCACGATGGTTTCCATCGGCTCGGTCACCAGCTTCATCGCGTCCTGCGCCTTCAGACCCGGTGCCTGCAGGTGGATATCCACCATCGGCACGGAAATCTGCGGCTCTTCTTCGCGCGGCAGCGAGATCAGCGCGACCAAACCCACCGCGATTGCGGCGAGGATCATCAGCGGCGTCAGCGCAGAGCGGATGAAGGACTTCGTGAGTCCCCCCGCGATCCCCAGCTTGACGTGGATTTCGTCGTCTTCGGGCGTCTCGGGCCCGGTGCCTTGGTTATTGCTCATCGTTCGGCACCACCGTGTCGCCGGCGTTCAGACCGGTAAGAACTTCGACCATGTCCTGGCCGTCGATATTGACCTTAACGCCCGGCACGACCGTGCGCAGATAGGTGCCGTCCGCTTCCTTCACGCGGACGAAATCGAGCCCGGTGCGGTTGAAGACGTAGTCCTGCGGGATGACGATCGCGTCACGCTCGCCCATCGGCAGCTTCACCAGAAGCCGCGCGCCGACGAAGCGCGAATCCAGATCGGGCACTTCTACATCGGCCTGCACCCGACCGCCCTCGATCTCGGGGTAGATCTTGGCCAGCTTGCCCTCGATTTCTTTGCCGTCGGGATCGGTGATCATGATCGTGTCGCCCATGTGTAGCGTGTCGGCGTGACGCTCGGGGATCGACAGACGCAGGAAGAACCCGCCGCCGCCAATCGTCGCGATCGTCTCGCCGCCCATGATGACGGCGTCCTTGGTGACCGGAACGGTCACGACCTTGCCGTCGATCGGCGCGGTCACGGTGCCGAATTCCTGCTGCTGTTCATAGACCTTGCGCTGTGCTTTCTGCGCCGCGATCTGGCCCTCGTAGACATTCACCTGCGTCTGAAGCTGATCGACATTCTGCGAGGTCGAGACGCCGCGCGCCTGCAATTCCTGCCCGCGCTTGAGCTCGGACTTGGCGTTTTCCAGCTGCGCTTCGAGCGCATTGATCTGCGCATCGACCGCCCCGATCTGATAATCGAGCGTCTGGTCGGTGATCTTGCCGATCTCCTGACCGGCCTTGACCTCGTCGCCCTCGGTCACGTCAAGCGCGGTGATCGTGCCGGAAATCCGTGCACGCGCCGCAATCGTGTTCTTTGCCTCGACCTGCCCGTAGACAGATTTCCAATCGGTCACGACCTGCGGTTCGACCGTAATCGCCCCGTCCTGCGCCAACGCGATTCCCGGCAGGATCAACGCGGCGAATGCCAACGGCAGAAGCTTCAACGTCATCTCGGGTTCCCTTCCCTTACCGGCGCGCCCCTGCGCCTGCAATTTATATTCCGGTTATTGAATATGTATTCGCCCAACAGAATACAACCACTCCGCAGGTTTGAATTCATTGACCTGTGTCATGGTCGCATCGCCGGGGGTTTTCGCTTTCACAATCATGCGTTAAAGCCATGTCCGCAACAGTCTTGGAGATGGTGAGATGCACGATATCCGCGCAATCCGCGAAAACCCCGAAGAATTCGACGCGCAGCTGGCGCGGCGGGGGCTCTCGCCGCTCTCGCCCGAGATTCTCGCGATGGACGAGGCGCGCCGCACGGCGATCCACGCCGCCGAGACCGCGAAAGCCGATCAGAACGCTGCGTCGAAGCAAGTCGGCGCCGCGAAGGCGAAAGGCGACGAGGCCGAATTCGAACGCCTGCGCGCGCTGGTGACCGAGAAGAAAGCCGAAGTCGCGCAGATGCAGACCGAGGCGGGCGAGCTCGACGCGAAGCTGCGCGATCTGCTGATGACGATCCCGAACCTGCCGCTGGCCGATGTGCCCGATGGCGCGGATGAGGACGAGAATGTCGAGGTCAGCCGCTGGGGCACGCCGCCGACGTTCGCCTTTGATCCGAAAGAGCATTTCGAGCTGTCCGCCGTGGGCGGCGAGATGGATTTCGAGACGGCGGCGAAGCTGTCGGGCTCGCGTTTCGTGGTGCTCAAGGGCGGGGTCGCTCGCGTCCACCGGGCGCTCGCGCAATTCATGCTCGACCTGCATGTCGACAAACATGACCTGTCGGAAAACATCACCCCCGTGCTGGTACGCGACGAAGCGATGATGGGCACCGGGCAATTGCCGAAATTCGCCGAGGACAGCTATCAGACCACGAATGGCTGGTGGCTGATCCCCACCGCCGAGGTGACGCTGACCAACTACGCCAATGGCGAGGTGATGGACGCCGCCGCCCTGCCCCAGCGCATGTGCGCCCATACGAACTGCTTCCGCTCGGAAGCGGGCTCGGCGGGCAAGGACACCTCGGGGATGCTGCGTCAGCACCAGTTCGAGAAGGTCGAGATGGTGACGCTCTGCACACCCGAGACCGCCATCGACGAACATGAGCGCATGACGAAATGCGCCGAGGCAGTGCTGGAGGCGCTGGAACTGCCCTATCGTCGCATCGTGCTCTGCACCGGCGACATGGGGTTCGGCGCGCAGAAGACCTACGATCTCGAGGTCTGGCTGGCGGGTCAGAACACCTATCGCGAGATTTCCTCGGTCTCCACCTGCGGCACCTTCCAGGCGCGGCGGATGAACGGGCGCTACAAGCCCGAAGGCGGCGGCAAGCCCGAGTTCATCGCGACGCTGAACGGCTCGGGCCTCGCGGTCGGACGCTGTCTGATCGCGGTGCTGGAGAACGGTCAGGAAGAGGACGGCTCGGTCACCCTGCCCGCCTGCCTGCACCCCTATCTGGGCGGCAAGACGCGGCTGGTCGACGGCAAGCTGGCCTGACGCTGCGACCCGGCGACGCAAGACTCCGACCGGGAACGTTGTTAACGTTTCCGTGTTCGAAGTGAGTCGCCGGGAGAGCTGCACATGTCCGTAACAGTCACGCACAAGCGGGATAGCGTCTTGATGAGCCGCATCCTCGAGATCGGCGAGGACCAGATCCCCGCGCAGATCATCGCGATGCGCCGGGAAAAGACGCTGTCGAAACTGATGGCGGAGATCAATGCGAGCGTGCTTTCGGACTCGATCGAAGAACGCGCACGCGCCCAAGCGGCCCTCGATCGGCTGGGCTTTCTGTAAAGCGCGCCGACATCGCCGAAACGAAAAACGCCCGCCGGAGATTTCGACATCCTCCGGCGGGCGTTTTCTTTTAGGATTAAAGGCTTACTCGCCCTTCTTCGCCTCGCGCGCTTTCCGCGCCGATTCCTTGTGGGCCGAGCGCTTCTTCGCATCGACGTGCTTTTTCAGGCGCGACGGGATCGACTTCTTGCGATCCTTATAGGGGTTCGTCTTGCCCTGATCGCGCATGTAGAGGCGGATCGGCGTGCCCGGCATGTCGAAGCTCTCGCGCAGACCGTTGACCAGGTAGCGCTCGTAGCTTTCGGGGATCTTGTCGGTATGGGTCGATTTCACCACGAAGCCCGGCGGACGGGTCTTCGCCTGCGTGATGTAGCGCAGCTTGATCCGACGGCCTCCGGGAGCCGGCGGCGGGTGCGCCTCGGTCATCGCGGTCAGCCAGTTGTTCAGCTTCGCGGTCGGCACGCGGCGGTTCCAGACCTCATGGGCCTTCAGGATCGCATTGTGTAGCCGGTCGAGCCCCTTGCCGGTCTTGGCCGAGACGGTCACCAGCGGCGCGCCCTTGAGCTGCGGCAGCAGGCGCTCGAACGCCTCGCGTAGTTCCTTCAGCTTCTCGGGCTTGTCTTCTTCGAGATCCCATTTGTTCGCGGCAACCACGACCGCGCGCCCCTCGGTCTCGGCGAAATCGGCGATCCGCAAGTCCTGGGTTTCAAAGGGAATATTCACGTCGAGCAGCACTACGACGACCTCGGCGAAGCGCACCGCGCGCAGGCCATCGGCCACGCTCAGCTTCTCGACCTTGTCGGTGACGCGCGCCTTCTTGCGCATCCCCGCCGTGTCCCAGATCCGCATCGGCGTGCCCATGAAATCGGCGGTGACCGAGATCGCGTCGCGGGTGATACCGGCCTCGGGGCCAGTCAGCAGGCGGTCTTCGTTGAGGATCTTGTTGATCAGCGTCGACTTGCCCGCATTCGGGCGCCCGATCACGGCAAGCTGCAGCGGTTTCGCGGCGGAGGGCGGCTGGTAGGCGGGGATGTCGCCTTCCTCGAGCTCGTCCTCGATCACGATGTCGGTGACGGGAGCGTTCGCGGCATTGCGCTCGGCGAATTCGTCGGCCAGCGGCACCAGCGCGGTGTAGAGATCGTCGAGACCTTCGCCATGCTCAGCCGAGATGCGCAGCGGCTCGCCCAGACCAAGGCTCCATGCCTCCATCGCACCCGCATCGCCCGCAGCCCCTTCGGCCTTGTTGGCCGCGAGGATGACGTTGGCGTTCTTCTTGCGCAGGATATCGGCGAAAATCTCGTCGGCGGGCGTCACGCCCACGCGCGCGTCGACCATGAAGAGGCAGATATCGGCCTCTTCCACGGCACGCTCGGTCAGGCGGCGCATCCGGCCCTGAAGGCTGTCGTCTTCGGCCAGTTCCAGACCGGCCGAGTCGATCACGATGAAACGCAGATCGCCCAGACGCGCATCGCCCTCGCGCAGGTCGCGCGTGACGCCGGGCATGTTATCGACAAGCGCGAGTCGCTTGCCGACAAGCCGGTTGAACAGCGTCGATTTTCCGACATTCGGGCGGCCCACGATGGCCAGGGTAAAGCTCATGATGCCCTCCTTGGGCGGTCGTAAGCGGCCCCCTTACACCCTAAAGGGCTCACTGAAAAGCGTGCAGTTTCCCATCGCCGCCGACGACGTAGAGGGTGCGCCCCGCCACGACCGGATCGGTCGCAGCTCCGCCCGGGATCTTCGCCTGGCCGATCAGGCTGCCGTCGATCGGGCTGAAGACGCGCAGCACGCCGTCGGAAGACGCGACGAACAGCTTGTTGCCTGCGAGAACCGGGCCGTAGCTCGCGACGATGTCGCGCTGCCGCTTCGGCTTGTCCTTGGTGTAATAGGGCAGATCCTTGGACCAGATCTGATCGCCGGTCTTGGCATCGAGACGCACGATCTTGCCCTGATCCGAGACGAGGAAGATCGAGCCGCCGGCAACCTGCACGGGGCTGTTGGCCCCTTCGGTCGCGGTCCAAATCCGGTCGCCGGAATTCACGTCGAAGGCTGCCAGCTTACCCGCAGAGGAGCCCGCATAGACCGTGTCGCCCACCACGACCGGATCGCCGGTCAGATCGACGATATTCGCATAGCCCACGCCCGGACGTGCGCCCGGCACTTTGGAGTTCCACATCTGCATCCCGCTTTTCGGCAGGACACCGCTCAGGAAGCCCGAGGAGAACGGGAAGATTACCATGCGATCGGTGACGGCAGGCGAGGAGACGCCGGTCATGCCCGAAGCCGACGGCGCGCCCGGCACCTGCCAGATTTCCTTGCCGTCGCTGGCGCGGATCGCCCAGGCCGAGGAATCGCGCGCGACCACATAGACCACGCCGTTCTTCACGGTCGGCGCACCGCCGATGCCTGCGTCGAAATATTGCCGCCACTTGATGCCGCCGGTGGCTGCGTCGATCGCGACGAGCTCGGCGAAATCGGAGGTCACGTAGACCGTGCCGTTGGCATAGGCCACGCCGCCGCCCGAAGCATCGCCCTCGCGGTCGCCCGGAGGCGTGATGTCGGTCTGCCAGACGCGCCCGCCATTCGTCGCGGTCGCGGTCACGCGGGCCTGACTGTCGAGTGTGTAGATCTTGCCGCCACCCACGATCGGATCGGCGGTGATGCGGTAGCGGCGCGCATTGCCCGAACCGATATCGGCGGACCAGACCGGCGTCGTGCCGTTGCCGAGCGCCGCATTGAACAGGCTATGCGTGGCCGAGCCCGCCCGCTGCGGCCATTCGGCATTGCTCACCTGACGGGGCAGCGAGATCGGCAGCGATTTCTGGGCGGGCGCATCGGCCAGCGGCAGCCCCTCTTCGGCGCGCAGTGCGTCGCGGGGCGAGAGACGCTCGCCGGGGAGGATCGTTTCCTTGGTACAGCCTGCCACGAAAGCCGCCACACTCAGCACGCAGATCGTCTTGCTCAGCTTCACGCCCGTTCCCCCTGCCTGTCTCGGCTCTCTTGCAGCGCCCGCGCGTCCGATAAAGACGCGCCGGTTCAACCCTTTACTCTTGCGGTGCCGGAGCGCTCTGCCCCGGCTGGGTCGGCACTTCGCCACCCAGCGCCACAATCAACTCTGTCGCGCGTTGTTGCAAGCCCGGCGTGAGGCCGGCGTCCTGAAGAATCTGCTGGGCGATCGAGATCGCACCGTCCCTGTCGCCGGACGCGACGGCTGCGGCCGCCTGCTGCTCCATCGCCAGAAGGCGGTAAGGCGCGCCGGGGATGGCGAGTTCCTGCAACGTCGCATCGCGCTTGGCCGCATCCATCTTGTCGCCCGCCGCGATCACCGCCTTGAGCTTCGCGAGATCGCTGATCGAACGCGGCAGGCCCTGCTCGGCGCTGACCGCGTCGAAGAACTTGATCGCCTCGTCGGGCTTGCCCGCCTCGATCGCGGCGTCGCCCTGCATGATCTTGAGAACCGCGGTGCGGCCGGGACCGTCGGGCGTGACCTTGGCGAGATCGGCGCTGGTGGCGTCACCGTTCACGGCCGCCATCACCTGATCGCCAAAGGCGCGCGCATCGGCTTCGGTCTTTTCCTTCTGCCACGCATTCCAAGCGGTGCCGCCGACGATCGCGAGGATGATTACCGCGCCGATCCAGCCCCATTTCTTGAATGCCGCCCAGAGCTTGTCCTGACGCACGGCATCGGTGACTTCGTCGATGAAACTGTCGGTATCACTCACGCGCGGGTCTCCTCGTAGCTTTGGCGCCCCTCTTACACGGCTCCCCCGGCGCTGCCAAGGGCCGCACGAAGCGCTCTGGTCACGTGCGCGCCGGAGGAATGCAGGCCTTGAGATCACGTTCCGCTCTCGGTAAGTTGAACGCCGCGGTTCAGTCCCCATTTTGGCGAGACGCCGTGCCCACATACAGGAGCCCGCCGATGCGTCCGGTCCCGATCCTTAACGCGATCCTCGTTCTTGTCGCGCTCTACCTTCTGGTGTTCGAGCGCGACCGCCTGATGGGCTATCTCGGCGATGCCGCGACGCCTGCCGAGCAAGCGCAGCAGGTCGAAGAGACCGGCACCCCCGCCGTGCCGGTGCAGGCGATGGTCTCGACCGCGCAGCCGCTCGATCAGGGCGTTCTCACGCGCGGACAGACCGAGGCCGCGCGCCGCGTGGAGGTGCGTTCCGAGACGACGGGCAAGGTGATTTCCGAACCGCTCGGCAAGGGCGCGCAGGTCGAAAAAGGTCAACTGCTGTGCAAGCTCGATCCCGGCACGCGGCCGGCCGCACTGGCCGAAGCGCAGGCCCGGCTGGCCGAAGCGCGGCTCAACGCCACCGCCGCCGAGAAGCTGAAAGAGGGCGGCTACCGGTCGGAAACCTCCACCGCCTCCGCGCAATCGGCGCTCGAAGCGGCCAGCGCCGCCGTCGGGGCCGCGCAGACGGAACTGGCGCGGCTCGAGATCACCGCGCCCTTTGCCGGGATGATCGAGGAAGACACCGCCGAACTCGGATCGCTGCTCTCGGCGGGCGGGCTGTGCGCCACCGTGATCCAGCTCGATCCGATCAAGCTGGTGGGCTACGTCCCTGAAACCGAGATCGACCGCGTGCAATCCGGCGCGATGGTCGGCGCACGGCTTGCGACCGGGCGCGAGGTGATAGGCAAGGTCACCTTCGTCTCGCAATCGGCGGATGCCGCCACGCGCACCTTCCGCATCGAGGCGGAAGCGCCCAATGGCGACCATTCGATCCGCGAAGGGCAGACGGTCGAGATGATCGTCGCCGCCGATGGGACCAAGGCACATTTCCTGCCCGCCTCCGCGATGACGCTGAACGATCAGGGCAAGCTGGGCGTGCGGCTCGCGGTGGACGGCGTGGCCCGTTTCGCCCCGGTCGACTTCCTGCGCGACACGCCCGAGGGCGTCTGGCTGGCGGGCCTGCCGGAGAGCGCGACGGTGATCGTGGTCGGACAGGACTATGTCACCGAGGGCTCGCCTGTGGCCGTGACCCTCGTCGATCACGCGCCGGGCGATGCCACCCATGACACGCCCGCCCCCATGACGCCCGCCCCGCAAACCGATGGCGGTGCCGCAGACGGGGCCGCGCAATGACCGGCATCGTCGATTGGGCCGCAGCCCGCGCGCGGATGGTGATCGCCTTCGTGGCGATCTCGATCCTTGCGGGGCTGACCGCCTATCTGAGCCTGCCCAAGGAGGGCGAGCCGGATATCGAAATTCCGATGCTGTTCATCTCGGTCCCCTTCCCCGGCATTTCGGCCACCGATTCCGAGAAGCTGCTGGTCAAGCCGATGGAGACCGAACTGGCCGGGCTCGACGGGCTCGACAAGATGACCGGCATCGCGAAGGAGAATTACGCGGGGCTGATGCTCGAATTCGACTTCGGCTGGGACAAGACGAAAATCATCGCCGATGTGCGCGATGCGATGAACACTGCAGAGGGCAAGTTCCCGGACGGGGCCGAGAAATATTCGATCAACGAGATCAATTTCTCCGAATTCCCGATCGTCGTCGTGACGCTGTCGGGCAACGCGCCCGAGCGCACCCTGCAGCAGCTCGCCCGCGAATTGCAGGACGAGGTCGAGGGGCTGGAGCCGGTGCTGGAAGCCCAGATCGCGGGCCAGCGCGACGAGATGCTGGAAGTGGTGATCGATCCGCTGAAGCTCGAGGCTTATAACGTCACCGCGCCCGAGCTGATCAATGTCGTGCAGGCCAATAACCAGCTGATCGCGGCGGGCGAGGTGGAGACCGATGGCGGCGCGTTCTCGGTGAAGATCCCGGCCACCTTCGAGACGGCGCAGGATGTCTATGCGCTGCCCGTGAAGAAGAACGGCGAAAGCGTGGTGACGCTGGGCGATCTGGCCGATATCCGCCTGACTTTCGAGGACCGCACCGGCACCGCGCGCTTCAACGGCGAGCCGACGGTGGCTTTGCAGATCGTGAAGCGCAAGGGCTACAACATCATCGATACGGTGGACCTGCTGCGCAAGACCGTGGCCGAGACCGAGAGCCGCTGGCCCGAGCCGCTGCAGCGCGCCGTCGATGTGGGAATTTCGCTCGATCAATCGAAAACCGTGGGCGCGATGGTCAGCCAGCTCGAAGGCTCGGTGCTGACCGCGATCGCGCTGGTGATGATCGTTGTGCTAGCGACGCTGGGCACGCGCTCGGCGCTGCTGGTGGGTTTCGCGATCCCGACGTCGTTCCTGCTGACCTTCCTGTTGCTCGGCGCGATGGGCGTGCCGATCTCGAATATCGTGATGTTCGGCCTGATCCTCGCGGTGGGGATGCTGGTCGATGGAGCGATCGTGGTGGTGGAATATGCCGATAAGCGGATTTCCGAAGGCTCCGGCCCGATGGCCGCCTACACCGAAGCCGCCAAGCGCATGTTCTGGCCGGTCGTGTCGTCCACGGCGACGACGCTGTGTGCCTTCCTGCCGATGCTGTTCTGGCCGGGCGTGCCGGGCGAGTTCATGGGAATGCTGCCGGTCACGATCATCTTCGTGCTCTCGGCCTCGCTGGTCGTGGCGCTGATCTACCTGCCCGTCGTGGGCGGCGTCGCGGGCCGCGTGAGCCGCAGGCTGGATTACGGGGCCGCACACCTCAAAGGACGCCCCTATTGGCTGCGCCTGCTGCTGGCCGCGATCTCCGCCGCGCTCGTCTTCCTCGGCGCGCTGCTGACGCTCAACCCGGCCTTCTTCACGGGCACCCATACCGCTTCGGGCAACTTGCTGGCCTCGCTGCCCGGCGTGATCCTTTTCGTGATCGCGACGTTGCTCAGCTCGATCACCTTCACGGCGGCCAAGCCCCAAGGCAAACCGAAGCCCATCGACGCGGGCTATCGCCGCCGCCCCTTCGGCCATTTCACCGCCGCCATCGCGGGCAATCCGATCATGCCGCTGATCGTGGTCGCGGTGATCGTGACCGGCGTCGTCATGACCTTCGGCTATTACGGCAAGAACAATAACGGCACCCAGTTCTTCACCGATAGCGAGGTCGAACAGGCGATCGTCTATATCCGGGGCCGCGGCAACCTCTCGCTGACCGAGAAGGACGCGCTGCTGCAGGAAGCCGAAAACATGGTGATCGGCACGCCCGGCGTCGGCGCGGTCTTCTCCTTCGCGGGCGAAGGCGGGCTGAACCAGAACAATGGCGGGGCCAGCGCGCCGCGCGACACGATCGGTCAGATTCAGGTCGAGATGATCCCCTGGGCCGAGCGCAAGGACGACCCGGCGCTCGATGGCGATGTGGTGATGGAGAAGATCATGGCGAAGATCGCCACGATCCCCGGCATCCAGTCCGAATATCTCGCGCAGGATCGCGGGCCGTCCTCCGGCAAGCCGATCCAGCTGCGGCTCGAGGGCGACGATTTCGCAGCGCTCGACAAGGCCGTGCGGCAGGTCGAGGCGCATATGGCGGACATGAAGGGCGTCACCGCGATCGAAGACACCCGCCCCCTGCCCGGCATCGACTGGGTGATCGACGTGGACGTGACCCGCGCGGGCCGTTTCGGCGCGGATGTGGCGACCGTAGGCGGCATGGTGCAGCTGGTGACGCGCGGCATCCTGCTCGACACGATGCGCGTGCCCTCGTCTGACGAGGAGATCGAAATCCGGGTGCGCCTGCCCGAGGAAGACCGGGTCCTCTCGACCCTCGACACGCTCAAGCTGCGCACCTCCGAGGGGCTGGTGCCGCTCGCGAATTTCATCACCCGCACGCCCGCCCCCAAGCTGGGCCAGATCGACCGGATCGACCAGACCCGCTATTACGACATCAAGGCGGGGGTCGAAGAAGGCCTCACCAATGACGACGGTCAGCCGATCACCGGCAACGAGCGGATCGCGGCACTGGGGGAGTGGCTCGACACCGAGGCCGCCCTGCCGCCGGGCGTCAGCTACGAATGGTCCGGCGATCTGGTCGAGCAGAACGAGAGCCAGGATTTCCTGATGACCGCCTTTGGCGGCGCGCTGGCGCTGATGTTCGTGATCCTGCTCGCGCAGTTCAATAGCTTCTACAATTCGGTGCTGGTGCTGCTGGCGGTGGTGCTGTCCACGGCAGGTGTGCTGATCGGGATGCTGGTGATGGGCCAGCAATTCTCGATCATCATGACCGGCGTGGGCATCGTCGCGCTGGCGGGGATCGTGGTGAACAACAACATTATCCTGATCGACACCTATCAGGAATTCTCGCGCTACATGCCCGAGCTCGAGGCGATCATCCGCACCGCCGAAGCCCGCCTGCGGCCCGTGTTGCTGACCACGATCACCACGATGGCGGGCCTGACGCCGATGATGTTCGGCCTGTCGCTCGATTTTCTCCATGGCGGCTATTCGATCAACAGCCCGACGGCGCTTTGGTGGAAGCAACTGGCGACGGCGGTGGTGTTCGGCCTTGGCACCGCGACGGTGCTGACGCTTGTGCTGACGCCCGCGCTGCTGGCGATCCGGGTCTGGTTCAAGACCGGCGCCTATCGCTCGACGCGCGCGCTTTCGGCGCTGATGCAAGGGGCTGACAGCCGCGCCGCGCGCGATCTGGCGCTGGAACGCGCGATGCGCAAGATGCGTGGCCGCGAGATCATCTGGGACGAGGATGCGCCCGAAGGCGGCGTGAAGCCGCATCTGGTGACACGGCCCGACGCGGCGGAGTGAAGCTGCGAAAATGCCCGGGCGGCTAGCCCGGGCAGCGCCCGACCCTCCCCCCGGGAGGGCGCATTGGCGATGTCAGCGCGAGCACGCCTGACTTACGGGCTTTCGAGATAAAGCGCCAAGCCTCGCAGGGATGGGCGCGCCCACCCAAGGGTCGGGCGCCGCCCTTCTCGCGTTACGCCGCCCCCTGCTCCGCCTCGTCTTCCTCTTCCGCCGATTGCCGCGCCCACATCGAGGCATAGCGCCCGCGCTGTGCCAGCAACTCCTCGTGGCGTCCGCGCTCGATGATCTCGCCCTTGTCGAGCACGAGGATCTGATCGGCATCCGCGATGGTCGACAGACGGTGCGCGATGGTGATCACGGACCGCCCCTCGCCCATCGCCTTCAGGCTCATCTGGATGTCGCGTTCGGTCTGCGTATCGAGCGCCGAGGTCGCCTCGTCCAGAAGCAGGATCGGCGGGTTCTTCAGGATCGTGCGTGCGATGCCCACCCGCTGCTTCTCGCCACCCGAGAGCTTCAGACCGCGCTCGCCCACGGCCGTGTCGTAGCCTTCAGGCAGGCTGAGCACGAAGTCGTGGATGCGCGCGGCCTTCGCCGCCGCGACGATCTCTTCGTCCGTGGCATCGGCGCGCCCGTAGGCAATGTTGTAGCGGATCGTGTCGTTGAAGAGCACGGTATCCTGCGGCACCACGCCGATCGACTGCTGCAGGCTCTCCTGCGTCACATCGCGCAGGTCCTGATCGTCGATGCGGATCGCGCCACCGGTCACCTCGTAGAAACGGAACAGCAGACGCCCGATCGTGGATTTGCCCGAACCCGAGGGCCCGACCAGCGCGACCGTCTGTCCGGCCGGCACGTCGAAGGAAATCCCCTTCAGGATCGGCCGCGTCGGGTCATAGGCGAATTCGACATGGTCGAAGCTGATATGCCCGCCTTTCACTTTCAGAACATCTGCGCCTTCTTTGTCCTGAATTTCGGCCGGCTGCTGCAACAAATCGAACATTTCGCCCATATCGACCAGCGCCTGACGGATCTCGCGATAGACCGTGCCGAGGAAGCCCAGCGGCATGGTGATCTGGATCATATAGGCCTGCACCATGACGAAATCGCCGACCGTCAGCGTCCCCGCCTGCACCTGCATCGCGGCCATGACCATCACCGTCACGAGCCCGATCGTGATGATCAGCGTCTGGCCCGCATTGAGCGCCGCGAGCGACTGGCCGGTCTTCACCGCCATCGACTCGTAGCCCTTCATCGAGTCGTCGTAACGTTCCGCCTCACGCTTGGCCGCGCCGAAATATTTCACCGTCTCGAAGTTCAGCAGGCTGTCGATCGCCTTCTGGTTCGCCGCCGTATCGGCCTTGTTCATCTCGCGCCGGATGTTCACGCGCCATTCGGTCACCTTGAAGGTGAACTTGATATAGGCCGCGATGGTGACCAGCACGACCGCCGCGTAGCGCCAGTCGAAGACCACCGCGAAGATGATCGCCACCAGCGTCAACTCGACGATCAGCGGACCGACCGAGAACAGCATGAAGCGCAGCAGGAACTCCACGCCTTTCACCCCGCGCTCGATGATACGGCTGAGGCCGCCGGTCTTGCGGGTGATGTGATAGCGCAGGCTCAGCTGATGCATGTGGGTGAAGGTCTGCAGCGCCAGATGGCGCAGCGCGCGTTGCGCCACTTTCACGAAGATCGCATCGCGCAGCTCGCCGAAGGCCACCGTCATCAGGCGTGCGACCCCGTAAGCCACGGTGATCGCCACCGCCCCCATGCCCAGCGCCCAGGCCGCCGAGGTGCCCTCGCCCGAGAGCGCGTTGACCGCCTCGCGATAGACGAAGGGCGTCGCGACCGAGATGATCTTGGCGATAACCAGCATCACCATCGCGAAGACGACGCGGCGCTTCACCCACGGGGCTTCATGCGCCCAGAGATAGGGCAGCACCGCGCGGATCGTACGCCAGCCGCGGGCGCGCTCCTCGGCATTCATCTTGCCCTTGGTCGTGATCTGTGCCGGAGGCATCGCGCCCTCCTCTTCCTCTTGGCTAAAATATCCCGGGGGCTCCCGTCAGGGAGCGGGGCAGCGCCCCTCACGGGGGCAAACCTGCGCGCAACCTACTCGGCGGCGCGCAGGAGTCCAGCCATGCAAGCGGTCTGTGCGCTACTGCGCAGCCTCGGCAGGTTGTGCATCGGGGGCGGGAATGTTGAAGACCTGCCCCGGATAGATCAGGTCGGGGTCGCGGATCTGGTCGCGATTGGCATCGAAGACCCGCACATAGAGGAACCCGTCGCCATAGACCTCGCGTGCGATCGCCCAAAGCGTATTGCCCTTCACGATCTGCACCACCTTCACCGCGTCGCCGACCTCACCGGTCGCGCGCACCGAAGCCGCCTGCGCACCGGTCGGATCGGCGGCGTTGGCCACGAGGATCTCGTCGGGCTGGTCGAAGCCGGTCTCGGCCCGCGCGACCACCTTGCCGGACGCATCCTGCGCATCGATCCGCAGCTTATGCTCGCCCGTGCCCAAGCCAGGCAGGTCGAGCGACCAGCGCCCATCCGCGCCCGGCTGCGCCTCGGCGACGAGCGTGTCGTCGAGATAGGCCGACAGCGTCGTGCCCTCGGGCGCGCCGCGCCCTTCGCTGCGCGCAACCTCGCCCGAGCCGAAGGAGATCGTGTCGATCACCAGATCGTCGCTTTTCGGAGCAAGCAGCCGCGCGCCATCGGCATCCGCGATGAGTGGGGCTGCCGGCGGCGTGGGTGTGGAGGGGGCCGCGTCGGTCCCGGTTGCGGTAGACGCGCCTGCGTCAGTGCCGGTCATCGCCGCACCATCTGTCGCAGAGGCCGTCGCCCCGGCGCTACCATCTGTCGCACCATCCGCAGCCGCTCCGGACGTCGCGCTCTCCCCTGCCGAAGCAAGGCGCTCCTGTTTCGGCTGGCCGCGCAGCACGAGCGTCTCGGCGCTGTCACGCGTGGTGCCATCCGCGCCGGTCACCCGCAGCGAGAGTGCGCGCGGGCCATCGGAGGGCGGCAGATCGAAGAGCGAGGCGAAGCTGCCACCGCCATCGGCCTGCGTGCTCGCCACGACTTTCCCATCCACCAGAATATCGAGCTTGGCGCCCGGTTCGGCCCGCCCGGCGAGCGTCACCGATCCATCGGGCGTAGCCCGCAGCGCATCGAATTGCACCTGAGAGAGCGCCTTGTCGTCACCCGCCGCTTTCGCAGTGGTGCTCTCAGTCCCGGTGGCGGACGCCGCGGCCGTAGCCTCCACGCCCTGACCGTCGACCGTTTCAACCAGCTTATCGGTGGGCTCCTCTGCCAGCGGAGCCACGGCGCTCGCCGCCTCTTCCGCTTCCTGAGCCACGGTTTCCACGCCCTGCTTTTGCGGCGCGGCGGTGCCGGAGGCCGTCTCCGCGCCCCCCGCTTGTGTCGTTTGCGGCGCCCCTGCGGACCCGGTCGCGGCAGTGGTATCTGTCCCCGATGGCTGCGCCCCTTCGCGTTCCACCGGGCGCAGCACGCCCCAAAGCACCAGCCCCAAGACCACGAGGAGCAGTGCGACCGCCCCCCCTTTCACCGCCCCGAGCCCGGTGCTCTCGACTGGTTGATCCGTCACGTTATCATTCATTTAAGTCCCGCCTTCACGTCATCCCTCGGGGCCTGCCGCCTGTTCTTATGTGCGGCTAGGTCACCCGGTCCCTTGAGGGAACTTATCAACCCCGGTATCACCGCTCAATAACAATGCATTTTCGGAGACACCGTCATGACCCTTCCCCGTTCCGTCTGTGTCTATTGCGGCTCTCGTTCGGGCGCGAAGCCTGCTTATGCGGCAGCAGCGCAGGAAACCGGAGAGATGCTCGCCGCGCGCGACTGGCAGCTGGTCTACGGCGCGGGCGATGTCGGGCTGATGGGAGAGGTCGCGCGCGCGGCACAAACCGCGGGCGGGCGCACCTTCGGCGTGATCCCCGAGCACCTCTTCCCGCGCGAGGTCGGCAAGCGCGATCTGACCACCTTCGTCGTCACCGAGACGATGCACGAGCGCAAGAAGGTGATGTTCATGAATGCCGATGCGGTGGTGGTGCTGCCGGGCGGCGCGGGCTCGCTCGACGAGCTGTTCGAAGTGCTGACCTGGCGCCAGATCGGCCTGCATGAGAAGCCGATCTATCTGCTCAATATCGAGGGCTACTGGGCCCCGCTCGAGGCGCTGATCGACCATGTCATCGGCGAGGGCTTCGCGGATGCGTCGCTGCGCGATCTCGTCGTGACGGTCGATAGCGTGGCGGAGCTGGAAAGCGCGCTCGTCTCAGCTTTCGCCTAAACCGCGCTGCGTGGCGGGTTGCGCCGCAGGCTGCGGGCGGCGCATCCGCAGGTTGGCGCTGGAATAGAGCGCGAGCGCCGTCCAGATCAGCCCCAGCGCGATCGCGTGCCAGATCGTGACCCTCTCGCCGAAGGCCAGCGTCGCCACCGCGAATTGCAGCGTCGGGTTGAGATATTGCACCAGCCCCACCGTCGCCATCCGCACGCGCTGCGCGGCATAGGCGAACAGCAGCAAAGGCGTGCCGGTGAGCGGGCCAGAGAAGATCAGCAGCAGCGTCGTCTTCCAGTCGCCGCCGAAATGGCCCGCGCCGGGCGCGCTGCCCCACCAGCCCGCGTGATAGCCCCAGAGCACGATCAGAGCGACCGGCGAGAGCAGCAGCACCTCGGCGCAGACCGAGACCATCGGCCCCGCGCGCAGCCCCTTCTTGATCAGCCCGTAAGTGCCGAAGGTCGCGGCAAGGATCAGCGAGACCCAAGGTGCCACGCCCAGCCCGATCGTCAGGACGATGACCGCCGTGGCCGCCAGCGCGACCGCCATCCACTGCCGCGTGCTCAGCGCCTCGCGATAGACGATCAGCCCGAGGACGACGGCGACGAGCGGGAAGATGTAATAGCCAAGCGACGCCTGCACCGCATGACCGAAATGGACCGACCAGATGAAGGTGAACCAGTTGGCCGAGATCATCAGCGCCGCCGTCGCGATCACCAGCGCCCCGCGCCCGCGACGTTCCGCCAGCGCGACCCAAAGCTCGCCAAGGCGGCCTTTCAGCCCGAGGATCACCGCGAAGAACAGGAAGGACCAGAGCGTGCGATGGGCGAGTACCTCGATCGGCGGCATCCCGTCGAGCATTTTGTAATAGAGGCCCGACAGCCCCCAGATGACGCAGGCCGTCACCATCGCCCAGAAGCCCTTGACCGCCTCGTTCATCGAAATTCCCTTCTCTCAACCGCGTGACCCTGACCGATTGGCGGGCGAAAGGAAAGGCCGCGCCTCACGGGAACCTGTGCGCTTGTCCACGCATTGGGTCTGCGTCAATTCACAGTACCGAGAGAGACCGCCAATGTCCGCTACCGACAGCCACGACCCCGACGATTTCGCCTGGGCAGTGCCCGTCATGCGCACGGGATACGGGGGGCGCGGGCTGGTCTATCTCGTCGTCGCGGGCGTATCGCTCTGGTCGCTGTTTCATGGCGGCAGCGCCGAGGGCACCAAGCAGGTGCTGCAGAAGCTGTCGAGCGGCTGGGGCGCCGTGGTGCTGGTCGCCATCGCGCTCGGCATGGCGGCTTATGCGATCTGGCGCGTGGCGGATGCGCTCTGGGATCTCGAGGCCTATGGCTCCGAGATGAAGGGCTGGGTCGCGCGGGTCGGCCTCGTGGTCAGCGGCCTCGTCCATCTGGGCATCGGCGGTATCGCCGTGACGACTCTGGTCGCCCGCGCTAGCGGCGACAACGGGACGAGCAAACTGGTCTCCACGATACTGAGCGCGCCGATGGGGCGTATCGCGCTTGGCGTCATCGGGCTGATCGTGATCGGCGCGGGCGGTTACTATCTCTATAAAGGGATCACCAAGGCCTACCTGAAACATCTGCAAGCCAACGAGGTCACGCGGCGCGCCAATATCGTGCTGCAGGCGGGGCTTGTGGCGCAGGGCGTGGTGATCGCGATCATGGGCGCGCTGATCGTCTATGCCGCTTATAGCTACGATCCGTCGAGCGCGGGCGGGCTCGGCAAGGTGTTCGACTGGCTGCGCGGACACCCGTTCGGGCAGTTCCTAACCGGGGCCATCTGCGTGGGCCTTCTCGGGTTCGCCGTGTTCTGCTTCGTCAACGCGATCTATCGGATCGTGCCGCGCGCCAGCGACCCCGATATCGAGACGCTCAAGCAGAGCCTCGAGAGTGACGACTGAGCCGCCTCGATCCTCCCCAACCAACCAACGCCGCGCGGGTCTCGCGCGGCGTTTTTGCGTTGCTCGACAGACGTCCGGAGACGCATGGCGGGTTGAACGATCCCTGGCGCTCGGACCACCAGCGCAAAGCCCCCACTCCCCTCTCGAATTCCCAATGAAAAAGCGCCGCGCGAGACCCGCACGGCGCTTTTCCTGTCATCTGGCGAGGCGCGGCTCAGGCGGTCGCGAGCTCTTCCTTCACCAGCTTCTCGATCTCGTCACGCGGGTGATTGGTCAGCGTCTTGTCGATCTCGGCCACCACCACGTCGGAGACTTCCTTGTGCAGTGCAGAACGGATCTCGCCCAGCACACGCGGCGCCGCAACGATCACCAGCCGCTCGATCCGGCCCTTATGGACCATCTTGTAGAGCCGCTCGGCCAGATCGTCGGCGAAGCGCATCTTCGCCAGCTCGTGCCAGTCGGTTTCTTGGAAAGCCGAGCGATGGCCGGGACCGTCATCGGCCATGCGGCCGGGGCTGTCGGTGCCCTGCTCGTGATCCGGCGGGTTCTCCTGCTCGTCGATGCGGCGCACGACGAGGTTGGGATCCTGATCGTCCATCATATTTTCAAGAAACAGCGCTTTCTCGCCATCCGCGATCACAACCCAGGTGCCTTTGGAAAGCTTGGTCATCACATCTTCTCCTTTTCACCGCTGTCGCGCTCGTCGCCGCCCAACGGACGGGTCGCGCCTGCTGAAGTCTCATCCAGGCGTTTCTTCTCGTCGCGGGTGCCGACCTTGCGATTGAGGTTCCCGCCCGAGCTGCCTTGCCCCTGCGGCGTGTCGATATTCTCGGGCTTCTCGCCGAGGACCTCTTCGGTTTCGCGCTTGCCGTCCTTGGAACGAATACGCTCTGCCATCATATCCTCCTCTTGGTTTCTGGTAGCTGTCAAGAAAACCGATTTGGCAGGGTCGCGGTTCCTGCTTTGCAGACTTTCCGTTCCGGCAATCATCACGGGTAGAAAAACGAAAAAGGGCGCCCCGCAGGACGCCCTTCCAATTCGTATCGCGCGCGGGAATTACATGCGCGACGCGACGTTTTCCCAGTTCACCAGCTTGTCGAGGAAGTTCGACAGGTAGGCGGGACGCTTGTTGCGGAAGTCGATGTAGTAGGAGTGCTCCCACACGTCGCAGCCCAGAAGCGCAGTCTGGCCGAAGCACAGCGGGTTCACGCCGTTCTCGGTCTTGGTCACTTTCAGCGACCCATCGGTGTCCTTCACGAGCCATGCCCAGCCCGAGCCGAACTGGCCCGCGCCTGCGGCGGCGAAGTCTTCCTTGAACTTGTCGACCGAGCCGAAGCTTTCGGTCAGCGCCTTTTCCAGCTCGCTCGGCATGGCCGAGGCGCCCGGACCCATCATTTCCCAGAACTGGGTGTGGTTCCAATGCTGCGAGGCGTTGTTGAAGATGCCGCTCTGCGCAACCGCGTTCGGCTGGTAGGTGCCCTTCACGATCTCTTCGACCGACTTGCCTTCCCATTCGGTACCGGCAATCGCCTTGTTGCCGTTATCTACATAGGCCTTGTGGTGAATGTCGTGGTGATATTCGAGGGTTTCCTTCGACATGCCGAGATCCGCGAGTGCGTCGTGGGCATAGGGAAGATCGGGAAGTTCAAAAGCCATGATGTCCTCTCATTAGTTCGAAGGTACGTGTGTCAAACACTAAAGAAGCGCTGGAGGTTTCGAGGTCAAGCCGTTTCCGGCCCGAAAATCCGAGAGATGCGCTCAGGTTTTTCGCCTCAGCGAGAGGGCGATGCCGCCGATCACCAGCGCCGCGGCCAGCCAGAAGCGTGCCGAAGGCGTCTCCGCGAGCAAAACCGCCCCGCCCAGCGCCGCGATCAAGGGCACGGAGAGTTGAGCGATGGCGGCGAGGCTCGCGGGGATTTGCGGTATCACGCGATACCACAGCGCATAGCCCAGCCCCGAGGTGACCGCGCCCGAGAGGATCGCGGGCGTCCAGCCCCAGCTTGCCCCCTGCCCCCAATCGC
This sequence comes from Thioclava sp. ISO4, assembly GCF_058105145.1. Classification (NCBI taxonomy): domain Bacteria; kingdom Pseudomonadati; phylum Pseudomonadota; class Alphaproteobacteria; order Rhodobacterales; family Paracoccaceae; genus Thioclava; species Thioclava sp. ISO4. Next base: position 3,800,158 of record NZ_CM176571.1, read on the forward strand.
CCGCGCCCAGCATCCAGATCAGCGCCAGCGGCGTGGCGAGTGCGAAATTGAGCGCGGTGGCGACCAGCGGATCGCCCGTGCGCCTTCCGTTGAGCGAATAGAGCCCCCAGCCGATCCCGGCCAGCGCCATCATCGCAAATCCACGCGGGTCGATATGGGCGCCCCCCGAGGCGGGCAGCAGCAGGACAGCCAGCCCCGCGAAGGCAAGCCCCGCCCCGATCCAGCGCCAGAGCGAGATCGCCTCGCGTAGCCACAGGGCGCCCGCAAACATGGTGATCTGCACCATCCCGAACAGCGTCAGCGCGCCGACGCCCGCGTCGATCAACCCGCTCGCGATGGAAAACCCGAAGATATAAAGCGCCAGCGTCGCAACCCCTGCGCCCAGCACCGCGCCCGGCAGCCGCAGCCCGCGCGCGCCCTTCGCCCGGATCGCGAGGATCAGCAGCACCAGCGCCCCCGAGGCGAGCCGCACGAAGCCCGTCGCAGCCGGTCCCCAGCCCGCATCATGCACCGCCATCCGGTTGAGCACCGAATTGGCCGCGAAGGCGACCATGACGAGGGCGGTGAGGGCGAAAAGGCGCATCCTCAAGTCATCGCCGCGCCACGCGGCGCTGTCCAGCCCGAGCTTTGGCCGACGCGAAAACAATGGCTTCGACGCCCGGCCCTATACATCGCGAGACCGTTGCCGCACGATGCAGAGGCTAGGGATTGACATGGAGGAGCCGGATCATGGCGAAGAAAGCGAAGCTCAAGGAGCTGAAACAGGAAGTGAAGACGCGCAAGGCCAAGGTCGAACGTCAGGAAAAGAAGCTGAAAGCGGCGAAGAAGGCACTGAAGAAAGCTTCGTAACCCGGCGCTCAGGCGCGGGCGCAATGAAAAAAGGCCCGGATCGCTCTGATCCGGGCCTTTTTCCTGTCTCGGGCGCACCGCGGATCAGTCGCGGGTATACATGCCCTCGTAGATCGGAACGAGCGTGTCGGTCTCGAAGAGCGACGACACGGACGTGCCCGACCAAGTGTTCAGGATCGCCTGCGCGAACATCGGCGCGGTCGGCACGATGCGGATATTGGGGCAGGCTTTCACGGCGTCGGTCGGTTCGATCGAGTCGGTGATGACCAGAGATTTCAGCGCCGAATTGGTCACGCGCTCGACCGCCGGGCCGGACAGGACGCCGTGGGAGATATAGGCGTGAACCTCGGTCGCGCCGTGCTCCATCAGCAGATCGGCGGCCTTGCACAGCGTGCCTGCCGTGTCGACCATGTCGTCGACGATGATGCATTTCTGACCCTTCACGTCGCCGATCACGGTCATGCCGGCCACTTCGCCCGCCTTCTCGCGGCGCTTGTCGACGATGGAGAGCGGCGCGTCGATCCGCTTGGCCAGCTCACGCGCGCGGGCCACGCCGCCCACGTCGGGCGAGACGACCATGATATCGTCGGTCTGACCTTTGAAGTTGTGCAGGATATCGAGCGCGAAGACCGGCGAGGCGTAGAGGTTGTCCACCGGAATGTCGAAGAAGCCCTGAATCTGGGCGGCGTGCAGGTCGAGCGTCAGGATGCGGTCGACCCCGGCTTCGGTCAGCAGGTTCGCGACCAGCTTGGCCGAGATCGGCGTGCGGGCCTTGGTGCGGCGATCCTGACGGGCATAGCCGAAATAGGGGATCACGGCGGTGATGCGATCGGCCGAAGAGCGTTTGAGCGCGTCGGTGATGATCAGCAGCTCCATCAGGTTGTCATTGGCCGGGTTCGAGGTCGGCTGGATGATGAACATATCCTCGCCGCGGACGTTCTCGAAAACTTCGACGAAAATCTCGCCATCGTTGAAACGCTCGACCCGCGCATCCACCAAACCGACTGACATGCCGCGATGCATCGACATGCGCCGCGCGATGGATTGCGCGAGCGGTTTGTTGGAATTTCCGGAGATGAGCTTCGGTTCAGTGACGACGGACATGGGCCAGTTCCTTCGTGACGCCGGTCAGTGCCGGCGGGATTCGCTTGATTGCGCCTGCCTTAGCACCGGGGTAGCGTGGCGGCAATTTCGACTGTCAAGAAAGTGTTATGAATGGCACGGATCGACTACTATTTCGGCACGTTCAGCCCCTGGGCCTACCTCGGCGGCCCGCGATTCGAAGAAATCGCGGCGCGTCACGGGGCCGAAGTCACCTATAAACCGCTCGACCTTCTGGGCCTGTTCGACCGCACCGGCGGGGTGCGCCCGGCGCAGCGCCACCAGAGCCGGATGGAATACCGGATGCAGGAGCTCAAGCGCTGGTCGGCGCGGCTCGGGATGGAGATGAACACCACCCCGCCCGGCTATCCGCCGAACCCCGCACCGTCCTCCTACGCGATCATCGCGGCGCAAAAAGCCGGTGGCGGCGATGTGGGCGGTCTGGTCAACGCGATCCTGCGCGCCTGCTGGGCCGAGGATAAGGATATCGCCTCGGACGAGGTGATCCGCGCGGCGCTCGAAGCCAACGGCTTTGACGGCAATCTGGCGACCACCGGCCTCTTCGATGGCGCGGTCACCTATGAGAAGAACCTCGAGGACGCGGTCGAGGCCGGTGTCTTCGGCTCGCCCTTCTATATCGTGACCGATACCGACGAGCGGTTCTGGGGTCAGGACCATCTGGAGCTGCTCGACGACTATCTGGGGACGCTCTGAATGCCGCGTGATCAACGACAAGGGGCGGAAGTCTTCTGGCAAAGCTTCGGTCAGGGCGAACGCCCCGCCATCGCGATCCACTGCACCTTGGGCAGTTCGAACCTCTGGGCGAAGGCGCTGATACCGCTGGGCCAGCAGATCCACGCCGTCGCCTTCGATCAGCCGAGCCACGGGCAATCCGCACCGTGGCGCGGCGATGTGAGCGAGCCGGGCGGTTTCCAGACGCAGGTGACGCGCATCGCGGCCAGCTTCATCGAGCGGCCCGTGGACCTGATCGGGCATAGCTTCGGCGCCTCGGTCGCGTTGCGCATCGCGGTGGGCGCCCCCGAGGCCGTCCGCTCGCTGACCTTGATCGAGCCGGTGCTGTTCGCGGCCCTCCCCGAGGACGACCCGGATTGGCAGGACCTGCGCGCCAAGCAGGATCACTTCGAGCAATTGATGGAAGCGGGCGATTACGAGCCTGCCGCGCGCGGCTTCATGCGCGACTGGGGCACCGGTCAACCGTGGGACAGCTATTCCGAGACGCAGCGCGAACGCTTCACCGCGTGCATGCCGATGGTCGAGAACATCAGCCGCGCCAATTTCGAGGATCCGGCACGGATCGCGCGGCCCGACGGGATCGAGCAGATCGACGCGCCCACGATGATCATCCATGGCGACCGCTCGCCCGCGACGATGCCGAAAGTGGCCGAGGCGATCGCTGCGCGGTTGCCCGATGTGGGCGTCGCCTGTGTCGAGGGCGCGGGCCATATGCTGCCCGCCACCCATCCCGAGCAATGCGCGAGCCTGATCGCCGCCAATCTGGACCGCAGCTGACCTCATGGCCAAGCAATCCGCGATCTTCCGCTGTGCCGAATGCGGCGCGACGCACGCCAAATGGTCCGGGCGTTGCGATGCCTGCGGCGCATGGAACTCGATCCACGAGGAAGCGCCGATCTCGACCACGCCCGGCTCTGGCATGAAGGGCGCGAAGGGCAAGGTGATCCCGCTCACCGCGCTCGACACGAAGGAAACCCCGCCTGCCCGCGTGAAATCGGGCATGGAGGAGTTGGACCGGGTCTTGGGCGGCGGCCTGGTCGCGGCCTCGGCGGTTCTGGTGGGCGGCGATCCGGGCATCGGGAAATCGACGCTTTTGCTGCAAGCGACGGCCAGCTTCGCCCGCAAAGGCGTGAAGGCGCTCTATATCTCGGGCGAGGAAGCGGCGAGCCAGGTGCGGATGCGCGCGCAGCGTCTTGGCCTTGCCGATGCGCCGGTCGGTCTGGGCGCGGAAACGTCCCTGCGCGACATCCTGACGACGCTGGAAACCGAACGTCCCGACCTCGTGATCATCGATTCGATCCAGACCATGTGGTCGGACAATGTCGACAGCGCGCCGGGATCGGTGAGCCAGTTGCGCGCCGCCGCACACGAATTGGTGAGCTTCGCCAAAAAGCGCGGCACCGCCGTGATCCTCGTCGGTCATGTGACCAAGGAAGGCCAGATCGCGGGCCCGCGCGTGATCGAACATATGGTCGACACGGTGCTCTATTTCGAAGGCGAGCGCGGCCACCAGTTCCGCATCCTGCGTGCGGTGAAGAACCGCTTCGGCCCGGCTTCCGAGATCGGCGTCTTCGAGATGACCGGCGCGGGTCTGGCCGAGGTCGCCAACCCCTCGGCCCTGTTCCTGTCCGAGCGCGGTCAACCCGCACCGGGCTCGGCGGTTTTCGCAGGAATTGAAGGCACGCGACCGGTGCTGACCGAGATTCAAGCGCTGGTTGCACCCTCCACGCTCGCCTCGCCGCGACGCACCGTGGTCGGGCTCGACAGTGGACGGATCTCGACCATTCTCGCGGTGCTGGAATCGCGCTGCGGCATCCCGTTTGCGGGGCTCGACGTGTTCCTGAATGTCGCGGGCGGCATGAAGGTCGTGGAGCCCGCAGCCGACCTCGCCGCTGCCGCAGCCCTTCTCAGCGCGCGCGAAGATGTGGCACTGCCCGCCGATATGGTCATTTTCGGCGAAATCAGCCTGTCGGGCGCGCTGCGTCCCGTGGGTCAGGCGGAAAACAGGTTGAAAGAAGCGGCGAAACTTGGTTTTTCACAGGCGATCGCACCCTCGGGAACGAAAGCCGAAGGGTCGAGCGAGATGGCATTGCGCAAGCTGGGCGATCTCGTGACATTTACCGGGGAGATGTTCGGCGCCGGTTAACGCCGAGAACATAGGAGCGCAAATGGACGGGTTCACCATTGTCGATGCCATCGTGGCGGTCGTCATCATTCTTTCGGCGATCCTCGCCTATTCGCGAGGCTTCGTGCGTGAGGCGCTGGCCATCGTCGGCTGGATCGCAGCGGCGATCGTCGCCTATATCTTCGCCAACGAGGCACGCCCTCTGGTGCAGCAGATCCCCGGCCTCGACAAGTTCATCGGCCAAAGCTGCGAGCTGGGCATGATCGGCGGCTTCGCGGTGGTCTTCGCCGTGGCGCTGGTCGTGTTCTCGATCCTCACGCCGCTCTTCGCCTCGGCCGTGCAACGCTCGGCGCTTGGCGGGATCGACCAGGGTCTGGGCTTCCTGTTCGGCGTGCTGCGCGGGGTGGTCCTCGTGGCGGTGGCCTTCGTGGTCTATGACCGCGTGATGAGCAACGACCCCGTGCCGGTGGTCGACGACTCTCGTTCGGCCAAAGTGTTCTCGCGCGCCTCCGGGCAGCTCGACGAATCAATGCCTGCCGATGCACCCGGCTGGATCGTTCAGCGTTACGAACAACTTGTGGCCGCCTGCCCCGCTCCTCCGGGCGCAGATGCCCCGGCCCGGACGGACGAACTGCCTCCGGCGACCGACAATTGATGTCAGTCACATGACGGTTTTACAGGCGCGAGGGGTTAACACCTCTCGCGTTTGTCTATAAATGGGCCAAAGCGCCCTCCCCTAGCGTCACACGGAGCTGATGACATGTCCTGCCCCGCCGCCCAGAAGACCCACTACGCCCACCCTTTCGACGACGACAAGCTCAAGGAAGAATGCGGCGTCTTCGGTGTTGTCGGCATTTCCGACGCCGCGAATTTCGTGGCCCTCGGTCTTCACGCCCTCCAACACCGCGGTCAGGAAGCGGGCGGTATCGTCGCCCATGACGCCGCCACCGGCTTCAACTCGGCCCACCGTTTCGGCTATGTCCGCGACAACTTCACCAAGTCGAGCCTGATGGAAACGCTGCCGGGCGATGTCGCCATCGGCCATGTGCGCTACTCCACCGCCGGTTCCAAAGGTGCGGTGATCCGCGACATCCAGCCCTTCTTCGGCGAGTTCTCGATGGGCGGCTGCGCGGTCGCCCATAACGGCAACCTCACCAATGCCGACGCGCTGCGTCGTGAGCTGATCGAGCGCGGCGCGATCTTCCAGTCGTCGTCGGACAGCGAATGCATCATCCACCTGATGGCCCGCTCGATCCAGCGCAAGCATGCCGACCGGATCGCCGATGCGCTGCGCCGCGTGGAAGGCGCCTTCTCGATCGTCGCGATGACGCGGACCAAGCTGATCGGTGTGCGCGACCCGCTGGGCGTGCGCCCGCTGGTGCTGGGCAAGCTGGGTGAGCATGGTTATGTGCTGAGCTCGGAGACCTGCGCGCTCGACATCATCGGCGCGGAATTCGTCCGCGAAATCGATCCGGGCGAGATGGTCGTCATTCAGGACGGCCATATCGAAAGCTCGCGTCCCTTCGGCCCCTCCACCGGTCGTTTCTGCATCTTCGAGCATGTCTATTTCTCGCGCCCCGACAGCATGATCGGCGGCCGCTCGGTCTATGAGACCCGCCGCGCGATCGGTGTGGAACTGGCCCGCGAGGCCCCGGTCGAGGCCGATCTGGTCTGCCCCGTGCCCGACAGCGGCACCCCGGCAGCGATCGGCTACAGTCAGGAAAGCGGCATCCCCTTCGCACTCGGGATCACGCGCAACCAGTATATGGGCCGCACCTTCATCGAGCCGACCGAGCAGATCCGCAACATGGGCGTGCGCCTCAAGCTCAACGTCAACAAGTCGCTCATTCGCGGCAAGCGGGTGGTCCTTGTCGACGACTCCGTCGTGCGCGGCACCACCTCGCGCAAGATCAAGGATATGATCCTCGATGCGGGCGCGAAGTCGGTGCATTTCCGGATCGCCTCGCCGCCGACCGCATGGCCGTGCTTCTACGGCGTCGACACGCCCAACCGCGACAAGCTGCTGGCGGCGCAGATGACCGAAGAAGAGATGCGCAACTGGGTCGGCGTGGACAGCCTGAAATTCATCTCGCTCGACGGGCTGTATCGCGCCGTGGGCGAGGCCGAGGGTCGCGACAATTCCTGCCCGCAATATTGCGATGCCTGCTTCTCGGGCGAGTATCCGATCACGCCGTCGGATCAGCTGGAAAAGGGTTTCGAGATGAAGGCGGCCGAGTAAGCGCGCAGCGCTTCAGGTTTCCCGAACCAACAAGATGAGGGCCGCCGCGCTGATCCGCGTTGCGGCCCTTATTCTTGGCGGCAGGCCCTGAGCAGCGGTTGCACCTCGCCATCCTCGGCAATCCAGTCGAGCATCGCCTGCGCGCCGCGCGTCCACCAGACATAGCCGGCTTCGCCCTCGCCATCCTCGGCATATTTCGCACCGTCGGCGGAGCGGATATGGCTCATCACAACCAGCCGCCCCTGTAGGAAGACGACTGCGCGTTGAGGGTCGGTGTCGTTGAGATAGGCCGCATGCACTTCCGCGCCGCGTTCGCAGTGATAGGTGGCGTTCAGCACCGCTGGAGGGCCGTCGCCGACGATCGGATTGAGCGGCTCCAACCGCTCGACCGATCCGTCATCCGGGGCCGTGCCCTGCACCGCGTCTTGCGCCGCGACCGGTCCCGCCAGCGCGACGCATGCGAACGCCGCGCCAAACAGCGCCCGTCTCACGCGTCGTCCTCGACCCGGTCGGCAAGCGACTCCGCGCGCGCGGCGATCTCGGCCAGCGTTTCGGTCACTTCGGGCGGCACGATCGGCACTTCGACATGCGCCGGGTTCGACTGCAGCTCGTCGATCTTCGCCTGCAATTCGCCCAGACGGTTCATCGCGTCGCGCAGCTGATCCTCGATGCCCGCGGCCTTGTCGGCCAGCATCAGCCCGGACATCAGCAGCATCCGGCTCTCGGGCACCCGCCCGATCTGGCCCAGAAGCACCTGCGCCTCGCTGTCGAGCATCCCGGCGGCAGAGCGCAGGAAATGTTCTTCACCCTCTTGGCAGGCGACCTGAAAATCGCGGCCGCCGATGGAAATCGTCACCTCAGGCATCGGTCTCCTCCTCGCGGTTCGCCGCTTCGATGATCGGGTCGAGACCCGCGATGATCTGCTCCAGCTCGGCGCTCTCGCCGTCGCGCGCGGCGCGCAGGCTTTGCAGCTCGGCCATCAGCGCCTCCTCGGAGAAGGCCACGCCCTCGTCCATCAGCTTGCGATTGGCCGCGACCAACGCCGCGTTGGCCTGCTTGAGGGCTGCGACCTCTTTGAAAGCGGCTTCCTGCGCGCGCACGGCCGCGCCGTATTTGCGCTCCATCGCGCCAAGCGTGGTGTCCTGTTTCTCGCGGATCGCGCGGACGCGCTCAGAAAGCTGCGCATTGGCTTCCTGCTCCGCGGCGAGCGCGGCTTTCAACTCGGCCACTTCGGCGGGATCGGCGACAACTTCGGGCGGCGCCTCCGGCACGGGGGGCAGCTCTGCCTCGGCAGGCGGTGCGGTCTCCGGCTCGGGCTGGTGCGTGGCATCCTGCGCGCCTTGCGCCTGCAATGCCTCGCGCTGCTTGAGCGCTTCGACCCCGCGCCCGATCCGTTCGAGCGCGAAAGCGATGCGGCGTTCGTATTCGGCTATGTCACTCATACGCGCCTCCTCGTCCTCATGTTTTTCGCTTGCCATGGCCGAATCGCGGCCGACTGCGGGTTTGGTTAAGTCTAACCTTTTGCGACAGGGCAAGCCCACCCTTTTGCCTCAAGCACTTGTGGGCCGCGCTTGATCTTGGGCCGATCCCTGCTATCAGGGGCGCGGACCCATCCAACAGCTGCCCCGCGAAAGGACGTTTCATGGAAATCGAAGAGCTGCGCGCCGCCCATCCTGAGCATTGGAAACTTGCCTCCGCGATCCGCGCACTGGCGATGGATGCGGTGCAGGCCGCCAATTCCGGTCACCCCGGCATGCCGATGGGCATGGCCGATGTGGCGACCGTTCTGTTCCAGAACCACCTGAAATTCGACGTGAAAAACCCGAAATGGGCAGACCGCGACCGGTTCATCCTGTCGGCGGGTCACGGCTCGATGCTGATCTATTCGCTGCTCTATCTTTGCGGCGACGAGCAGGTCACGCTCGACCAGATCAAGAACTTCCGCCAGTCGGGCGCGCTGACCGCAGGCCACCCCGAGAACTTCCTGCTCGACGCGGTGGAGACCACGACCGGCCCGCTCGGTCAGGGCGTCGCGACCTCGGTCGGCATGGCCATCGCCGAAGAGGCGCTGCGCGCGCAATGGGGCAAGAAGCTCGTCGATCACCGCACCTGGGTCATCGCGGGCGACGGCTGCCTGATGGAAGGCATCTCCCAGGAGGCCATCGGCCTTGCCGGGATGCAGGAACTGTCGAACCTGATCGTGCTGTGGGACAATAACGACATCACCATCGACGGCCGCGTGTCGATGTCCGACAAGACCGACCAGCGCAAGCGCTTCGAGGCGTCGGGCTGGACGGTGTTTGCCTGTGACGGCCACGATCCGGCCTCCATCGACGAGGCGCTGACCAAGGCGAAGAAAGCCAAGGGCCCGGTTCTGGTCGACTGCAAGACCATCATCGGCTTCGGAGCACCGACCAAAGCCGACAGCTACTCGGCCCACGGCTCGCCGCTGGGCGACGAGGAAATCGCGCGCACCAAGGCGATCTATGGCTGGGATCACGGTCCGTTCGAAATCCCGGCCGACGTGAAGTCGCAATGGGAAGCGATCGGCACCCGCGGCGCGGCTGAGCGCGGCGAATGGGAAGAGCGCTTCGGCAAGCTCTCGGCAGCCAAGCAGGCCGAGTTCACCCGCATCATGGAAGGCGGCGTCTCGAAGAAGTTCACCGGCGCGATCCGCAAGTTCAAGAAAGAGCAGGCCGAAGCCGCACCGAAAGTCGCGACCCGCAAGGCGTCCGAGATGGTGCTGGGCGTGATCAACGCCGCCTGCCCCGAGACCATCGGCGGCTCGGCCGACCTCACCGGCTCGAACCTCACGAAGTCGAAGGACATGACGGTCTTCAACCCGGAGAACCGCAAGGGCCGCTACATCCATTACGGCATCCGCGAGCATGGCATGGCCGCGGCGATGAACGGCCAGTGGCTGCATGGCGGCGTGCGCCCCTATGGCGGCACGTTCTTCTGCTTCACCGACTACGCGCGCGGCGCGATGCGTCTGTCGGCGCTGATGAAAGTGCCGACCGTCTATGTCATGACCCATGACTCCATCGGTCTGGGCGAAGACGGCCCGACCCACCAGCCGGTCGAGCATCTCGCGATCTGCCGCGCGACGCCGAACACGCTGACCTTCCGCCCCGCCGATGTCATCGAGACCGCCGAGGCATGGGAAATCGCGATGAATCAGGAGGGCACGCCCTCGGTTCTGGCTCTGTCGCGTCAGGGTCTGCCGACGCTGCGCACCGAGTACAAGCCGCAGAACCTCACTGCGCGCGGCGCCTATGTTCTGGCCGAGGCCGACGGCAAGCGTCAGGTGATCCTGATGGCAACCGGCTCGGAAGTGGAAATCGCGCTGAAAGCCCGCGAGATGCTGCAGAAGGAAGCGATCGGCACCCGTGTCGTGTCGATGCCCTGCATGGAGCTGTTCGCCGAGCAGGACGAGGCCTATCGCAAGCGCGTGCTGCCGCCGAACTCGATCCGCGTGGCCGTCGAGGCCGCCGTGCGCCAGCCGTGGGACCGCTGGCTTCTGGGCGAGCGTGGCCGCGAGGCGAAAGCCGGCTTCGTGGGCATGGAGGGCTTCGGCGCCTCCGCCCCCGCAGGCGAGCTCTACGAGAAGTTCGGGATCACCCCCGAGGCCGTGGCCGAGAAGGTCAAGAGCCTCCTCTGATGGCTCTGCCCGGCTTGAAAGCGACTGCGAGGGGGCCCGGCGTGGCCCCCTCTTCACATCCCGAGGGCGATCGTCCCGGGATGGGGATCGCGCTGATGCTTGGCGCGTTCTCGATGCTGACGCTGATGGACGCTTTCGCGAAGCTTCTCGGGCAAGGCTATCACCCGCTCCTCATCGTCTGGGCGCGCTTCGCGGTGAATGCCGCCGTACTGGCCTTCATCTATCGCGGCAGCCTGCCGCGCCGCATCCGCAGCGCACAGCCGAAGTTCCAGCTGGGCCGGGCGCTGTTCCAGATGGGCGCGATCGTGTCCTTCTTCTACGCGCTGAAACATGTGCCGCTTGCCACCGCCACCGCGCTTGGCGACCTCAACCCGGTGATCGTGACGCTGGGCGCGGCGCTGTTTCTGGGCGAGCGGCTGGGCCCGCACCGCATCTTCGGCATTCTGGCGGCCTTCATGGGCGCGATGATCATCCTGCGTCCGGGTTTCGGCGGGCTGCATCCGGCGGCGTTTCTGGCGCTGCTCGCCGCCTTCAGCTTCGCGGGCGCGGTGCTGCTGACGCGCTACCTGCGCGGCGATAGCGCGGCCACCTCGCAGCTGTGGTCGGCCTTTACCGGGCTCGCGCTTTCCTCGCTCGCCCTGCCCTTCATCTGGCAGCCGATCGCGCTGTCGGACCTTTGGATCTTCCTCGGTCTCGGGCTTGCTGGCAGCCTCTCGCAATTCCTGCTGATCCGCGCCTTCGCCCTGGCCGAAGCCTCGACGCTCGCGCCCTTCGGCTATTCGGGCCTGCTGTTCGCATCCTTCTGGGGATGGCTGATGTTCGGGCAGTTTCCCGACGGGTTCACGATGGCCGGGGCGCTTGTGATCGTGGGGGCAGGCCTCTATGTCTGGTCCCGCGAGCGCCGTGCCGCGCGCCAAGCCAGAGCCTGACACTCGACACGATGAAAAACCGCGAACCCACCCTGTCCGACCGTGTCTCGAACGCCCTCTTCGTGGCGGTGATGCGGCTGGTCCAGCGCCTGCCCTACGAGCGGCGCATCCCCGCGGCGGGGCGGATGGTCGCGCGGCTCGCCCCGATCCTCGGCTTCACCCGCAAGATCCGCGAGAACCTCCGTATCGCCTGCCCGGACCTGTCCGAGGACGAGATCAAGCGGCTGCAGCGCGAGATGCCCGACAATCTCGGCCGGATGCTGGCGGAGATCTATTCGGGCGAGGAGTTCGTGGCCCGCGTGCGCGATCTGCCGATCGAAGGCCCCGGCGCCGAAACCTTGGAAGCCGCCCATCGCGAGGGTCGCCCCGTCGTCCTCGCGGCAGGCCATTTCGGCAATTACGACGCGTGGCGCGCAGCGCTGGCCGGCCGCGGCTACCGGGTCGGCGCGATCTACCGCCCGATGAACAACCCGCTCTTCAACGAACAATATGTCTCGACCATCTCCGCCATTGCCGAGCCGCTGTTCTCGCGCTCGCGCCGGGGCTTGGGCGACATGATGAAATTCCTGCGCGACGGCGGGATGGTGGCCTTCGGCTTCGACCAGCACTTCAACAAAGGCGCGGAGCTGAGCTTCTTCGGCCTGCCCGCCTTCACGCCGCTGTCGGCGGCGGAAATGGCGCTGAAGATGAAAGCCGATCTGGTGCCGATCTACGCGATCCGCCAGCCGGACGGGCTCAACTTCAAGATCTATGCCGACAAGCCCGTCCCGCACAGCACCCCCGAGGCGATGACGCAGACGCTCAATGACGGGCTGGAGGAGATGATCCTCAAGCACATGGAGCAATGGCTCTGGATCCATCGCCGCTGGAAGGTGAAGCGGGTATAGGAAAGGCGCGCGAGTTTCCCCGCGCGCCTTTTTGTCATCTCGCAACGGCTCAGTTGCCGCGCTGGATACGCTCCATCAGCGCGCCGGTCTCCTCGGCGGGCAGCGCCGCGCGCAGCGCGAACCAGATCACCACCAGCGACCACACCGCGACGAGGCCCATGCCGTTCCAGAAGTTCAGCACATTGAGCGCGTGATCCGAGGTGCCGAGTGCGGTGATCACCCAAAGCCCGCCGAACCACAGCGCCAGCCAGCCGATATGGCCCCAGCCGAACTCGGAGGCGGATTTTTTCTGCACGACGTGGAAGACGACCGCATAGACCGCGAAGCCCCCGAGCAGCATCCCGAACAGGATCGAGTCGGTGTAGAAACCCGTCCAGTAGATCACGAGGTTCGACGCGATGAAGGCCAGCGGCGCAAGGAATTCCGCCCCTTTCAGACGGAAGGCGCGCTCGGCATCGGGTTGGCTGCGGCGCAGCACCATCAGCACGATCGGACCAAGGCCGTAGGTCAGAACCGTGATCGAGCTGATATAGCCCACCAGAAGTTGCCATGCCGGGAAGGGCAGCAGGAAGAACACGCCCACGGCCCACATCACCGCAACCGCCAGCCACGGCACGCCGTGGCGGGTCGTGTGGGTCAGCGCGCTCGGCCCGCTCTCGGTGTCGCCCACCGCATAGAGGATGCGCGAGCCGCCGGTGACGTAGATCAGCCCCGTCCCGCCGGGAGAGACATAAGCGTCGACGTATAGGAGCAGCGCCAGCCATCCCATGCCCAGCGTCGCCGCGAGACCGGCGAAGGGACCAGCGGAGCCTTTGAAGCTCAACGACGCCCAGCCATTCGCCAGATCGCCCTGTGAGAGCGCCATGATGAAGGCCACCTGCAGCAGAACATAGACGATCGCGGCAAGAATGACCGACCCGATCACCGCCATCGGGATATTGCGGCCCGGATTGGCGCTCTCGCCGCCCAGGTCGATCGCGGTGCGGAAGCCAAGGAAGGAGAACACGATCCCCGCGGCCGGAATGGCCGTGAACATGCCCTGCGCCTTGTAGGTGCCCGGTGCCGCATGCCAGACGCCCCAATGGGACGAGGCCGCGATCAGGCCGACCACGGTGATCAGCGGCACGGCGATCTTCCACCACGTCACGGTGTTGTTCACCTTCAACAGCGCCTTGATCGCCAGCAGGTTCAGCAGCGCCAACACGCTCAGGAGCAGCGCAGACGTGATGAAGCCCACCAGCGTCAGCGTGCCCGACCCGTCTCCGCGCAGGAAATAGGGCAGGTAGTTATTGGCATAGGTGACGATCCCCTCGGCCTCGACCGCAGGCACCGGCGCATAGCTGAGAAACAGCATCCAGCCCCAGAGCCGGCCCAGCGTCGCGCCGTGGCTCGCATGGCTCATATGGACGAGCGCGCCGGATTTGGAGAACATCGTGGAGAGCTCGGCAAAGCACAGCGCGATCAGCATGATGATCGCCGCCCCGATGACCCAGGACCAGACCGAGAGCGGCCCTGCGATTTTCGAGGCGTGATAGGCCCCGAAGAGCCAGCCCGAGCCGATCATGGAGGTGGTGGACGCAAAGAGCAGCCCGATGACCCCGGCGTCGCGCCGCAGTTTGCCTCCTCCGGCCATCGTTTCTGTTGATGCCATTGGTTAATCCCCTGTTTCTTATTAATCACAAGGGTTCAACTAGGGCGCGATCTCGCCAATCGGAGCGATTACACAGGCTTGTGGCGGAACGCGATCACGCGTGAAATCTGCCGTCGGAATTAGCGCAGGAATTTCTGGGCGAGCTTCGCCATGCGTCCGCTGCGATAGGGCGGCATCAGCATCGAAAGCGGCGCGAACCGGTTCTCGAGCACGGGCTTGAGATGGGTAAAGGCCTCGAAGCCCCAATGCCCATGCGCCGCCCCGACACCCGAATTGCCGATCCCGCCGAAGGGCAGGTTCTGGTGCAGGTAATGGACCAGCGCGACGTTGACGCCCACCGCGCCCGAACTGGTCGCGCGGCGGAGCCGGTCGATCAACCCGCGGTCGCGCTCGAAGATGTAAAGGGCGAGCGGCTTCGGCCCGGCCTCTATCCGCGCCACCACATCCGCCGCGTCGTCGAAGGGGATGACCGGCAGAACGGGGCCGAAAATCTCCTCCTGCTCGACGCGCATCGACGGGTCGGTACCCATCAGGACGGTGGGCGCGATATAGCGGCTCTCGGCCTCGCTGGTGGCGCCGGTCAGGGCCTTTGCGCCAGCGGATTGCGCGCTCTCGATCATGCCCATCAGGCGGGCGAAATGATCCGGGTTGATGATCCGTGCGAGGTCACGAGAGGCCGCCTGCGCCTCTTCCGTCTTGCCATACATCCGCGCGATCGCGGCTTTCAGTTCGGCGAGGAACGGGGCCTCGATCTGCTTGGCAACATAGACGTGATCGGGGGCGATGCAGGTCTGACCGGCATTCGCGAACTTGCCCCAGGCGATCATCCGCGCGGTCTTTTTCAGGTCCGCGCCGGGGCCGACGATGACCGGGGATTTGCCCCCCAGCTCCAGCGTCACCGACGTCAGATGCTTCGCCGCCGCCGCCATCACGATCTTGCCCACCCGCGGCGAGCCGGTGAAGAAAATATGATCGAAAGGCTGGTCGAGCAGTTCCTGGCTGACCTCGACCCCGCCCTGCACCACGCGCACCAGATCGGCGGGCAGCGCCTCCTCCACGATCTGCGCGATCACGGCGGCGCTGGCCGGGGCCAGCTCAGACGGTTTGACGATCGCGGCACAGCCGGCCGCGATGGCCGAGACCAGCGGCCCGAGCGACAGCGCCAGCGGGTAATTCCACGGCGCGATGATCAGCGCGGTGCCCTTCGGCTCGGGCACGATCCGCGCGCGGGTGCCCAGCATGGCGCGGGTCGGGCGGACCCGCCGGACTTTCGTCCACGTCTTCAGGTGGCGCAGCGCGTGCGAAATCTCGGCCTGAACGGGCAGGATTTCGGTCAGACGAATCTCGGCCTCGGGCTTGGCGAAATCCTCGGCCAGCGCCGCAAGGATTTCCGCCTCGCAATCGTGGATCGCGCGCGAGAGCGCCTGCAGCGCCGCGCGCCGCTGCGCGGGATCGAATGCCATACGGCGCTGCGGATTGCCTGCGGCAAGGTCGATGAACGCCTGCGCCGGGGTCTTGAAACTGCGGTGATCCATCGGGACTCCTTTGCCGCGCATCTCACCGCGCGGGAGGGGAAATGGCAAGCGGCAGCGCGGCTTAGCGCGCGCGACGCAGCGGCAAGGACAGAACGAAGAGCACGGTCGAGGCCGCCACGATCGACGGACCGGCGGGGGTGTCGAACTGCAACGAACCCCAAAGCCCCAGCAGCACCGAGGCGATCCCCACCCCGGTCGCGCCCGCCGCCATCGCCTCGGGCCCGCGCGCGAATTGCCGCGCCGTGGCCGCCGGGATGATGAGCAGCGCCGCGATCAGCAGCGCGCCGACGATCTTGATCGCCACGGCCACGGTCAGCGCCAGCGCGATGGTCAGCGCCATCTGCTCGCGCCGCGGGTCGAGCCCCGAGGACATCGCCAGCTCGTCATTGATCGTCGCGGTCAGTAGCCCCTGCCAGCGCCATGCCAGCAACGCCACGACTACAGCCGAACCGCCCCAGACCACGGCCAGATCGCTGCGCGACACCGCGAGGATATCGCCGAACAGCCAGGCCGACAGATCGACCCGCAGCCCCGATTGCAGCGACGCCGCGACGAGGCCGAAAGCCAGCGCGGAGTGGGCGAGCACACCCAGAAGCGTGTCCATCGCATGGCCGCGCCCCGAGAGCCGCGCGACGGTGAGTGCCATCGCCAGCGCCACGCCGAGCGTGCCGAGATAGACCGAGATGCCGAAGGCGAAGCTCAGCGCCACGCCGAGGATCGCCGCATGGGCGGTCGCATCGCCGAAATAGGCCATCCGCCGCCACACCACGAAAGAGCCCAACGGGCCGGTCGCGAAGGTCAGGCCGATCCCGGCCAGCGCCGCGCGGAAAAGAAAATCGTCAAACATGCGCCTGCCCGTGGGTCTGAGTGCCGTCCTGCGCCGCATCATGGGCGTGATCGTGATCGTGGCTGCAGGTCGCGTGATCCGCATGTTCGCCATGATCGTGGCTGTGCTGATAGAGCGCGAAGGCCCCTTGCGTGCCCATCCCGAACAGCGCGCGATATTCCGGCGCCTCCGAGACGACTTTCGGCGTGCCCTGACAGCAGACATGGCCGTTGAGGCAGATCACCCGGTCCGAGGCCGACATCACGACGTGCAGATCGTGGCTGACCATCAGCACCGCGCAGCCGGTTTCCTGACGGACTTCTTCGATCAGCTTGTAGAACCCTGCCGTGCCGGGCTGGTCGAGCCCCTGCGTCGGCTCGTCGAGGATCAGGATCTGCGGCTCCGACAGCAAGGCGCGCGCCAGAAGCACACGTTGGAACTGCCCGCCCGAGAGCCGCGAAATCTGCCGCCCGCCCAGATGCGGGACGCCAGTGCGTTCCAAGGCGGCCTCGGCGCGCGCGTTCGAAACGCGCTTGGGCAGCGACAGGAAGCGGCGCACGGTCAGCGGCAGGCTCACATCGACATGCAGCTTTTGCGGGACATAACCGATCCGCAAGCCCGCTTGACGGTTCACCTTGCCCCGCGCGGCGCGCTCCAGCCCGATCAGGGCACGGATCAGCGTCGATTTACCCGAGCCGTTGGGCCCGACGACGGTGACGATCTCGCCCGAGGAAATCGTGAAGTCGACGCCGTGAAGCACCTCGACCTCGCCATGACGCACGCTCAGGCCCTGCGCCGTGATCAACTCGCTCATTGCGCCTCCTCTGCAGCGCAGTTCGGGCAGAGCCCCAGCGCCTCGACGGTCGCCCGCTCGACATGGAAATTCAACCGCTCGGCCGCGCCCTGCAGCGCGCGGCGCACCTCTTCCGCCCCCTCTTCGGGGCCGGCCTCGGCGACCTCGCCACAGTTGCGGCAGATCAGGAAGACCGGCGCATGTTCCTCGCCCGGGCTCATGCAGGCGGCGAAGGCATTCAGGCGACGCACGCGATGCGCCAGCCCGTGCTCGACAAGGAATTCCAGCGCGCGATAGGCGACGGGCGGCTGCTTGCCGAACCCATCCTCTGCGAGCCGGTCGAGCACCTCGTAGGCGCCCATAGCCCGATGTTCTTCCAGCAGAATTTCCAGCGCGCGCTTGCGCACCGGGGTCAGACGCGCGCCCTTTTCGGCGGCGACAGCCTCGGCGCGCGCCAGCGTCGTGCCGGCGCATCGGCTGTGGTCATGCGGCGTGAAAGCCTTGGCGGAAGAGGTCGAAGATCCCACGAGAGCGTTACCTTATCACATTTCTTCTTGACGAGTGATTTTATAACATACATGTTCCGCTCCTCAGATCAAGTTGGACAGGAGACATCCGATGCGCCCCACCCTTCCCGTTCTCGTGAGCGCGCTTGCCGCACTGCCCGCCCTCGCCCAAGCCGAGGTGCCCAGCGTCGTCACCGATGTGCCGCCGGTGCAGTCGCTCGTCGCGCAGGTGATGGGCGATCTGGGCAAGCCCGAAGTGCTGCTCGGTCAGAATTCGGACGCGCATCACTATCAGCTGAAGCCCAGCCAAGCGCGCGATCTGCAGGATGCCGATCTCGTCTTCTGGGTCGGCCCGCGCCTGACGCCGTGGCTGGAACGCGCCATCGAGGGCGTCGGCGTGAAGGGGCAATCGGTCGAATTGCTTCACGCGCCCGGAACTACGCTGCGCAGCTTCTCGGCGCAGGACCCGCATGATCACAGCGCCGATCTCGACGAGGACGAGGGTCACGCCGAGGCGGGGCACGACGACCACGGCGAGGTCGATCAGATGACCGATCCTCATGCGTGGCTCGACCCCGACAATGCGAAACTCTGGCTCGGTCTGATCGCCGAAGACCTCGCCAAGGCCGATCCCGAACATGCCGACACCTACGCGGCCAATGCCGAAGCCGCGCAGGCCCGGATCGAGACGCTCGACGCCAAGCTCAAGGCCGAATTCGCGCCGGTCGCGGATAAACCCTTCCTCGTCTATCACGCGGCCTATGGTTATCTGGCCGATCATTACGGGCTGACCATCATGGGCGCGCTCTCGCCCAGCGACGCCTCGACCCCCGGCGCGGCGCATCTGGTGAGCCTGCGCGACGAGGCCTCGGCAAAGGATGCCGTCTGCGCCTTCCCGGAAGCGAACCACGACCCGAAAATGGTCGAAATCCTCGTCGATGGGACGCCGGTGACGCTCGGCAAGTCGCTCGACCCTTCGGGCACCGCGCTGACCTATGGCCCCGGTCTCTATCAGGACCTGATGCAAGGAATGGCGGACACGATCACCGCCTGCCTGTCGCAGGGTTGATCCCGCAAGACCTCCGTGCGATCTGATGCGCCATGGCTGATTGGATCGCACTCACGGAAGAATTCGGGCGCTGGCGCGCCGCACGTGTCTCGGACGGGGCGGTGAGCGACCGCAAAACCGGGCCCGCCGCGCGCCCGCTCTTGCCGGACGGGGCCGCTGCGATCGTGGCGGCCTCCACCGCAGGCCCCGCCCCGCGCGCCC
Organism: Thioclava sp. ISO4; assembly: GCF_058105145.1. Taxonomy (NCBI): domain Bacteria; kingdom Pseudomonadati; phylum Pseudomonadota; class Alphaproteobacteria; order Rhodobacterales; family Paracoccaceae; genus Thioclava; species Thioclava sp. ISO4. The sequence continues at coordinate 3,819,283 of NZ_CM176571.1, forward strand.
TGCCCTGCACGCCGCGCGCTGAGGGCGCGCTGCCGCTGACCGAGATCGGCGGACAAAGCTATCCCGCCCTGCCCGGCCTGATCCAAGACAGCGATGGCACCGAGATCACCGCCCCCGAGGCGGCCCGGATCGCCGGTATCCTCGCAGGCCTCCCGCAATTCGACGGCGTGATCTGGATCTGCGGTGCAAGCGCGATCTGGGCGCATATCTCGGCGGGCGAAGTGGTCAGCGCGATGCGCGCAGGCTCCGCCGCGATGCTGGCCGCCCTTGGCGCACCGCTGGAGGCAGGCGACGGGTTCGACGCAGCCCTCGCCGATACGCTATCGCGCCCCGAACGCCTCGCCCGCGAATTGGCCCCGCTCAGCCTCGGACGCCCCGCCCCGCGCGCCGCCGGTGCCGTGCTTGGGGCCGAACTCGCAGCCGCGAAACCGTGGTGGCTCGGGCAAACCGTGCTGGCGCTGTCCTCCGCCTCCGCCCCCGGCTGGTCGGAAATTTGCGCCCGCGGCTTGCAAGCGCAGGGCGCGCAGGTCACTTTGGGCGACGGGGAGGCCGCGCTGATCGCGGGGCTGTCCGCGGCGCGCCGACCCGGCGCGTAACCGAGCGGCGAGAATAGGCGGCAGAGGATGGATGCATGAGTGAAACCGAACTGCCCGAAGCCTTCGCCGAACTCGCCCCCCGTTTCGGATTTTCCCGCCCCGCGGGCCGCTGCCTCGGCGCGATCTGGCGCGCGGCGCAAGCGCCCTCGGCCGACGATCTGGTGACGCAGCTTGGCCTGTCGCGCTCCAATGTCTCGACCGCTTTGAAGGAATTGCGCGATGCGGGTCTCGTGCAGGCCGCCCGCTCGCCGGGATCGCGCAAGGATTTTTTCGTCGCCCCGACCGAGCCGTGGGAGTTGGCGCGCCTGATGCTGGCCGAGCGCGAACGCCGCGTCATCGGCCCCGCGCGCGATCACCTGTCCGCTCTGGAAGCCCGCAGCGCCGATCCGCGTGCGGCGGCCCTTTGCGAGCTGCTCGACGCGGCCTCGGGCTATATACAGGCGCTGATCCGCCTCGATCCGGCCGAGCTTGCCCGCCAGATCGACCCCGCGCGCGGCGGCGGCAAAGCCGAGAAACCCGCGCCGAAACCCTCGAAGAAGAAAAAGAAAAAAGCCGCGCAAAGCTGAGCGCGGCTTTTTCGATTTCGAGCTTGAGACCGGTTTACACCAACCGGCTCTGATCCCGCGCGGCCTTGATGAAGCCCGCAAACAGCGGGTGCGGCGCGAAGGGCTTCGATTTCAGCTCGGGGTGGAACTGCACGCCGATGAACCACGGATGGTCCTTGTGCTCGACGATCTCGGGCAGGCGGCCATCGGGCGACATGCCGGAGAAGGTCATGCCGCATTTTTCCAGCGGCTCGCGATACTTGATGTCGACTTCGTAGCGGTGGCGGTGACGCTCTTCGATATCGGTCGAGCCGTAGACCTCGGCGACCTTCGAGCCCTCTTTCAGCGCGGCCGAATAGGCGCCCAGACGCATCGTGCCGCCCTTGTCGTCGGTCACCTTGCGCTCGACCCGGTGGTTGCCCTGCACCCATTCCTTGAGGTGATAGACGACCGGGGTGAAGCGCTTCTTGCCCGCCTCGTGGTCGAACTCTTCCGAGCCCGCATCGCTGACGCCCGCGAGGTTCCGCGCAGCCTCGATGACGGCCATCTGCATACCCAGACAGATGCCCAGATAGGGCACGCCCTTTTCGCGCGCGAATTGGGCTGCCCGGATCTTGCCTTCCGTGCCGCGCTCGCCGAAGCCGCCGGGCACGAGGATCGCGTGGTAGTTTTCCAGATAGGGCGCGGGGTCTTCGTTCTCGAAAATCTCCGCGTCGATCCATTCCGCCTTCACGCGGACCCGGTTCGCCATGCCGCCATGGGTCAGCGCCTCGGCGATCGACTTGTAGGCGTCCTCCAGCTGGACATATTTGCCCACGATCGCCACGCGCACTTCGCCCTCGGCATGGTCGAGACGATCCATCACGTCTTCCCAGCGGCTCAGTTCCGGCTTCGGCGCGGGCGAGATGCCGAACGCGTCCAGCACGGCCTGATCGAGACCCATGCGGTGATAGGCCAGCGGCGCCTCGTAGATCGACTTCAGGTCATAGGCCGGGATCACCGCCTCGGGGCGCACGTTACAGAACAGCGCGATCTTGCCGCGCTCTTTCTCCGGAATCGGTTGTTCCGAGCGGCAGACCAGCACGTCGGGCTGCAGGCCGATCGAGCGCAGTTCCTTCACCGAGTGCTGCGTCGGCTTGGTCTTCAACTCGCCCGACGCCGCCAGATAGGGCAGCAGCGTGAGGTGCATGAAGATACATTGGCCGCGCGGACGGTCCTGACTGAACTGGCGGATCGCTTCGAAGAAGGGCAGGCCCTCGATATCGCCGACCGTGCCGCCGATCTCGCAGAGCATGAAATCGACCTCGTCATCGCCGACATCGAGGAAGTCCTTGATCTCGTTGGTGACGTGCGGGATCACCTGGATCGTTTTGCCCAGATATTCGCCGCGACGCTCCTTCTCGAGCACGTTGGTGTAGATCCGCCCCGAAGAGATCGAGTCGGTCTTGCGCGCCGAAACCCCGGTGAAGCGTTCGTAATGGCCAAGGTCGAGATCGGTCTCGGCCCCGTCATCGGTGACGAAGACCTCGCCATGCTCGAACGGGCTCATCGTGCCCGGATCGACGTTGAGATACGGGTCGAGCTTGCGCAGCCGAACCGAAAAGCCGCGTGCTTGCAGCAATGCCCCCAGGGCGGCGGATGCCAAACCCTTGCCGAGCGACGAGACAACGCCGCCGGTAATGAAGACATAACGTGCCATGAAGACCCCCGTGATCTGCGAAATTCGAATGGTTTCCCTGCCCCAAAGAGGGTCAGGATCACGGGATTTAATGCTTACACGATTCGCGGCCTGCCCGCAACCAGACCGCAAGCTATTGAGTTTGGATTGGACGCACCCGCAACTTTTTGTGGGTGCGAACCGATTGTCGGCTGAAGTGACGGCTTAGTTGGCGGCGGGCGGCGTAACCGGACCGCTTTGCGTATCCGTCGTGGTCTCGCCCGCGTTCCCGCCGGTCGAGGAATCCGACCCGCTTGCCGGCGGCGGCATCACGACATCGAGCGACGGCGTCGAGCCGGTCGTGTCATTGGCCGGCGCGGTCTCTGCCGGAGCGCTTTGCTCGGGCGCGGCGCTATCGAGCACCGAGCTGCTGCCCGCTTTTTGCGCGGCCAGAACCGTCAGCGTCACCGAGGTCGCGAAGAAGCCAGCGGCCAGAACCCAGGTCACGCGAGTCAGCGCATTGGCCGCCTGCCGACCGGTCATCAGCCCGCCGACACCGCCGCCGGAGCTGTTGGACGACCCCATGCCGAGGCCACCCCCTTCGGAGCGTTGCAGCAGCACCACGCCAATCAGCAGCAGTGCGAGGATCAGATGGATCGAGAGAACGACGTTTTCCATGAACGGGTCGGGCCTTCTTTCTTGCGACGCGCCTATCTAGGCGGATGAGACTGAGGGTGCAAGGCCGCAGAGGTGGATTTTCGGCTTTCGCGGGGTCAAATCGGCACAGCCGCGCTGCCTGCCTGCGCCCTCCGCTTCGTTTTGGCCCAAATATCCCCGCCGGAGGCGCCTGCCGCCTCGCGCGCGCGTCACGCGTGAATAGAGCGAAGCACCTCTCGCAAATGCGGGCTTTCGCACCGCGCGCTCAGCCGCTATACCTCGCGCGGTTTTACACCTGCCAAGGAGAGAGCAATGGCCAATGTCGTCGTCGTCGGCGCCCAATGGGGTGACGAGGGGAAAGGCAAGATCGTGGACTGGCTCAGCGAGCGCGCGGATGTGATCGCGCGGTTTCAGGGCGGTCATAACGCGGGCCATACGCTCGTGATCGACGGCAAGGTCTACAAGCTCAACGCGCTGCCTTCGGGCGTGGTGCGGGGCGGCAAGCTCTCGGTGATCGGCAATGGCGTCGTGCTCGACCCGTTCCACCTTCTCGCAGAGATCGAGAAGATCCGCGATCAGGGCGTGGAGATCACCCCCGAGACGCTGATGATCGCAGAAAACACCCCGCTGATCCTGCCGATTCACGGCGAGCTCGACCGCGCCCGCGAAGAAGCGGCCTCGAAAGGCACCAAGATCGGCACCACCGGTCGCGGCATCGGCCCGGCCTATGAAGACAAGGTGGGCCGCCGCTCGGTCCGCGTGGCAGACCTCGCGGACGATGCGACGCTGGAAGCCCGCGTCGACCGCGCACTGCAGCACCACGATCCGCTGCGCAAGGGGCTCGGCATCGAGGCAATCGACCGCGACGCGCTGATCGCCAAGCTCAAGGACGTCGCGCCCGAGATTCTGAAATACGCAGCACCCGTCTGGAAAGTGCTCAACGAGAAGCGCAAGCAGGGCAAGCGCATCCTCTTCGAAGGCGCGCAGGGCTCGCTGCTGGATATCGATTTCGGCACTTACCCCTTCGTGACCTCGTCGAACGTGGTCGCGGGTCAGGCTGCCGCCGGCACCGGCATGGGGCCGGGTGCGATCGATTTCGTCCTCGGCATCGTCAAAGCCTACACCACCCGCGTCGGCGAAGGCCCCTTCCCGACCGAGCTGGACGACGAAGACGGCAACCGTCTCGGCACGCGCGGCCACGAATTCGGCACCGTCACCGGCCGCAAGCGCCGCTGCGGCTGGTTCGATGCGGCGCTGGTGCGCCAGACCTGCGCGATCTCGGGCGTGAACGGCATCGCGCTGACCAAGCTCGACGTGCTCGACGGGTTCGAGACGATCAAGATCTGCACCGGCTATGAGCTCGACGGCGAGACGCTCGACTATCTGCCGACCGCCGCGGAAGAGCAGAAGCGCTGCATCCCGGTCTATGAAGAGATCGAGGGCTGGGCCGAATCGACCGAAGGCGCGCGCAGCTGGGCCGATCTTCCGGCGGCGGCGATCAAATATGTCCGCCGGATCGAGGAGCTGATCGACTGCCCGGTCGCGATGCTCTCGACCTCGCCCGAGCGCGACGACACGATCCTCGTGACCGACCCCTTCGCGGATTGATCCGATGGCGCTGAGCTACAAGGCCCGTCGCCGCCTCTCGCTGCTGGCCCTCGTCGTTGGGCTGCCCGCCTATATCGTCATCGCGGTGACGGTGGTGAACTGGGCGGGCGCGCGCTGGGGGCGGCTGCCGATCTGGGCCGAGTTCGGCGTCTATGTCGTGCTTGGCCTGCTGTGGATCGCGCCGCTCAAGCCGATCTTCAAAGGCGTCGGCAAGGACGATCCCGACGATCCGTCGCAGCCGTGACACCCTCTGGCGGGCGCGCCGAAAAACGGGCAAATTAGCCCGATGACCAGCGCGCCCTCCTCCCTCCCGCCCGACAGTCTGACCAATTCCGACATCGCGGAATTGACCGCGTGGCGGCACCGTCTGCATCAGGACCCCGAGCTTTCCGGCGAGGAACGCGACACCGCCGCGCGGGTCGTCGCGATGCTGCTGCCAACCGCGCCGGACCGGACGCTGACCGAGCTTGGTGGCCACGGGGTCGCCGCGATCTACGAGGGGCCGGAGACCGGCCCGACGATTCTCTTGCGCTGCGAATTGGACGCGCTGCCGATCCACGAGACCGGCACGCCGCCCTACCGGTCGAACTTTCCCGGCAAGGGGCACTTATGCGGCCATGACGGTCACATGGCGATTCTCGCAGGCGTAGCGCGCTGGCTGTCGCGCAATCGCCCTGCGCGCGGCCGCGCGATCTTGCTGTTCCAACCCGCCGAAGAGACGGGCGCGGGGGCTGCGGCGGTGATCGCCGATCCGCGTTTTGCCGAGATCGCGCCCGATCTGTCCTTTGCGCTGCACAATATGCCCGGCGTGCCCTTCGGGGCGGCGGCGCTGCAGGACGGGGTGATGAATTGCGCCTCGCGCGGCATGAAAATCACGCTCACCGGGTGGACCGCCCATGCCTCGCTGCCCGAAAGCGGCCTCTCCCCCGCTCCGGCTCTGGCGGGGCTGCTGAGCGATCTGACGGCGCTCGGCAACGAGTTGCACCAGAGCGATCCCGATTTCGCGCGTGTCACGGTCACCCACGCGCGGCTCGGCGAACCCGCCTTCGGCGTCGCGCCCGGCGCGGCGGAGCTGTGGGCGACCCTGCGTACCCAGCGCGATGCGGGGATGGCGGGGCTCGTCGAGAAAGCCGAAGCGATGGTGCATGACGCCGCCGACGCGCTCGGTCTGGAGCGCGAGATCAGCTATCACGACGTCTTTCGCCATTGCGAAAACACCCCCGAAGCGACCGAGGTGCTGCGCGCGGCGCTGCAGGCCGAGGGGATCGAGACCACCGAGACCGATCTGCCGATGCGCGCCTCCGAGGATTTCGGGCGTTTCGCCGATCACGGCCCTGCCGCGATGGCGCTTCTGGGCGCGGGCGACCGTCCGGCCCTGCACAATCCCGATTACGACTTCCCCGACGCGCTGATCGCCCCCGGCGCGCGCGTGCTGATCCAGTGCCTGCGCGCACGGCTTTATTGATCCAATGAAAAAGGGCGGCCCCGCAGGACCGCCCCTTCTGATCTGTCGCCGGGGTTACTGCCCCGAGGCCATCTTCGCCTCGTCCCAGTAGCGCGAGGCTTCGGTGATCGCATATTGGCCACGCTTCACCTTGGTGATCTTGCCCTGACGCAGCAGGCGGCCGAAGACGCGCATCCGCTCTTCGCGCGGCACGTCAGCCGCATCGTCCATGACGGACAGCTTGCGCATGATCTGCGGCGGCGAGAAATGCGGGCGCCCTTCCACGGCCGAAGTATAGGCGGCGGCGGCTTCCAGCAGATCGGAGAGGCCCTGCGTGCCGAGGCTTTCCGCGAATTCGGCGAAGCTGGTCGCCTGCTCGGGGTTCATCGGCGTGGCTTCGGATTCCTCGCCTTGGGCAACGGCGAACTGACCTGCCGAGACACGGCGCGGACGGATCGCGGCGGCGGGCTGCGCGGCGGGCTGCTCGACCTCCTCGACATCCGAGGCTTCTTCTGCGTCGACGCGCTGTTCGGAAACCAGCACCAGCGGCGCGGGGCGCAACGGATCGGGACGGCGCGATGCCGCCTCGCCCGAGCTGACCGGACGGCGCGGACGCACGGCCTGGGTCAGATCGGCGCGGTAAGGCTCGGACCCGTCCTCATCCTCGACGCCCCCTTTCGCGGTGTCCTGGCCCTTGGCCAGACGATCCGCGACGGTGGCGGCGACGGCGGCCTTGAGATGCGCGATCGCAGAGAAGCGACGGCGGGTTTCGACGACTTCGGCCTGCTTGTCGGCCTCGGCCAGAAGGCGATCCACCTCGGCTTCGCGGTCGGTCCCTTCCTCGGAGAGCGACGCGGCCTCGCGCGCGGCGACCTCGGTCGGGGCTTCCGCCTCTTCCGTGTCTTCCGCATCGGCGGTCTCGACGGTGTCGGCCTCTGCCTCCGCGTCCTCGGCTTCGGTCTCTTCTGCGACCTCGGCTTCAAACTCGGATGCGAAGACGTCGGCGGAGATATCCTCCACCTCGGCCTCAGCTTCGGCCACGGTGTCGTCTTCCGACGCTTCGGCTTCGGTCTCTTCGGCGATGATCGCGTTGCCCAGAACCAGCACGTTTTGCGCGTCGAGCGATGCGGTTGCCGGGGTTGCCTCAGGCTCTTCCGCTTCGGGCGCGGCGGCCTCGTCTTGCGTCAGAACCAGCGGCGCGTCGACCGACTCGTCTTCCAGATCGGACAGGTCGATATCGGGCAGCGCCAGATCTTCGTAAACATCTTCCTGCGCGACCGCCTCTTCCTGGGTTTCGTCAGCAGTCTCGATCTCGGCGCCGGTGAAGAGGTTCTCCATCTGCAGCGCGGCGAGTTCGCGCATGAGATCGGCTTCGGCCTCGGGCGAGAGGCGACCCGGCCCCCGGCTGTCGCGATCGTCTTCGTCCTGCGCTTGCGGCGCGACCGCAGCGGGGCTTGCCTCCTGCGACGAGCCGTTCAACTCGGCGGCCAGACGCGCGGCGAGGTCGTCATCCTCGGCCTCAGCCTCCGCCTCCAGCTCGGCCTCGGCTTCGACGTCTTGCTCGGCTTCGGCAGCCACTTCAGGTGCCTGTTGCGCGGCGTCTTCCTCGACCTGCTCAGCAGCCGGGATCGACTGATCCTCTGCGCTGTCTGCCGTGGCCGCGTCGTCGGTCTGCGCCGGAAGCTCTTCCGAAGCGTCCGCTGCAACCTCCGCAGCCGTGGCTTCGATCGTTTCGCGGCGGCGCACCTTGATCACGCGCGCGCGCATTCGCGGTGCGGCGGGCGCGTCGGCCTCAACGGTGGTGTCAGCCGAGGTCTCCTCGGTTTGGCCCTCGGCCTGCTCGACCGTTTCCTCTTCGGTCGCACCGAGTTCTTCGGCTGCGGCCTTGAGCGCTGCGATGCGCTTGGCACGCTTGGCCGAACGGCGCGCGCGGCGGCTTGCCTGACGGCGCTGCATGTGATCGTCGGTCGGGCCAAACGCGACTTCGGCTTCGGCTTCGGCTTCGGCTTCGGCTTCGGCTTCGGCTTCGGCTTCGGATTGGTCGGCAACCTCCTCTTCCGAGGCAACGGTTTCGGCTGCTGCGATGTCTTCGGCTTCAGCCTCATCCGCTTCGGCGACGGGCTCTTCCTCGGTGACGACGTCTTCGTCTTCGCGAGCAACGTCCGCCGCTTCTTCGTTTTCTTCCGCAATCTGTTCGAGTGCAGCGTCTGCCGAGCCTTCTTCTGCCACCTCCGCCTCGGGCATTTCGGCCTCGGGCTGCGTGGGTTCGGAGGCTTCGGGTTCGATTTCCTCGGCGCTCAGCGGGCCGGAAATGTCGAGGTCGTAGCCGAAATCTTCCGCTTCGCTCGACGGTTCGGCCTCGAAGCGGCCCAGAAGCGCCTCGGGGGCGGAAACCGGTTCGTCTTCCTCGGAGAAGCTGTCGGCCTGAACCTCGCGGGCACGGGCCACGGCTTCGCGGATGCGCTGCAGCTTGGCGGCGACGGTTTCCGGCTGCGCAAAGCCTGCTTCGGGTTCGGCGGGCTGGGTTTGAATCTCGGGCGCGGGCTGCTCTGCGACCGGCTCGGGCGCGGCTGCCGGCTCGGGCGTCTCGGCGACCTCCGGCTGCGCGGGCGCTTCGGCGGCAGGCGCGGTTTCTTGCGGCGCTTCCGACGTCACCAGCGGCTCTTCCTGAGCGGGTGCGGGCGCTTCATCCGCCGCAGCCTCGCCACCCAGCAGGGTGTCTTGCTGGCGCAGAACAACGCCGTTTTCCTGAATTTTCGCTTCGACCCGGCGCTGAATTTCGCGCTCTGCGATACGGTGAAGCATCTCCGCATCGGGCTGGGGCGGCTCTGCACCGAAATACCGGTCGTCGGCAGCCAGATCGCGGAAGTACTCCGCAATCGCCTTCATCGTGTTGAAAGGCTCATCAAATCCTTCCAAGGTGCACGAAAAGGTGCCGTAGGATACGGTCAGGATCTTGCTCGCACCAACCATGGACCACTCGCTTTCTATTGGACCTCAATGCGTCGACATTCCTGTCCAACTGGTTCTTTCGCGTGGACGAAAGAAGGCATTTGAAAGGTTTTTTACCGGTCTCGATTGTCTTTCTTTGCCACAATCGTCATCAATCAGCCCATGATTAGCAGTATTGTCCATTCGTCAACCGGGGTTTCGCTTCTCGGCGCCGGCGCAGTTAACCATGCGGATGTTGACGAAGCGTTGACAATCGCCCCCTGTCTCGTGGCCGCCGATGGCGGTGGAGATCGGGCCTTGTCGATGGGTCTCGAGCCCGAAGCGGTGATCGGCGATCTCGATTCCCTGTCGGATGCGGCGCGCGCCACACTTGGCCCGCGCGTGCATCCGGTGGCCGAGCAGGACAGCACCGATTTCGCGAAATGCCTGCAACGGATCACGGCGCCGTTCATCCTGGCGCTCGGCTTTTCCGGGATGCGGCTGGATCACACGTTGGCCGCGATGACCGACCTGATCCGCACGCCGCACCGGGTCGTGATGCTGGCCGAGGAAGAGGTGATCTTCCGCTGCCCGCCGTCCCTCTCGCTGGATGTCACGGAAGGCACGCGGGTCTCTTTGTTTCCATTCGGCGAGGTAAAGGCACGCTCGGAAGGGCTGCAATGGCCGCTGGACGGCATCGGCTTCACGCCCGCCGAACGGGTCGGCACGTCGAACCGGGCGACGGGGCCTGTGCGGATCATGCTGGAGGGGCCAGCCCTGATGATGTTGCCGCGCGAGGAATTGGCTGCCGCGTTGGAAGGTCTGGGGATCGGCTGAGGCGCTAGCCCGCTTCGACCCGCAACGTCTGCTCTAGCCAAGGGGCTTCCGCCAGAGCCGGTTCGACCACGCGTTCTTGCAGCAGCGCCCGCAGCCGGGCGGCCACTTTCGCGGGCCAATCCGCCATCATCCCGTCGCGCGCCGCCAGCACGATCCGCCGGGTCAGAGGCGGCCCGTCGAGCGGCGAGAGCGCCAGCCCCGCGCGCGGCGCATGGCGCACCGCCGAGGGCGTCAGGATCGTCCAGCCCCGCCCCGCCGCGACCAGCGCGAGGATCGCAGGATAGCTGTCGAGTTCCAGTTGATGCGGCGGCGCCTTGCCCGTTTGCGCCAGATGCGCGGCGATCTGGCGGCCCATGAGCGTGCGCTGGGAATAATGGATCAGCGGCAGCGGCGCACCGCTTTGCGCAGGTGCATCGGCGGGATGAATGGCGAGGAACGGTTCGGTCAGAAGCGGGTGCAGTTCGATCCCGTCGAGCGCCGCGCCCTGCGGCTCGGCGGCGACGGCGACATCCAGACCCCGCGCTTCGAGCTTCGACAGCAGCCGGTGGCTCGGCCCGGTTTCCAGCTCGAAGCGGCAGGTGCTGAGCTCGTCGGCCATGCCTGCCAGCAGGAGCGGCGTCACCTCGGCCTCGAAATCCTCGATCATGCCCAGCCGGAAACTCGTGAGCCCCGCCGGATCGGCCTGGCCCACCCCGGCGCGACCGCGGGCCAATTCGTCCAGCATCGCCTCGGCATGGGGCAGGAAGGCCCGCCCGGCTGCCGTCAAAGCGAAAGGCCGCGCCGAGCGGTCCACAAGCTCCGCGCCCAAAGCGCCCTCCAGACCCGCAAGCTGCTGGCTGACCGCCGAGGCCGAGACGCCCAGACGGCGCGCGGCGGCGGTGGTCGCGCCTTCTTCCGCTGTGGCCACGAAGACCTCGACCGCCCAAAGGCTGATGCGGGGATGGGCGGCGGGCATGGGAGGCTCCGTGATCGGGGAGGCGATAAGGGTTGTGGCGCAGACTGCCCTGCCCCGCCCCGGCGCGCAAGCCATGCGGCATCCTGGGACATCGCGGACCATTGACGCCGACCGCGCCGCGGATAGCCTCGCTTTCATCCATTGCCCATCCCGGAGGAGTCGCGAGATGAAAGACCAGAGCTGGCAGGCCCGCGCCGATGCGCATAGCTTCTACGGTTTCACCGATCTGCCCACGATCCACGATCGCGGCGCGGTCGTCGTGACCCATGGCGAGGGGCCGTACATCTTCGACACCGAGGGGCGGAAATATCTCGACGCGAATTCGGGGCTCTGGAACATGGTGGCGGGGTTCGATCATCCCGGTCTGATCGAGGCCGCGCAGGCGCAATATGCGCGCTTCCCCGGCTATCACGCCTTCTTCGGGCGGATGTCGGATCAGACGGTGATGCTGTCCGAGAAGCTGATCGAAGTCTCGCCTTTCGATGACGGCAAGGTGTTCTACACCAACTCCGGCTCCGAGGCGAATGACACGATGGTCAAGATGCTGTGGTTTCTGCATGGGGCGGAGGGCAAGCCGCAGAAACGCAAGATCCTGACCCGCAAGAACGCCTATCACGGGGTCACCGCCGTTTCCGCTTCGATGACCGGCAAACCCTATAATTCGGTCTTCGGCCTGCCGCTGCCGGGGTTCCTGCATCTCACCTGTCCGCATTACTGGCGCGAAGGGCAGCCCGGCGAGACGGAAGAGCAGTTCACCCAGCGCCTCGCCAACGAGCTGGAAGCGACGATCATCAAGGAAGGCGCGGAGACGATCGCGGGCTTCTTCGCCGAGCCTGTGATGGGCGCAGGCGGGGTGATCACGCCGCCCAAGGGCTATTTCCAGGCGGTCGCTAAGATCCTACGCAAATACGACATCCCGCTGATCTCGGACGAGGTGATCTGCGGCTTCGGACGCACCGGCAACACCTGGGGCTGCGAGACCTACGAGTTCCAGCCCGACGCGATCATCTCGTCGAAGAACCTCACCGCCGGCTTCTTCCCGATGGGCGCGGTGATCCTCGGCCCGGAATTGTCGAACCGCCTGCAGGCGGCCTCCGAGGCAATCGAGGAATTCCCCCACGGCTTCACCGCCTCGGGGCATCCTGTCGGCTGCGCGATTGCGCTGAAGGCCATCGACGTGGTGATGAACGAGGGGCTGGCCGAGAATGTCCGCCGCCTGAGCCCGCGGCTCGAGGCGGGCCTCGCCCAGATCGCGCAGAACCCCAATATCGGCGAACTGCGCGGCGTGGGCTACATGTGGGCGCTGGAAGCGGTGAAGGACCGCGAGAGCAAAACGCCCTTCGACGGCTCGCTCTCGGTCTCGGAACGCATCGCCAATGCCTGCACCGATCAGGGGCTGATCTGCCGTCCCTTGGGGCAATCGGTGGTGCTGTGTCCGCCGTTCATTCTGACCGAGCCGCAAATGGACGAGATGTTCGAGAAGCTGGAAACGGCGCTGAAGAAAGTGTTCACCGAGGTCGGGTGAGCCTCCAAGCCGCGAGATCGCCAGTTCTCCCGTTAGGAGCCTCGGCACATAATTCACCCCAAGTGACCACAGATATGCTATTTTTACCTTGTCCCCGAAGGGACGAGGTAAATTGCGTTGATCGGGGGAACACGCATGAACCGTCTTCTCAAAGCACTGACCTGCGCAGCCTTGGTCGCCTTCGGTGCGCTCGCGCCAGCCTATGCCGCCGATAGCATCGGCAACGTCGGGACGTGGAGCGTCTTCGAAGAGAGAAGCGGCTCGATGAAGACCTGCTGGACGGCGACGGCAAACGATCGGCGGGTTCTGCTGAACGGCTCGCTTCTCTATGTCGCGGTGACGAGGCATTCGGGGAGACAACCGGAACTGTCCGTCTATGCCGACCGACGGCTGCCCCGCTCTGGCGGAATGACCATCACGATCGGAAAGAGCACATTCCGCCTGCGTTCGACCGGACAATATGCCTGGCTGGACCGACGCGATGACAAGCTGGCGATCAACGCCCTGAGACGCCTTGAAGCCACAGGCGGGAAAGCGAATTTCAGCGTCTCAATTCCGAAAGTGGGCGTATTCGGCTTCTCCGCGAAAGGCTTCACTGCCACGCTGGATATGACACTGAAGCGGTGCCGATGATGGCTGCGGGTACGCGCGCGACGAACGCGCTGCGGCGGTGGGGCGACGCCCGGGAGGTGACAGCCTTATTCCGAGCGCGATGCCATCACGAGGAAAATCACGAAGAGCAGCACGAAAGAGACTGCCGTATAAAGCGACATGGCCTCGAGAAAATCGGTACCTGTCTGAGTTCCCTGTTGGAAATTGTGGATGCCGAAGATCGCGAGGATGCTCACCAGCCCCGACATCGCCAAAGTCAGCGGCAATTCGCTGTGACCAAGCTGGGGATGCGCGAGCGCAAGAATGATCACGGCACCAAGCAGGATGCCGAAGATTGTGCTGATCGACATCCGATCACCGGGCGCGCGGTTCGACAGAAAATGATCGAGATCGGACAGCCCCGTTAATTCGAATGCGAGATTGCCGCTCGCAATCGTCGCGGCGCAGAGGGCGCAAATCCGGGCAAGGCGGCGGTTCGCGGTCTGCCCGAGCAGGATCAGGGCTGCCATAAACAGGAGACCGAGGCTCGCTGCGGTGCTGGGCATCATGGCTGCGCCGTCCATACCCCAACGCACAAGGGCCTGATTGTCAGTGGCCCAGCCGATTACATTCGCGCATAGGCCGACCAAGACCAAAACACCGAGCATCATGCTCAAGCGGTGTGTTACATGCCGCGCGTTTGACATGGTCGTGCGTCTTCCATTGAGGTGACGGAATCTCCGTTCCGCTTATCGATACGACGGAGCGCCGAAACGGACCAATGAAAAGCGCGCCGAGGGAGGCGTTTTTCCAAATAACTTTGGCTTATGAAGCAAGCATCCGGCTCGGGGTAATTTCATCCGCTGAATACGTCGCTCAGCCGCCTTCATCGAAGAAGGTTAGGCCAAAGAAAAAGGCCGCGTCCCTCGACGCGGCCTTTCCAAATTTACGCGCTCGCAGCGGCTGCATTGCGCCGGCGCGGGCGACGCCGCTTCGGCGTGGCGTTGCCGCCGGCATCGACCTTGGGCTTGGCCTCGCCGCGCGGTTTGGACTGAGCTTGGGCGCGAGCCTGACCTTGCGGCTGGCCCTGCCCCTGCGGTTTGCCCTGAGGCTTGCCGCCGCGCCCCTTGTTGCCACCGCGCGGACCGCCGCGACCGCGGCCACGGGCTGCGCGGGCGGACGGGCGCACGGCCTCGGACGGGCGTTCGCCGCTCGCGGTCGGGATCTCGATCTTCATCAGCTTTTCGATCTGCAGGAAGTTATCCGCCTCATCGGGGGCGCAGAACGCAATCGCCTCGCCCTCGCGACCGGCACGCGCGGTGCGCCCGATGCGGTGGACATAGGCGTCCGGTACGTCCGGCAGATCGAAGTTCACGACATAGGACACGCCCGGAATGTCGATCCCGCGCGCGGCCACATCGGTCGCGACCAGCACGTTGACCTTGCCATCGCGGAAGCCCTTGATCGCGCGGTCACGCTGGCCTTGGCTCTTGTTGCCGTGGATCGATTCCGCGTTGTAGCCGTCGGCGCGCAGGCTCTTCATCAGCTTTTCCGCGCCATGCTTGGTGCGGGCGAAAACGAGCGTCAGCGCGCCCATATCGGCCGAGAGAATATCGCGCAGCTTGCGGGCCTTCTCGGCCTTGCTATCGAGGAAGTGCACCGATTGGGTGATCTTGTCGGCGGCCTTGCCGGGCGGCGAGACCTGCACGCGCTTGGGATCAGTGAGATAGGCCTGCGAGATCTCCTCCATCTGCTTCGGCATCGTGGCCGAGAACAGCAGCGTCTGGCGCGGGGTACCGAGACGCGGGGCGATCTTGCGCAGCGCGTGGATAAAGCCGAGATCGAGCATCTGGTCGGCCTCGTCGAGCACGAGGTGGCGGGTGTAGCGCAGGTCGACCGCGCCACGATCCATCAGGTCGATCAGACGGCCCGGGGTCGCGACGAGAATGTCGTTGCCACGATGCATCTGGGTGATCTGGCGGTTGATCGACTGGCCACCGACGACCGTCGCGACATTCATCTTGGTGCCCTGAACGAGCCCCGCGAGGTTATCGGAGATCTGGTTCACCAGCTCGCGGGTCGGCGCGAGGATCAGTGCCTTGCAGGTCTTGGGCGAAGGTTTGCCCGGCTGCGCCATCAGCTTGTCGATGAGCGGCAGACCGAAGGCCAGCGTTTTGCCGGTGCCGGTCTGGGCGAGGCCCAGCACGTCATGGCCCGCAAGAACCAGCGGGATCGCCTTTTCCTGAATCGGGGTCGGCTGGGTGAATTTTGCGCGTGCGAGCGACTTGAGAATGGCCGGGGAGAGCCCCAGCGAAGAGAAATCGGACAATGCCTATCCTTTATGGCCGAGGCTCCCAACGCGGGGATGCGCACGGCGATCAGCCCGGACGGGATTGTCCGGAGCGCAGGTTGACGCAGACCTCGGGACAGGCGGGCGTTTCCCGCGTGGTCCGGTCTTGCGTGTCAGAACCCTGCGTGAATGGGAACTCGGGAGGTATCGCCGATGCGCCTCTCTCGGGCGCGGCTTGCTCACGCGGCAGCGCGGCGATGTGGGCTAAATGCGCGTGGTTGGGGCAAAAGTCAAGGGGGAGCGCGTTTTGAGGACTTCCCTTGGAGTGATGCCCCGCCCGGGCAGCGCCCGACCTCGGGTGGGCGCAAGTGCACGATAATTGGTTTGCGCTTTATCGAGCCACATCCGACCGACACCCGTGCGCGCTATGACGGTGCAAAAGCGCCCTCCCGGGGGGAATGAAGTGGGACCGTCGCGCCAGTGGCGCGGCGTAAGCCCGACGAATGGGCGCTGCCCGGGGCTGGTCGCCCCGGGCGGAAGATCTTCCCTCAGCAGTTCGGTACGTTCACAGCCAGCCCGCCGAGGCTCGTTTCCTTGTAGTGCTCGTGCATGTCGCGGCCCGTCTGGCGCATCGTCTCGATCGCGGCATCCAGCGGCACGAAATGCGTGCCGTCCCCGCGCAGCGCCAGCGAGGCCGCCGACACCGCTTTGATCGCGCCCAGACCGTTGCGCTCGATACAGGGCACCTGCACCAGCCCCTTCACCGGATCACAGGTCATCCCGAGGTGATGCTCCAGTGCGATTTCGGCCGCGTTCTCGATCTGCTCAGGGCTCCCGCCCAGCACGGCGGCCAATCCCGCCGCCGCCATCGCCGCTGCCGAACCGACCTCGGCCTGACAGCCGCATTCCGCACCCGAGATCGAGGCGTTGGTCTTGATCAGCCCGCCGACAGCCGCCGCCGTCAGCAGAAAATCGGGGATCTTCGCGGAAGAGGCCGAGGGCACATGATCGAGCCAGTAACGGATCACCGAAGGCATCACGCCCGCCGCCCCGTTCGTAGGCGCGGTGACAACTTGGCCACCGGCGGCGTTTTCCTCATTCACCGCCATCGCATAGGCCGAGATCCAGTCATTGATCTGATGCGGCGGCGCGAGGTTCTGGCCCCAATCCGCCTTCAGGCTCTCATGGATCGCCTTGGCGCGGCGCTTCACGCGCAACCCGCCGGGCAACTCGCCCTCGCTGGTCAACCCGCGTTCCATGCAATCGCGCATCGTGATCCAGATTTTCTCGAGACCTTCGTCGATCTCCTTCGGGCCGCGGAAGCGCGCCTCGTTGCGCCGCTTCATCTGCGCGATGCTCTGCCCCGAGGCATGGGCCATCGCCAGCATTTCCTCGGCGGTCTTGAAGGGGAACGGCACCGGGCTCGGCGCGTCGCGGGCGGCATCGTCGACGGCGGCCAGTTCGGCCTCGGTGCGCACGAAGCCGCCGCCGATCGAGTAATAGACCTCGTGCATCAACACGTCGCCCTGCGCGTCGCGCGCCTCGATCACCATGCCGTTCGCGTGACCGGGCAGCGACGTGTCGTAATCGAAGATCAGATCGGCCTCGGGGTCGAAGACCAAGGGCGGCAATCCGTCAGGCTTCAACAGGTGGTCGCGCGCATTCGCGGCCAGCAATTTCTCGGCCAGATCGTTATCGTAGTTCTCGGGCACCACGCCTGCGAGCCCGAGGATCGCCGCCCGATCCGTCGCATGGCCCTTGCCGGTGAAGGCGAGCGAGCCGTGCAGGCGCACCCGCACCCCATGCGCGGTGAAAGGCGAGGCCCGGAGCGCGTCGAGAAACCGCGCGCCCGCCACCATCGGCCCCATCGTATGCGACGAGGACGGCCCGACGCCGATCTTGAAGATATCGAAGACGCTCAGAAACATGCGACCTCCCTGCCCTGATTTTGGCCCAGACTGCCGTGTTCGCCCCCGGATCAACAGCCCCAAAACGACCCCGGCATGCGCAAAAGCAACATCGTTGACGCGATATTCAGGATTATCGCGCAGCCTGAGCGGCGAAAGGCTGTGGTGGGCGCGATGCCGATTTTCGGTGCATGGCAATTTTCGGACCTGATCGTATCGGGTCCGGACCCGTTCGGGTCGAACGCGTCGGCGAATTCCGATGCGGTGGGCGCGACCAGCTTCACGATCGAGGCTGACGCTGCGGTGCAGATGATCGATCTGACCGATGACGACGCCAATCTCGAAGATGCCGACGGCTCGCAGGAACTCACCGCCCCGATGACATTCGACGGGATCGCCTGGGGCGCAGGTGCGGCCGGCGATGTCGAGATCGAATACAGCTATGTCATCCGTCCGGCGGGCTCCTCCGATCCGGCCGACAATATCACGATCTTTGTGCTCGAATTCGAGGGCGACGTGCATGGCATCGCCTCGTCCGAGCGCCTTTTCGCGGGGCAAACCTACGACATCGTCGCAATCGACAGCAACGATCCGGTCATCCCCTATGCCGATCTTGCGGTCTGTTTCGCGCGCGGCACCCGGATCGCGACGAAACTCGGCCCAGTCGCAGTCGAAGACCTGCGCCCGGGCATGAAAGTGCAGACCGCCGATAACGGCTATCGCGAATTGATCTGGACGGGCCGCTGGCGGATGACCGGGCGCGACGAGAACGCGCCGATCCGCGTCGCGAAAGGCGTGCTTGGCAATGACCGCGCCTTAGAGGTCTCGGCCCAGCACCGGTTGTTGGTCCGCAGTCGCGCGGGCATCCTTGGCGGGCGGGAGCTTCTGATCCCGGCCAAGGGGTTGCTCGATCTGCCGGGGATCGCGCGGGCGCCGCGTCCGCGCATCGAATGGCTGCATATGTTGTTCGAGGCGCATGAGATCGTCTTCGCGGACGGGGCCGCGGTCGAAAGCCTCCTGCCCGGCCCGATGGCGCTGCGCGGGGTCGGCCCGCAAGAGGCCGCGCGGCTGCGCGCGCTGATGGCGGAGAATCCGCTCCTCACCCAGCCCGCGCGCCCGATCCTGCCCCCGGGGCAGGCGCGGCGACACGCCAAACAGGTGGGCGGGATGCGACAATTCCTCCTGCGCTGAAGACAGACTGACAAAGCCCTCGCCTGAGCGCCCTTGATTGCCTATAAGCGTCGGCAACTCAGACTGCCCATGAATGGAGTGCCAAATGGCTGCCGACCTCTCCCCGATCGACAAGGCGAAATTCGCCGCCGCCCGCCGTGCCGTTGACCTCATTGAAGACGGGATGCGTGTGGGCCTCGGCACCGGCTCGACCGCCGCATGGATGGTGCGCTGCCTTGGCGAGCGTATCCGCGACGAAGGGCTGCAACTGATCGGGGTGCCCACCTCGACGCGCACCGCCGATCTCGCCCGTCAGGTCGGCATCAAGGTCGTGGCGCTCGACGAAGCGAAATGGCTCGATATCACGATCGACGGGGCGGACGAATTCGACCCCGACCTGAACCTGGTAAAGGGTGGCGGCGGCGCGCTGCTGCAGGAAAAGATCGTGGCCACCGCGTCCGATCAGATGATCGTCATCACCGACGCCTCGAAGGAAGTGAACCATCTGGGCGCTTTCCCGCTGCCCGTGGAGGTCGTGCCCTTCGGCTGGCAGGTCACCCGCGCGCTGATCGAGGAACTGCTCGACTCGATGGATGTGATGGGTCGTCAGACCTCGCTGCGCCTGAACGGCCAGCAGCCCTTCGTGACCGATGAAGGCAATTACATCGTCGATCTGCATCTCAACCGCATCGGCAACCCGCGTCAGCTGGCGCTGGTGCTGAACCAGATTCCCGGCGTGGTCGAAAATGGCCTGTTCATCGACATCTGCGACAAGGTCATCATCGGCGGCACCGACGGCAAGGTCGAAATCCGTGACATCAACGAGGGCACGGTGGCCAATGAGACCATCGAGTTCGCCGAGGACGAGAACATCTTCCGCGATATGGACTGATCTTCGCGCAGGGCGCGCGCCTCGGGGATGCAACGCTGTGACGCATCCCCGCCTTGCGCGCGTCTTTCCGTCCCCGCCTTGCTCCTGAGCGCATGGACCGCTAAGCCAAGACGCAAGGAATATCAGGAAGGAAGGCGCCCCCATGAGCTTCGACTACGACCTTTTCGTCATCGGCGGTGGCTCGGGCGGGGTGCGCGCGGCTCGGATTGCCTCGGGCCATGGCGCGCGCGTCGCACTGGCCGAGGAATACCGGATGGGCGGCACCTGCGTGATCCGCGGCTGCGTCCCGAAAAAACTGATGGTCTTCGCCTCCACCGCGCCGGCGGCCATCGAAGAGGCGCGCGCCTATGGCTGGAGCGCGGATGCAGGTCAGTTCGACTGGCCGGGTTTCCGTGGCAAGCTGGATGCGGAGCTTGACCGGCTCGAGGCGATCTATCGCAAGGGGCAGGAAAACGCGGGCGTGAAAGTCTTCGACCAGCGCGCCACCGTGTCGGGCCCGCATGAGGTCACGCTGGCCGATGGCACGAAAATCTCGGCCAAACATATCCTCGTCGCGGTGGGCGGGCGGCCCTTCGTGCCCGAATTCCCGGGCTGCGAGCTGGTGATGACCTCGAACGACATCTTCAAGCTCGACACCCTGCCCAAACGCATCCTGATCGTCGGCGGCGGCTATATCGCCTGCGAATTCACCTGCATCCTCAACGGATTGGGCGTGCAGGTCACGCAATACAATCGCTCCCCCCTGCTGCGCGGATTCGATGGCGAGGCGCGCGACCTGATCGTGGATCAGATGCAGGCGAGCGGCATCGACATTCACACCCATGTCGTAATCACCGAGATCGAGAAGACCGAGAACTGCCTGAAAGTCACCTGCGGCGATGGGCGCGAAGACGAGTTCGACGCGGTACTCTACGCGACGGGCCGCACGCCGAACACCGAAGGGCTCGGCCTCGAGACCGCGGGCGTGGAGCTGGGCGAGCGCGGCGAGGTCATGGTCGACGAATGGTCGCAGACCAACGTGCCCTCGATCTTTGCGGTGGGCGACGTGACCGACCGCATCAACCTGACTCCGGTCGCGATCCGCGAGGGCCACGCCTTCGCCGATACCGTCTTCGGCGCCAATGCCCGCGCCTCGGATCACGAGCTGGTGGCCTCGGCCGTCTTCACCCAGCCCGAGTTTGGCACCGTCGGCATCACCGAGGAAGAGGCCGAGGAACGCGGCAATGCCGAGGTCTACGTCTCGAGCTTCCGGCCGATGCGCTCGGGCTTTGCGGGCTCCGACGCGCGGGTGCTGATGAAATTGATCGTTTGCCGCGAGACGCGCTGCGTGCTGGGATGCCATATTGTGGCCCCCGAAGCGGGCGAATTGATCCAAATGGTCGGTATCGCCGTCAAAATGGGGGCAACCAAGGAGCAGTTCGACGCGACTTGCGCGGTCCACCCGACCATGGGCGAAGAGCTCGTGACCATGCGGAACCCTGTAAGACATTATTGAAATCACGGAAAAGATACCCAACTGTCCGACAAGATAACGGAAAGGTGAGGAGCATATGAGCAACGGAGGCCCCTGGGGCGGCGGAGGCGGTGGCGGCGATGACCGCGACGACGACCGCGAAGACAAGCGTCCCGGTCAGCGACGTCCCGGCGAGGGCGCGCAAATCCCGGAAATCGAGGAATTCATGCGCAAGGGCTCCGAGCAGCTCAAGGTGCTGATGGGCGGCAAAGGGGGCGGCAATCGTCCCAACCGTCCCAATGGCGGCGGAGGCGGCAAAAGCCCGTTCCCGATCAAGTCCGCCATCGTCATCGGCCTTGTGGCCGTGGTTGCGATCTGGCTCGGCTCCTCGCTCTACAAGGTGAACCCGGAAGAGCGGTCGGTGGAACTGATGTTCGGTCGCTATTACGAGACCAAAGGCCCCGGCCTGAACCTCGCGCCGTGGCCCTTCATCACCTATTCCAAGGTTCCGGTGACGCGCGAACAGACCGTCGATATCGGCTCGGGCCGCGCAGGCACGAACGATACCGGCCTGATGCTGACGGGTGACCAGAACATCGTCGATCTCGAATTCCAGGTGGTCTGGAACATCAGCGATCCGGCGAAATACCTGTTCAACCTCGGCGATCCGCAGGACACGATCCGCGCGGTGTCGGAATCCGCGATGCGCGACATCATCGCACGTTCGAACCTCGCGCCGATCCTGTCGACCGCACGCGGCGAGATCGCCGCCGATCTGCGCACCGCGGTGCAGAAGACGCTCGACAGCTATGACGCGGGCATCAACATCGTCCGTGTGAACTTCAACCGTGCCGACCCGCCGCGCGAAGTGATCGACAGCTTCCGCGAAGTGCAGGCCGCCCAGCAGGAGCGGGACCGCCTCGAGAAGGAAGCCGACGCCTATGCCAACAAGGTGACGGCAGGCGCTCGCGGTGAGGCCGCTCAGGTCAAGGAAGAGGCCGAAGGCTACCGCGCGCAAATCGTGAACGCCGCCGAAGGTGACGCCGCGCGCTTCAACTCGATCCTCACGGAATACGAGAAAGCGCCCGAAGTGACCAAGCGCCGGATGTTCTACGAAACCATGGGCAAGCTGCTGCAAGACGTCGACAAGGTCGTCGTGGACACCAAGGACGGCGCTGGCGGGGTCGTGCCCTATCTGCCGCTGGATCAGCTGCGCAAGAACTCCAGCTCGTCGTCCAGCACAACCAACTCGACCGCTAACACGGGAGGAAGCAACTGATGCGCGGACCTATCGCAATTGCCGTTCTCGTTGTTCTCATCTTCCTCGGACTGAATTCGGTCTTCGTGGTGGACGAGCGTGAAAAGGCCCTCGTGCTGCGCTTCGGTGAGGTGCAGCAGGTGAAGACCGAACCCGGTCTCGGGTTCAAGATTCCGGTCGTGGACACCATCGTGAAATACGATGATCGCATCCTGAGCCTGACCACGCAGCCGCTCGAAGTCACGCCCGAGGACGACCGCCGTCTCGTGGTCGACGCCTTCGCCCGCTGGCGCATCGTCGACGCGGTGAAATTCCGCGAAGCCGTTGGCGCGGGCGGTGAGACGACCGCAAAGAGCCGCATCGACGGCATCCTGAACAACGCGATCCGCGAAGTTCTGGGCTCGGTCCCTTCGACGGCTGTGCTGTCGGATGACCGGACGCCGCTGATGAACCGCATCCGTGATCTGGCACGGCGCGAGGCGCTGTCGCTGGGCGTGGACGTGATCGACGTGCGTCTGACGCGCACCGATCTGCCCGAGCAGAACCTCGCCTCCACCTATGGCCGGATGCGGGCAGAGCGTGAACGCGAGGCCGCCGACGAGCGCGCCCGCGGCGCCGAGGCCGCACAGCGCATCCGCGCAACCGCCGACCGTACTGCGGTCGAGGTCACGTCCGAGGCCAAGAAACAGGCCGAGATCGTGCGCGGTGAAGCCGATGCGCAGGCCAACAAGGTCTATGCGGATGCTTACGGCAAGGATCGCCAGTTCTTCGCCTTCGTGCGCGCGCTGCAATTCTACGCGCAATCGATGAAGACGCAGACCTCGTCGCTGGTGACGCAGCCCGACAGCCTCTACTTCGATTACGGGCGCTTCCTGCGCTCGATCGGGGAGAACCCGGGGCCCGAAACCGGTGCAGGCCGGGGCAGTGCATCGGC
The DNA here is from genome assembly GCF_058105145.1 of Thioclava sp. ISO4. Lineage (NCBI taxonomy): Bacteria > Pseudomonadati > Pseudomonadota > Alphaproteobacteria > Rhodobacterales > Paracoccaceae > Thioclava > Thioclava sp. ISO4. The sequence continues at coordinate 3,842,533 of NZ_CM176571.1, forward strand.
GAGCCAGGTCGGCCAGTGATGGCGATGCTTTTGACCGGTCTGGGACTGGTCCTTGTGATCGAGGGGCTGGCGCTTGCGCTGGCCCCTTCTCGTATCGAGGAGGCGCTGGATATGCTGCGCGCCATGTCGGCGGGCCAACGTCGCGCCCTTGGCCTCGCGGCTCTTGCGACGGGTGTGGCGATCCTCTGGGCGCTGCGGCAGTTCGGATAACCGCCTTTCTCTCGTGCCTTGAGCGCAAGAGAGCGCCATTGTCTGCCCCCTGCGACGCAATTTCCTGTCGTGAATTTTGGCGAATAACTTCCCTTCGCCCCTCCCTGCTCCTACATTTCAAATCAAAGAGAGCATCGCGCCGGTCTCGTGCACCGGCGAAGCAAGGGAGAGCCATATGACAATCCTCACCGGACCCGGATCCATGCTGCGCGCCGGATTGAGCGCCGCCACGCTTGCCGTGGCGCTCGCCTGCGCCCCTCTGGCCGGGCCCGCCTATGCCCGCGCCGCCCCGGAAAGCTTTGCCGAACTCGTCGATCAGGTCTCCAATTCGGTGGTGAACATCACCACCTCGACCACGGTGGCCGCGCCGACCGGCGACATGCCGAACTTCCCGCCCGGCTCGCCCTTCGAGGATCTGTTCCGCGACTTCGGCCTGCCGAACCCGAACGCCCCCAATGGCCCGAACGGGCGGGGCGCGCCGCGTCGCTCGAACGCGCTCGGCTCCGGCTTCGTGATCTCGGAAGACGGTTATATCGTCACCAATAACCACGTCATCGAAGATGCAGACGAGATCGAGATCGAGTTCTTCTCGGGCAAGCGTCTCGACGCGAAACTGGTGGGCACCGATCCGAAGACCGACATCGCGCTGCTGAAGGTCGAGAGCGATTCCCCCCTGCCCTTCGTCGCCTTCGGCGACAGCGACGCCGTGCGCGTGGGCGACTGGGTGATGGCGATGGGCAACCCGCTGGGTCAGGGCTTCTCCGCCTCGGCCGGGATCATCTCGGCGCGCAACCGCGAGCTGTCCGGCAGCTATGACGACTACCTTCAGACCGACGCGGCGATCAACCGCGGCAACTCGGGCGGTCCGCTCTTCGACATGGAAGGCGAGGTCGTCGGCGTGAACACCGCGATCCTGTCGCCCAACGGCGGCTCGATCGGGATCGGCTTCTCGATGGCGTCGAACGTGGTCGCGAAAGTGGTCGATCAGCTCAAGGAATACGGCGAGACGCGGCGCGGCTGGCTGGGTGTGAAAATCCAGGACGTCACCGCCGACATGGCCGAAGCGATGGGGCTCGAGGCCCCCGAAGGCGCGCTTGTCTCCGAAGTGCCCGATGGCCCCGCGAAAGAGGCCGGGATCGAGGCGGGCGACGTGATCACCTCCTTCGATGGCGGCGAGGTCAAGAGCACCCGCGATCTGGTGCGTCGCGTGGCCGATGCCCCGGTCGGCGAGAAGGTCCGCGTGACCGTGATGCGCGATGGCGAGGCCAAGACGCTGCTGGTGACGCTGGGCCGTCGCGAAGCCGCCGAGGGCGAACAGCCCCCGAAAGCCGTGCAGGCCCCGCAGGAGGTCGAGAAGGACATGCTCGGCCTGACCGTGACGCCGCTGACGGATGACCTGCGCACCGAGATGGGGCTGACGAAAGAGGCCAACGGCCTTGTCATCAAGCAGATCGACGAGACCTCCTCGGCCTATGAAAAAGGTCTGCGCGTGGGCGATCTGATCACCGAGGTCGGGCAGAAACCGGTCTCCGCGGTCGATGATTTCGAAGAGCGCGTGCAGGCGGCGAAGGATGCGGGGCGCAAGTCGATCCTGCTGTTGATCCGCCGCGCTGGCGAGCCGCGTTTCGTGGCCCTCCCCGTGGAGTGATCCGCACCGCTCACGACGATAGAAAAGGCGCCCCGCGGGGCGCCTTTTTCAGTAAATGGTGCGCATGAGGACGTTGAAGGCTCGAAGCGCAATGGCCGCTTCGAGCCCTTTGCGGACGGTTGTCTTGTGCGACTTTCGAAGCTGGAGTAGCTTCGTTGCCAGGCTTGACCCGCGCCTCCTCCCTCCGCTTGGGGAAGTATCTCACATACGGGGTGATCAAGATCATCGAACCATCTGTTCGAGCGTTCGCATAAGGAGGGGTTGCGTTTCCGGCTCGGAATGGAGGTTCCGTGATGCGGCTATCCGCACCGATCTATCAATTGAAACGCCGCGCCAAGCTGTTGGCGCGAGACCAGAATATTCCGCTTCATCAAGCGCAGGCCCGTATCGCTGCGGATGAAGGCTTCACGGCGTGGAGCCTGCTAGCCGCACATGTCTCGAAAAATGCCGATGCCGGCGCATTGCTCCCCCAGCTCTCGAATGGGGACATGCTCTTAATCGCAGCACGGCCAGGACATGGGAAGACACGTCAAGGGCTGAGGCTTCTGCTTGATGCAGCACTTGAAGGGCGGCAGAGTACATTGTTTTCCCTTGAATATACGGAACGAGAGGCAATGGAGCGCTTTCGCGCTCTTGCGGCCCCGCTGCCGGAGCCCCCGCCGGAAATCATTGCCACGGATGATATCTGTGCCGACTACATCATCAACCATCTGGCAGGCTCACCGATGGGCACGGTAGCGGTGATTGATTACCTCCAGATTCTTGACCAGCGGAGGACCACGCCCCCGCTTTCAGAGCAGGTGGGAGTGTTGCAAGCCTTTGCTCGCGACACTGGCGTCATTCTTGCTACGATTTCTCAGATTGACCGCTCCTATGAGCCAGAGGCAGCTTCGGTGCCTGGTCTTTCAGACCTTCGCCTTCCGAACCCAATTCCATCGGGCGCCTTCTCCAAAGCCTGCTTCTTGAACGCGGGCAAGGTTTATTTCCAAAGCTTGATCTGACAAAATCCGCCAGTGCGCTTGCCATAGCACTGGCGAACCGCGACCGGCAGCTCCGTCCGCTTAGCTGGCATCCGCCGCAGACAGCTCCCGAAGATCTTGTCGGGAGCCGCTGATCGACATGCGCTGCGCCTACAAGGCGTTCGGCCCCACGCTGCACCATTTACTGCAAAGGGCTGGCCCGCGGGGCGCCTGTTTCATTGCATCGCTTCGCGCGCCCGCACCCGGCGCGAGGCGATCGTCAGGCTCCCGGCGGCGATCACGCACCAGACCGCCATGCCCAGCATCTGGGTCGGCAGCTCCACGCCCATATCGATCAGCACACCCGTGATCCCCGGCCCCACTGCGGTCGAGAGCACCATCGAGGCCACGATGATCGCGCGGATGCCGCCGAGGTTCTTCACCCCGTAGACCTCGGGCCAGAGCGCGCCCATCAGCGTCCCGGAAAACCCGTTCGACATGCCAAGCAGCGCCATGAAGGCATAGACGCCCCAAACCGGCGTGACCAAGGCGACCGTCAGCGAGGCAAGCGTCAGCGGGGCCAGAACGAAGGGCAGCAGGCGCAGCGCTCCGAAGCGGTCGATCAACCCGCCGCAGACGAAGCCGAAGCCCACCGTTGCGAGGGACATCACCGGGAAGGCGGCTGCGAAGGCGAGCGGGGAGTAGCCGCGCAGCTCGGTCAGGTAGCCTTGGTGAAAGAAGATCACCGTGCCGATGAAGGGCGGCGCGAGCAGCCCCGCCAGCAGCATGTAGAGGACCGGATCGCGGATCACCTCAGCGCGGGTCCAGTCGCGCGCGGTGCCAGAGGCGCTCGATTGCACCTCGGTCGCGTTGGGCACCCGCTCGACCTGCATCAGCCGCATCAGGAATGGCCAGGCGATCAAGACCAGCACCCCGGCCGAGAGCCACCACGCGAGATGCCAATTGCCGCTCATCTGCGCGATCAGCACCACCAGAACCGGCAGCACCGCAGAGCCGAAAGGCTGGCCCGGCACGATCAGCGACATCGCCTTGCCACGGCTCGCGACGAACCAGCGGCCGATCTCGGTGAAGGCGATCTCGGTCATCATGCCCTGCCCGAAGAGCCGCAGCATGTAGATCGCGAGCGTCAGGAAGATCAGGTTCGGCGCGAGCGTGATCCCGACACAGGCCAGCGCGAGCAGCGGAATGGTGAAGCGCACGACCTTCCAGCCGGGCATCAGGTCGAGCGTGCGCCCCAGAAACGGCAGCGTCGAGGCCGAGGCCAGCGTCGCCACCATGTAGAGCGCCCCGAAGGTGCCGCCCGACAGGCCGAAAGTTGCCCGGATGTCATTGCCCGACAGGCCGATGAAGAAGGTCTGCCCGAAGGAGGAGAACAGCGTCAGCAGGAACCCCGCGCCGAGCCAGCGGGCATTGTCGCGCATGAAGCGAAGGTTGCTGCCGAAAAGCTTTTGCATGATGCCCCCTGATCCCTTGGCCCCCGGTTAGAGACCGTTCCCCCCGTGGGCACAACCCCGCCGCCTGCGCAAAGGGGTGTGCGGCGCTGCGATGGCGGGCGCGGACGGCCTCAGTTCGACCAGATATAGAGACCCAGTTCCTGCGCGGCGCGGACTGAGAGCGTCGGGCTGTCGAGGCCGCGCGGCGCCTGATAGGCCGCGATCGCGCGGCCCGTCGCCGGGTCCAGCTTGCCGTCGGCGGGGCCGGAATAAAGCCCGCGCAGCGCCAGCGCACGCTGGGTCATCGCAACGAAAGCGGGCGTCAGATCCTCCGAGCAGACGGATTCGAAATAGCGCGGCTTGCCGCTGTCGACGAGCTTCTGGCCGCTCAATTCGCGATAGATCGCGGGCTGCGTGACCTGGCCGGTCTTCGGGTCGCGCTGTTCGGGGAGCACCTGCACCTGCCCGGTCACGGTCTCGACCTTGGCCGGGCCTTTGAGCTGGGTGAAACATCCCTGCGCGTCGTCGGCGGGCGGGCGGCTTTGCAGCACATGGGCGAGCGTCTTGGCGGGCGGGTCCTTCGGCGCGGCCTCCGAGCCCTGCGCTGCGGGCTGACAGCCCGCCAGCCCCATCGTCACACCCAGAGCCACCAGCACCGCCCGCGCCGTGCCGAAGTTTTCAGCGATCTGCCGCATTCTCGTCTCCGCCTGCCTCGGCCGGCACACTAGCCGATATCTACGCTGCGGCAATCCCTTGCCCGTGACAGCCCACCTCTGGCCAAATCGCCGAAAGCAGCTTAGATCACTTGCGACCGGCCCCGCCGGCAAGCGCGTTTTGATTACGAACAAGAGGCCCCGAGCTATGGCGAAAATCACCTATGTCGAATTCAACGGCACCCGTCACGAGATCGACGTGAAGCCCGGCATGACCGTGATGGAAGGTGCGCGCGACAATGGCGTGCCCGGCATCGACGCCGATTGCGGCGGCGCCTGCGCCTGTTCGACCTGCCATGTCTATGTCGACAAGGACTGGATCGAGAAACTGCCTCCGCGCGATCCGATGGAAGAGGACATGCTCGATTTCGCTTACGAGCCCGATCCCGTCACTTCGCGCCTGACCTGCCAGATCAAGGTCACGGACGAGCTCGACGGTTTGATCGTCAACCTTCCCGAAAAGCAGATCTGATGCGCCGCGCGGTGGCCCTCGCCTTCGCGCTGGTCACCGCTGCCGCCCTGCCCGCGCGGGCCGAGATGTCGGTCGCCGCGCAGTTCACCGAGCCGACGGACCGCTATGGTCACGGCGCGCTCGGCCCCGATCATGAATTCGCAAATCTCCAGATCGACGTGACCCGCAAGGCGGGCAGTCCCAAGGGGCTGTTCTCGGGCCACAGCACCCTGACCTATGACCGGCGCCTCGACCCTGACATGGTCTATGAGGACACCGCCCCGCGCCTGAGCGACCTCGACGGCGACGGCATCGCCGAGGTGGTCGTGGTGCAATCGCATCTGAAGTTCGGCTCGCGGCTTCTGGTGCTCACGGTGAAATCGGGCAAACCGGAATTCCTCGCCGCGACCGATTTCGTGGGAGAGCCGAACCATTGGCTCGCGCCCATCGGCGTCGCGGATTTCAATGGCAACGGGCATCGCGACATCGCGCTGATCGACGCGCCGCATCGGTTGGGCGTGCTGCGCCTCTTCGAGTATCGCGACGGCGCTTTGCAGCCCCTTTTCGCGGGCGGCTCTTTCACCAATCACCACCTCGGCTCTGACACGATCCTGGGCGGGGTGCGCGATTGCGGCTCTGGTCCCGAGATGATCGTCGCCAGTTTCGACTGGTCCGCGTTGCTATCGCTCTCCGTCACGCCCAAGCAAACCGTGGCATGGACACGCCTTGGCCGCGACACCTCGCCAGCGGGCTTCGCTACAGCGCTGAACTGCAACGGCTGATCCCTGCCGCACCTGCCCCGGGAACCGCCCTGCCCCCGCTCTTGTTACCCCTGCATCACGACACCGGCGCGCGGTCGTTCCTCCCCGTCGCGCGCCCAGCTGCAGGATCCCCTTCATGGCCGAAGCCCAAGCTTCCGAAGAAAAGCCGATTGCCGTCTATGGGGCGCTCGCCGCGAACCTTCTGATCGCCATCGCGAAATTCGTGGCCGCGGCCTTCACGGGCAGCTCATCCATGCTGGCGGAGGCCTTTCACTCGGTGGTCGATACCGGCAATGAGGGGCTGCTGTTGCTGGGCCACAAACGCAGCCGCAAGGCGCCGGACGAAAAGCACCCGTTCGGCTATGGCAAGGAGCTGTATTTCTGGTCGCTCGTCGTCGCGATGCTGCTGTTTGCGATCGGCGGCGGGCTCTCGATCTATGAGGGTATCGTTCATATCCAGAACCCAGAACCGATCGAGAAACCGATCTGGAACTATGGCGTGCTGCTCGTGGCCTTCCTCGCCGAGGGCACCTCCTGGGTCATCGCGATCCGCCAGCTTCTGAAGCAGCGCAAACCGGGCGAAGGCTATTTCAAGGCCTTCCGCCGCTCCAAGGATCCGTCGATCTTCGTCGTCGTCGCCGAGGACAGCGCGGCGCTTCTGGGCATCCTCGCGGCCGCGCTTGGCGTCTATCTTTCGGTGACCTTTGAGAACCCGTTCTTCGACGGCGCGGCCTCCATCGTCATCGGGCTCATCCTGATCGTCGTGGCGATCATTCTGGTCTACGAGACCCGCGCGCTGATCATGGGCGAGGCCGCAGACCGCGACGTGCGCGAGTCGATCCGCGAGATCGCGACCGGGTTCGACGAGGTCGCAGAGGTCAAACGGCTTCTGACGATGCATTTCGCGCCCGATCAGGTGCTGGTGAATATCGAGCTGAAGATGCGCCCCGGCCTCTCGCCCGACGCGATCTTCCACGCGGTGGAGGCGGCGCAGAGGAAAACCCACGAAGCCCACCCGGAGGTTTCGAGCGTCTTCCTCGAAATCGAGTCTCTGCGCGGCACGCAGCCCGAGGGCGCTGCGGCCTGAGGCCGCGCGCCGCGCCCCCGACGCGATGCCGCTTTTCACCGCAACGCCGTCGCTTTCTCCCGCGCCCCTCTCCGGACTCGGGGTGATTGTGTCCCCACCCCCGGCGCGCTAGGAAACCGGGCGAAAGATCAAAAGGGATGCGACATGACCCAGACTGCCGACGCTTACGTTCTCACCGTTGCCTGCCCCTCGACGCGGGGGATCGTCGCGGGGATCGCGAACGTGTTGGCCGATCAGGGCTGCAACATCACCGACTCGCATCAGTATGACGACCCGAAGACGGGCCAGTTCTTCATGCGCGTGAGCTTCGTCTCCGAGAAGGGCAAGGATGCCGAGGCGATCCGCGCCGCCTTCGAGCCGGTCGCCACCGATTTCGAAATGGACTGGGCGGTGCGCAGCTCGCGCGAGAAGATGAAGGTTCTGGTGATGGTGTCGAATTTCGGCCACTGCCTGAACGACCTTCTCTATCGCTGGCGCATCGGGGCGCTGCCGATCGAGATCGTGGGCGTCGTGTCGAACCACATGACCTATCAGAAGGTCGTCGTGAACCATGACCTGCCCTTCCACCACATCAAGGTGACGAAAGAGAACAAACCCGAGGCAGAGAAGCGTCTGCTCGACGTCGTCGACGAGTCCGGCGCGGAGCTGATCGTGCTGGCGCGCTATATGCAGATCCTGTCGGATGCGCTGTGCCAGAAGATGTCGGGCCGGATCATCAATATCCACCACTCCTTCCTGCCGAGCTTCAAGGGCGCGAACCCCTACAAGCAGGCCTATGAGCGTGGTGTGAAGCTGATCGGGGCGACCTCGCATTACGTGACCGCCGATCTCGACGAAGGCCCGATCATCGAGCAGGACACCGTGCGCATCACCCATGCGCAGAGCCCGTCGGATTACGTCTCGCTGGGCCGCGATGTCGAGGCGCAGGTGCTGTCGCGCGCGATCCACGCCCATGTGCAGCACCGGGTCTTCCTGAACGACAACAAGACGGTCGTCTTCCCGGCCTCGCCCGGCGCCTACGCCTCCGAGCGGATGGGCTGATCAAAGATGTAGGATGCCCGCCTCGGTCACGATCATGTCGAGAGGCTGATCGGTCGGCTCGGTGGGCACTTCCGGCACTTCCTGCGCCGCAAAAGCGAAGCCGATCGCCGTGACGGGGCCGCGTGCGCGCAGCCCCTCCAGCGTGCGGTCGTAAAAGCCGCCGCCATAACCCAGCCGATATCCCTGCGCGTCGAAAGCCAGTAGCGGCACGATCAGCACCTCGGGGATGATCTCCTCACCCTCTGCCGGGATATGCGCCCCGAAAGCGCCCGAGATCATCTCGGTCTCGGGCGTCCAGCGGTGAAAGACCAGAGGCTGCGCCTCCGCGACCACCACCGGCAGACAGAGCGGCCCGCCATGGGCCACCATCGCCGGGCGCGGATCGGGCTCGGTGCGGATCGGCCAATAGCCCGCCAGCACCTTGCCCGCGAACGGCTCCAGCGCCGCGGTCAGCGCACGGGTCGCCGACCCGTCATCGGCAGCATGGGCGGCCTTGCGCGCCGCGAAAGCGTCCTTGCGCGCGAGATCCTTGCTCATAGCAGCACGACGGAGGCGAGGCCGAGGAAGGCGAAGAAGCCCACCACATCGGTCATCGTTGTGACGAATGTACCCGAGGCCAGCGCCGGGTCCGCGCCGAGTTTCTCCAGCGCGAGCGGGATCAGGATGCCCGACAGGGCGGCCACCACGAGGTTGATCACCATCGCCAGCCCGATCACGATGCCAAGCTGCGCGCCCGAGAACCAGAAGGCGGCCACCGCGCCCATCACCACCGCGAAGGCCAGACCGTTGAGCAGCCCCACGATGGTTTCGCGTCGCACGACCCGCCAGACGTTGCTGTCGGTCAGGTCGCGGGTCGCGAGCGCACGCACCGCAACCGTCAGCGTCTGGGTGCCCGCATTGCCGCCCATCGAGGCCACGATGGGCATCAGCACGGCGAGCGCCACAAGCTGCTGGATCGTGCCTTCGAAGATCGAGATCACCGCCGAGGCGAGGATCGCCGTCAGCAGGTTCACGAAGAGCCACGGCAGGCGCTGACGCACGGTTTCCAGAACGGTATCCGAGATCGCGGATTCGTCGCCAACACCGGCGAGGCGGAGGATATCTTCCTCGTGTTCCTCGTCGAGTACCGACATCGCGTCGTCGATGGTGATGACGCCGACCAAGCGGTCGTCTTCATCCACGACCGGGGCCGAGATCAGGTGATACTGGTTGAACGCATAGGCCACGTCGCCCTCGTCCTGATAGGCCGAGATCTTGCGGAACTCTTCCTCGCAAATCTCGATCAGCTTCGAGGCGCGCGGGGCGGACAGGATCCGTCCCAGAGTGACGTTGCCCACCGGGTGATGGCCCGGATCGACGAGGGTCACGTGATAGAACTGGTCGGGTAGCCATTTGGCTTTGCGCAGGAAGTCGATCGTCTCGCCCACCGTCCAATGCTCGGGCGCGGTCACGACCTCGCGCTGCATCAAACGACCGGCGGAATATTCGGGGTAACCCAGCGATTTCTCGACCGCGGCCCGGTCGGTCTCGTCGAGCGCGCCGAGGATCACTTCCTGCTGCGGCTCCTCGAGGTCTTCGATCAGGTCGACGACGTCATCGGAATCGAGCTCGCGGACAGCGTCGGCCAGAACTTCCGGCGGCAGGCTCGCGAGAACCTCCTCGCGGATACCCTCGTCGATCTCGGTCAGGATCTCGCCGTCGATCTGACGGCCCCAGAGCCGCAGAATCTCGCGCCGCTCATGGCCGGAGACCTGTTCGATAAGGTCGGCGATATCGGCGGCGTGCAAGGGCTCGAGCAGCTCGCTCAGGCGCTCTGCATCTTCCTGCTCGACGGCATCGAGAATTTCCTCGACCAGCTCTCCGCTCAGCCGATAATCCTCTTCCTCGCGCTCTGTCTCTTCGGCAAGTGCTTCGGCCATGTCGCCCCCGTTCGGATCGCGCGTGAAACATAGCTGTTTTCTCGCAGATGGACAGGGGGGCGATGGCGAAAAAGAAGCGCCGCGACGGCAGAGATTTACCTTCGCGCCGCCCCGCCCTAGCATGGTGCTTCTGACAGGAGAGAATGATGGCTGAACTGCATCTCGGGCAGGTTCTGGAATACCGTGGCGACGCACTTGTCGAAGGGCCGGAGGCGGTCACGCACCGGCGCCGCGGCGGTATGCTGATCGACGGCGGTATGATCGCCGCCGTGGGCGAGGCCGACGATCTGCGCGAGGCCCATCCGCAGGCCGAGATCATCGATCATGGCGACCATCTCCTGTCGCCCGGTTTCGTCGATGCGCATGTGCATTACCCGCAGACCGCGATCATCGCGAGCTGGGGCAAGCGCCTGATCGACTGGCTCAACACCTACACCTTCCCCGAGGAGATTTCCTTCGCCGATCCCGCCCATGCGGAAGAGATCGCGACCCGCTATCTCGATCTGGCGCTGATGAACGGCACGACATCGATGTGCAGCTATTGCACGATCCATCCCGCCAGCGTCGAAGCGTTCTTCACCGCCGCCAAGGCCCGCGGGATGCGCGCTGCGGCGGGCAAGACCTGCATGGATCGCCACGCCCCCGAGGCTTTGCGCGACACCCCGCAATCGGCCTATGACGACAGCCGCATCCTCTTGCAGAAATGGCACGGGATGGGCCGGCTGAGCTATGTCATCACGCCGCGCTTCTCGCCCACCTCGTCGGCGGATCAGCTTTGCGCCTTGGGCGCGCTCTGGGCGGAGCATCCCGATTGCCTGATGCAGACCCATCTGAGCGAGCAGGTGGACGAGATCGCCTGGGTGCGCGAGCTATATCCCACCGCGCGCGACTATCTCGACACTTACGAGACCTATGGCCTGCTGGGCGAGAACGCGCTTTACGGCCACGCGATCCATCTGGAACCGCGCGAGGCCGACCGGATCAAGGAGGTCGGCGCGGCGCTGATCCATTGCCCAACCTCGAACACCTTCATCGGCTCGGGGCTGTTCGACTGGCCGACGCGTCTGGCCGAGGGGCAGCGCATCGGGCTGGCCACCGATACCGGCGGCGGGTCGAGCTTTTCTATGCTGCGCACCATGGCCGCGGCCTATGAGATCGGGCAGCTGACGCATCAGCCGCTACATCCCGCGCAGCTTTGGTGGCTGGCCACGCAGGGCTCGGCTCAGTCGATGCGGATGGGCGACAAGATCGGTGCGCTCGCGCCGGGGATGGAGGCGGATTTCATCGCCGTCGACCTCGCCTCGACGCCTGCCATTTCGCAACGCGCGGCACGTGCGGAGGATATCTGGGAGGCGATTTTCCCGACGATCATGATGGGCGACGACCGCGCGATTGCGGGCACCTGGGTCGCGGGCAAGCGGCTGCATTGAGCGATCCGGCCTTCGAGAGGATCTACGCCCGCGCGCCCTTCACGGTCGATTTCCTAGACGGCGGCGGCGGTGATCTGGTGATCTCCTTCGCCTCGATCGGCCATGACCCAAGCCGCCCGCCCGCGCCGGAATTCGTCGCCACCGCCACAGGGCGCGGCACGCCCGGCTTCCCGCGCCGGGCGCTGTTCTTCAGTGATGACAGTCGCAGCTGGGCGAATGATCCGGGCTTTGCCCCTGCCCTGCGCGCCGCCTTGGCAGAGGTGACGCGCCGCCGCCCCGTTACCCGCATCGCTGCCATTGGCCTCTCGATGGGCGCGGTCTCGGCGCTGGTCGCGGCGGAGGTGATCCCGGTCGACGTAGTGCTCGCGCTGTCGCCGCAAGCCTCGGTCAAACCGGGCGTCGTGCCCGGCGAGACGCGCTGGAGCGAATGGACCTCTCGGATCGACCATTTCGCCCGCGAGACCACGCCGCTTCCGCCCGCGCCCTGCTGGGCGATCCTGTGCCACGGCGCGCATGACGATCTCGATCAGGCCATGCCCTTCCCGCGCGCAGAAAACGTCGACCACCTGGTCTTCCCCGATCTCGGCCATTCCGACCTCGGGCCGCATCTGAAGGCGCGCGGCGGGCTATCGGGGCTGATGGAGGCCGCCCTTGCAGGCGACCGTCGCCGCCTGCTGCGGATCGCCAGCGCCGCCGGGGCCGTGCGGCGCGAGAAATTCAGCCCATAAGTGCTGATGCGAGGCGGTTTTGCGTCTCGATCACGCGCGGCAGGTCGATCGTTACCACCTGCCCGTCGCGCACCACCTGACGGCCCTCGACGAAGAGATGTTTCACCTTGGGCGGCCCGCACAGCACCAGCGCCGCGACCGGATCCCATGCGCCCGCCGCCTCCAGCCCCGAGACATCCCAGATCGCCACATCCGCGCGTTTTCCGGGGGCGAGTACCCCGCAATCGGGGCGGCCCAGCACCTGCGCCCCGCCCAAAGTCGCGATCTCCAGCGCCTCGCGCGCAGCCATCGCGTCGGCGCCGTTTTGCACCCGCTGCAGCAGCATCGCCATGCGCGCCTCGCCGATGAGGGAGCCTGCATCGTTCGACGCCGAGCCATCGACGCCGAGAGCCACCTTCACCCCCGCATCGCGCATCTGGCGCACCGGCGCGATGCCCGAGCCCAGACGGCAGTTCGAGCACGGACAATGCGCAACCCCCGTCGTAGTGCGCGCAAACAGGTCGATCTCGCCCGCGTCGAGCTTCACGCAATGTGCGTGCCAGACATCCTCGCCGGTCCAACCGAGATCCTCGGCATATTGCCCCGGACGGCAGCCGAACTGCTCCAAGCTGTAGGAAATATCCTCGTCATTCTCGGCCAGATGGGTGTGCAGCATCACGCCCTTGTCGCGCGCCAGCAGCGCCGCGTCGCGCATCAGTTCGCGCGAGACGGAAAACGGTGAGCACGGCGCGATCCCCACCCGGCACATCGAGCCCTCGCCCGCATCGTGGAACGCGTCGACGACCCGGATGCAGTCGTTCAGGATCGCGTCCTCGCGCTCGACCAGACTATCGGGCGGTAGGCCACCATCGCTCTCGCCGATGCTCATCGCGCCGCGCGTGGGATGAAACCGCAGGCCCAGCTCGGCGGCGGCGTGGATCGTGTCCTCCAGCCGCGCGCCATTCGGATACATATACAGATGATCGGAACTGGTGGTGCAGCCGGTCAGCGCCAGCTCCGCCAGTCCCACCTGCGCCGAGACGCGGATTTCCTCGGGACCCATCTTCGCCCAGATCGGGTAGAGCGTCTGCAGCCAGCCAAATAGCAGCGCATCCTGTCCGCCCGGCACCGCGCGGGTCAGCGTCTGGTAGAGGTGATGATGGGTGTTCACGAGGCCCGGCGTGACGACACAGCCCGCAGCCTCGACCAGCTCGCCCGGGCTTTCCAGCCCCGGCCCGACGGCGGCAATCTGCCCGTCGCGCAGCAGCAGATCCGCGCCCTTCAGCTCGCGCCGGGTGCCGTCCATCGTGACGACCACCTCGGCGCCCCGGATCAAGATCTCGCCCATCGCGCGCTCCTACTGACTGATTTCGCCAGAGCCTAGACCGCGCGGATGGGCGAAGACCAGAGGCGCTCAGCGCCCCATCGCGTAGAACTCAGGGTTCGGCGGGATCGCAGCCATGTTCACCAAGCGGTTCGACAGGCCGAAAAACGCGGTGATCGCGCCGATGTCCCAGATATCGTCATCGGTGAACCCGTGGGCGCGCAGCGCTTCGTAATCGGCCTCCTCGACCTCCTGCGCGCGCAGGCTCACCTTCATCGCGAAATCGAGCATCGCACGCTGGCGCGGTGTGATCTCGGACTTGCGGTAATTCACTGCGACCTGATCGGCGATCAGCGGGTTCTTCGCGCGGATACGCAGGATCGCCCCATGCGCGATCACGCAATACTGGCACTCATTGGCCGCCGAGGTCGCCACCACGATCATCTCGCGCTCGGCAATGGTCAGGTTGCCGGGCTTCTCCATCAGCGCGTCATGATAGGCGAAGAAGGCGCGGCACTCGTCGGGCCGGTGCGCCAGCGCGAGGAAGATGTTCGGGACAAACCCGGCCTTCTCCTGCACCGCCTCGATCCGCGTGCGGATATCCTCGGGCATGTCTGCGAGTTTCGGCACCGGATGCCGGCTGATCTTGTCTTGCATGTGGGGTCTCCTCTCTTCCGCCGCCACTATGCACAGTCGCGAAGGGGCCGAGGAAATGACGTTGCGGCAATCGCGCTCAGAGGTCGAGCGTGATCCAGACCGGCACGTGATCCGAGGGCTTGTCGCGGCCGCGGATTTCCTTGTCGATGCCGACATCGCGCAGCAGATCCGCCGCCTGCGGCGACAGCAACAGATGGTCGATCCGGATGCCGTTATTCTTCTGCCAGGCACCCGCCTGATAGTCCCAGAAGGAGTAATGCCCCGGCCCATGCACGCGGGCGCGGAACGCCTCGGTGAAGCCGAGATTGAGGATACGGCGGAAGGCTTCGCGGCTTTGCGGCAGCGCCAGCGCATCACCGCGCCACGCCTCGGGTTTCGCGGCATCTTCGTCCTGCGGGATGATATTGTAATCGCCCCCCATCACGAAAGGCTCTTCCAGCGCCAGCAGCTCTTTCGCGCGCGCCTTCATCCGCTCCATCCATGACAGCTTGTAGGCGTATTTTCCGCCTTCGACGGGTTGGCCTGCATCGTCCAGCTCCACCGGGTTGCCATTGGGCAGGTAGAGACCACAGAGCCGCACCGCACCCTTGTCGCCGACCACGATGGCCTCGATCCAGCGCGCCTGTTCGTCGCCCTCGTCCCCGGGCAGGCCGCGCGTCACATCCTCCAAAGGCAGCTTCGAGAGGATCGCGACGCCGTTGAAGCTTTTCTGGCCGTGCGTCTCGACGGAATAGCCCAGCTCTTCGAAGATCTCGCGCGGAAAACCCTCGTCGACCGACTTGATCTCCTGCAGCAAAGCCACGTCGGGCTCGGCCTCCTTCAGCCAATCGACCAGCGCCTGATGGCGCGCCTTGATGCCGTTGATGTTGAAGGTGGCGATTTTCATGAGCGGCTCCGGGTTTGGCAGTCGCGAAAGGTGTAACGGATCGCGGCGGGCGCGGACAGGGCGGAGTTAGCCCTCCTCGCTTTCCTCCGTGTCGATCCCGTGACGCTCGAACAGCTTCGCCTGCGACATGATGAAGGCGATCATGATGATCGGCAGACCGAAGGTCTTGAAATCGACCCAATGCGCGTCCGACATCGTGCGCCAGACGACCTCATTGGCCACGGCAAGGCCCAGAAACAGCCAGACGAAGCGCTTGGTCAGGATCATCCAGCCTTCATGCGCCATCGGCATCGCCTCGTTCATCACCAGTTGCAGCCACGCCTTGCCGCGCAGCAATCCGGCCCCGAGGATGCCCGCAAACAGCAGGTAGATGATCGTGGGCTTCATCTTGAAGAAGGTCGGATCGTTCAGCCAGACCGACAGCCCGCCGAAGATCGCCACCAGCACGAGCGTCGCGATCTGCATCGCCGAGAGCTTGCCGGTCAGCAGCCACAGAATCAGCGTCGTCGCCGCGATCAGCGGGATGAACAGCGCAGTGGCCACGACGAAGCCCGAGTAATCGGTGCCGAGGATCGTGTAGGTGCCGTCCTTGAGCCGGTTGAAGGCGACGAAGAACACGATGAGCGGCCCCCAGTCGAGCGCCGCTTTCACCCAGGGGGAAATCTTTTTCTCTGCCATCTGCCTTTACCTGCCTGCTATCTCAACGATCACGGCCCCTGCCGCGATCAGCGCCATCAGAGCCGTGCGCCGCGGCCCCACTTTCTCGCCCAGCACGAGCCAACCGATGAGCGCTGCGAAGACCGTCGAGGTCTCGCGCAGCACCGCCGCCTCGCCCACCTTGTCGAGCCGTGTCGCCAACATGATCGAGCCAAAGGAGAAATAAGCAACAATCGCGCCGATAACACCCCTTTTGACGAGCGGCACCATTTCCGAACTCGGCAGCTTCGTCCAGCGCCGCGCGGTGAAGATCGGCATGAACCAGCCGTCGATGAAGAAGAACCACACAAGGAAGGTGAACGGATCGGCGGTCGCGCGGATGCCATAGGCGTCATAAGTGGTATAGAGCGCGACGAAGGCGCCGGTCGCCACGGCCAGCATCAGGGCGGGCACCATCGTCTCGCGATCGACCGTCACATGGCGCAGATTGTAGATCGCAAGCCCGTAGATGCCTGCCAGAAGCGTCGCCACCCCGGCCCATTGGCCGATCGTGAAATGCTCGCCGAAGATGAACCCCGCGCCGATGACCGCGAAAAGCGGCCCGGTGCCGCGCACCACCGGATAGACCACCGTATAGGCCCCGCGCTGGTAACAGGCCGCCTGCAGCAGCTTGTAGGCGACATGGATGAAGAAGACGCCCACGAAGACCGGCCACATGAAGGGCTCGGGCCACGGCACGACGAAGAGCGCGAAGGGGGCTGCGATGATCCCGTAGCTCGCATCGATCGCGGCGCGGCTGAGCCACGGATCGTGACGCCCCTTCTGCAGCGCCCCGAACAGCGCATGAAGAAAGGCCGCGAGCAGCGCGAGGCCCAGCGCGAGGTGCTTGCCGGTCTCGGTGCCCGAAACGGAGATGATCCAGTCGCTCAAGGGGAAGTCCTTCATGATCTCGGGGGCTAGGGGGCGCTGCCCCCTCTGGCCTTAGGGCCATTCACCCCCGGGATATTTCGACCAAGGGGAAGAGGAAAGGCGCATCCCTCTCTTCGCTCTTGCACAAATAACCCCGGGGGAGTGCGCAAGCGCGGGGGGGGGGGCGGCACCCCCCTTCGCAGTGTCAATCTTCGAGACCGACGAGGGCCTGCGCGAATTCCTCCGGGTCGAAGGGTGCCAGATCGTCGAGCTGTTCGCCCACCCCGATCGCGTGGATCGGCAGGCCGAACTTGTCGGCCAGCGCCACCAGAACGCCACCCTTCGCGGTGCCGTCGAGCTTTGTCATCACCAGCCCCGACACGTTCGAGATCTTGCGGAACACATCGACCTGCTGGAGCGCGTTCTGCCCCGTCGTCGCATCGAGCACGAGAAGCGTGTTATGCGGCGCGCTCTCGTCGACCTTGCGGATCACGCGGACGATCTTGGCCAGCTCCTCCATCAGGTCGGCGCGGTTCTGCAAGCGGCCTGCGGTATCGATCATCAGCAGATCCGCGCCTTCGGCCTCGGCCTTCTTCATCGCGTCATAGGCGAGCGAGGCCGGGTCCGAGCCTTCGGGCGCGGTCAGGACCGGCACGCCGGCGCGATCGCCCCAGACCTGCAGCTGTTCGACCGCGGCTGCACGGAACGTGTCGCCCGCCGCGATCACGACCTGCTTGCCGGCTGCGCGGAATTGCGAGGCGAGCTTGCCGATCGTCGTGGTCTTGCCCGAGCCGTTGACGCCCACCACCAGCACGACCTGCGGCTTCTTCGGATAGAGCGGCAGCGGTTTCGCGACCGGCTCCATGATCCGGGCGACCTCTTGGGCCAGAAGCCCCTTGATCTCGGAGACCGAGAGCTTGCGGCCCATCCGCCCCTCAGCGAGGTTTGCCGAGACGCGCAGCGCGGTGTCGACGCCCATGTCGGAGGCGATCAGCAATTCCTCAAGGCTTTCGAGCATCTCGTCATCAAGGACGCGGCGCGGCTCGGCGGGTTTCGCCTCGCCACCTCCGAAGATGCGGCCCAGAAGGCCGGGCTTCTTCGGCTCGGGGCTGGGACGCTCGGGCGCGGGCTCGACGTCGAGCGGCGCCTTGGCGATCTGCGCGTGTTCCTCCTCGACCGGTTCGGTCACCGGCGCGGGCACGTAGCCGGGCGCGGGCGGGGTCGGATCGGGAAGGTTGATCGTCTCGCTGTGCTGCGGCTCAGGCTCTGCCTCAGGCTCCGGTTCCGGGGCGGGTTCAGTGCGGGTCTGCGGCGCCACCTCGGGGGAGGTCTCTGCGGGCGTCGCGGGCGCAGAAGGCTCCGGCGTCTCCGCGACCTCGTCTTCACTGGCCGCATTCTCGGCGACGATATCCTCGAGGCCCTGCTCGAGCTTGGAGGAGGAACGCGTCAGACGCGATTTGAGCTTTTTGAAAAACGACATGGATCAGGCCTTTCCTTACGCTCCACCTAGTTCATCGCAGACCCGGATGGAAGGCTTATCCCCCGGCAAAACCCGATCCCGCGCCCCAGCCGATCAAGGCCTGACCGCCCCAGTAGAGCACCCAGAGCGCGCGTGCCGCCAGCTGTTTGCGGCCTGCGTCGCGCAGCACGAACATCTCCAGCGCGAGGATCAGGTCGGAGAGGACGAAGGCGAGGCTGCCCAAGATCACCATCAGATAGCCCGCAGGCAGGCCCATCGCTACCGCCGCCATCGCCACGATGATCCAGATATAGCTGCGCACCGGCCAGCACAGCCCGCCAGTGCGCGGCAGCAGCCAGAACTCCGCCGAGAGCCCCAGGGCGATAAGCGGGATGGTCCATGCGGAGGGCCGCGCGCCGATGTCGAGAAACCCCAGAAGATAGGCCAGATGCCCCGCCGCGAAGGCCGCCATGCCGATCAGAAAGGCCCGTTGACCGGGACGCGACAGGGCGAAATCGCCCGCCGCCCCGAGCGCGAGACCTGCGAGGATCGCAAGCGGCGCGCCCATGGCCGCCGCCATCGGAATCAGCGCCACGACGGAGGCGGTCTTCACAAGGGTTTTCGCGCCGCTTTCGCCCGCGCCTGCATGGCGCACGAGGTAAATCAGCGCGAAGACGGCGGCGATGAAGAGGCTGATCGGGGCTGCGGACATCATGGCCACATCTCGCGCAGAAAAGCCCGGCCGCCGCAAGCGGGGTCATAAAAGGGTCGAAATTGGCGAAAGAATAGCGCAAAACCATTGCACTATTGAGAGTGAGCGAAGCGGACCCGCAGCACGTGACCCAAGGCAAAGACCCTTCACGCAAGCGCCGCCTGAGCGGAGCAATTGCAAATCTGCTGCGGCGGTCGCGCGAGATCCCCGGGGTCGACAGTTTCGCGGTGGTGACGCTTCTGCCTGTACCGCTTCTGCTGGTGGCGGGCGTCTTCGGCGGGATCGCGGCCTGGGCGGCGCTGGTCTGGATCGGGCTGTGCATGTTCATCTTGGATGAGGCGCTGAAGCATCCCTCTCCTGATGCGCCGGAAGGCTCGGAATTCCCGGCAGCGGATACGCTGTCGACGACGCTGGCGGTGGTGCATTTCGTGCTGCTCGTGCTCGGCGTGGCGGCGATGTCGGGGCATACGCTGCTGGAGGGGCCAAGCTGGATCGCGGTCTGGCTGTCCTTCGGACTGTTCTTCGGTCAGGTGTCGAATTCCAATGCGCATGAGATGATCCATCGCTCGGACAAACGGCTGTTTCTGCTGGGGAAATGGGTCTATATCTCGCTGCTCTTCGGGCATCACACCTCGGCGCATCGGCTCGTCCATCACCGCTTCGTCGCGACGCCGGACGATCCGAATTCCGCGCAGCTTGGAGAGGGGTTCTGGTCCTTTGCGCCGCGGGCCTGGATCGGTAGCTTCGTCGGCGGCTACGAGATGGAGCGCAACCGCTTTGCCCGGCTGCCAGCGATCGACCCGAAAGCGCCGCTGAGCGCGCGGATCAAGGCGAGGATCGCGCGGCTCGGCCCCTACCCGTCCTATCTGCTGGGCGGGCTGTGGTTCGCGGTGCTGTTCGGGATGCTCTTCGGGGCCGAGGGCGTGGTGGCTTACCTGATGCTCTGCGCCTATGCGCAGGTGCAGATCCTGCTCGCCGATTACGTTCAGCATTACGGGTTGTCACGCAAACGCCGTGGCGATGGCAGTTTCGATCCGGTCGATGCGCATCACAGCTGGGATGCGCCCGCGCCGATCACCTCGCTGTGGATGCTCAACGCGCCGCGCCATTCGGATCACCACGCGCATCCGGCGCGGGAATACCCGGCGCTGCGACTTGGCGACCTGACCGAGCCGCGGCGGCCTGTTCTGCCGCGCAGCCTGCCCGCGATGGCGGCGCTGGCGCTGTTCCCGCCGCTCTGGCGCCGGGTCATGGACAAGCGCGTGAAGGCGCTGCGCCCCGACAAGCCGGCCGACGCCGGCGCGCCCAGCGCGCGCTAGGCAAGCGGGCCGCGATCTGGCAGGTTGGGTGAAAGACCTTGCCGGAGCCCCCCCATGCGCCCGATCCCGATCCTGACATTGTCCCTCGCGGCCTTGGCCCTGAAACCGACGCTGGCGGCGGCTGCCGACCCGCTGGGACCACCGCTCAATGCGGAGCAATTCGATCAGCGCACCGTCGGGCGCACCATCACCTATTCGGTCTTCGGCCAACCCTACGGGTCCGAGCAATACAAGCCCGGCCACAAGGTGATCTGGGCCTTCACCGAAAGCGAGTGCAAGGAAGGCGACTGGTATCAGGACGGGCAGTATATCTGCTTCGATTACGGCGAATACGCGCCGCTGCAATGCTGGACCTTCTACGATACGGCGCAGGGGCTGGTCGCGCAGTTCAAAGGCGATCCCTCGCAGGAGCCGCTGGTGAGCCTGTCGGAAAGCCACGACCCGCTGATCTGTCAGGGCCCGGATGTGGGCGTCTAAGCCTCAGAACAGACTGCCCTGAGACGGGCCAGGATCGGGCTTTTTCTTCTTCGGCTTCGGCGCGGTCGCACTGCCGCCCCCGCCCGGAATGACCGCAAGCTTGCCATCGGCGAACTCGATCTCGAGACCGGGCTGCTTCTCTGCCACCGCTTGCGAGGTCACCACGCCGTCGGGGCCGCGCACTACCGCATAGCCGCGCTTGAGCGTCTCGGTATAGCCCAGCGTCTGGCGCATCCGATCGAGCCGTTCGAGCCGTTCGCGCTGCACCTCGAGCCGCGCGGGCAAGGAGCGCTCGAGCCGGGCTTCCAGCCCCGCCAGCCGCTCGGCGCCCTCGCGGTTGCGCCGCTGCGCATCGCCGATCATCCGCACCCGCGCCGCGTCCAGCCGCCGCGCAAGCTGCACGTGATCCTGGGTCGCGCGCCGCATCCGCGCCGCAGGCGCAGGCACGAGCCGCGCCGACAAACCGTCGATCTCACGCGAGCGATCCCGGATGAAGCGCCGCAGCAGGTTCGGCGAGATTTGCGCAGCCAGCGGCGCGAAACGGGTATTCTTGCGCAGGACCAGCGTGCGCAGTGCAGGGCCCAGCCGCTCGGCCCAGAGATCGAAGCTTTGCCGCGCCGGTTGCGTCAGCGCCTCGGGACGACCCAGCCCACGCGCCAGATCGCGCAGCCGTTGGCCGCGCTGATCGAGCCGCCCCCGCGCCGCCCGCATCATCCGCGTCTGCGCCTCGGACAGCCACGCGGCCAGTTCGGCGCGCACCGGCACCGCCATTTCCGCCGCCGCCGTGGGCGTGGGCGCGCGCCGGTCAGCGGCGTGATCCACCAGCGTCGTATCGGTCTCGTGGCCCACCGCCGAGATCACCGGGATGTCGCTTTCGGCCACGGCGCGCACCACAGCCTCTTCGTTGAACCCCCAAAGGTCTTCGATCGAGCCGCCGCCGCGCGCGACGATGATCAGATCGGGGCGCGGGATCTCCCCGCCCGGCGCCAGCGCGTTGAAGCCCCGCACCGCGCGCGCCACTTCCGGCGCGCAGGCCTGCCCCTGCACCGCGACCGGCCAGATCAACACATGGCGCGGGAAGCGATCGGCGAGCCTGTGCAGGATGTCGCGGATCACCGCCCCCGAGGGCGAGGTCACCACGCC
Source organism: Thioclava sp. ISO4 (assembly GCF_058105145.1). Classification (NCBI taxonomy): domain Bacteria; kingdom Pseudomonadati; phylum Pseudomonadota; class Alphaproteobacteria; order Rhodobacterales; family Paracoccaceae; genus Thioclava; species Thioclava sp. ISO4. The sequence goes on from NZ_CM176571.1 coordinate 3,864,456, forward strand.
GATCACCTGCGGCAGCCACGGAATGGGCTTCTTGCGGCCCGCGTCGAACAGCCCCTCGGCGGCCAGCGCCTTGCGCCGCGCCTCCAGCATCGCCATCAGCGCGCCCGCGCCCGCCGGTTCGACATTGTCGACGATCAGCTGGTATTTCGACTGGCCCGCGAAAGTCGTCATCCGGCCGGTGGCGATGACCTCCATCCCTTCCTCGGGGCGGACCTGCATCTTTGCCACCTGCCCCTTCCAGCTGACGGCGGCGATCACCGAGCGGTCGTCCTTGAGGTCGAAATACATATGGCCCGAGCGCGGCATCGACACACGGCCCACTTCGCCGCGCACCCGGACGCGACCGAATTCCCCCTCTATCACGCGCTTCACCGCCCCCGAAATCTCGGAGACCGTGTAATCATGCGCGTTCGAGCCGTTTTCGTCGTCGAGAAGGTCCATATGCCTGCCTGCTTGAGCGTTGGTCCGGGGCGCCTTGCCTCAGGGTTTCGCGCAGCTTAGAAGGCGGGAAAGCGAAGGCCAAGGGGGCGAGCGATGAACATTCTGGTTCTGGGCGGCGGCGGGCGCGAACATGCGCTGGCTTGGGCGATCAAGCAAAATCCGAAATGCGACCGGCTGATCGTGGCCCCGGGCAATGCCGGGATCGCGCAGATCGCCGATTGCGCGGCGATCGATCCGAACGATGCGGCGGCGGTGCTGGAACTCTGCGAGGCCAATGCGGTCGATTTCGTGGTGATCGGGCCGGAAGCCCCGCTGGCTGCGGGCGTGGCCGATGCGCTGCGCGCGCAGAACATCTTGACCTTCGGCCCCTCGGCGGAAGCGGCCAAGCTGGAAGCCTCGAAAGCCTTCACGAAAGAGATTTGCGACGCCTGCAACGCGCCCACTGCAGCCTATGCCCGCTTCACCAGCGCGGAAGGCGCGAAGGGCTATGTCCGCGAACAGGGCGCCCCGATCGTGGTCAAGGCAGACGGCCTGGCCGCGGGCAAAGGCGTGATCGTCGCGATGACGCTCGATGAGGCCTTCAACGGCATCGACGAGATTTTCGGCGGCGCGTTCGGAAGCGCGGGCGCGGAAGTCGTGATCGAGGAATTCATGGAGGGCGAAGAAGCCTCGCTCTTCGTGCTGTGCGATGGCGAGAACGTGCTGGCCGTGGGCGGCGCGCAGGATCACAAGCGCGTCGGCGAAGGCGATACCGGCCCGAATACCGGCGGCATGGGGGCCTATTCCCCCGCCCCGATCCTGAGCCCCGAGATCGAGGCGAAGGCGATGGACGAGATCGTGCGCCCCACCGTGGCCGAGATGGCCAAGCGCGGCACGCCGTTTCAGGGCGTGCTCTATGCCGGGCTGATGATCAAGGATGGCCAACCGCGGCTCGTGGAATACAACGTGCGCTTCGGCGATCCCGAATGTCAGGTGCTGATGCTGCGGCTGGGCGCACAGGTACTCGACCTGCTGCTGGCCTGCGCGGAAGGGCGTCTGGGCGAGGTGCAGGCGCAATGGGCGCCCGATCACGCGATGACGGTGGTCATGGCCGCGCAGGGCTATCCCGGCGCCTATGAGAAAGGCTCGGCGATCGGCGGGCTCGACGCGCTGCCCGAGGATGGCACGCGCATGGTCTTCCACGCCGGCACCTCCGAGAAAGACGGACATGTCGTTGCGAGCGGCGGTCGCGTTCTCAACGTCACGGCCCGCGGCGAGAGCCTGCAGGAAGCGCGCGACCGGGCCTATGCGATGATCGACGCGATCGACTGGCCCGAAGGCTTCTGTCGCCGCGATATCGGCTGGCGGGCGCTGAGCTGACCCGAGGGGTAGAGGGGGCTCTGCCCCCTCGGCCTGACGGCCTTACCCCCGGGATATTTCGATCAAGGAGAAGGGCGGATCAGCCCTTCACCGCCGCGACCGCCTCTAAGATCGCATCGGCGATGTAATCCAGATCGGGCTGCTTGAGCCGTGCAGGCAGGCGGGTATCGCAGGCGCGCATCAGCATGGCGCGGGTTTTCGGCAGCTCCGGCACGTCGCCGAGGAACTGCCAGTTCCAGAAGGCGCGCGCGTTGTCTTGGCTGAGACCGAAGACCTGCACGCTGACGCCGCGGGCTTTCGCCTCCGCTTGCAGCTTTCGGGCCTCGTCGTCGGACCAATCGCCCGCGAGGTTGAACTGCAGCGAATCCGGGGCGCGGGTTTCGGGCCCGAGGGGCGGCGGCACGTCGAGCCAGTCGCTCTTGTTCAGCCGCTCGGCGACATAGTCGTGGTTCGCGCGACCATCGTTCACGCGGCGCTCTACCTCGGCGATCTGCGGGCGGATGACGGCGGCGGAGAGGTTCTGCATCCGGCAGTTATAAAGCGGCAGCTTGTTCTGCCACTGCACGAAGGAATTCTGCAGCCCCGGATGCTTCTTCCAGTTATGCTCGTAGGCGCCCGACATGATCACCGCACGCGCGGCGAGTTCCGGATCGTCGGTCAGCAGGATACCGCCTTCGCCCGCGTTGATCAGCTTGTAGGACTGGAAGGAGAGGCAGCCGATTTTGCCGATCGTGCCGATCTTCTTGCCGTTCCAGAGCGTGCCGAGCGAATGCGCGGCGTCTTCGATGACCGGCACATCCTTCTCGGCGGCCAGTTCCATGATCGCGTCCATATCGGAGGTGTGGCCGCGCATGTGGCTGATCATCACCGCGTCGATGCTGTCGTCGAATTTCGCGCGGAAATCGTCGAGGTCGATGCGGAAATTGGAGCCGACTTCGACCAGCACCGGCACGCAATCGGCATGGACGATGGCGGAGGGGACGGCGGCGAAGGTGAAGGCCGGGACCAGCACGCGTGCCCCGCGCGGCAGGTCGAGTGCCTTCATCGACAGGAACAGCGCCTGCGAGCAGGAGGACACGGCGACCGCGTATTTCACGCCCATGAATTCGGCGAATTCGGCTTCCAGCTTGGCGACCGGCGCGTCTGCGGAGGTGTAGCGGAAGAGGTCCCCGCTGGTCAGGAGACGTTCGATCTCGGCTCGGGCGGCCTCGGGGATGGCCTCGGCGTCGTAGCAATTCGGGGCGGTCTGTCCGTCACGCGGCATGGCAAGATATCCTGAAACTGATATTTAGGAAAACTTACACCGTCGAGCGCCACTTCTCCAGTGACCTTTTCATGACGAAATCGAGACCGGCTTAAATCCCCAGCTTGTCGCGCATCGAGAACCACGTCATCGCGGCGATCAGAAGCGGACTGCGCAGGAGCGAGCCGCCCGGGAAGCCTGGCACGTCGAGGCTGGCCATCAAGTCGAAGCGCTCGGCCTGGCCCGCGACGGCCTCGGCCATGATCTTGCCCGCCATTGTGCCCATCGCGACGCCATGGCCGGAAAACCCGCTGGCCGAGAGCGCGTTTTTCAAAGGCCGCGCGAAATAGGGCATCCGGGTGCGGGTGATCGCGAGCGTGCCGCCCCAAGCGTAGTCGATCTTCACATCCGCAAGGGAAGGGTAGACCTCCAGCATCGGCTTGCGCACGGTCTGCACGATGTCGGGGAACTTGTAGCCATAGCTTTCGCCGCCACCGAACAGCAGGCGGTTATCGTCAGAGAGCCGCCAGTAATTCACCACGAATTTCGTGTCCGCCACGGCGATATTCTCGCGCAGCACTTCGGCGACGCGCGGGCCTAGCGGCTCTGTCGCGACGATGAAATTGTTGATCGGCATCACATGCGAGGCCACGCGCGGGGCGAGGTTTCCCAGATAGCCGTTGGCCGCGAAAATCAGGTGATCGGCATCGATATGGCCATGCTCGGTCTGCACGCGCACCGGCTCGCCGGGGCGGATATGATGGACGAGCGAGCCTTCGTGGATCGTCACGCCCGCCTTCTCGCAGGCGAGCGCCAAGGCTTGGGCGAAATTCAGCGGATGCAGGTGCCCCGCGCCCCGGTCGATATCGCCACCCACATAGGCCTCCGAGGGCAGAATCGCGTGTAACGCGTCGCGCGAGAGCGGCTCCACCTGATCGTAGCCGTAATCGCGGGCCAGCTTCTCCGCCATGTGATGCGAATGCGCGACCTCGGATTGCGTCCGGCAGGCATGGGCGATGCCGGGATGGAAGGTCACGTCCATCTCGTGGCGTGCGATCAGGTCGCGGATCAGCGCTTTCGCGTCCTCGCCGATGTCCCAGAGCCTGCGCGCCATCTCGGGACCGTGGGCTTTCTCCAGATCGTCCTGCTCCAGCCGCTGGCCCGAGCCGACCTGCCCGCCATTGCGCCCAGAGGCGCCGAAGCCCACGCGATGGGCCTCGAGCAGCCGCACCGAATAGCCCTTCTCCGCCAGATGCAGCGCCGCCGACAGACCGGTGAAGCCGCCGCCCACCACGCAGACATCCGCCCGGTGGCGGCCCTTCAATTCGGGCCAGCGCCGGTCGGTCAGCGCGGTCGCTGCATAATAGCTCGGCGCGTGCTCGCCCTTGCGGTCATTGGCGAAGAGCAGGTTCATCGCATCACACGTTCATCAGCAGATGCTCGCGCTCCCAGGGCGAGATCACCTGCAGGAACTCTTTGTATTCGTTGCGCTTCACCGCCTCGTAGACCGCGCAGAATTCCGGTCCCAGCACGTCGCGGATCGGCGCGCTCTCCGAGAACAGATCGAGCGCATCGCCCAGGTTCACCGGCACGTCCTCGGCCGACATATAGGCGTCGCCCAGGCATTCGGGCTTCGGCATCTGCTTTTCCTTGAGGCCCAGATAGGCGCAGGCAAGCGAGGCCGCGAGCCCGAGATAGGGGTTGCAATCCATCCCCGCCAGACGGTTCTCGATCCGTCGCGCCGCCGGGCCGGAGATCGGCACCCGCAGGCCCGTCGTGCGGTTGTCGCGCCCCCATTCGAGATTTATGGGCGCGGCGAAATCCGGCACGTAGCGGCGATAGCTGTTCACGTAGGGCGCCAGCAGCGCGATCACCGCGGGCAGGTGCGTCTGAAGCCCCGCGATGCAATGCAGGAAGGCTTCCGTCTCGCCGCCATTCTCGTCGGAGAAGATGTTCTGGCCGGTCTTGGTGTCGATCACCGATTGGTGGATATGCATGGCCGAGCCCGGCTCGCCCTCGATCGGTTTCGCCATGAAGGTGGCGAAGCAATCCTGACGCAGGGCGGCCTCGCGGATCAGCCGCTTGAAGTAGAAAATCTGATCGGCCAGTTCGACCGGGTCGCCATGGGCGAGGTTGATCTCGATCTGACCGGCACCGCCCTCCTGCAAGATGCCGTCGATCTCGAAGCCCTGAAGCTCGGCGAAATCGTAGATATCGTCGATGACCTTGCCGTATTCATCGACCGCCGACATCGAATAGGCCTGTTTCGCCGCCGCCCGACGGCCCGAGCGCCCCATCGGCGGGATGATCGGCTGGTTCGGGTCCACGTTGCGCGCGACGAGGAAGAATTCCATCTCGGGGGCGACGACGGGCGTCCACCCTTCGGCCTCATAGAGCGCGAGCACGCGTTTGAGGACGTTGCGCGGTGCGATCGGCACCGGATTGCCCTGCTGATCCTCGACGTCATGGATGATCTGCAAGGTCCAGTCCGCCGTCCACGGCGCGGCCGTCGCGGTCGAGAAATCGGGCGTCAGGATCATGTCCGGTTCGGTGAAAGCGCCCGAGGGGTTATCCGTCCATTCGCCGGTGATCGTTTGCAGGAAGATCGAGTTCGGCAGGAAGAACCGATCCTGAAACTTGAACTTGGACGCGGGCATCGCCTTGCCGCGCGCGACCCCTGCGATATCGGCGACAATGCACTCCACCTCGTCGAGACGCCGACCCTCGATGTAATCGCGTGCGGCCTGCGGGATACGGTCGGTCCAGTCCTTCATGTCGCTCATCGGTCAGCTTTCCGGGTGCGCGGGCACCCTTGTCTTGAGGAAGAAATCGGCGATGCGCTCGGCGATCCGGGACGCGCCGTTGGGCTGGCCCAGCCGCGTGCGGGCGGCCTGCATAAGGTCATCGGGCACGACGCCGCGTCCGCGTGTGTCCATCAGCCCTTCGACGAATGCGTCGGGAAATTCCGGATGAGGCTGGACGGTGAAGATCGTGTCGCCATAGGCGAGCGCGGGGTAGGCGCAGAAATCATTTTCGGCGATCGGCGTCGCGCCCAGCGGCAGCTCGGTCACCTGATCCTGATGCCACGCGTTGAGCGCGATCACCTCGCCGCCGAAATCATAGTCCTGCGGACCCACGGCCCAGCCGCCGGAGAATTTCTCGACCTTGCCGCCAAGCGCCTGCGCGATGATCTGATGGCCAAAACAGATGCCCACCATCGGCACAGCCTCGGCATGGGCGTCGCGAATGAACGTCTCGAGCGGCTTGATGAAAGGATGATCTTCATAAGCGCCGTGGCGCGAGCCGGTGATCAGCCAGCCGTCGCAGTCATGCACGCTTTCGGGAAAGTGCATATGCTCGACGTCGTAGCGTTGGAATTCGAGGCCGCGCCCGGCGAGCAGGGCTTCGAACATGTCAGGATAGTCGCCCGCCTTGTCGCGCAGAACGTCGGGGGATTGGCCGGTTTGGAGGATGCCGATACGCATGGGAGGTCCGCTCGTAAGCTCTTGTTGCCGAAGCGTAGTGCGGGCCGTGGGCGGCGGCAAGGGGGCGCCGCCCCCAGGCGCATGCTGCGCCTCCCCCGGGATACTTCTGCCAAGAGGAAGATGCGTTTCGGCTTGGTCGAAATATCCCGGGGGGCGCGATAGCGCGGGGGCAGAGCCCCCTTTTTTCCGTTGATTGTCGCCCTTCGGCGGCGGGCAGAGCCCGTTCTCAGCCCGCCATCACGCGCGGATAGTCGATCTTCGGGCAGCGGTTCATCACGACCTTCACGCCCTGCCCGCGGGCTTTCTCGGCGGCGGCGTCATTCGATACGCCAAGCTGCATCCAGATCGTCTTGAGATGCGGCAGATGCGCCAAGGCCTCGTCCACGACCTCCGGCACCGCCTCGGAGCGACGGAACACGTCGACCATGTCCACGGAAATCTCGTCGGGGATCGCGCCGAGATCGGCATAGACCGTCTCGCCCAGCAACTCCTGCCCGGCAAGGCCGGGATTGACCGGGATCACACGGTAGCCCTTGGACTGCAGAAACCGCGCCACGTCGTAAGAGGGGCGCTCCGGCTTGTGCGACATGCCCACCACGGCGATCACTTTCGCATTGCCAAGGATTTCGCGAATCTCGTCTTGCATCTGAAACCTCTTCTTTTCGCAGCCCTCTAAGAAAAATGCGCCCGAGCCTTAAAGGCTGGGCGCAACAGTGGCGGAACGAGGGACAGTGAACTAGAGACGCGGCGGTTCCGAAGCTGCGCCTCTGACAGTGAGATAGGAACGCATCCCCCCGGTTTTAAGGTCCATACCCTCATGATCGCGATTTTGTGACCGCTACCTGCTTGCGGATGCGTAAAGAGACACTGCGGCGGCGTTCGAGACGTTGAGCGACCCGAACTCGCCCGCGAAGGGGATTCGCACCAGACGGTCGCAGGTCTCGCGCGTTTTCTCGCGCAGGCCCGGTCCTTCGGCGCCCAGAACCAGCGCCACCGGTTCCATTCCCGCCTCGGACAGCCCGTCTTCGAGCGACATCGTGGCTTCACCCGCAAGCCCGATCAGCCGGAAGCCCATGCCGCGCAGCTCCTCCATCGCGTCGGAGAGGTTCTTCACCCGCAGATAGGGCTGACGTTCCAGCGCGCCGGAGGCGGTTTTCGCAAGCGCCCCGGTCTCGGGCGCGGAATGGCGATGCGGCGCGATCACGGCCGCCGCGCCGAACACCTCGGCCGAGCGCAGGATCGCGCCCACGTTATGGGGATCCGTCACCCGGTCAAGCAGCACCACGCGGCGCGCATCGTAGCAGACATCCTTCAGCGCGCCCCAATCGAGCGGCTTCACCTCGAGCGCCGCGCCCTGATGCACGGAATCCGTCGAGATCGGCACGAATTTGTCGAACTTGCGCACATCGACGATCTCGGGTTTGAGCCCCGAAGCCGCGATCGCCTCGGCCAGCTTGTCGGCGGCGTTCTTGGAGCAGACCAGCCGCAACCGCTCGCGCATCGGGTTTTGCAGCGCATCGCGCACCGCATGCAGGCCGAAGAGCCACACGGTCTCGGCGGCCGCAGCGCGCTTGGCGCGTTCCTTGTCGATCACCCAGGCTGGCTTTTTCATCGCGGGTCTCCTTTGGCCCCTACCTGCGCGGAATGGCCTCGTTTGGCAAGCTCTGATCCGGAGGGCAATTTTTCGGCAAACTCTCTCTTGACGCCTCCCGCCCCCTTTTGTATCTCCCGCCCAGCGTCGGGTGACGTGCTGCAAGGTGCGGCAGCGGACTGTAACTCCGCCGGGGCGACCCACGCCTGGTTCGATTCCAGGGTCACCCACCACTTCCCCCTCTCAGGAACTGGTGACACGCGGCTCCCACGGGGCCCGCTGCGTCGAATAACGCGCATTCGCTGCGCCGTTTACTGCAGCACCGCTTTACGTTTGAAGCGCGCTTCTTCCGAACTTCCGTCGTCGTAGATCAGCTTCACCCGCACCTCGGAGACCGAGCCCTGCGGCTGGCTGACATAGACATTATCGCCCGAGATCGCGTTGGGCTGGGCCGTGCCCTCGTGGCACTTCTCCATCTTGAACGACTTGCTCGGCGGCGCGCCGTTGAAACCATAGCGAATCTCGCTCAACCCGCAGCGCCACGCCAGAAGATGAGTAAAATAGACCAGATCCTTCCCGCCATATTCCCGGATCGCGACCCAGGAATCGCGGGTCATGCCGAGAATCGGGCGCACTTCGGCGGCGGTGGTGAAATTCTGCGCGCTCGCCGGGCCGCTCAACGCGAGGCCACACAGCGCCAGCGCTGCTGCTAACTTGCTTATCCGTATCACCTTTTACCCCTGAACTTTCTCGCTATACTGCACCAAACCCTCCGACAGGCGGCAGTATGGCGGCGAACCCCCGGACTTCACAACCCTTCAACGTCTTCTGTGTTGCACAGGCGGGACGGCTGGAATTCGAGGCAATTCTTTTCGTGCTGAGCTTTCGCGCGGCCAATCCGGATTTCGAAGGGCGTCTGCTGATAGCCGAACCGCAGCCCGGGCCGCGCTGGTCCGACGAGACGCGGATCTCGGGTCCGGTCAGGGCGCTGCTGGAAAATGCGGGCGCCGAGATCGTGCCCTTCGAGTCGAAGGTTTTCGGCCAAACCTATCCCTATGGCAACAAGATCGAGGCGCTGGCCGCCCTGCCCGAAGGCGAGCCCTTCGTCTTCTTTGACACCGATACGGTCTTCACCGGACCGCTGTCGCAGGTGGGCTTCGATTTCGACCGCCCCTCGGCGTCGATGCGCCGCACCGGCACATGGCCCGAGCCGCCACTTTACGGTCCCGGCTACGCGGGCATCTGGAAATCGCTCTACGACAAGTTCGGGCTCGACGGGTTCGACGAGACGCTCGATCTGAGCCAGCCGGACGAATATTGGCGGCGCTACATGTATTTCAACGCGGGCTGGTTCTTCGGCGCCGACCCGGTCGAATTCGGCGCGCGCTTCCTGCGCTATGCGAGCGAGATCCGCGACGATGCCCCCGATGAACTGGCCTGCCAATCGCTCGACCCGTGGCTAGATCAGGTGGCGCTGCCGCTGGTGATCCATAGCTTCGGTGGCGGTCGGCCGGGGCCGGAGCTCGATGGGCTCGACGGCGAGATCACCTGCCATTACCGCGCCCTGCCACTGATGTATGCGCGCGAAAGCGACACCGTGATCGACACGGTCGAAGAGCTGACGGCCCCGAACAAGGTCAAGAAGGTGCTGAAGGCCTACGAGCCTGCGAAGAAGCTGATCTATCAGGGCAAGGGCCGCAAACTGCGCGCGATCATCGCCGAGGAAGGGATGCCGCGCCACGAGAAGGCGCTGCGCAACCGGATCAAGCGCGCGAAGCTCTGGATGCGCTGAGCGCGCGAGCTGCACCTTCCCATCACGCAAAACGAATGTGTTTGTCGGCCTCCCCCGGTCCCGCTAACGTCTCGGCAAGAGAAGAGGAGCCCCAAACCATGTCCGACTACGCTTTCGACACCTTGCAAATTCACGCCGCCGCCGAGCCCGATCCCGCGACCGGCGCGGTGCAGGTGCCGATTTACCAGACCACATCCTACGCCTTCAAAGACGCCGACCACGCGGCGCGTCTGTTCAACCTCGAAGAAGTGGGCTTCATCTATTCGCGCCTGACCAACCCGACGGTGATGAAACTGGCCGAGCGCGTCGCGGCGCTGGAAGGTGCTGCGGGCGGTGTTGCCTGTTCCTCGGGTCATGCGGCGCAGATCATGGCGCTCTTCCCGCTGATGGGGCCGGGGCTGAACATCGTGGCCTCGACGCGCCTCTATGGCGGCTCGATCACCCAGTTCAGCCACACGATCAAGCGCTTCGGCTGGTCCTGCACCTTCGTCGATTTCGACGATCTCGACGCATTGGAAGCCGCGGTCGACGAGAACACCCGCGCGATCTTCTGCGAGTCGATCTCGAATCCGGGCGGCTACATCACCGACCTTCCGGCGGTGGCGAAACTGGCCGACAAGGTCGGCCTGCCGCTGATCGTCGACAACACGCTGGCCACCCCTTACCTGTGCCGCCCGATCGAGCATGGCGCGACGCTCGTCGTCCACTCGCTGACGAAATACATGACCGGCAACGGCACCGTCACCGGCGGCTGCGTCGTCGATAGCGGCAAGTTCGACTGGTCGGCGAGCGGCAAGTTCCCCTCGCTGAGCGAACCCGAACCCGCCTATCACGGGCTGAAGTTCCACGAGGCGCTGGGGCCGATGGCCTTCACCTTCCACTCGATCGCGGTGGGGCTGCGCGATCTCGGCATGACGATGAACCCGCAAGGCGCGCATTACACGCTGATGGGGATCGAGACGCTGAGCCTGCGGATGGACAAGCATAACGGCAATGCAAAGGCCGTGGCCGAATGGCTCGAGAAGGATCCGCGCATCGACTACGTGACCTATGCCGGGCTGGAAAGCTCGCCCTGGCACGAGCGGATGAAGACCATCTCGCCGAAAGGTGCAGGCGGGCTGTTCACCGTCGCGGTGAAGGGCGGCTACGACGCCTGCGTGAAGCTGGTGAACAATCTCAAGCTGTTCAGCCATGTCGCGAACCTGGGCGATGCGCGCTCGCTGATCATCCACTCGGCCTCGACCACGCACCGCCAGCTGACCGAGGCGCAGCAAATCGCCGCAGGGGCCGCGCCGAACGTGGTGCGCCTGTCGATCGGGATCGAGAACGTGGACGATCTGATCGCCGATCTCGATCAGGCGCTGAGCGCCGCAACCAGCTGATAACAAACATGGCGCGCCGCGATACCGGCGCGCCATTCAAACCACCTCTCGTTGCATTTCGAACATTTCTTCCGGCGCTGCCTGCGGCTGCGCCGTCAAAACGGTGGAAAACCGGCAATTGCCCGCTTCGCATCCGTCGCGGCGCTTTTCAGAAGATCGAATCTCCTTTACGAAGATGTGAAGACTTGGACCGGACCGCCCCGAGGCGCGCGCAGTACCCATGAAACCCGATTTTGCATTGATCCTCTCGCATGATGGCATCGCTCTGGTGCACCGCGCGAAAGAGGGCTGGACGCTTCTGGGCGAGGCCGCGCTCGAAGGCGATGACCCGATGGCCGAGGTCACAGCCCTGCGCGACAAGGCACGGGCGCAAGCGCCGCGCGGCTTCACCTCGAAGCTCGTGCTGCCGGATACGCAGATCCTCTACACCGCGATCTATGCGCCCGGCCCCAGCCCCGCGCAGCGCAAGACCCAGATTGAGACGGCGCTGGAGGGCATGACGCCCTACCCGGTCAGCGAGCTGATCTATGATTTCGCAGGCCCCGGCCAGACCGTGCAGGTCGCCGTGATCGCGCGCGAGACGCTGAAGGAAGCCGAGAACTTTGCGCAAGAGAACGGCTTCAACCCGGTCAGCTTCGTGGCCGCCCCCGAGCCCGGCGATTTCCCCGGCGAGCCGCATTTCGGCCTGACCTCTTCGGTCGCGCAGCACATCCCCGAAGGCGCGCATGTGGAGCCCGACAAATCCGCGCTGATCGTGGCCGTCGACCTGTCCGAGGACGCGACCGAGGCGACGGCGGAAGCCGTGATGCCGGAGGCCTCCCCCGCTGAGGCGGACCCCGCCGACACGCAAAGCGACATCACGGAGCTTGCCGACGATAGCGCGGTCTCGGAAACCGAACTGGCCGAATTGAGCGCCTTGGACCAACCGTCGGAGCCAGCTTCGACGGAGGAGCCCGAGGCCACGCTGCCGGAAGAGCCGGGCGAATTCTCCGATCTGCTCGCGGCCTCTGAGGGTGAAACCGACGCGCAAGATAAGGGTGCGCCCGAGGCCCCGAGCGACGACACGCCCGGCGCGGAAAGCCCCGCCGCCAAGGCTGCCGAAGCGGTCGCGGCAGGCGAAGTCGCCTCCGAGGAAACCGAGGCGACGGAGGCGGTCGAATTCGCCGCGACCGAGCCGAACGATACGGCCATTGATGACGCCGAGGATGGCGTTGAGCCCTCGGACGCGTCGCTGGCCGCAGCGGGCCTTGCCGCCACGCCCGCCGTGCCCGACGCCACGGAGTCTGACACAAAGCCCGAGGAGGCGAGCTCCAGCATGGAGGACGAAGGCCTCGATACGGCCGAGGATGACGACGACGATCTGCCGAAATCCGATGCCAGCGCGATCGCCGCCGCTTTCGCCTCGCGCCGGGATCACACGACCACCGTGAGCGTGAACGAAACGTCCCCGCGCCTCGGCGGAGCCACCCGGCTCCACCCTCAGCCCGATCGCAGCGAGATCGCCGCGGGCAGCGCCAAGATCACTGCGCCGACCCTCGATTTCGACGAGCCCGATCCGCGTTTTGAGCCGAAGACGGCTCCGAAAGCCGGAGCGAGAGGGGCGAAAGCCATGGGTGCCGCGGCACGCAAGGGCATCGGCGGCGCGGGTGCGCTTGGCGCGAAATCCGCGACCTCGCTGCTGCGCGAGGAGGCGAAGGACGGGCCGGATCCGACCACCGCGACCCCCGCCCCCATCGTCGAGAGCGCGCAGGACAAAACCGTTTTCGGCGGCACCAAGCGTCCCATGACCGGCGGCAAGCCGCGCCATCTCGGGCTGATGCTCACCGGTGCGCTGGTGCTGGTTCTGGCGATCATCGCGCTCTGGACGACCCTGCTCGACGATCCCACACCCGCCGATGCGCCGGTGGACGCCATCGCCGAAGCGCCCGCCCCGGATGCGGATGCCGCACCCGAGCAGACCGCACTCGCACCGGCCACGCCCGACACGAGTGCGGCGCCCGAAGCCGCGGAGTCGGCCTCGCAGGCACAAGCCGACGCGGCGCCCGAACAGCCTGCCGCCGAGAGCGATCAGGTCGCGGCGCTCGCCCCTGCCGATGAGCAGCCCGCTCCAGCCGCGCAAAGCGACGAAGGCTCCACGGCCGCAACGGACGACACCGCCCCGGCGGACGAGGCGACTCCCGCCGAGACCGGCACCGAGACGTCGGCAACTGAGCAGCCTACCGATGCGCAGCCAGCCGACACGGCCATGGCAGACCAGCCCGCAGATACGCAGCCGACCGCTCCCGACGCCGCGGCAGACACGACCGCTGACACCGCACCGAATGCGCAGGCAGCGGCAACGGAGAGCACGCCTGACACCCAAGCAGACACGGTGACCAGCGACGCCCCGCAGAGCGACGCAACCGAGCCCCCCGCGACCGAGGCGCAAACCGCGACGACCAAGCCGCAGCCCTCCGACCTGCCGGCCTTCACCGCGACGCCACTCGATCCGCCAAGCGCCGAAACGCTGACGCCGGACACCCCGCCCGTCACGCCGACGGAGGACGGGGTCGAGATGCCGGGCGGCTTCACGCTTTACGCAGGCGAGCCCGACGTCACGCCGGGCCCGCGCCCCGAAGCGGTCGCGCAGGCCTATGCCGCGACGCAACCGGTCACGCCGGAAGGCACGCTGGGCGCGATCCCGTCGCTCTCGGGCTTCCGTCCGGCCAGCCGCCCCGAGGACCTCACCGGTGCGGCCCCCGCGCCGGAGCAGACCGATCCCGCCGCGCAGGCCGATCCCAACGATCAAGGCGCGCTCGACCCGGCGCTGCAGCCCAATCCCGAACTTCAGACCACCCGCCCGACGGCCCGGCCCGACGCCGTGACCAAGCTCGCCGCGACGCAGGCCCCCGCTTCGGAATCCGCCGCGGTCGCAAACCCCGACCTCACCGCGCTCCGCCCCGAGCGTCGCCCGACCTCGATCCAGGACGCGGTCGCGGCAGCGGTGCAGGCGCAAGACGACGCCGTCGCCGAGAACACCGATCCCTTCGCGGGCGCGACCGCTCTGGCCGTGGCGCGCTCGGCCACCCCTCCGACGAAGCCGCGCAATTTCTCGCGCTCGGTCGAGAAGGCGCTGGCCGCCGCGATTGCCGCCGAACCCGCCCCGTCGGCCGCCGCCGCCGCCGCGCGCGCCCCGGTCGCGACACCGGTGCCCGACCCGAGGCCCGCCGATCTCGACGAGCCCGAGCCCACCGCCGCACCGCCGCGCCTGCCGACCTCGGCCTCTGTCGCCCGGCAGGCCACCGAAGAGAACGTGATCAACCTGCGCAAGATCAACCTGATCGGGCTTTATGGCTCGTCCTCGAACCGCCGCGCACTGGTGCGGCTGTCGAATGGGCGTTTCGTGAAAGTGGGGGTGGGCGACCGGTTGGATGGCGGGCGCGTGACGCAGATCGGCTCCAACGCGCTGACCTACAAGAAAGGGTCGCGCAACCTGACGCTGAAGCTGCTGCAAGGCGGCTAACCGCGCCCGGCGCAACCATTCTTCCCCCTGCGCTCTTGCGTACGGCCCGCGCTGAACTACGCTGGTAAGAAGCCGCGTCGCGCGCCTTCCCCGCGCACCCGCCCAAGGATGCAAGCCGCCAATGGAAAGCTTTCTCTTTCAAGCCACCTTCTACCTGCTCGCGATGGTCATCGCGGTGCCGCTGGCCACCCGTGCGGGCCTCGGCTCGGTGCTGGGCTACCTGATCGCGGGCATCCTGATCGGCCCCGCCACGGGCCTCTCGGGCGCGGAAATGACCGACCTCCAGCATTTCGCGGAGTTCGGCGTGGTGATGATGCTGTTCCTGATCGGGCTGGAGCTGGAGCCGCGCGCGCTTTGGGCGATGCGCGACAAGCTGATCGGCCTTGGCGGGTTGCAGGTGCTGGTCACCATGGTGCTGGTGACCGTGATCGTCATGGCGATGGGCGAGGATTTCCGCGTCTCGCTGGCGATCGGGATGACGCTGTCGCTCTCCTCGACCGCAATCGTGCTGCAGACGCTCAACGAGAAGCGGCTGATGCAGACGGCGGGCGGGCGGTCTTCGTTTGCGGTGCTGCTGACGCAGGATATCGCGGTGATCCCGATGCTGGCGCTGATGCCGCTTCTGGCGCTGCCCGGCGCGCGCGCGGTGGCCAAGGCGGGGCACGGCGATCATGTCGTGGCGCGTCTGATCGACTCGCTGCCCGCCTGGGGCGTCACGGTGATCACGCTGGCCGCCGTCGTCTTCACCGTGCTGATCGGCCACTACGTCGTGCGCCCGTTGTTCCGCTTCGTGCAAGGGGCGCGGCTGCGCGAGGTGAATACGGCGATGGCGCTGCTGATCGTGGTCGGCATCGCGAGCCTGATGAACCTCGTGGGCCTCTCGCCCGCGCTCGGCACCTTCCTCGCCGGGGTCGTGCTGGCCGATAGCGAGTTCAAGCACGAGATGGAATCCGACATCGAGCCCTTCAAAGGGCTGCTGATGGGGCTGTTCTTCATCACCGTGGGCGCGGGCATCAATTTCGACGTCATCACCGCGCAGCCCGCCAATATCTTCGCGCTGGTCTTCCTGCTGGTCGCGCTGAAATCGGCGGTGCTTTACGGCCTGTCGGTGCTGTTCAAGATCCGCGGGCCGGATCGCTCGCTATTCACACTGAGCCTCGCACAGGCGGGAGAATTCGGCTTCGTGCTGGTCTCCTTCGCGGTGGGGCAACGCATCCTGCCCAACGCCTTGGCCGAGAAGCTTCTGGTGGTGATCGCGCTGTCGATGCTGATCACGCCCTTGCTGTTCATCCTGCACGAGCAGATCGGGTTGCGGCTGCGCAAGCCTCCCGGCCCGGACCCGGACGCGATCGACGAGCAACAGACGATCATCATCGCAGGCGTGGGCCGTTTCGGGCAGGTGGTGAACCGGCTGGTGACGATGTCGGGGATGCGCACGACGGTTCTCGACTCCGATCTCAAGACGATCCAGCTGATGCGGACCTTCGGCTTCAAGGGCTATTTCGGGGACCCGACGCGGCCCGACCTGCTCGCCGCTGCCGGGATCAATCAGGCGCGGGTGCTGGTGGTCGCGCTGGACGGGCGCGAGCAGACGACGAAGCTGGTGGCCTATGCGCGCCGGATCCGGCCCGATCTGCATATCGTCGCGCGCGCCCGCGACCGGACGCATGTGTTCGACCTGTATCGGGCGGGCGCGAATGACATCGTGCGCGAGATGTTCGACAGCTCGCTGCGCGCCGGGCGCTACGTGCTGGAGAATGCGGGGCTCTCGGCCTTCGAGGCCTCCGAGCTGGAGAAGCTGTTCTTCAAGCTCGACCGGGCCGCGGTGCGCGATCTGGCGCAGGTCTGGAAGCCGGGCGTTCCGGTTGAGCAGAACCCCGATTACATCGCGCGCACGAAGGAGCTCAACGCCGAGCTGGAAGCCGCGATGATGGAGCAGTTCCGCCGCCGCGGCGAGCGCGACGAGAGCGATCGCGAGACGCCGGGCAACGAGAAGACCGGCCCCGAAGCCTGACCCTCCCCCTGCCCTGCGCGCATGAAAAAACGCGAGGCCCGCAAGCCTCGCGTTGGAAAAGTTCCGCTATTGTCGGGATCAGGCGGCGCGGCCGACCAGAACCTCGTCGACGGTTTTCGCGGCACGCTCTTCGTCGGTGCCCGAAACGGCGGCGACTTCGCGGGTCAGACGCTCGAGCGCGGCTTCATAGAGCTGACGCTCCGAGTAGGACTGCTCGCGCTGATCGTCGCTGCGGTGCAGGTCGCGCACCACTTCAGCGATCGCGAGCAGGTCGCCCGAGTTGATCTTCTGTTCGTATTCCTGCGCGCGGCGCGACCACATCGCCCGCTTGACCTTCGCCTTGCCCTTGAGGGTCTCAAGCGCCTTGGTCACCATGTCGGGCGAGGAGAGGCTGCGCATCCCGACTTCGGTCGCCTTATGCGTCGGCACACGCAGGGTCATCTTGTCCTTCTCGAAGGAGATCACGAAAAGCTCGAGCTTGAGCCCGGCGATTTCCTGTTCTTCGATGGACATGATTTTCCCCACGCCATGCGCCGGGTAGACGACGAAATCGTTGGGGCGGAATTCGGTCTTCTTGGTCTTGGTCATGCGGTTCGTTTCCTTGCAGCCGGTCACGAACCCCGGTATCCAGCGAGCATAGGACGCCCACGGAGCTGAATAGCTCCGCGTTCGTCAGTCAGTCACGAGATCTCTTTTGCGGGCGAGCAGGCACCGCAGAAGGTGGGGTCGAACTCATTTTGTAACAGTAATATAGCAAAAATCGCGCGCATTTCAAAGCGCGTTACTGTCGCGCATGGGTAATATCATACGATTTCAGTGGGTTATGCGGCGCATTTTGACAGATTGTCGCAGCGTAAACTGCCCCAATTCGCTCAGAATCGGGCAAATTGGTCAGAATCACCGACCCGTCAGTCGCCTTCGCCGGGGGCCTCGGAGAAATACTTCTCCAGCTTGCCACTCTCGCCGTCATGTTTCTCGGCGTCCGGCATCGGGTCTTTCTTCTGGGTGATCACCGGCCAGAGTTCGGAATATTTCCGGTTGAGTTCGACCCAGGATTCCATTCCCGGCTCGGTATCCGGACGGATCGCATCGGCGGGGCATTCCGGCTCGCAGACGCCGCAGTCGATGCATTCGTCAGGATGGATCACCAACGTGTTCTCCCCCTCGTAGAAGCAATCCACCGGGCAGACCTCGACGCAGTCGGTATATTTGCAGTTGATGCAGTTATCGATGACGACGTAGGTCATTGGTGAAACCCCGATTGAACAGCTTCCTGACCCGTCCTAGCGGGGGATGCCCCCTCTTTCAAGAGAGAGCCCGAGCTTTTCGCTGCGGCATTCCGCACAGCCTACCCGTCCGGTTCGAGCAATGCGTAAAGCGCCTGCGCCTCGACCGCCGGACCGCGCCGCGTGCCGCAGTCCAGCACCCGCAAAACGCAGATCCGGGCGTCCTGACCTTTGCCAAGCCGGAGCGTCAGCACATCGCCCGGCCCGATCGCCCGGCCGGGCTTGTCGATACGCTGACCGTTGACGCGCGCCTTGCCACCCTGCACCAGCTCCTGCGCGAGGCCGCGGGTCTTACAGAACCGCGCCTGCCAGAGCCATTTGTCGATGCGGATGCGCTCGGGCGCGTCAGCCATGCGGGTCGTTACTTCTTGTCCTTGAGGGCAGCCAGAACCGCGAAGGGGTTGTCCGGATCGACCGGCTTGTCCTTCTTCGGCGGACGGGCCTCGAAGTTGCGCGCGCCTTGCGGCTTGCCACCCTTCTTGCCCTTGTGACCGTCGCGCTTGCCATGCGGCTTGCCGCCGCCCTTGCGCTCGCCACGTTCGCCACCGGGCTTGCCACCCTGGCCCTGTTCACGGCGCGGCGGACGGTTGCCGCGCGGACGCGGCGCCCAGGTGAAGGTGTAGAACACCTCGACCTCGTCGCTGGCCACATCACCGGCCGCCACCATGTCACCGCCGGCCTCGGCCGCCGCCTCCGCCTCGGGATGGGTCTCGGCAGGCTGCTCGCCGCCGCCAGCCTCGGCTTTCGCCTCGTCGGCCTGCTCGGTCTTGAGCGCCTCGGCACCGGCTTGCTCTTCGGCCTTCTCGAGATCGGCGGCTTTCACCTTCGCGCGCTCGCCCTTCTCGGCCTTGTAGCCCAGACCGCCCATCAGATCGGCGAACTGGTCCAGCGTCATGCCGGTGATCGAGAGCATGTCCGGATTGGCCTCGAACCCGCCGCGGCTGTCCTGCGTGCGCAGCAGATCGGCGAGACGTTCGAGCATGTCGATGCGGATCGCCCGCGCGCCCGAGGGACGGTAGCCCGACAGACGGTAGGTCTCGGCATCGAACGCGTCGATATTCGGAATCGTCACGAGACCCGGAGGCGGGCTTTCGGGGAATTCATCCGCGCCCGACCACAGCGAGGCCAGCACCAGCCGCAGACGCGTCGGCGCGGGCTTGAGAAGCGCGGGCATGAAGATCGTGTACTGACCGAAGCGCACACCGTGCTTGCGGAGAGAACCGCGCGCGTCCTGATCGAGATCCTTCACCTCGGCGGCGACCTGCTCGCGCGGGATGATGCCCAGCGATTCCACCATGCGGAACGCGAAGCCGCGGGCGAGACCCGTCAGCTCTTCGTCGCGGCTCATCGCCAGAAGCGGCTCGAACAAAGCGGCGACCTTGCGGTCGATGAAATGCTGCAGACGGCGCGTGACCTTCTCGGCCACATCCGCGCCCGCCTCGTCATCGACGAATGCCTGCACGGTCGGCTTCAGCAGATCGGGCCCCTTCACCAGCTTGCCGACAGCGGCCTCGCCCCACATCAGCCCGCCCTGCTCGGTGAAATCCATCTCCGTATCGGGGGCATTGTAGAAGCGGTCCGCGCGCAGGCTGAACTCGGGCGCAAGCGCCTCGTAGGCCGCGCGGGCAAGCATCTTCGCCTCGTCGGGCGAGCCGGTCTCGTCCTGCTTGAACCGGAATCCTTCCAAACGGCCCGCGAATTCGCCTTCAACCGTCACTTCGCCCTTGTCGTTCACCTCGGCCACGAGGGTCTCCTTCTGCTTGAGCCGGCGCATCAACACAGAGGTGCGCCGGTCCACAAATCTTTGCGTCAGCGCGCCATGCAACGCGTCCGACAGGCGGTCTTCTACAGCGCGGGTCGCCTCGCGCCAATGGCTTTCATCATCGACCCACCCTTTGCGTTGCGCAACATAGGTCCATGTGCGGATGAAGGCGAGACGACGCGAGAGCGTGTCGATATCGCCGCCCGTCCTGTCGATACGCTCGATCTGACGTGCAAGCCAGTCCGAGGGCACGCCCTTGCCCGATTGCAGGAACTCGAAGATGCGCGCCAGAAGCGTTGCATGTTCGGCCTCGGAAATCGAACGAAAATCGGGGATTCGGCAGACATCCCAGAGGAGTTGCACATCCTTTGGGCTGGTGACGCGGTCGCGGATCGCCGGATCGTCAGCCAGCACTTTGAGCGCGCGCGCATCGTCGGCCTCGCGCCCCTTGGTCAGCCATTCGCCCTCTGGCCGCGCATCGAGCGACTGGATCAGCCGGTCCACGGTGCCGAATTCCAGCCGCGCATTGCGCCATTGCAGACGCTGCAGCGGCGCGAAGCGGTGGTTCTCGATCGCGTCGATCACCTCGGGCTGCAGCGGTCGCGCCTCGCCCGTCACGCCGAACGTGCCGTCGGTGGTGTGGCGCCCTGCCCGGCCTGCGATCTGCGCCAGCTCATGCGGGAAAAGCGGACGCATCCGCCGCCCGTCGAATTTCGAGGTGGCCGAAAACGCGACATGGTCGATATCGAGGTTGAGCCCCATCCCGATCGCATCGGTGGCGACCAGATAATCGACGTCGCCATTCTGATACATCTCGACCTGCGCGTTGCGGGTGCGAGGCGACAGCGCCCCCATCACCACCGCGCAGCCGCCCTTCTGGCGGCGGATCAGTTCCGCGATCGCATAGGTATTCTCGACCGAGAACCCGACGATGGCCGAGCGCGGCTTCATCCGGGAGATTTTCTTCGAGCCGGAATAGGTCAGCTCGGAAAACCGCTCGCGCTTCGTGAACTGCACCTTCGGCACCAGCGCCGCGATCGCCCCGCGCATCGTCTCGGAGCCGAGGAACAGCGTCTCGTGCAGCCCGCGCGCATGCAGCAGCCGATCGGTGAAGACATGCCCCCGCTCGGGATCGCCACACAGCTGGATCTCGTCGATGGCAAGGAAGTCCGCGCCGATCCCCGTCGGCATCGCCTCGACCGTGCAGACCCAATACTGCGTGCGCTCGGGCACGATGCGCTCTTCGCCGGTGACAAGCGCCACGACCGAAGGCCCACGCTGCGCCACGATCCGGTCATAGACCTCGCGTGCGAGCAGCCGCAGCGGCAGCCCGATGACACCGGTCCGATGCGCCAGCATCCTCTCGATTGCGTAATGGGTTTTGCCAGTATTGGTCGGCCCCAGAACGGCCGTGATCCGCCCGCCTTGCATCGCAGCTCCGTTCCAGCCCTTAAAGAGCCGTGCCCTGATGCGCCTTATCGAGGCGCGCAATGGCGTCTTTCACATCCTGTTGATGCGGATTCAAGGCAAAAGACTTCTGATAGGCCTCAAGCGCACGCTTGTCGTCGCCCATCTCTTCGAGGATCGCCCCCAGCCCGGCAAGCGCGCCCCAATGACGCGGCTCCAGCTTCAGGGTGCGCGCGATATCCGCCGCCGAAGGCCCGTACAGCCCAGCCATGAAATAGGCCGTCGCCCGCCCGTTCCAGCCAGCGGCAAAATCGGGAGCATGGTCAGTCAGCGCCGTGAAATGCTCGATCGCGGCCTCGGTGTCGCCCGCGTCCAGTGCATCCTCGCCGCGCTTGAACAGCAAATCCATCGCCGCAGACCCCGAGCGCGACCACGCCCTGCGGATGTCCGCCTCGGCCCGCGACCAGCCCGGATCGTTCGGATCGGCCAACTCTTTGAAATACGGCTCGAGCCCCGCAGTTTCGGCGCTGGCGGGGAATGCCGCCATTGTTCCCAGCATCGCCGAAAAGCAAAATGCCGTGACGACACATTTGTATCTGTCAAATCGCTGCCACATAAATCATGACTGTAATGCAATTGCCGGAGAATGCGAGAGCCCGGCCATCAAAATTGGAGGACGCGATGAGCGAGGTTATCGACAAGGCCGTTGAGGCGCTGCGGGCGAAACTGCCCGATGGGTTTTCTTCGACTGCAAAATTCGTGATCGAGGATGAAGGCTCGATCATTGCCGACGAGAACGGCGTGCGCGCAGGCGACGACGACGCCGAGGTGGTCCTGACCGCCGACCGCGAGACTTTCGAAGGCATGCTCAACGGCGATGTGAACCCGACTGCGGCCTTCATGTCCGGCAAGCTTTCGGTCGACGGCTCGATGGGCCTCGCCATGCAGCTGGGCGCGGCGCTCGCCTGATGGAACGCGCCCCGCTTTTCGAAGAGATCGCACGCGGCCCCGAGGGGGGCGCGGCCTACTGGCTGACGGCGGAAGACGGTGTGCGGATACGCTTCGCACATTGGCCTGCCCCGCCCCAACCACGCGGCACGGTCTTTCTGGGATGCGGGCGCACCGAATATGTCGAGAAATACGGCCCTGCGGCCGCGGAATTCGCGGCCCGGGGCTATGCCATGCTCGCCATCGACTGGCGCGGGCAAGGCCTGGCCGACCGGCTTTTGCCCGACGCGCCCGAAAAGGGCCATGTCGGCGGCTTGCAGGACTACCAGTGGGATCTGCACGCGGTGATCGCCGCCGCAGACGAGCTGGGCCTGCCGCAACCCTATTACATCGTGGGCCACTCGATGGGCGGCGCGATCGCGCTGCGCGCGGTGATGCACGAACACCACCGCTTCAACGCGGTCGCTTTCTCTGCGCCGATGTGGGGGATCGCCACCTCGCCGGTGCTGCACCCGTTCCGGATCGTGCTGGCGAACCTTCTGGGCGACGGCTTCCTCGCGAACAGCTATCCGCCCGGTATGAACGGCACCACTTACGTTTATCGCGACAGTTTCGAGGCGAACCGCCTGACCCGCGATCCCGAAATGTGGGCCTGGCTGGTCGACCACGCCGCGAAACATCCCGAACTGACGCTGGCCGGCCCGACGATCCACTGGGTCGCCGAGAGTCTGCTGGAATGCGAGGCGCTGGCCGCCCTGCCCTCCCCCGACCTGCCCTGCTATTGCGGCTTGGGCGGGGTGGAGAAGATCGTGCACACGCCCGCGGTCCATGACCGGATGGGACGCTGGCCGAAAGGCACGCTGGACGTCATCCCGGACGCCGAGCACGAATTGATGATGGAAATCCCCGCGACGCGGAAACGCTTCTACGACGGCTGCGCCGCGCTGTTCGACGCGGCGGGCGGGCTGGAAGCCCGCGAGCCGGTCAAAGCTGAATCTGCGTGAAGCTGTCGCGCAGCGCGTTCGACCAGGCTTCCGACATTTCCGCGAAATCGCTGTCGCCCGCCTCGATGCGGCGCTGGCTGGAAATCCGGCAGTCGTCCTTCTTGATCACCGCGAGATCGAGCGGCATGCCCACCGAGAGGTTCGAGCGCAGCGTCGAATCCATCGACAGAAGCACCGCCTTCTGAGCGTCGATCAGGTTGGTGTCGGGACGCACCACGCGATCGAGGATCGGCTTGCCGTATTTATGCTCGCCGATCTGCAGGAAGGGCGTGTCCTCGGTCGCTTCGATGAAGTTGCCTTCCGGGTAGATCAGGAACATCCGCATCTCGCCGCCCGCGCGCTGGCCCGCGACGATCATCGAAGCCGAGGTCGAGACCCGCTCGGCATCCATCCGGCTCGTGATGTCCTTGCGCACGCCGGCCATCGTGTTGCCGATGATCTCGGCCACTTTCAGCATCGTCGGCGCTTCCATGATCGAACTGTCGCCCGTCGCGTCGCTCGCATCGGCCGCTTCGCGAAGTCGCGCAAGCGTCGTTTGCGTGACCGAGAGCGAGCCCGCGGTCATGATCGCGATCACCCGTTCGCCGGGCTCCTCGAAGGTGAACATCTTGCGATAGGTCGCGATGTTGTCGAGCCCGCCATTCGTCCGCGTGTCCGACAGCAGCACCATCCCCTCGTTCAGCAAGAGGCCTACGCAATAGGTCATGTTCGTTCCCTGATCCGTGACAAGCGCGCAATCTATTGCTGGACTTGGTCCAAGGCAACTGTGACGTGCAGTCGCTCCTCACCCGAGCCTTGGGTGATGCCACGGATCGGCGCGGCTTCGCGCGCATCCAACCCGGAGCCGAGGCGGATGTAACGCTCGTCGGGGCAGCATTTGTTCGCCGGGTCGAAGCCGATCCAGCCGATCCCCGCGACCCAGATCTCGCCCCAGGCATGGGCGGCCTCGTGCGGCGTACCGTCATCGGTGGCGAACAGGTAGCCCGAGACATAGCGCGCGGGCAGATCGACCGAGCGGGCCACGGCGACAAGCGCGTGGGCATGGTCCTGACAGACGCCCTCGCCCTGCGCCAGCGCCTCGGCGGCGGTGGTGTGGGAATGGGTGGCCCCCGGCTTGTACTCGATCGCCTCGGAGATCGCGGCGCTCAGGCGATGCGCCCGGTTGAGATCTTCCGTCGCCCCCGAAATGGCCTCTTCCGCCAGCGCCGCCAGACTGTCGTCGATCCAGGTCGCGACGGTCTCGCGCAAATACGCCATCGGATGCACCAGCTCGCGATGACCGCGCAGCACGCCCGAGGTATCGAAGGTCTCGACCTGCCCTTTCACGGTGATCGCGACCTCGTCGACCGGCGGACGGATCGACCAGCCTTCGACGCGGTCGCCCGCGCCGTCGCGGAACGACCCACCGCGGAGACCGCCTTCGACCGCGACATCCCATTCGATCACGCGCTGGCCCTCGAAGCGCGAGGGGAACATGCGCAAAGATTGGACCGCAGCGCCCATCGGCGCGTCGTAATCATAGGTGGTGACATGGTTGACGGTGAGGATCATCGCGCATCTCCCGACAGGTAGGTTTGCTGAACGAGCGCGGTCAGCTGCCCGATCTCGCCGATGAAGCGGGTGAGGAACTCGTGCAGCCCCTCGTCGACAATTTCGGCGACCTTGGTCTGGTTCAGCTCGGTCATCAGCGCCTTGGCGCGCATCTGCGGCAGGCCGGTGCCCGGCGCGACCTCATAGAAACTTTCGAGATTGTCGAGATGGTGCATCGCCTTGCGCGTCGCCGACATCAGCGAGCGCGGGCTGGCCGGGTTGAGGATCAGGAAGTGCATGATCTTCGACGCCGTCAGTTCGCCGCCATAGGCCCAGTGGAAGGCGCGGTAGGATTGCAGCGCGCGCAGCAGCACCTGCCATTGATAATTGTCGAGGCCAGAGCCCACCATCTCCACCGAAGGCAGCAGCACGAAATACTTCACGTCGATCAGGCGCGCGGTGTTGTCGGCCCGCTCCAGCGCATAGCCGAGATTCATGAAGAAGAACCCGTCATTGCGCAGCATCGAGCCGTCCATCGCGCCCCGCAGGAGCGCGGATTGCCGGGTCACCCACTCGCAGAGCTCGGTAATCTCCCATTCCGAGCGCGGCTGACGCTCGATCTGGCGGATCTCCTGAAACGCGGTGTTGAGCGTGTCCCAGACCTGACCGGTGATCGCCGTGCGCACGATGCGGGCGTTTTCCCGCGCCCGTTCGATGCAGGAAATCACCGAGGACGGGTTGTCGCGGTCGAAGAACAGGTAGCTCTCTATATTGCGCTGCACCGGGTCGCCGTATTTCTCGGAGAAGCCGTCGGCAGTGCCCGAGGCTTGCAGCAGGCTCTCCCATTCCGAGCGGTAGCCATGCCCGGTCGAGGGCGTCAGCGCGATCCGCGCGCCGACCTCCAGAAGCCGTGCCATCGTCTCCGCGCGCTCCATGTAGCGCGCGACCCAGAACAGGTTTTCAGCGGTTCTACTCAGCATCCGATCACTCCGCCAAAACCCAGGTGTCTTTCACGCCCCCGCCCTGCGAGGAGTTCACGACGAGCGACCCTTCGGTCAGCGCGACGCGGGTCAGCCCGCCGGGGACCAGCTCGACCTTCTCACCGACAAGGCAATAGGGCCGCAGATCGACGTGACGCGGCGCCACGCCCTCTTCCACGAAGGTCGGCGTGGTCGACAGCGCCAGCGTCGGCTGGGCGATGTAGTTCTCGGGATTGTCCTCGATCTTGTGGCGGAAATTCTCGATCTGCTCCTTGGTCGATTTCGGACCGACGAGCATCCCGTAACCGCCCGAGCCGTGAACTTCCTTCACCACCAGCTCGGAGAGGTTTTCGAGAACGTATTTGCAGTCGTCCTTCTTGGCGCATTGCCAGGTCGGCACGTTTTCCAAAAGCGGCTCTTCGCCCAGATAGAAGCGCACCATTTCCGGCACGAAGGTGTAGATCGCCTTGTCGTCCGCCACGCCGGCCCCCGGCGCCGAGCAGATCGAAACGCCGCCCGAGCGGTAGACATCCATCAGCCCCGGAATGCCCAGCATCGAATCCGGGCGGAAGCAGAGCGGGTCGAGGAATGCGTCGTCGATCCGGCGATAGATCACGTCGAGCTTCTTCGGGCCTTCCGTCGTGCGCATCCAGCAGAAGCCGCCTTCGCAGAACAGGTCCGGGCCTTCCACCAATTCGACGCCCATCAGGTCGGCGAGGAAAGAATGCTCGTAATAGGCCGAGTTGAAATGGCCCGGCGTGAGGATCGCGACCGTCGGCTCGCCCTCGCATTTCGTCGGCGCGACCGACGCCAAGGTGCGGCGCAGCGCATCCGAATAGCCATCCACCGGCTCAATCCGGTTCTCGCGGAACAGCTGCGGGAACATCCGCATCATGATCTCGCGATTCTCCAGCATGTAGGAGACGCCCGACGGGGTACGGCAGTTATCTTCGAGGACATAGAACTGATCCGGCCCGGTGCGCACCAGATCGACGCCGACGATGTGGGAATAGATGCCCCGCGGTGGGATAAAGCCCGAAACCGCGCGTTCGTAAGCGTCGTTCTGATAGACCAGCCGCGCCGGGATTCGCCCCGCCCGCACGATCTCGCCGCGCCCGTAGACGTCGAGCAGAAAGGCATTCAGCGCCCGGGCGCGCTGCTTGATGCCGCGCTCCAGTTTGCGCCATTCCGGTTGGGTGAAAACGCGCGGAAACATGTCGAAGGGAATCAGACGGTCCGGGTCCCCGCCCTCGCCATAGACGGCAAAAGTGATGCCGATCCTGCGAAACAGCGCCTCGGCCTCGGCTTGCTTCATCGCGCGCAACTCGGACGGCATTTCGCGCATCCAGCCGTCGAGTCCGGTATAGGGCTGACGCACTTGGCCGCCGTCGAACATCTCGTTGAAATACTCTGTCATCGCGC
Source organism: Thioclava sp. ISO4 (assembly GCF_058105145.1). Classification (NCBI taxonomy): domain Bacteria; kingdom Pseudomonadati; phylum Pseudomonadota; class Alphaproteobacteria; order Rhodobacterales; family Paracoccaceae; genus Thioclava; species Thioclava sp. ISO4. The sequence goes on from NZ_CM176571.1 coordinate 3,891,604, forward strand.
CGGTTAAGTCCCCCTAGTCTTTTATTTATGTCTAGGCCCTGTACCCCCCGAGTAAAAGGCGATGGCCGATGTTATGCAACGCGCCGCGTCGGGGAAAAGTTCATTTCATAGCATCTGCCGAAAAATTGTGCAGCGCCGAGCGACCCCGCGCCCTTGTCAGGATGGCGCCCCTGACCCTATCTGGAAAGCAACCGATCAGACACGAGGAACCCCATGACGCTCACACCCCGCCGCCCCGTTTTCGATGCGAATTCAAATGCAGGGGCGTTCGGCGATCTGCCCGAATGGGATCTGAGCGATCTCTATCCCGCGCCCGACGCGCCGGAACTGACCAAGGACATGGCGTGGCTGGAAAAAGCCTGCGCCGAGTTCGCCGCCGATTATGAAGGCAAACTGGCCGATCTCGATGCGGCGGGCATGGCAGAGTGCATCAAGCGCTACGAGGAGATCGACGAGAAAGCGGGCCGCGTGATGTCCTATACGGGCCTGCGCTATTACCAGAACACGACCGACCCGGCGCGGGTGAAGCTGCTGTCCGACGCGCAGGACAAGATCACCACCTACACCACGCCGCTCGTCTTCTTCAGCCTCGAATTCAACCGCATCCCGGATGAGACCTACGAGACCGTCTTCGCCGATTCGAAGGTCGCCCGCTACAAGCCGGTGTTTGACCGGATGCGCGCGATGAAGCCCTATCAGCTCTCCGACGAGCTGGAGAAATTCCTGCACGATCAATCGGTCGTCGGCGCCGCCGCGTGGAACCGTCTGTTCGACGAGACCACCGCCGCGCTGGAATTCGAGGTGCAGGGCGAGAAGCTGAGCCTTGAGGCTACCACCACCCTTCTCTCCGACCACAATCGCGAAAAGCGCGAAGCGGCGGCGAAAGAGCTGGCGAATGTGTTCGGCGAGAACATCCGCACCTTCTCGCGCATCCACAACACGCTGGCGAAGGAAAAGGAAATCGAGGATCGCTGGCGCAAGATGCCGACGCCGCAGACCGGTCGCCACCTGTCGAACGACGTGGAGCCGGAAGTGGTGCAGGCGCTGCGCGACGCCGTGGTCGCGGCCTACCCGCGCCTGTCGCATCGCTACTACAAGCTGAAGGCGAAATGGCTCGGCCTCGACAAGCTGCAGGTCTGGGACCGCAACGCGCCGCTGCCCACCGAGGCCCCGCGCGACATCATGTGGGACGAGGCGAAGGACACCGTGCTCGACGCCTATTCCGGCTTCGATCCGCGCATGGCCGATATCGCGCAGCCCTTCTTTGACAAAGGCTGGATCGATGCGGGCGTAAAACCGGGCAAGGCGCCGGGTGCCTTCGCGCATCCGACCGTGACGACCGTCCACCCCTATGTGATGCTCAACTACCTCGGCAAACCGCGCGACGTGATGACGCTGGCGCATGAGCTGGGCCACGGCGTCCATCAGGTGCTGGCGGCGAAACAGGGCGAGATGCTGGCCAACACGCCGCTGACGCTGGCCGAGACGGCCTCGGTGTTCGGCGAGATGCTGACCTTCCGCAAGCTGCTGGCTGCCGCGAAGACCAAGGAAGAGCGCAAGACGCTTCTGGCCGGCAAGGTCGAGGACATGATCAACACGGTCGTCCGCCAGATCGCCTTCTACGATTTCGAGTGCAAGCTGCATGCAGCCCGCGCCGAAGGGGAACTGACGCCCGAGGATATCAACGCGCTGTGGATGTCGGTGCAGGGCGAAAGCCTCGGCCCGGCATTCGAGTTCATGGAGGGCTATGAGACCTTCTGGTCCTACATCCCGCACTTCGTCCACTCGCCCTTCTACGTCTATGCCTACGCTTTCGGCGACGGCCTGGTGAACGCGCTCTACGCCGCCTACGAGGCCGCGCCCGAGGGCTTCCAGGACAAGTATTTTGCGATGCTCGAAGCGGGCGGCTCGATGCACCACAAGGAACTGCTCGCGCCCTTCGGCCTCGACGCATCCGACCCGGCCTTCTGGGACAAGGGCCTGTCGATGATCGAAGGCTTCATCGACGAGCTGGAGGCGATGGAGGAGTAATCCTCCCTCGCCTGTCTGAAGACGAAAAAACGCCGCGCGAGGTTCTCAACGCGCGGCGTTTCCGTGACTGTCTCCCCACAAGCACAGTCATCGCCAACCGGAACCTTTACCCCTTACAGGCCCCGGTCAGATCAGCATTTCTTCGACCTCGAAACGGGTCAGCCGCGGCGCGGCGATCGGACCGAATTCGCGCAGCTTGTCCATCTGCGGAAACAGCGCGAGGAACAGCTCGGCCATCCGCGGGTCGATCGTCCGCTCGAACCCTTCGCCGGGGTGGAAGCTCTCGACCTCCATGCCGCCGACCTTGAGCGAGCCGTGCTGCTCCAGCACCAGATGATAGGCCGAGACCGGCGAGATCGGCGTAACCTCGATGACGCTCACCCCATCGACGAAGGCCGCGATCGGCGCATAGGCCGCCTCGATGCCCAGACGCCCGCGCAGCCGGGCATCGCGCAGGCAAATCCGCGCATGCGGGCCCAACACCAGATCCTGCGACGGGCGGCCATGTCCGAAGGCTTCGGCGGTCACGCGGATCATCCGCGCGGCCACATCCTTCGCCGCCGGGAACATCGTCATCGAGCCTTTCCAGGTGACGGTCTCGACACGCTCGTCGGCGGTCAGAACCCGCATCCCGGGCACCAGATCCTCAACCGAGACCGGGCCCTCCTCGGTCGCGATCACGGCACCGCGCGCCAAGGCGGAGAACGCCTCTTCGAACAGCGGGATCGCCGGGGCGACGCGGGAGGTTTCTTCGATGAAGCCGTTCGCCTCCAGCCACCACGCGGCATAGCGGCGGGTCATCGCCGAGGCGCGCAGGGCGCGTTTCGGCGCGTTCGGACTCGCACGCAAAGGGCGCGGCAGAGGCGGTTCGGTTTCGGTGGGACGTAGCGCGGCAGCTGCCGTCCGGTGGGGTAGATTCATGCGATAGGCCTTTCGGTCTTCTCACGGCTGCATCGGCCCCCACCGGTTGCAGAGAGACGCTCACAACATGGCTAAAACCTGCACAGGCGTCAAATTATTGAAGCGATTGTCGCGTGATCGCCAAGCAGTCAGCCCCTGCCCTAACGGCACGTTTCTCCACCGCGCACAAACCGCCACAGTCTCACCACATTCAAAGCGAATCACCCGCCCCCAGAGACACTGGAGACGGGTGATGAAAATGGCCGGGCGTGGCAGCGCCCGGCCAGGTCTCGCGCGGCGATCAGCATGACCAATTACGATCGCCGCGCGAGAAGGGAGCTCACTGTGCGGCGCTGACCCGGCGCGAGGCAGACGCCACAGCGCGGCTGGCCTGCGAAGGGCGCGCCTTGCGGGCCCAGGGCATCCGCGTGTCGCAGTCGCGTGCGGAAGCCACGGCGGCTTTCATCCAGCGGCGGGTCGGTTGAGTCTTGTTCATGTCTTTGTCCCCTCGTCTCGAGATCGTTTTCGATCCGGTTCGGGACTGTTCTGCCCGCGTAATGGGGCCAGCATGGGGCGGGAGTTGGATTTTTTCGCGCAAGGAAACGAAGGAATGCGGCAAGGCGGATTGTCTCAGCCGCCCCGCCAATATCGCAAAGCGCGCCGCCCGCGCGCCCGGATCAGAGCCGGATCGCCGAGAGCAGACGCCCGTAATCGGCCTCGCCCGCATGGGTCGTGCGGCGGTAGGAATAGAAGCGCTCGGGCTCCTGATAGGTACAGCGGCGCATCCATTCCGCCTCGCCGACGCCCGCCTCGCGCAGCCGGTGCAGCGAGAAGCTCGGCAGGTCGAAATGCGGCTTGCCCGAGGGGCCGGGCGAGAAGAACCGGCTGTAGTCCATGTCCTCCATCAGGAACTGCTCCATGAAGTCTTCGCCGACCTCGTAGGAATGGACCGAGATGCACGGCCCGATCACCGCCGTGATGTTCTCGCGATGCGCGCCCAAGCGCTCCATCGCGTCGAGCGTGTTCTCCAGCACACCCTCCATCGCGCCGCGCCAGCCCGCATGGGCCGCGCCGATCACGCCCGCTTTCGGGTCGGAGAACAGCACCGGCTGGCAATCGGCGGTCAGGATCGAAATCGCGATGCCCGGCACCTTGGTCACGGCCGCATCGGCGCGCGGCGGCGGATCGGTGATCTCCTCGATCACCGCGACATCGGGCGAATGCACCTGATTGACGCCTTGCAGCGCGTTCAGCTCCACGCCCATCGCATCGGCCGCGCGGGCGCGATTGGTGCGCACCGCCTCGCTTTGATCCGACGAGCCGGGACCGCAGTTGAGCCCCGCAAAAATACCCGAGGACGCGCCGCCTTTGCGTGTGAAGAACCCGTGCTTCACGGTTCCCAAGGCGGGTGAGGTCAGAATTTCGAGCATCGTCGACATCGCGTTCCTCAATAGCTCAGATGGTCTTCGGATCGAACCCCGGCGGCAGCGGCGCAGCGGGTGCGACAATCGCCAGAGCTTGGAACAGGTGACCCATTTCCTCGGGATGGGTCAAGCGGCGATGCGCGGCGATATGGGTCTCGCGCGCGGCCCCCGATAACGCTTCCGCGAGGCGCTGCGCCCGTGCCGTAATGCCGAGCCGCTCCAACAGAACGCCCTGCGCGGTCATGCCCGAGACGGCGGCCCCCGCGTCTTGCGCGGCCTGCGACAGAGGCTCGAAATCGACATGGGCGGTCAGGTCCGCCTCGCCGGGCTCCGCAAAGGGATCGACGGGCTCATGGCCCTTGAGCGCCTGAAACGTGTCGCCCTTGGAATGCCAGTTGCCATAGTCGATCAGCAGCGCCGCGCCGCCTTGACGCGCGATCCGCGCGGCCAGCGTCTCGGTGAAATTCACCGCAGCCGCACAGGCCTCGACCACGTCGCCCGGCACGGTGTCGGCCATGCGCGCCTCCAGCGCCTCGAGACGCGACGGCGGCGCGAGGCCGGGCGTCAGCGTGCCGTCGTCGGACAGCCCCACCTGCCGCTCGGCCCAGCCGTCGCCGTCCCGCTGGAACTGCCGGATCGGCAGCGCGTCGAGAAACTCGTTCGCGACGAGGAAAATCGGCCTCTCGGGCAGGCCGTCGATCGTCTCGTGCCACGTGATCTGATGCGGCGCCAGCGTCTCGCGCTGGATTTCGCGCAAGGTGGGCGAGGCTTCGATCAGATGGACCTGTGCGGCCTCCACCATCCCCGGCACCGCCTTCATCGCGCGCAGCATATCGGCCATCAGCGTGCCACGCCCCGGCCCGGCCTCGGCCAGCACGAAGGGGGCGGGCCGGCCCTGATCCAGCCAGGCCTGCGCCAGACACAGCCCCAGCATCTCGCCGAACATCTGGGAAATCTCCGGCGCGGTGATGAAATCGCCGGCGCGCCCGAACGGATCGCGGGTGGCGTAATAGCCGTGCTCGGGATGCAGCAGGCAGGCGCTCATATAACGGTCGAGCCGCATCGGCCCCTCCGCCGCGATCTGCGCGGCAAGGATGTCGCCCAGCGGGGTCACGAGGCTCTCGGCGCCCGAAGCGCGCGGATCACGAAATACAGCCCCACCGCGATCATCGGCAGCGACAGCACCTGCCCCATCGTCAGGCCCCAGCCATCGGTGAAGCGGATCACGTGGCCATAGGGATTGCCGAGGGTCACGAATTGCGGATCGCCCTGCCGGAACAGCTCGACAAAGGCGCGCGCGGCGCCGTAGCCCATGAGGAACACACCGAGGCTCAGCCCCGGGCGCTTCAGCGAGCGACCGAACCACACCATGCTCCACAGGATCAGGCCCAGCAGCAGCCCTTCCAGCCCCGCCTCATAGAGCTGCGAGGGATGGCGCGCGCAGGTGCCATCCACCTGTCCCGCGATCCCGAGGCATGTCTGCGCCAGTTCACCGGGGAAGATCACGCCCCACGGCACGTCCGTGGGCCGCCCCCAAAGCTCGGGCTTGATGAAATTCGCGATCCGCCCGAGGAACAGCCCGATCGGCGCGACCAGCGCCATCGCATCGGCCAGTTGCAGCTTGGGCACGTCATGCCGTCGCGCGAACCACCACCCCGCGAGCAGCGTGCCCAGAAAGCCCCCGTGGAAGGACATGCCGCCCTGCCAGACCTTCACGATATCGAGCGGATGGGCCAGATACCACGCCGGTTCATAGAACAGGATGAAGCCAAGCCGCCCGCCCAGCACCACGCCGATGATCACCGCCGTCAGCAGGTCCTCGACCTTGCCGTGCTCCATCGGCGAGCGGTTGTCCGGCCAGAGCGTATCGCGCTTCATAAGCGCCACGATGATCTGCCAGCCCGCGATCAGCCCCGCGATATAGGCCAGCGCATACCAACGGATCGGCAGGCCGAGACCGGGGATCGTGATGGCGACCGGATCGAAATCGGGGAAGGGAATGGCGAGAGGCAGCAAGGCGGTCTCCTGTCAGAAATCGCCGCGAGAAAGCCCTGCGCGGGCCGGGAAGTCAACCTTGCCAGCGAGGCCGCCGGGGCCCATATAGACAGGGAAGCAAAAATTGACCGCAAGGGGATGCCGATGCAGCCGCCCAACAAGATGTTCGACGAAATGTCCAAGCTGATGACCAACGCGATGGGCGTGGCCCAAGGCGCGAAGGACGAGGCCGAGACGGCGATGAAAAGCTGGATGGACCGCTGGCTGGCCGACCGCGACCTCGTGACCCGCGAGGAGTTCGACGCGGTCCGTGCGATGGCACAGAAAGCGCGCGAGGAAAACGAAGCGCTGAAGGCCCGCATCGAGGCGCTCGAAGGCAAGTCCGAGAGCTGAACTCTTCGCGATGGAATTTGAAAACGCCCGGTCGTCATGGCCGGGCGTTTTTCGTTAAAGCCGCCCTCTTAGCACGGGGCGACAAGCCCCGGGCCGCGCCCGACCCTCCCCCCGGGAGGGCGCATTGGCGATGTCAGCGCGGGCTCGAATGTCGTTCGGGCTTGCGAGGATAAAGCGCCAAGCCACCCACGCTACAAAGCGCCCACCCGAGGCTCGGACGCGTCCCTTCCGCAATCCTCCCGACAAACCAAAATGCCCGCGCCGAGGCGCGGGCAGATTGAAACTCCGTCGAAAGCCTCGCGGCCTTACTCGCCTTCCGCCTGATCGTAGGCGTCGATGATCTTCGCGACCATCGGGTGACGCACGACGTCTTTCGCGGTGAAGTAGTTGAAGCTGATCCCCTCGACATGGCCGAGGATGCGCTCTGCATCCTGAAGGCCCGAGGGCATCCCGCGCGGCAGGTCCACCTGAGAGCGGTCGCCGGTGATGACCATCCGCGAGCCCTGCCCCAGACGGGTCAGGAACATCTTCATCTGCATGGTCGAAGCGTTCTGAGCCTCATCGAGCACCACGAAGGCATTCGACAGCGTGCGACCGCGCATGAAGGCGAGCGGCGCGATCTCGATCCGCTTCTCCTCCAGCAGTTTTGCGAGCTGTTTGGCCGGCAGGAAATCGTTCAGCGCGTCATAGAGCGGCTGCATATAGGGATCGACCTTGTCCTTCATGTCGCCGGGCAGGAAGCCAAGACGCTCGCCCGCCTCGACGGCCGGACGCGACAGGATGATCTTGTCGACATGACCACCGATCAGCATGGTCACACCCACAGCCACCGCGAGATAGGTTTTGCCGGTGCCCGCAGGCCCGATCCCGAAGGCCAGCTCGTGCTCGAAGAGATGCTTCACATAGGCCTTCTGCGCCTCGGTGCGCGGCTCGACCTGCTTCTTGCGGGTGCGGATCTCGAACTTACCCGCCTCGAACATTTCAAGCTGTTCATCGACCGTGGTCCCGGTGCCACCCAGATCGGCCATGCGCAGCGCCGCATCCACCTCTTCGGCGTCGATCGGCTTGTTCTGTTCAAGGCGTTGATACAGCTGATGCAGCACGGCGGCGGCTTGCGATTGCGCTTCGGGCTCGCCCACCACGGCCAGTTGGTTGCCGCGCCGCAGGATGTGAACCTGAAGCTTGTGCTCTATCTGGGCCAGATTGCGGTCGAATTCACCGCAAAGATCGATCAGCAGCCGGTTGTTGGGGAACTCAAGAAGCGTCTCGTGAGCATCCTGAGAGCGAGGCGGGGGTGTGATCGCGCTGAAGCCCAAATACAGAGTCTCCTTAGCTGGTTTGGTAAAGATATGGTGCCTGCCTCGGGGGATTCACGCAAGCACTGGTTTCCCGCCCTCCTAGGCGCGGCGGCGAATTTCATCAAACTGAAACCAAAAAACGCAGGCGCGGTTCCGCTTGGCCGCATTGCCTATTTATTAGGCAATTCCGGTTTCGCAAGGGGATGCGCGCCGATACACTGATCGAAACGCCACCTCTTCGCCGCGCCGCATCATGACCGCCGAATCGCTGGCTGCGAAAAAGGGCCTCCGTGGCGCAGAATCGCGCGGCAAAAGCCAAACGCCCCACAACCCTAGCGCGAGAACTGTCGCAGCAAGCGGAACACCCGCCGACTTTTTTGGCTATTGTTCCCACAAACCCGGCAAATATCGACAAAGTCTCGCCAATTTGGGTTCGTTCAGGGCAAACTGCGCACAGACGGAGCCGGGATCGGAGCGATTCTGAGCGCCGTATGTAATTCCGCTGCCCGATCAGGAGAGTCTCGAGAGATGAAGACCATTGCAATCACCGCCGCCGCGCTGCTCACCGGTATGGCATTCGCTGGCGCCGCCCAGGCCGGTACGAGCTGCTACACCGGCCCGGTCGGGCGTGATCACGTCAACAACAAGACCGTCTGCGGGCCGACCCGCAAGCAACAGATTCATATCGACTGCTTCCGCGGCCCGTGGCGCGAGACGATCTGGGATCACCCGCAGGGCAGCTTCGTCGATGATCTGGTCGCCTTCGGCTACGATTACGGCGATGCGAACGGCCTCGCGACTCAGATCTGCAAGAACGAGAGCCTCGTGGGCAACCCGGAAGGCCTGCGTAAAGAACTTCTGAAAGCGATCGCGAACGACCCGCCCGGCCCGAACTGATCGGCCAGCTTTCCCAATCAAGAAGGGCCGCGGATCACGCGGCCCTTTTCATTTGAGACGTCGACGCGGCGAGAGCTCAGATCAACTCGCCCGCCAGCGAATTCGGCGCCGTGCCGGTAATCCGCACCTTCGCCAGAACGCCGGGGCCAAGCCCTTCGCCCGAGACATGGACCGCCTGCAGGTAATCGGACTTACCGACCCACTGGCCGTCCAGCCGCCCGGGCTTCTCAAAAAGCACGTTCACTTCGCGCCCGATCATGCTCTCCTGACAGGCCCGCTGTTGCGAAGTCAGAAGCGCCTGAAGCTCCTGCAGCCGCGCATCGGCGACCTCGGCCGGCACCGCGCCCTTCGCGCCCGCGGCGGGCGTGCCCGGGCGCGGCGAGTATTTGAACGAATAGGCCATGCCGTAATTGACCTCGCGGATCAGCGCCATCGTGTCCTCGAAATCCTGATCGGTCTCGCCGGGGAAACCCACGATGAAATCGCCCGAGATCACGATGTCGGGGCGCGCGGCGCGGATGCGCTCGATCAGGCGGATATAGCTCTCCGCCGTATGCTTGCGGTTCATTGCCTTGAGGATCTTGTCCGAGCCCGATTGCACCGGCAGATGCAGATAGGGCATCAGCTTCGGCTCGTCGCCATGGGCCGCGATCAGATCGTCTTCCATGTCGTTCGGGTGCGAGGTGGTGTAGCGGATGCGCTCCAGCCCATCGATCTTGGCGAGCGACCGGGCCAGCCGCGCGAGCGACCAGTCACCGCCCTCACCTTCCCCGTGATAGGCGTTGACGTTCTGACCCAGCAGCGTGATCTCGCGCACGCCTTTCTCCACCAGCGCCTGCGCCTCGCGCAGGATCTTGTCGGCCGGGCGCGAGATCTCGGCCCCGCGCGTATACGGCACCACGCAGAAGGCACAGAACTTGTCGCAGCCTTCCTGCACCGTCAGGAACGCCGTCGGGCGCGCCTGCACGGGCCGCGCGGGCAGATGGTCGAACTTGTCTTCCAGCGGGAACTCGGTCTCGACGGGGCGCGCGCCATTATCGGTCCGCGCGACCAGTTCGGGCAGCTTGTGATAGCTTTGCGAGCCGACGACCAGATCCACCAGATCCGAGCGGCGCAGGATCTCGTCGCCCTCGGCCTGCGCGACACAGCCCGCGACACCGATCTTCAGGTCGGGCTTGGCCTCCTTGAACGGACGCAGACGGCCCAGATCGGAATAGACCTTCTCGGCCGCTTTCTCGCGGATATGGCAGGTGTTGAGCAGCACCATATCGGCCGCACCCACATCGTCGGTCAGCTCATAGCCCTTGGCGCCCATGGCCTCGGCCATGCGCTCGCTGTCATAGACGTTCATCTGACAGCCATAGGTTTTGATATGCAGCTTTTTCGGAGCGTCGCTCATGCCAATCCTCGCGCGTCTTTCCAGCGGGCCTGATACAGCCAAATCACCCTTTCCCGCAAGGTCGCGCATGGCGCGGGCCGTAAAGGCTTGATTTCATGCGGGCCTTCCCCGATCCTGCGGCCGAAGACCCCGCGAAAGGGCTGCATCGGGCATGAAATATTCCTCGCTGATCGATTTTCTCACCCGCCAGAGTGCGGCGCTGTCCAAAGGCCCGGTCGGCGTGATCCTCGCGGAGGACGGGGTCGAGCTGGAGAGCACGATCCGCCACCATATCAACCTCGGGTTTCCGGTGCTGCTGGTTCTGGGCCATGCCGCGATGGACCTGCCGGACGATCTGGCCGCCGACAGCCCGACGAAAATCTACCGCATCGATTTCGAGCTGAACCGCCGCGACGCCGCCCCCCTCGCGATCAACCCGATCATCGCCGCAGTACCCGCGGGAACGTGGCTCTATTACTGCTTCAACGCGGAATACCTGTTCTTCCCCTTCTGCGAGAGCCGCTCGATCGGCGAGGTTCTGAGCTTTCATACCGAAGAACGCCGCGCGGCGATGCTGAGCTATGTGATCGACCTCTATACCGGCGATCTCGAGGCGCATCCGAACGGCGTCGATACCGAGAACTCGATGTTCGACAAGGCTGGCTATTACGCGCTGGCCCGGCTCGATCCCGAGAACCACGACCACCCGAAAGAGCGGCAGCTGGATTTCTTCGGCGGGCTGCGCTGGCGCTTCGAGGAGCATGTCCCCGCCCAGCGCCGCAAGATCGACCGGATCGCGCTGTTCCGCGCCAAGTCCGGCCTGAAACTGCGCCCCGATCACACGTTCAACGACGAGGAATACAACACCTATTCCTGCCCGTGGCACCATAACCTGACCTGTGCCACCGCCTCGTTCCGGGTCGCGAAAGCGCTGAAGTTCAATCCCGGATCGACCTACGATGTGCACAGCTTCACCTGGGTCAATTCCGAACGCTTCAACTGGTCGAGCCAGCAGCTCATGGATCTGGGTCTGATCGAACCCGGCCAGTGGTTCTGATCCGCCCCGCCAACCGATCCCCCTTCGGTTCCCGAACTATGTCTGCACAGATGCAGGGCCATCTGTGCAATTCCTTAGTAAAAGAATCACCTTTACATTCCCGATCATTTCACTCAGGTTATTTTCATCAGCCAGTCGATCCCCGACGAGCCGTTTTCGCGAGATGGAGACCGGAGATGAAACGCCCCTCTTCCCCCGGCCCCCGATACCGGGCCGACACGCATGTTGATATCGATCCGCCGCTGAGCCTGCGCGACATCGTCGAGGCGCTGTGCAGCGGCTTCCCCCCGGGCCAGAGCGCGCTCGAAGCGACGCTCGACCGGATCGAGGGAGGCCGCAGATGAGCATCAATGAGAGCTTTGCCAACGCCCTGCCTGTCCATGACGCAGAGGTGCTGACCGGCAAGGGCAACCTCGCCCATATCGTGCTGGACGGTCAGGTCTATACGCTGCGCATCACGAAGGCGGGCAAGCTGATCCTGACCAAATGAGCGCAGTCCTGCGCCACCCACAGATCCCGAACGTCTGAAGCCGCCCGATCGTCCCTCGGGCGGTTTTTTTCGTCTCGTAGATGCGTATCGCTGTGATTTTGGGGAAATGGAGCGGGTGATGGGAATCGAACCCACGTCTTCAGCTTGGAAGGCTGCGGCTCTACCATTGAGCTACACCCGCGCTCTGGCCTCTCCTTAGCGGTCCACGCCGCACCATTCAAGCGGGATCGGCAAGCGGTTCGCGCAAACCCGGCCCCGAGGCGCGGTTAGAATTGACCTCTTGGCCCACACGCCACGCCTGCAATATGCCCTCGGGCCTCGGCTGCATCAGGGTCGCCGCGCCATGGCCTTCCTCGCCCAGCCATTTCGCCCAATCCGCCTCCTCAAGGACCAACGGCTCGCGGTGATGAATCGGAGCGAGCGTTGGCCCCGCCGGCAAGGTCACGATGGCGCAGGTGGTCAGCAACTCGCCGCCCTTCTCCCAATCCTGCCAGAGCCCGCCAAACACCATCGGCGCGCCGTCCTTGCGTGAGACGTAGAAAGGCAGCTTCGCCTCACCCTCTCGATGCCATTCATAAAACCCGTCCGCCGGGATCAGGCAGCGCCGCGACCGGATCGCCGCGCGGAAGGCAGGCTTTTCCGCCACGGTCTCGGACCGCGCATTGATCAGCAAAGGCCCGTCCGTCGGCGTCTTGTACCAATGCGGGATGAAACCCCAGCGCATCGCCCGCAACTGCCGCTGCCCCTCGCCGGAGACACAGACCGGCAGGCTCTGGGTCGGGCAGATGTTGAACCGCTCGCCACCCGGCACGTCATTCCCGGGCACCGCCTTGAACAGACGCGCCATCGCATCGACGGGAAGAGTGTTCGCCATACGTCCGCACATGGCACAAAGCTATGCCGCCACGCGTCCTGCGCAAGCCCCACGCTTGACCGAACGGCGCGTTTTCGGGCAAGGGAAAGCCATGTTGATTTACAAAATCCTCCGCCGCCCCGAATGGGATGCATTTCGCGAAGCCGGGCACACGCTCGGCGCGCCGGTCGACCTCGCGGACGGCTATATCCATTTCTCCACCGCCGATCAGGTCGTCGAAACGGCTGCGAAACATTTCGCGGGCGAATCCGATCTGGTGCTGGTCGCCTTCGACTCCACCGCGATGGGTGCAGATCTGAAATGGGAGCCCTCGCGCCGCGATCAGCTCTTCCCGCATCTCTACCGCCCGCTGCATCTCAGCGAAGTCGTCTGGGACCACGCCCTGCCCCTCGGCGCTGCGGGCCATATCTTCCCGAAGGAAATGTCGTGACCACCCTGATCGAGCGCGCGGGCCTCGCGGTTTTTCACAAGATCGACCCGGAAAAGGCGCATGGGCTCTCGCTGCGCGCGCTGCGGATGGGGCTCGCGCCGCTGCCCGGCCCGATCACCTCGCCGCGGCTGAAGACCGATCTGGCGGGGATGTCGCTTCTCAATCCGGTGGGCCTTGCGGCGGGCTTCGACAAGAACGCAGAGGCCGTACCGCAGCTGATGCGCGCGGGCTTCGGCTTCATTGAAGTGGGCGCTGCCACCCCGCGCCCGCAGGAAGGCAACCTGCCGCCGCGCCTCTGGCGTCTGCCCGCCGACCGCGCCGCGATCAATCGCTTCGGCTTCAACAATCAGGGCATGGGACCGATCACCGAGCGGCTGGCACAGCGCCCGCAAGGTATTCCGGTGGGCCTCAACCTCGGGGCCAATAAGGATGCCGCCGACCGCGCGAAAGATTTCGCGACCGTGCTGGCCCATGCCGGACCGCATCTCGATTTCGCGACGGTCAACGTCTCCTCGCCCAACACCGAGAAGCTGCGCGATCTGCAGGGCAAAGCCGCGCTGTCGGCGCTGCTGGCAGGCGTGATCGAGACCCGCGACACCCTTGCGCGGCGCATTCCGGTCTTCCTGAAAATCGCCCCCGATCTGAGCGCCGAGGAACTGGCCGAGATCGCCGAGGTCGCGCTGGAAAGCGGGATCGACGGGATCATCGCGACCAATACGACGCTTTCGCGCGAGGGGCTGACCTCGCCCAACCCCTCCGATCAGGGCGGCCTCTCCGGCGCGCCCCTGTTCGAGAAATCGACCCGCGTTCTGGCGCAGCTCTCGCAGCATACCGCGGGCGCGCTGCCGCTGATCGGCGTGGGCGGCGTGGGCTCTGCCGAGCAGGCCTACGAGAAAATCCGCGCAGGCGCCTCGGCGGTGCAGCTCTATACCGCAATGGTCTTCGCGGGCCTCTCGCTCGCGGCAGATATCGCGCGCGGCCTCGATCGGCTTCTGGAACGCGACGGCTTCGCCAGCGTTTCCGAGGCAATCGGCACCGGGAGGGACAAATGGCTGTAACGATCTGGCACAATCCGCGCTGCTCGAAGTCGCGCGAGACGCTGAAGCTGCTCGAAACCCGCGGGATCACGCCCGAAGTGCGCGACTACCAGAAAGCGCCGCCAACCATGGCCGAGCTGCAGGACGCGCTGATGAAACTCGGACAGCCCGCCGCCGCGATGATCCGCTGGAAGGATACGGATCTGCCGAAAGACGCCGATGAGAATGAAATCCTCGCGGCGCTGAGCGCCAATCCGAAGCTGATCGAACGCCCGCTCGTGCTGACGGACACGGCGGCCCGCATCGGTCGCCCACCCGAGACGGTTCTCGAAATCCTTTAAGGTTGAGGGGCGCTGCCCCTCTTCGGCTCCGCCGAATTCACCCCGGGATATTTCAATCAAGGAGAAGCAAAACAGCCGCTTCGCCTTGGCCCAAATATCCCGGGGGAATCTCCGGAGGAGATGGGGGCAGCGCCCCCTACCCGTTCAGATCCTTGATCAGCCGCCCGTGTTTGCGCAGTTCGGCCACCAATTCGCCGAAAGTCCGCAACCCCCGCGCCTGAAGCGCAGGCAGCATCTTCAGGAAGGCATCCGCCGTCGCGACCGTGTCGCCGATCGCGGTGTGGCGCGCTTCCTCGGGGATGGTGATGCCGAGGCGGTGGGTCAGCGCGTCGAGCGTGTGGCTCTCCGACTGCCCGAACACCACCGCCGACAGCAGCACCGTGTCGAGGATCGGGTGATCGAACCGCGCGCCGATCGCCACCTCCTTGCGATGCAGGAATTCCATGTCGAAAGGCGCGTTATGCGCGATCAGCACCGCGCCCTCGGCGAAGCGGTGGAAATCGCGCCCCACCTGCGCGATGTCGGGCGCGCCTTCGACCATCGCGTTCGAGATGCCGTGCACCTCGGTCGAGCCGGGCGGGATCGGGCGCTTGGGATCGACGAGCGTGTCGAAGACCTCGGTATCGATCCGCCGACCGTTGACGATGCGCACGGCGGCGATCTGCACGATCTCGTCGCCCTCGGTGGGCAGCAGGCCCGTCGTTTCGGTGTCGAAGACGACATAGGTCAGATCGGTCAGCGGCGTGGCGGCGATTTCGGCCACGCGCTCGCGCGAGAGCAGGTCGAAATCATAGACCACCGCGCGCGGCACCGGCTTCGGGCGCTTGGTGACATGGCGCGCCTCGCGCAGCGGGATGCAGAGCCGCGCACGCGTGTCGCCCAGCTTCTCGGGCCAGATTTCGGCGGCATGGGTGGTCAACACGCGATGCCCGGTGACGTCCTCCAGCCCGACATCGAGCGGCTGCTCGAGCCAACCCTCCAGCTCCGCGATAGGCACCGGCGCGCCTTCCCATTCCAGCGCGATCAGCGCGCCGGGGCCGTCCTCGGTGATCTCCAGCCGGAAGTCGCGGCGCCCCGTCAGCTTGCGCACCAAGCCCGCCAACAGAGCCACCATTTCGAAGCCCTCGCAGCGTAGCATCAGCCCTGCGGTCACCGGCAGGATCGCCCCGCCCTCGGCGGCCACCCGCGCGGCCACCGCCTGCCCCAGATCGGAGGCGCGGATCATCGCGAGCGGCCACCAATCGGCGCGGTTGGCCTCGTGGCGCTCGAAGAATTCATGGATCGCGGCGGAAAGGTGATGCGCCTCGGAATTTGCCGCCTCGCGCACCCGGTCGCGCTCGGGGCCCGGCGCGGGGCCGTCATCGGCGGTCAGCACCCCGATCAGCGATTGCAGGGCTGCGGCAGGGCGGCGGATGCGGTCGAACAGCTCATCCATCAACTGCTCGCGCTGCGCATGAGAGGCCATGTCGCCCGAGACATCGCGCAGCGTCAGCACATAGCCCGGGCGCGCGCTCAGGTGGTGATCCTCGCCCTCCGACAAAAGCCGCATCCGGGCGGCGAGCACCCGGCCCTCGGCCTTGGTCGAACAGAGCAGGTCCGAGGCCGCATCCGGGTCTTCAGTGGCGAGAAGCCGGTCATAGGCATGGGCGATGGGCGGCTGGTTGAGATAGTCGAAGACGCGCCGATCCAGCCCCGGCGCATGGGCAGAGCCCAGAAGCTCCACCGCCTGCCCGTTATAGAAGGCCAGCTGATGATCGGCGGTGCAGAGCAGCACGCCCACCGGCACATCCGACAAGAGCGCCTCGAGCCGCTCCTTTTCCTGCGCGAGCCGCGTCGTCTCGCGCTGCACGGCTTCAGTCAGGGCGTTGCGGGTCTCCGACAGGTGACGCGTGACCGAGGCCGCAGCAGGCGCCAGATCGCCCAGATAACGCGCGATATCGGCGTCCATATCGCCCTCGATCTCGGCCGTGGTGCGGGCGCGCAGCATCCCCGAGAGCCGCTCGATCGGCTTGGCCACGTTCTCGTCGAACAGAAACCAGATCCACGCGATCAGCCCGAGGATCACGAAGCCCGCAACCGCGCCGCCGATCACCATCGCATTCAGAAGCTCAGGGTCGCCGAGCCGGGTGAAGCCGAACCACAGCCCCGCCACCAGCGCCACCAGATTGCCGAGCGCCAAGGCGGCGAAGAACAGAAACACCCGGGTGCGCAGGGAAAGCCGGGTGAGATCCATCAGGCCGTCTCCCCGTCGAGGATGCGGTGAACCTCCTCGCGCAATTCGCGCAGCTCGAAGGGTTTGGCGATGAAACCGTCAGCGCCGAGCGCGAGGCCCTTGCGGCGCTCCATCGCCGAGCCGCGCGCGGTCATCATCAGGATCTTCACATCGCCGAGCCCCTTGTCGGCGCGCACGCCTTCGCAGATCTCGTAGCCCGAGACCTCGGGCAGCATCACGTCTAGCAGCACCAGATCGGGGCGGGTCTCGCGGATTTTCTCCAGCGCGCCGCGTCCGGTATCGATCCGGTCATGGTCGAACCCCTCGCGGCTCATCAGATAGTCGAGCGCGATGGCGATATTGTCCTCATCCTCCACGATCAGGACGCGATGTTTCCTCCCCCCCGGCATGGTCTCATCCTCCTGCGCATACCGCTTTCAGCCCCGGGTCGTCGGGCGTGAGTTTCAGCCAGCCGCCGCCCGACAGCTCTCCGTCTTTCGTCAGCGTGGCCCCGTTCACCAGATCGGCGCGGCTGTCGGTCTTGCAGTCATAGACCGTCGGCACCGTCTGCAAATTCTGCCAGCGCCCGATCAGCAGCAGATCGGTCTCGGCCAGCTCCGGCTTGCCCGCCACCGGATGCTCCACCTTGCCCGCATCGACCGCCATGAAGCGGGTGACCATCGGCACAAGATAGGTCCAGGGCCGCCAGCCGACGCTCTCATCAATCTTCTGCAAGACGACGACCGTGTCGGGCATGTCCGCGCGCATCTTGGGATACCACGAATACTCGCTCCAGACCGTGTAGCCGATCAGCGCCGCCCCGACCGCTGCGGGCATCACCCATTTCGGCAGCTTCTCGCCGCGGAACTTCTTGCTCAGATGAGAGAGCAGGAAGACCACGAGAGCGGCAAGCGCGCCGGCAGCAAGGGTCGAGATGTAATCGTTCGTCATAAGCTCTCCTCAGCTCATCGCGCCTTTGCCATGTCCGGCGGCCGATTGCATGGTCCGCACCACGACGAACGCATCCCGCAAATGGGAGCGTTCGAAATCGGACAGGTCCGACGGTGCGAGATAATTGTCAGGTTTGCGCCCCGAGCGGGCCAGATGCGCCTGGTTCTCCAGCCGCATCGACGCGATCAGGTCATAGGCCTCGACCAGATCGCGCGCGCCGGAATGGCTCAGCACGCCGGCATGTTCGGCCTCGATCAGACGGGCGCGGGTATTCACTTCGGGCAGGCGGCCCTGAAGCGCATAGATGCGGGCCAGATCGGTCACCGGGACCACGCCGTTATGCTTCATGTCGATATGGTTGCGATGCTCGCCCGAGCGGATCGTGGCGAAGCCCCGGATCAGGCCCAGCGGCGGATGATGCTTGAGGCTGTTGGCGATCATATGGGCGACGAAGATCGAGTTCTTCGACGCCTTCGCCAAGGTCTCTTCCTGCAGCTGCTGGAACAGCCCCGCCCCGTTGCCGCCGATCGCGCGCAGATCGAACATCACCGAGGCGAGCATCTGCGCCTCCGGGTTGGGTTTGGCGATCCAGCCCTCGAAATAGTCCCGCCAGACGCGGACCGGCTGACACCAGCGCGGGTTCGTCGCCATCATGTCGCCCGGGCAATAGACGTAGCCGCAAGCATCCAGCCCGTCCGAGACGATCTTCGCGAGCTGGCGGAAATACTCCATATCCGCCTCGGTCACGGCGTCATCGAGGATCAGACAGTTGTCCTGATCGGACACCCCAGTCTGCTCCTGGCGCCCCTGCGAGCCGCAGGCCAGCCACAGATAGGGCACCGGCGGCGGCCCCAGCGCCTCCTCGGCCATCTTCAGCAGGCGGCGCGTGACCGCATCGGCGATATCGGTGATCAGCCGGGTGATGACCTCATGCGCGTGATGCCCGCCCACGAGCTGCACCAGAAGCTGCGGGATGCGCGCGGTGACGGCAGCCATTTCCGGCACGGTCTCGGCGCCCGCCACATCGCGGATCAGCACGGCCGAGCTGACCGCCTGAAACCGCGTCAGATCGGTCTGGGTGATCATGCCCACGAAGCGCCCGCGATCGGTGATCGGCAGGTGACCGACGCGCTTTTCCAGCATGACATGCAGAAGGTCGGTGCCCAGCCCTTCGGGGGTCAGCGTCACCGGATCGGGGGTCATCACCTCGCCCACGGGCGTATCGGGCGCGCGGCCTTCGGCCAGAACCTTGTTCGAAAGATCGCGCACCGTGACGATGCCCAACAGTCCACCCTCGCCATCGGTCACGCCAAGCGAGGAAATATGCGCATCGCGCATCTGCCGCGCAGCCTCGGTGACGGTGGTCTCGGGCGCGCAGCCCATCGGCTCCTGCGCCAGAAGATCGGCGATCTTCATCGTCGCGATGGAATTGGTGCGGGTCTCGCCGCCGCGCACCCGGTTGAAGAAGCGCGCGAAGGCGGGGGCGTTTTGCGACAGCTCGCGGAACTCTTCGACAGGCAGTTCCAGCAGCACGGTCTCGGCGGTCGTACGCGCGGTGGTCGCGGCCAGACCGTCGCGCATCAGCCCGCGCTCGCCAAAGGTGTTGCGCGCGCCGAGGATCGAGACCAGCGCCCCGTTCTGATCGGTCACTTCGACCGCTCCGCGCTTGATCAGGTAGATGCCCTTGAGCGGCTCGCGATAGGAATAGACGGTCTCATTCGCGGGCAATTCTCTGCGGCGGAAGGAACTGGCGACATGCTCCAGCTCGTTGCGCGACAGATTGTCGTAAGGGTGGACGCCTTCGAGAAATGCGAGGATCGGGGTCAGATCGGCGGCCATGATCTTGTCCTTTGGGTGGTGGCGGCGCCCCGAGGGGCGCCTGCCGAAGATTCAGAGGTCGGGACGAGGTTACCCCCGTCCCGCGCCGCTGTTTCAGTGGTCGGTCGCCGCACCGGCGCCTTTCGGCACGCGGATCGACTCGACGAGCTCCTGGATATCTTCCGGGGTCTCCTTGGTCGCGTTCGACACGAAGTAGGCCACGATGAAGTTCAGGACCGCGCCGATAACCCCGAAGGAGGTCGACTTGATCGAGAGGATCATCGGCTGGGCATCCGTGAAGGTGTTGGTGCCCGGGATGAAGAACCAGCCCTTGTGCAGGAAGATGTAGATCAGCGTGGTCGCGAGACCCGTGAGCATACCTGCAACAGCCCCGGTGTTGTTGATGCGCTTCGTGAAGATGCCCATCATCAGTGCCGGGAAGATCGACGACGCTGCCAGACCGAAGGCCAGAGCCACCGTCTGTGCCGCGAAGCCGGGCGGGTTCAGACCCAGATAGGTCGCCACAACGATCGCCACGGCCATCGAGATACGGGCGGCCAGAAGCTCGCCTTTTTCCGAGATGCCCGGGTTGATCTGCGACTTGATCAGGTCGTGCGAGACCGCCGACGAGATCGCCATCAGAAGACCAGCCGCCGTCGACAGAGCCGCAGCCAGACCACCGGCCGCCACCAGCGCGATCACCCAACCCGGCAGGTTGGCGATCTCGGGGTTGGCGAGCGTGATGATGTCGCGGTTCACGGTCAGTTCGTTCGCGTCGCTCGCATTGTACTCGATGCGGCCGTCGCCGTTCTTGTCGTCGAAGGACAGAAGACCGGTCTGGGCCCAGTTACGCACCCAAGCGAGGTTCTGGTCGTTCTCGATCGCAGTCATTTCCACGGCCGGCTCGGTCACGCCATTCGGGTAGAAGGTCGAAACGAGGTTCAGACGCGCCATTGCACCCACAGCCGGAGCGGTCAGGTAGAGAAGCGCGATGAACACCAGCGCCCAGCCCGCCGAGGAACGCGCGTCGGCGACCTTCGGAACGGTGAAGAAGCGCACGATGACGTGGGGCAGACCGGCGGTACCGATCATCAGCGTCATGGTGAACAGGAACATGTTCAGCGTGGTGTCATGCTGACCCGTGTAGGACTTGAAGCCCAGTGCCTCGACGGTGTCGTTCAGCGTCGACAGGATCGGCGCGCCGGTGTTGACGTCGTTCGAGAACAGGCCGAGACCCGGGATCGGGTTGCCGGTCAGCTGCAGCGAGATGAAGATCGCCGGGATGGTGTAGGCGATGATCAGCACGACGTACTGAGCCACCTGCGTGTAGGTGATGCCCTTCATGCCGCCCAGAACCGCGTAGAGGAACACGATCGCCGCGCCGATGAACAGGCCGGTGGTGTTGTCCACTTCGAGGAAGCGCGAGAACGCAACGCCCACACCGGTCATCTGACCGATAACGTAGGTGATCGACGCAACGATGAGGCAGATAACGGCCACGGTGCGCGCGGTTTGCGAATAGAAACGGTCGCCGATGAATTCCGGCACGGTGAACTTGCCGAACTTGCGCAGATAGGGCGCAAGCAGCATGGCCAGAAGCACGTAGCCACCGGTCCAGCCCATCAGGTAGACCGAGGTGTCGTAGCCGCCGAAGGCGATGAGGCCAGCCATCGAGATGAACGACGCGGCCGACATCCAGTCAGCGCCCGTAGCCATACCGTTGACGACCGGGTGAACGCCGCGACCCGCGGCGTAGAATTCCGACGTGGAACCCGCGCGGGCCCAGATCGCGATGCCGATGTAGAGCACGAAAGTCGCGCCGACCACCAGCAGGTTGAGGGTAAACTGATCCATGTCCCTCTCTCCTCCCTGAGATTATTCTTCGACGCCGTGCTCGCGGTCCAGTTTGTTCATCCGCCACGCATAGGTGAAGATGAGCACCAGGAACACGAGGATCGAACCTTGCTGGGCGAACCAGAAGCCAAGATCAGTGCCACCAATTTTGATGCCTGCCAGCATCGGGCGCAGCAGGATGCCGAAGCCGAAGGACACGATGAACCAGATCACCAGAGAAATCTGGATGGTCCGGATATTCGCCTTCCAATAGGCGTTGGACGAGGATTTGTCCGCCATGAGACTAACTCCCTTTAGTTTCTCTCCAGACGGGCCCCTCATGGGCCCGCCCCTCCCCAAAATTCAGGCCGAGACGCGCTTTACGATCGACCCAAGGCCCGAGGCGATCTCGTCGATGGAGCCCATCGCGTCGATCTCCTCGAGAACACCGAGCGCCTTGTAATGGGCGATCAGCGGTGCCGTTTGCGCGTGGTAGGCCTCCAGCCTCGCGCGCGCCGTCTCGGCATTGTCGTCGGCCCGGCGTTTGAATTCCGTGCCGCCGCATTTGTCGCAAACACCCGCAACTTCGGGCTGTTTGAACTCGTCGTGATAACCTTCGCCGCATTTGGCGCAGGTGTATCGGCCGGCGACGCGGGCGATCATCGCCTCGTCATCGACCTCCAGGCTGATCGCTGCGGTCACAGACTGGCCATTCTCCTCCAGAAGACCGTCGAGCGCCGCAGCCTGACCGGCGGTGCGCGGGAACCCGTCGAGGATCACCCCTTTCGCAACATCCGGTTCAGCCATGCGATCTTGCAAGATCGCCAGAACGATCTCGTCCGAGACGAGACCGCCCTCCTCCATCACCGCTTTCGCGGCGAGACCGGCCTCGGTGCCCTGAGACACCGCGGCCCGCAGAAGATCGCCCGTCGAGAGCTGCACGAGGCCGAAGGTCTCTTCGAGCATCCGCGCCTGCGTGCCCTTGCCCGCACCCGGAGGGCCGAGAAGGATAAGAACGGCAGGCTTGGTCTGCGTCATGGTCGTGCTGTCCGACATCATTTGTTCCCGCGATTTTCGATCAGATCATCGACGACCGACGGATCGGCCAGCGTCGAGGTGTCCCCAAGGCTGCCGAAATCGTTCTCGGCGATCTTGCGCAGAATGCGGCGCATGATCTTGCCCGAACGGGTCTTCGGCAGGCCCGGCGCCCATTGGATGATATCGGGCTTGGCGATCGGACCGATCTCGGTGCGGACCCACTTCTCGAGCTCCTTGCGCAGCTCGTCGGAGGGTTCGACATCGTTCATCAGCGTGACATAGGCGTAGATACCCTGACCCTTCAGCTCGTGCGGGTAGCCCACAACGGCGGCCTCGGCCACGGCCTGATGCGCGACCAGCGCGGATTCGACTTCCGCCGTACCCATGCGGTGACCCGAGACGTTGATCACGTCATCGACGCGGCCGGTGATCCAGTAGTAGCCGTCGCTGTCGCGGCGGCAGCCGTCACCGGTGAAGTAATAGCCCTTGTACTGGCTGAAATAGGTCTCCTGGAAACGCTCGTGGTCGCCCCAGATGGTGCGCATCTGGCCCGGCCAGCTGTCCGAGATGCAGAGCACGCCTTCGGTCTCGGTCTCGTCCTGCTTCACCGCGGTCTGCGGGTCGAGCACGACCGGCTTCACACCGAAGAACGGACGGGTCGCCGAGCCGGGCTTCGTGGGCGTGGCGCCCGGAAGCGGGGTCAGCATGTGGCCGCCGGTCTCGGTCTGCCAGAACGTGTCGACGATCGGGCATTTGCCCTTTCCGACGTATTTGTCGTACCAGGCCCAGGCTTCGGGGTTGATCGGCTCACCGACCGAGCCCAGCACCTTGAGATCGGACAGGTCGTATTTCTCGACCCATTCCGGCCCTTGGCCCATCAGCGAGCGGATCGCGGTGGGCGCGGTGTAGAACTGGTTGACCTTGTGCTTTTCGCACACGGCCCAGAACCGGCCCGCATCCGGATAGGTCGGCACGCCTTCGAACATGATCGTGGTCGCGCCATTCGCGAGCGGCCCGTAGACGATGTAGCTGTGGCCGGTGACCCAGCCCACATCGGCGGTGCACCAGAACACGTCGCCGTCATGGTAGTCGAACGTGTATTGCATCGTCATCGCGGCGTAGACGAGATAACCGCCGGTGGTATGCACCACGCCCTTCGGCTTGCCGGTCGAACCCGAGGTGTAAAGGATGAACAGCGGATCTTCCGCATTCATCGGACGCGGCGGACATTCGGGCGAGACGTTCTCCATCATCGCCTTCACGTCGACATCGCGACCGTCGATCCACGAGGTCTGGTCGCCGGTATGTTTCACGACGAGGCAGCGCACCTTGTCCGAGCAGTGCAGCAGCGCCGCGTCGGCATTCGCCTTGAGCGGCGTGCGGCGGCCACCGCGCGGGGCGGTGTCGGCGGTGATGACGACCTTGGCGCCCGAGTCGTTGACCCGGTTGGCCAGCGCGTCGGGCGAGAAGCCCGCGAAGACGATCGAGTGGATCGCGCCGATGCGCGCACAGGCGAGCATCGCGTAAGCCGCTTCCGGGATCATCGGCAGATAGATCACGACGCGGTCGCCGCGCATCACGCCCTGGCTCGAAAGCACGTTGGCGAAGCGGTTCACCTTCTCGGACAGCTCCTTATAGGTGATGTGCTGCGCCGGGGTTTCCGGATCGTCGGGCTCGAAGATGATCGCGGTCTGGTCGCCGCGCGTGGCGAGGTGACGGTCGATACAGTTGACGCTGGCGTTCAGCACGCCGTCCTCGAACCATTTGATATCGACATGGCCGAAGGTGAAATCGGTGTTCTTCACCTTGGTATACGGCGTGATCCAGTCGAGGCGCTTGCCCTCGCGGCCCCAGAACTTCTCCGGATCGGTGATCGATTCCTGATACATCTCGCGATATTTCGCGGCGTCGGCATGGGCGTTCTCGAAGCCCGGCGGGACCTCTTTGACCTCTGGAACCTGAGTCACCTTGTCTTGCGCAGTCATGAGCTTCCTCCCAGCAATTTCGCATTGCGGCACGGCGTGTCCGCATGTCGCCCGCGTGATAGTGCAGGCCCTCTACCCCGCGCCACTGTAACTCAAAGGTTAAGATTCATGTAACCCCCTTTATACGCTACATATTTCTGTAAATTTTTTGACACCGATTGCGCTAACGCTGTAAATGCACGGAAATGAGGCAGAAAATAGGCGAGCCAATTCAAGTGCTTGCCTGTAGCGTTTCCGCTCGGACCCAACTGAATTTGAAAATCGACCGCACGGTTAAAATCATGCCGCAGCTGCGACGAGACGAATCGGAGGCTCAAAATGATTCGGTGCGCGGCCTGCCGTGACGGCATCCTGTGGATAACTTCGACGATTGTCGCCCGCAGGCCCGCGCCCTACCATCGCGCCGCCTTGAAGGAGCCACCCATGCCGCAGCAGACGCCAACCACCAACCCGATCCGCCCCACGGATGCCGAGGCCCGCGCCTTGGCGCAAAGCCTGATCCGTGAAGCCCGGTTCGGCGCGCTTGGCACGCTCGACCCGGATACAGGCGCGCCGGTCGTAACCCGCGTCGCCCTCGGCCCCGGCTCCCAGGGAGAGCTGTTAACCTTCGTTTCCAGCCTCGCGGCGCATACGACGGCCCTGCTCCGGGACCGCCGGGCCGGGTTGCTGCTGGGCGAGCCCGGCGCAAAAGGGGACCCGCTTACCCATCCCCGCCTCTCGCTGCAGGTCGAAGCGCATGCCATCCACCGCGACGCCCCCGCCTTCCCGGCGATGCGCGAGCGCTGGCTCTCGGATCATCCGAAATCGAAGCTCTATATCGACCTACCCGATTTCTTCTTCTTCGATCTCCGCGCGACCTCGGCGGCTCTCAATGGCGGCTTCGGCCGCGCCTTTCGACTGACGCCCGCAGACCTGACATAAAAACAGCGCGCGGGACTTTTGCCCCACGCGCCGCCTTGCCGATCCGCCCGCCCCGGCCCGGATCGGCCCCGCCCTTGCATCCCGTCAGATCGGGTTATCCATCCGCAGCGTGACCTGCAGCCGGCCCTTCGCCGCCTCCGGCCAGTTCACCGTGATCTGGTTCTTGGCCGCGCCCTGTTCCACCGCGACATAGGGCATCGCCTCGATCCGCACCCCCGAGCCATCGCGAACCATCCCCTCGGCGATAAGGCTCTGCACGTTGCGCGCCCAGCCTCCGAAGGGCAGATACTCGCTCGCATCCACCGTCCAGACCGATTGCGCCGTTGACTGGTTCACCTCGACCATCACCGGATTCTGCGAGATGTCGTTGATCGCATTGAACATATTCGCCTCGAAGACCACGTTGCGCACCCGCGAGCGGTCGATATCGGCGAAACTCGTATCGATCTTCTCGATCCGGTCGACACTGCCGTTGAGCGACTTGAACACGTTATTCGTCACGCTCAGCCCTTGGATGAAATGGCCCGGCCCATAGGGCTTGATCGACAGCCACGTAAACCACGGCGCGACATTGATACACACGCAGGTATTGCCCGTCACCGTCAGCCCGCCAAAGCTGTATTCACTCGCGAAATTCGGCTCGGCGTCATGCTCGTTGGTCCACTCGATCACCGAGTTGTCGATGTAATTGCCGGTCACCGCCGACTGCACATTGGTCTGGGTGAAGACCAGCCCGGCCACGCGCACGCCATTGCTTTCCTCGTCGCCCTGAAACCAGTGATTGCCGACGATCAGGTGCCCCGAGCCATTCAGCACGAAACTCGTCCCGAAGCGCACGAAGCGCGAGTCGCGAATCTTGCTGTCATTGGCATTGACGTTCAGGACCATCGACTTGCGGTCCTGCGCGGGCACCAGCATCTCGTCCGACAGGAACTGACAGCCGTCGATCAGCAGATCCTGACAGCCGCGCCCGATCGAGGTGATCACCCGATCCTTGGGCCGCACCACATAGCTATCGCGGATCTGGAACATCTGCCCGTCGGGCGCCAGCATGATGCAGCTCGCCGCGCCGTTGCAGAGGAATTCCACATTGGCGATGTTGAACCGGTCGAGCTTCTCCATCCCGGAAAAATCCAGCACATATTGATGGCGCGTGAACGTGTAGGTCCGCGTGCCCGACCCGCCGTAAAGCGGCTGCGACAGGTAAAGCGTCTGCGCCCCGACATTCTTCGACTTCACATAGACCTCGCGCCCAACCCCGGTGCCGGTGATCCGCGCGCCCACCGGGATGTTCGCGATATTGGCGACCGAGGTCAGCTGCATCGACTGGCTCACCGAATAGGTCGCCTGCGACGTCACCACCTCATCGTCCCAGGCAGAGCCCGCGATCACGTTGATCTGGCCGTTCTGCAGAACCCGGCGGTTGGAAAAGCTCGTAAGGTCCGGCGCGATCTCCTCGATGCGGATTGGTTCGGCCACCTCGACGCGGCGCCCTTTCAGGTCGAGCACGTTGTGATCGGTATAGCCGAACAGCGCCTGCAGCGCCTTCTTGAAGCCCGCCAGCTCATCGCCGAAAGCCGCCGCATAGGTCGGAAAGTCGAAGGACCACATCAGCGCCAGCTTCGCCGCGGCCGGCATCACCAGCGTGCCCACGAACTCGAGCGGCGACGAGATCGAGATCGTGCTGCCCAAGTAATACACCCCCTCCGAGACGAAAACTTTGCGCCCGTTCGCCGCCTGATCGGCCGCGTTGAACGCCGCGACATTGTCGGTCGTCCCGTCGCCCACCGCGCCGTAATCGCGCACATCGACCCAGCCCATCAGGTCGCGCAGGAAGGCCTCGGTCACATCCTCGATCTCGATATCGTCGATGCGCACCACGCCGCCATTCGCGCCGGTCAGGTCCAGCCCGAAATGCCCGTAAACCGCATCCAGCCCCCACGGCATATCGACACCTTCGCGCGAGCCGGTTCCGACGATCGCCGACACTTCGACCACCGCGCCATAGCTTTGCAGCGCGACCGTCGGGCCGACTTCGACCACGCCGCCAACATGGGCACCCGACCCCGTCACCGCATAGCCCGCGACGCGCACCTCCGGCAGGTTGCCGCTGACCGCCTTCACCCGCGCCCGAATGCGCAGATAGGTGCCCGGCAGGATCGGCGTGTCGCCCATGTAGCGCAGTTTCTGCACTGTCTGCGTCTTGAGCATCTCCAGACAACCGCCGAAATCCGCATCCGCCGGAACCAGCACGGCATTGCCCGTGCTCTCATAGGTCGTGGAGCCCGGCGTGCCATCCTCGCTCGACCATTGATCCAGCCCTTCGGCGAATGCGGGCGGGGTCAGCACCAGCCCTTCGGTAATCGCGACGTTCATCTGCAATCCTCTTGTCCATGTTCCCACCCGCGCGCCCCTTGCAGTGCCAATAGCGCGCCGGGACCGACCGAAAGCGCCCGCGTTTCGGCCCGAACAGAGCTAGAAGGAAAGGTTAAAGAAGACCTGAGAGGGCCGTGCGCAGCCTCCGGTCACGGCCTGCGCTACCGGTGCCCCTCCCGCTTCGCAGGTGACAGCGTCATGCGCCTGACATATCCTCGCGCCACATCGGGTGTGCAGCCAAGAGGAGCCGCAGATGGTTTACGCCATATCCCCCGACGACAAGACCCCGACGAAAGCCCTGCGCCGCATTGCGCGCAGCGAGCTTGGAACGGCCGTCAAACTGGCCGGAAAATCCGACCCTTCGGTTCACGCCCTGCGCAAAGCGATCAAGAAGACCCGCGGCCTGATCCGTCTCTTCGCGCCGCATTTCTCCGATTTTCACAAAGAGAACGATGCTTTGGCCGAAGCGGCCCGGGGCATTTCCGGCCTGCGCGACGACGAGGTGATGCGCGCCTCGCTTATCCGGCTCGGGCGCGAAGGGCCCGATCTCGACGGTGCGGCGGCCGCCCGTGCGATGCTCGACGCGCTGCCCGCGACGCCGCCGCCGAGGAAGGAAGACATCTCGACATTCGCGAAACGCGTCACGGAAATCCGCAAACGCGCGAAGGATTGGGACGTCACCGAAAAGGGCTGGCCCGCCTATGAGGCCGGATTGCACGCGACGCTGAAAGATTGCCGCAAGCGTCTGAAAACCGCGCAGAAATCAAGGGCTGGCTTAGACCTGCACCATTGGCGGACGCGGGTTAAGCAGCATTGGTATCACACCCGCCTGCTCGCCCCGATCTGGCCCGAGATGCTGCACCCGCGCGAAGACGCACTCGACACTTTGGGAGAATTGATCGGCGACCATCACGACCTGCATGTGCTCGAAACGAAAGTGCCAGAGCATCTCGACCCCGAAAAGGCCGAGGCGCTGCTCGCGCTGATCCGCACGGAATCCGCCCGACTGGAGGCCGAAGCCTTCACCCTCGGCGCCAGGATATTCGCCGAGCCCCCCGAGCCGCTCTGCGACCGCTGGGGGGCTTGGTTCGATCTCTGGAAAGCTTAGTCGACCAGTTCGCCTGCCAGCGCCCGCTCGATCAGCGCGACCGTTTCATCGACACCGTAAAGCGCGATGAACCCACCGAAACGCGGTCCTTGGCTCTGGCCCAGAAGCACCTCGTAAAGCGCCTTGAACCAGTCGCGCAGGTTGGCGAATTCGTGGTTTTTGCCGACCGCGAAAACGACCGATTGCAGGAACTCGTCGCTATGGAAATCGGCCTCCGGCAGCGGCTCTTCGTTGCCTGCCGCCGCGTTCTTGCGCGCGATCTGATCGAGCGCCGCCTCTTCCGATTTCAGCGCCTTGGCCAGATCTTCCAGCGCGGCACGTTCGGACGCGTCGGGCGCGCGGAAGACCAGCGTGGGCTTCACGAAATCCTCGAAATACTTCAGCGCGAAGCCTGCCGCCTGATCCAGATCAGGATTGCCTTCCGGGCTCGCCTCGGGCGCGTAGCGCTTGATGAAGCCCCACAGCCCTTCCTTCTCGGTCGCGCCCGCGACGCTCGCGAGATTGAGCAGCATCGCGAAAGGCACCACCATCCGGCTCTCGGGCGGATTGCCACCATGGATGTGCCAGACCGGGTTGTTCACCTGCTGCTCGATCGGCTGATCGGGATAGGCGCGCAGCTGCTGGTGATACTCGTCCACCGCCTTCGGGATCACGTCGAAATGCATCCGCTTCGCGGTCTTCGGCTTGAGATACATGAAGTAGCTCAAGGATTCCGTCGCCGCATAGGTCAGCCACTCGTCGATCGACAGCCCGTTGCCCTTCGACTTCGAGATCTTCTCGCCATTCGCATCGAGGAACAGCTCGTAAGTGAAGTGCTCCGGCGCACGCCCACCGAGGACGCGGCAGATACCGTCATAGATCGGCGTGTTGGTCGAATGGTCCTTGCCATACATCTCGAAATCGACGCCGAGCGCGGCCCAACGCATCCCGAAATCGGGTTTCCACTGCAGCTTCACGTTGCCGCCGGTGACCGGTAGCGTCCATTCGCGCCCGTCCTCGTCGTCGAAGGTCACGGTGCCGTCGCGCGCATTGACCTCCTTCATCGGAACATACAGCACGCGGCCCGTCTCGGGATGGATCGGCAGGAAGCACGAATAGGTCTGCTGACGCTCTTCGCGCAGCGACTTCAGCATGATTTCCATGATCTGATCGTATTCGTAAGCCGATTTGATCAGCATCTCGTCGAACCGACCCGACTTGTAGTAATCGGTCGCGCTCGCGAATTCATACTCGAACCCGAACGTGTCGAGGAAACGGCGCAGCATCGCGTTGTTGTGGTTGCCGAAGCTGTCGAACTCGCCGAACGGATCGGGCACCGAGGTCAGCGGCTTCTGCTCATGTTGGCGCAGCATGTCCTGATTGGGGACATTGCTCGGCACTTTCCGCATCCCGTCCATATCGTCCGAGAAGCACAGAAGCTTCGTCGGGATATCCGAGATCACCTCGAAAGCGCGACGGATCATCGTCGTGCGCGCAACTTCGCCAAACGTGCCGATATGCGGCAGACCCGACGGCCCATAGCCCGTCTCGAACAGGACGTAACCCTTCTCCGGGTCCCGTTTCTCGTAACGCTTGAGCACCCGGCGGGCTTCCTCGAAGGGCCAGGCCTTGGATTTCATCGCAGCGTCACGCAAGCTCGTCATTGCATACCTCATGAAGGCGCCCCGTGCGCCCAGTCGCGCCTGACCTATTGAAGCGGAGGGGGACAGTCAATAATTAGCACTCGAACACTATCAAGGAGCTCCGACTTGCCCGACGTTCTCGCCTCGCTTTCGCCCCAAGACGCGCTCGTCGCCGTGATGGTCGCGATTTCCGCCGCCGATGAGGACGTGCCGACCTCCGAACTCGTCGCAATCGAGCGGATAGTGAACCACATGCCGATCTTCGCGGGCTACGATTTCGACCGCGTCTCGCGGGTCTCCCGCTCGGTCTTCACTTTGTTCGAAGAGGAAGACGGGCTCGAGGCGCTGTTCGGCCTGATCCGCGACGCGCTGCCCGAACATCTTTTCGAAACCGCCTATGCGCTGGCCTGCGACGTGGCCTCCGCCGACGGTACGATCCGCCAGACCGAACTGCGCCTCTTGGAAGAGATCCGCGGCGAGTTGGCGATCGACCGGCTGCACGCCGTCGCCATCGAATGGGGCGCGAAAGTGCGCCACGCCACGCTCTGATCGGACGCGAGAGTCCCGGCGAGAAAACCTGACGACTGCCCCGCCGTCCGGGCGGAGCGACCACTCAGCCGTAAATCCCGGCCCAACGCTCCAACAGTTGGCTCTGCAGGATTTTCGACGCCCGCACCCATTGGACTTGCCCCGGCGGGCGCGGCGCAGAGCCCGCACGACGACGCCGGTTTAGATCGGCGGTGAAGATCGCGAAGACAAGCTCGGTGCCATCCGGCGCGGTCATGTAGCCCGCCAGAGTTGAGACGAAATTCAGCGTCCCGGTCTTGGCATCGACGCGGAATGGCTGGGCTTGCATGTGCTTGCCCGTCGCATCCCGCAGCTTGAAAGGCTTCATCAAACTGCGCAGCCCCATCGGCGCGCCAAGATTGCGCAGCGCCGCCACCATGTCCTGCGGCGAAAGCTCGGCATCGGCCCGCAGCCCGGAATGGTCGGTGAACCGGGCCGAGCGCGCACCCGTGCGCTGCTGCAACCACTGGGTCATCGTCTGCCCCGACTGCTTCAGGGAGTTCCCCGCACCCAACCGCTTGCTGACCGTCATACCCACCGCCTCGGCGGTGATATTCGTCGAATATTTCATCATCGCGCGCAGAACAGGCACAAGCGGATCGCTGCCATGGCTTACCAGAACCGTGCCGCCGGGCAGGTTGCGCACATCTTCCGGCGCGGGCAGTGGCGTGCCCTGTGCGCGGGCGAGTGTCTGGAACACGTCGCCTGCATAGGCCGCCGGGTGGCGCACCGGCAACCACCGGCTTCCGCCCCGCCCCAAAGCCGCCGAGGCGACCGTCCAATGCTCGACCCCACCGCGATCGGAATAGGTAAACGTCGGCGAGGAGCGTTTCGCAATCGACGCCTTCGCGGTGTAGGCGCGCGGCTGCACGTCGCGCCCGCGCGCATCCATGCTCAGCGCCCAACCGCCCCCGGAGCGGCGCCATTGGAAATGCACGCGATTGAAATTGAGCATCAGCCCCGAAATCGAAGGGTTGTAGCCCGCGAAGATCGGCTGATCATTTGCAATCTCGTTCTTGTAAGGCAGCGCCCCGGCCCAAGTCAGGAAACGCCCCGTGATACCCTGCACGCCCTTCGCCGCCAGCGACTTCGCCATCGCGTTCAGATCATCGGTCGTCAGCGTCGGATCGCCCCCGCCCGCGAGGATCAAATCGCCCTGAATGCGCCCGCCCGAGATCGGGCCAGTCGCGATCAGCCTCGTACCGAAGCGGAAATCGCCGCCCAGCTGCTCCATCGCATAGAGCGAGGTGATCGATTTGAGCGCAGAGGCGGGCGGCATCGCTTTGCCCGCATTGCGCTGTTCGAGGATCTGGCCGCTCTTCAGGTCCGCGACGACATAGCCCACATCGCCGCTGAGCCCGGCCATCCGGACCAATTCGGCTGCCGCAACCGTCTGGCCGAAGCCCGTTTTCGGAGTGGCGAAAAGCGCGGCGCCACCCAGCAATGCGAAGCGGCGCGATATCGATAGCGGCATGGCGATTCCTCCCTCGGCGTCACCCCGAGCGTAGCGCGCCCCGCACCGTCTTCAAACGGGTGTCGATGCTCGCCAGTCACCTTTCTCGCGAATTTCCGTGGAGGAAAGAGAGGACATCGGAATGTTGACGAAGCACCAACGCGGCGCCGGTCCGTCGAGGAGGCGCTGCGAGGCGACCGCGGGCAATTCGGCGCCCGCATAAATGCGCGCCGCACGCGCCCAGCGCCCCGGCATCCGCCAGCCCGGACGCGCCAGCACACCGACCGGCACGCTCTCCATGATCGTGCGCCAATGATCCCAGCGGTCGAATTGCACGAGGTTATCGGCCCCCATCAGCCACGCGAAATCCACGCCGGGATAGAGCGCGCGCAGACGCGTTATCGTGTCGGCGGTGTAACGTGTACCGAGCCGCGCTTCGAGGTCCGTCACCACCACGCGCGGATCGCCCCCAAGGCTCGCCCGCGCACTCGCGATCCGCTGATCGAGCGGCGCCGGGCCATGCGCCTTGAGCGGGTTGCCGGGGCTCACGATCCACCAGACCCGATCGAGATTGAAACGGCGCAGCGCCTCGCGCGTGATCAGTACGTGACCTTCATGCGCCGGATCGAACGATCCGCCCAGAAGACCGATGCGCTGTCCGGCGCGGGCATAGGGAAATCCTTGTCTCATGCGCTGCCCTTACCCGAAGGCGACCGGTCAGGAAAAGAGCGTTTATGCGGCTAAGGCGCGGCGCCGGGTGACGTCCCCGGCCCATCCTCGACGTTTTCGACAGGCCCGGACCCGAAACGAAGGCATCCGCGCCCTGCGGTCTTCGCGGCATAGGTCGCCCGGTCGACATCATTCTGAAGCGTCTCGATTTCGAGGTTCTCGTAGTCGCGCGACGACACGGCGCCG
Source organism: Thioclava sp. ISO4 (assembly GCF_058105145.1). NCBI lineage: Bacteria > Pseudomonadati > Pseudomonadota > Alphaproteobacteria > Rhodobacterales > Paracoccaceae > Thioclava > Thioclava sp. ISO4. The sequence goes on from NZ_CM176571.1 coordinate 3,924,948, forward strand.
AGCGATCCCGAGACCAGACATTCCTGCCCCCGATACCATTTCGGCGCTTCGAACTGTTCGATGATGCGTGCCGCGAGCGCGCCGATCTCCGCGCGGCTCGGGTCGCCACGCAAGAGAACGAGGAACTCGTCGCCACCTATGCGCGCAACCAGATCACCGCCGCGCACGCTCTCGCACAGATTGCGGGCCACCAGTTGCAACACGTAATCGCCCGCCGCATGGCCTTGCGTATCATTGATCGACTTGAAGTGATCGAGGTCGATCTGCAGCAAAGCGAAATTCGCCAGCCCGTTCGTCGCGTGGTCGACGGCCCGCGCGAGCGCCTGTGCCATGGCCCGGCGGTTGGCGAGTTTCGTCAGCGGATCGCTCAACGCCTGATCTTCCGCCGCTTTGCGCGCCTGATCGAGCCGCCCGGTCAGAGCCCGCAACTCTTCCAGCACGAGCGATTTCGCTTCCTGAAGATAGAGCATTTCCATCGCGAGATCGGCGGCGGAAAAATCATGTTCGGTCAGGTCGAATTCCGCCACGAGTTCGCGCAGGTGAATACCGAAGCTGAAATTGAGGAGCATATCGCCCCCCGCCAGCGTCGGCGCGCCCCCCTGAACTGGCTGACCCGCGTGTCTCACCAGCGCGCCGCGCAGGCTCACCTGCGGGCGCATGCGAAGGGTGACATGCAGCATCTCCTCCGCCGTCATGGCCCCGAGGGAGCGCCCGCAGCGCCCGAACTGGCTATCGCAATCAACAGCACCGCAACTTGAGCGCAGCTCTTTCGGGCACATCCGCACCGCCCCGCCGCGCCGTGCGACCGAGAAAAACCGCGAGAACGGCGCGCCGACGATTTGGGCTTCCGGCACCCCCAGAACCTTGCGCAACGTGCGCCCGACCCCGAGGATGCAGGCCCGCTCGTCGAGCCAGAGAAACATAGGCAAAAGCCCGGTCAGCAACGTCAGCCAATAGGCTTGCGCACCCCGATCAGGGGGAGGCTGTGCGGCCAATCGCGTGACAGTGTTCTCGCCCGGCACGCTCATCACACCTCACCAATCATGCGCGCGAGGGCGAACTGGCGCGCCTCGGCGTGGGTGGCGTCGAGCAGCTGGATCGTCACGGTCTCCACCATCGGGTCGGGGGCGCGCAGATCGCCCTCGGCGACACGCGGCGGCACGTCGATCAGCGCGAGGCTGCCATAGTCATCCGCCATTGCACGCAAGATCCCCGCCAGCACCGCCCCCCAGCCCGGCAGATCCGCGGCGACACGCAGATGGAACTGACCCGGCTGGGTTGCGACCAGATGCAGGTCTGGCAGCTTGAGATCGGGAACAGCCATGCGCGCGCGGTCATTCAACTCGTTGAGCGAGTTCAGAAAACCGCGATAGTCGCAGCCGCCATAACGCAACAGGCGCCGCACCGCTTCGCGGCTGCACAGATGCGCCCCAAGGTCTTCCAGAAACTCGGATCGTGCCCGCCCCAACTCGTCGCAGGCGGCATCGATCAGCCGCAAGGTCTGCGCATCGTCATATTGCAGCAGGGGCTCATAGCTCTCGCCCGGCAAATCCGCGCGCCGCCGCACACGCGCACAGAGCACCGCCCCGTGGGTGTCGGTCAGAAACGTCTCGATAGAGCGGTTGATCAAGCCGAGCATGTGTCCTCCTGACCGCCACGCTAGCGGTCAGAAGTTAACAAAGCTCCAAATTCGCCCGGCTCAGCGCGACAGCGGCAAAAGACGCAGCCCACCGGCCTCAAGCGCCATGATCCCGCTCGGAGCCAGCTGCATCTCACCACGTTTGATCGCGGCGATCACGGGGGCCAGATCGACGCGGAAGCGCGGCTCGCCCTGCGAATCGACGACGCTGCCCCAACCGATCGAATCCCACGCGCCGTTCGACTGCCGCAGCACATAGATCGCGTCGCGGTCGGGCAGATGCAGCAGCACCATCGCCTCGTCGCCGGGCACATCCGACAGGAAATCGGCCTCGATCAAGGCACAATTCGCCGCCGCCCCCTCGGCGGAGGCGCAAAGCCCCGCCGCAACCTCGGGCGCGCGCGAACGGATCGCATCGAGCAGCGCATCCTCGGGCGCTTTCGCACCGGGCGGCAGCACGAGATCCCGGCGCAGTTGGGCGCGCGCGGCGCTGGCACCTTCCGCCCCATCCGCAGACGGGCTCAGACGCGCCAAGGCCGTTGCGAGCGCGCGGTCATCACCGGCTTGCGCCTCCAACTCCGCGAAGGCCGCCTGCCCGGAAAGCCCCCAGTGGTTCTTCAAAGCGTAAAGCGGCAAGGCGCCCGCCGTGATGCGCCCCTCGCGATACAGCGCCAGCTGCGAGCGCGCAGCCACCCCGTTCGCGTCCAGCACCGGCGTCAGCCATGCCAGCGCGGCAAGAAGCAGGCCTCCCGCCATGGCGACATTGATCCGCCGCAGCCGCGCCATCCAGCCGCGCCCCAGCAGCACCGACCCGGCATATCCCAGCGCATAGCCCGCCAGAAGCACGATCAGCACCGCCTGCGCCACGCGTCCCGGGGTCCAGCCTTGCGCGGTGACGCTTTGCCATCCGGTCCAGGCTGCCGCCCCGACCAGCACGGGCAGCACCAGCGCCAAGCCTTGAGCCGACAGGCGCAAGACCCGCGCCCGGACGGCACTCTCATCGTCGCGCTCAATGCCGATCGAGATCAGCGTCACCGCCGCCGCGGCCATCGCCAGCAGCGTCTCGATCTGCGAGAAACCGATCAGCGAGACCTCCCCCCGGCGCGCAATGAACCCGGCCACGAAGATCACCGCCACCAGCAGAACGGGCGGCAGCAACAGCCTGAGAAGCCGCAGGATCAGGGTCGGAGAGATCATCTCCTCCAGCTCGGTCACCACCGCCAGTCCCAGCCCGAGAATGCCGCCCGACAAGGCAAAGGCGAACAGCTTCTCCCGCAGAAGCTGGCGCAGGAAATCGAGGTCCACGCTCTCGAGCAGGCGCGCCGAGAGGTACAGCACGAGCCAGACCATCCCGAGGAAAATAAACGCAGCCGCATAGCGCACCACGATATTCCACGCATGCAGGAACAGCGCCGGATAGTCCTTCCAGGCGCGCGTCCCGCCCTGCGCCACGGCCATCGCGAAGGGCATCGGCAGCATCGCCAGAACCGAGAGCGCGAGCAGCTCGTAAGGCATGTATCCCGCCAACGTCTCGCTCGGGGCATAGCCAAGCGACGCCCACCATCCGAGCAACGCGACCGGAACCGCAATCAGCGCCGCCGCGCCGAAGGCCCTGCGCCAACCGATCTCGCCCAGCATCGCAAGCGCGGTCGCGAAGAACACCGTGCCCAGAACCGACACGCCGAATTGTCCGTGCGCGTCAATCGGAAGCCGTTGCTGCAACTGGTTATCGAGCGCCCAGAAGAACATGCCCGCCAGCAGCCCAAGCAGAATATGTTGCAAACGTAGTTGCATGCGTCCCTCTCCTGTCTTGCGCGAGGCTCCTCGCGCGTCTGACGCGCCTTGCTAGCCCGCGCGCTGTGCGAGCCAGTCGGGAAGCCCCCCGATATGATCGAGCACCGCATCGGCGAGCGGGGCCAGATCGGCCCGCTCCGCCGGTCCGCTCAGCACGCCGATCGCAATCATCCCCGCCGCGCGCGCCGCATGCAGATCATGCTGGCTGTCGCCGACCATCACGACCTCGGCCGGGTCCAGCCCCAGCGAGTCCGCGAAGGCCAGAAGCGGGCGCGCCGTGGGTTTCGCCCCGTGCCCGCTGTCATAACCGATAATCCGGTCGAAGAGATCGGTGATGCCCGCCTGCGCGGCATGTGCCCGCGCCGAGGACTCGGCATCGTTCGTGCAAATGCCCAACTGCAATCCGCGTCCGCGCAGATCGGACAGAAGCGCGCTGAGTGGTACCGGCTCCACCAGTGGCACGTCATGCGCCGCCCGCTCCAGTTCGAGCACCAGATCATCGAGCGACCGCCCCGGAAGATGCGGCAACAGCAGTTCCGCCGCCTCCCGAACCGTACCCGCGATCACCGGCGAGTGCGGCTCGAATTCTATCCGGTCGAGGTCGAACCCGATCGCCGCGGCAAGCCTGCTGGCCTGCTCGGCATCCTTCGCCAACGCCTCGATCTGCAGCTTCGCCCACGCGCCCCATGTCGCGTCGAAGTCGAAAAGCGTACCGTCCTTGTCGAACAGCACCGCCCGTATCTTGCCGCCTGCCATCTGCGATCTGCCTCCCTTTGCGGGCAGATTGCCTAAAGCTGCGCGTCAGGTCCAGTGGCGCAGATCGCCGCGCCCGAGAACCGCGCGCGCCTGCATCAGCGCCTCGGGCTGCACACCAAGGTCCTGCGCGCAATCGAGCACCACCTGATCGTCCTGCAGAACATGGTCGAGAACCCCTGCGAGGAAGTCCGGATCGCTCGCCTGCGCCCGCAAATCGTCCACGCTCGCCCCGGAATTGGCGAGGAACGCGCCGATCAGATCTTCACGACCGGCAAGCCAGCCGAGGGTCTGCAACGCGAGCGTATGAGCGTTTTCTTGCCGCATGACGGGTCCTTCTCTGTCGGGGGGAAACGCTTTGTTAACCTATAGACCGCTAAGGTCAAGAAAAGGCGCGATGAGAAGCTGGCGCAGTCGGGAACCGCCCGATGCAAGCCGCACCGCGTCGGAGGTTGAAGGAGTAGCGTTATATGCCGGGATCGATCCTCATCGTGGATGATGTGGCGACCAATCGCATTGTGCTTAAGGCGAAGCTGACCGGCGCGCGCTACAATACGCTGCAAGCCGCAAGCGCGGCGGAGGCGCTCGCCCTCGCCGCGGCGCAACGGCCCGGGCTGATCTTGCTCGACGTCACCTTGCCCGACATGACCGGAGAGGGCCTTATCGCCCGGCTGCGGGCGGACCCGCGGACCCGGCGCATCCCGATCATCGCGATGACGGGGCGCGATACGCCGGACCTGCGCGTGGCGCTGCTGCAGGCCGGGGCGAATGAGGTGCTGGCCAAACCCTTCGACGAACTTGTGCTGCTCGCCCGACTGCGCAGCCTGATCCGCGCCCATGTCGGCGACGAGGATTCGGCGCTGCGCGAGCAGACCTGCCGGGAACTCGGCTTCGCAGAGGCGGCGAGCGACTTCGTCCCTCTCGCACGGATCGCTCTGATCGCGCCCAACCCGTCCGAGGGACTGCGCTGGAAATCCGCGCTCGCGCCCCTGCTGACAACAAATCGGATTCTGCTGACCAGTTGCGACCAGCCCTGCGGCGACGAACCCACGCGTCGCGCCCCCGATCTATTCGTGATCGGCGCAGACCTTGCGCATCGCGGCGATGGGCTGCGGCTGATGTCGGAGTTGCGCTCGCATCCCGAAACACGTCATGCGGCGATCCTGATCGCCAGCCCGCCCGACGCGCGCGAGACGCAAGCCAGCGCGCTCGATCTGGACGCGGATGATCTGTTGCCCGCCGAGATGTCGACGCCGCTCGCCGCAAAGGAAGCCGCACTCCGGATCGGCGCGCAGCTTCGCCGCAAGCGCCTCTCGGATCAGTTGCGTCTCTCGGTCGATGAAGGTCTGCGTCTTGCGCTGGTCGATCCGCTGACCGGGCTGCACAATCGTCGCTACGTGAACGCGCATCTGTCGCGCATGTCCGACCGCGCGCGCCGCACGGGCCACGGCTATGCGGTGATGCTGCTCGACCTCGACCGTTTCAAATCAGTGAACGACACCTATGGCCACGGCGCGGGTGACGAAGTGCTGGCCAGTATCGCCCGCCATCTGCGCCAAAGCCTGCGCGACGTCGATCTCATCGGCCGCATCGGCGGCGAGGAGTTTCTCGTGGCGCTGCCCGACAGCTCTCTGGTCGAGAGCTGCCGGATCTCGGAACGGCTCCGGCACGAAATCGCACAGAGCAAGATCACGCTGCCCGACGGACAAATGACGCAGGTCACCATTTCGATCGGCCTCGCCTTCGGCGGCACACGCCATGACGATCCGCAGCATCTTATCGACGAGGCCGATGCAGCGCTTCTCTGCGCCAAGGGAAGCGGTCGAAACCAGGTCTCCCTCGCCCAGCACACAAACGCGGCCTGACCCGAAATAGAAGGGTCACGCCGCGCATGGGCAGGTGATGACACTGAGGGTTGGCGAATTTCCAAACGGTAAACGGTCGCGCCCTCTTGGGGGCGCCCGCCCGCCTGACCTCACGGCTTGGGCTTTGGGGTGTCCTCGCGGTCCTTCTTGCGCTTGTCGAACCGCGCAGCCCCCTCGCGCAGACGCTCGGCAAAGCTGTGCCGCGACTCGGCGCTCATCGCGTCGAGCCGGTCGAGGATCAGTTGCTCGCCGATATCGACCCGCTGCACCGTCCGCGCCTTGTGCCGCTCGAGCAGCTCGGCCACCTGCGCACGATCCCAAGGCTCCGCATCGATCGCAGCGATCAGCGCCGTCATGTCGCTGCGCGCCTGCCGCCGCATATCGCGGAACTCCGAGCCGCGCGCCTGCGCCGCCTTGCGCAGCGCATCGCGATCTTCCGGGCTCAACGCCCCGGTGAACGCGCCGAGGCTGACATCGCCCACGACCGGGCGCGGCGGATGCCGCTCATGCGCCAGCCAGCCGCCGATGAAGAACCCCAGCAAAAGCAGGTTCAGCACCGCCGACCCTATCAGCGCCCAGCGCAACCCTCGGCCATTTCGCGTCTCGGCAGCCGCCATCAGAACCCTCCTTCATCGGCGAAGGCGAAGGTGTCGCCCTCGGGTAGCAGGTTGACCGTGCCGAGGCTTTCGGTCGTGCTGCTGGCGTAAAACGGGCTGAGCGCGCCGATCTCGTCGGCCCCCACGAAGCCGATCCAGACACCGGCCAGAGCGGCCGTGACCAGACCGCCCATCGGAGCCCAGCCGCCGAACGCGCCGCGAAGCGCGTCCCAGATACCGGCCAAGACGTCAGGCCTGTCGGGCGCTGCAGCCGGGCCGGGGCGCGCAAATTCCGCTTGCTCCGCCTCCGCATCGGCAAGAACCCGGGCGAGGAACCCCGCCTCGGGCTCGGGCCCGCCCGCCGCGCGCGCCTCGCCGAAAAGCGTCTCCAGCGCCGCGTCTTCCAACGCGTCCGTCTCGCGATCCATGCGTTTGTCAGTCATCGCCAAACCCCAATTTCTCTCGCTGCCCCCGAAGCAGCTTGCTCAAAGCGCGTTTTCCACGCGCTGTCAGACTTTCCACGGCCTCGACGCCAGTTTCCATCGCGGCAGCGATCTCGGGATTGGACAAACCGTCGATATGTCGCAGGGTCACCGCGATCCGCTGCCGTTCCGGCAATTGCTCCAGCGCCGCTTCCAGCGCGGCCACACGGTCGCGCGCGATCAACTCGTCCAGCGCGCTCGCGCGGTCATCGGCCACCTCGGGCGCCTCATCCAGCCCCACGCCACGGCGCTTGCGCAGCCGGTCCGTCGCGAGGTTGGCCACCACCCGGTAAAGCCATGTCGAGACCTTCGCCTCGCCGGCGCGCCACTCCGGCGCAATCTTCCAGAGCCGCAAAAGCCCCTCTTGCGCGACGTCCTCGGCCTCGGCCGCATCGCGCAGATAGCGGTAGGCGAGCCGGTAGGCCAAGGGCCCGAAGCGCAGCGTCAACGCCCGCGCCGCCGCCGGGTCGCCCTGCGCGTAAAGCTCCAGCAGAGCCTCGTCCGAAGCCTCGTTCATCGCATCCAGTGCCATCGTCATTCCGTCAAAGGCCTAGCCTGCTTTCCCTGCGCATGCAATTTGACACGCAGCCGGGGCGCTTTGCCGCGCCCCGGCTCTTTTCACTGCTCGAAACTCAGTTCGTGGATCGGCCCGAGCCATCCGCCGGACCGTTGCCCGGACCTTGACCTTGGCCAGCCCCGGCGCCCGGCTGCATCGGCGGCGTGCCCTGCGGGCCCTGCCCCATCGGACCCTGACCCATCGGACCCTGACCCATCGGGCCGTCACCTTGCATCATCCGCCCGTAGCCGTCGCGGTCGCCTTTCCACCCCATACGGTCATGGCCATGGCGATCCCCTTTGCCCATGCGGTCATGGCCGTGGTAATCGCCCTTCCGGCCATGGTCGCGGCGGTCGCTCATCCGCTGCATGAACCGTTTGGCCATCTGCATCTCGTCGGCACTGATCGCCCCGTCATTGTTGCGATCCATCCGGTCGAACATGCGCGTCGGCATCGGATGCGCCATCAGCTCGGCCGCCGACAGCTCGCCATCGCCATTGCTGTCCTGCGCGGCGAAGCGCGCTTTCACGCGGGCCTCGATGCGGGCTTTCACCTTGGCCATCTCGGAATTGACGAGTTCCTCCTGCGAGATCATCCCATCGCCATTGGCGTCGAGCGCCTCAGCGTCGGCGGTTCGCTTGGCCTGGATTTCCTCCATCGTCACCTGACCGTCGCCATTGGTGTCGAAGCGGCTGATGTCGAAGCCGAAGCCGCGCCCGTCTTGATCGCGCATCGCGCCGGGCTGCATGTTCTGCCCCATACCATTGGCGGGGCCATTGCCAGCACCGTTGCCCGGTCCGTTGCCCGGCCCATTCCCGGGCATGACCTGCTGTCCCTGCATCTGGCTGCCGTTCTGGTTCTGCGCCACCACCGGCATTGCGAGGGTGATCGCGCTGCCTGCGAGGATTGCCGCGACGAGGGTCTGCCTGTTCATGACTTTCATTCGAAACTCCTGTTCTCGCTGCCACGGCACGTCTCGCGCCGTCGATGTTTGTCCAAACGGCGCATGCGCAGCATTCCGTCGCCAAACTCACGCATCCGTGATAGACCCGCCGGACTTTTCATCCGCCCCGGCTGCCGCCATACTGCCCCGCGAACGGGCGGAGAGAGACCGCCACAAGGGAGAGCGCAATGCAGTCGCATGACGAGTATCACGATGACCGCCCGCTGGGCCGCTCGATCGGGCGGGGCCTGCGCTGCCGCTGCCCGGCTTGCGGTAAGGGACGGATTTTGCACAGTTATCTCAAGGTGCGCGATACCTGCCCGTCCTGCGGCGAGGACCTCTCGCATCAGCGCGCCGATGACGGCCCGGCTTATCTGACGATCCTGATCGTGGGCCATCTCGCGATTCCGATGATGGCGGCCTATTTCATCGCCTTCCGCCCCGGCCCGTGGGAGATGATCTGGATTTTCGGCATCGGCTCGATGGTGCTCTCGGCGGTGCTTTTGCCGCTGATGAAGGGAATGCTGGTGGGCATCCAATGGTCGCGCCGGATGCATGGTTTTGGCGAAGGCGAAATCGTCCATGACTGACACGAGCCCCCCGGTCGACAAAACCGCGCTACGCGACGCGGCCAGCGTGATCGTTCTGCGCCGTGACGCGAATACGACGCCGAGCGTGCTGATGGGTCAGCGCGGTGCGGGGGCGGCCTTCATGCCGTCGAAATACGTCTTCCCGGGCGGCGCGCTCGACGCCACGGATTGGGAGGTGCCCTTCGCCTCTCCCCTGCCCGCGCCCGATCACGCGCGGCTCGAGGCCGATGCGCCCGAGGGGATCGGCGCGGCGCTGGCCGCTGCCGCTCTGCGAGAATTGTGGGAAGAGACCGGGCTGGTGCTGGGCGAGAAATCCATCTGGCCCGGCGCGGTGCCCACCGATTGGCAGGGCTTTGCCGATCTGGGCTTTCTGCCCTCGGCGGCCAATCTGCATTTCGTGTTCCGCGCGATCACGCCGTCCGGCCGCCCGCGCCGCTTCGATGCGCGGTTTTTCCTGATCGATGCGGGTGCGATCCAGGGCGATCTCGACGATTTCTCGCGCGCCTGCGACGAGCTTTCGCATCTGCATTGGGTGCCCCTGCCCGAGGCGCGAGCGCTGAACCTGCCCTTCATCACCGAGGTGGTGCTGGCCGAAATCGCCGCCCTCATCACCACCAAACACGCGCTTGGCACGCCGCATTCGGTGCCGTTCTTCGACAATCGCGGGCCGCGATCGGAGTTCCGGCGGATCGGGCTTTAGCGTCCCGCCAGCACGATCACGATCAGCGACACCACGACGAGCGCGATGCCCGCCCCTTCGCGCTTGTGCAGCCGCTCGTGGAAGACCAGCGCCGAGGCGAGCAGCGTGAACACGATCTCCACCTGGCCCAGCGCACGCACGAAGGCCGCGTTTTGCAGCGAGAAGGCGGTGAACCAGCCCGCCGAGCCCAGAACGCCGGTGATCCCCACCAGCACCGTGCGCCGCCACGCGCCGAACACGCGGGTCAATTCGCCCGGCTCGCGCAGTCGCAGATACAGCCCCATGCCGAGCGATTGCGCGAAGGTCGCACAGGCCAGCGCGACGATGGCGCGGGCGAAGAAGTCGAGCGGCTCCAGCTCCAGCGTCGCGCCGCGATAGAAGATCGAGGACAGGCCGAACAGCGCCCCCGCCCCGACGCCGTAAAGCGCCGCGCGCGGGTTGAAACCGCCTTCGGGCGGTTTGGTCAGGAACAGCACCCCCGCCAGCCCGATCGCGATCCCGATCCAGCCGATGGGCCCCACGAATTCGCCAAGGATGATCGCGGAGAACAGCGCGACCTGCACCGTCTCGGTCTTGGTGAAGGCCACGCCCACCGCGAAATTGCGCAAACCGAACAGGGCCACCGTCAGGAAGGTCGCCGCCACCTGCGCCGCCCCGCCCGCGATGACGAAACCCCAGAAGGGGCCGCTCAGATGCGGCCATGGCGTGTCCGTCGCGGCCAGAAAGCCCAGCGCCGTCACCGCCGCGAGCGGGAAGCCGAACAGGAACCGTGAAAACGTCGCGCCACCGACCGAGAGCTGCGCCCCCGCCAGCAGCTTTTGCAGCATGAAGCGGATGGTCTGAACGGCCGCCGCGAAAAGGGTCACCCAGACCCAGAGATGCACTGGCGCGTCGCTCACTTACCGACCCGCGTCATGTCATAGCCGTTGAAATCCATGACATCGCGCGCCGCCTTGATCAGATCGGGCCGTGGCGGGGTCTGCCGCGACAGGATCATTCCCCAACGGCCCGAAGGCGTGCCGAGCACCGCCACCCGATAATCGAAATCGACCCAGAGCACCCAGATCGGCTCACCGCCGAACGCGTCCTTCGCCAGCAGCCGCCCGCCCGGCCCGGTCAGCGTCACGGTCTCGTCGACGGCCGCAGGCTTGATCGCACAGCTGGTGCCGCGCAGCCGGTAGACGTTTTTGCCGTCCCACGCCCAGTTCTGCGTGCCCGAACAGCCCGGAATGCCGCTTTCGACGACATGCCATTCGCCACCGAAGCGCTGCGGATCGAAGAGCGACGCCGAAGAAATCAACGCGCCTGATTTCCGCAGCGACTGGGTCTGCGGTTGCAACGCACAGCCCGCGAGGGTCAGCGCGAGCATGCCGCCCAGCGCGCCAGTCTTCGTCCAGCTCATTGCACGCATAGCTGCATCGGGTAGCCCGCCTCGCTCATCACCTCGTTGCAGCCCAGAAGCGGCGTCACCGGCGCGCAGGTTTTCGAGCGTGCGAGGCATTCGCCCTCGCATTCGCTGCCCACCTGACAGCTTTTTCCGCTATCGGAGGTCATCTTAACGCAGATGAACGCCCCGTCGCGCGCGAGCCATTTGCCGCCGCGCGCGACGCATTCGAATTTCCCGGCATCGATCTTCTCCTGCCCGACCAGCGGCAGTTGCTCTGCCGTATCGGTCCCGTCAGCGGGGCCGAAGGGCTGGCAGCCCGCCAAGGCGAGCGCTGCGCACAGAAGGATCGACGCCCCGCGCATCAGTAGGGCATCGGGGAATGCTTGTGGAGTCCAGCGATCTTGTCGAGCAGCTCCTTCGGCAGTTCCACCCCTTCGGCGTCGAGGTTCGGCTTGAGCTGATCGACCGAGGTCGCGCCGACGATCGGGATCACCGGGAACGGACGGCTCATCACCCACGCAATCGCCATCGTCACCGGATCGAGGTCGAACTCCTTGGCGAGCGCGACATAGCCATCCGCGATCTCGAAAGCGCGCGGATTGGCCCGCCCGCCGAGATTGTTCACCAGCGACCGCCGGGTGTTGTCGGGGATCACGTCGCCCGAATATTTGCCCGTCAGGATACCCGCGGCCAGCGGCGAATAGGCCAGCAGCGTGACCTTCTCGTGATAGCCCAGCTCCCCCAGATCGAGGTCGTAGTAGCGGCACATCAGCGAATATTCGTTCTGGATCGACTGCACGCGCGGCCCTTTGCCCGCCTCGGCCAGCGCCAACCATTGCGCGGTGCCCCATGCGGTCTCGTTCGACAGGCCGAATTCGCGGATCTTGCCCTCTTTACGCAGGTCTTCGAGCGTCTCGAGACAGGCGCTCATATCGTCGAGCACCTCCTGCTTCGAGGGCTGCTTCGACGGATCGTAGCGCCACGTCTTGCGGAAGTGATACGAGCCGCGATTGGGCCAGTGGAACTGGTAAACATCGATGTAATCCGTCTGAAGACGGGTCAGCGAATCCGTCACCGCCTGCCGGATCCGGGTCGGGCTGATCTCGGGGCCGCCTTCGACCGCGTTCGAGCCCTCGCCGGTGATCTTGGTGGCCACCACCAGATCGTCGCGCTTGCCGCGCTTGGCCAGATAGGTGCCCACGATCTGCTCGGTCCGGCCCATCGTCTCGGCCTTCACCGGGTTCACCGGGTACATCTCGGCCGTGTCGAGGAAATTGACCCCGCGATCGAGCGCGAAATCGATCTGGTCATGGCCCTCGGCCTCGGTGTTCTGGCTGCCCCAGGTCATCGTCCCGAGACAAATCTCGGACACCATGATCCCGCTTTGACCAAGTTCCAGCTTGCGCATGCCCGCGCCCCCTTTGTCATATGATGTTGCGCGGACCCTGCCACCGGGTCGCGGGAAGGTAAAGGCCCCTGACCCGCGTGCTTCACTTGGCGTCGTGCTTACTCGACCCGGTCCATGTAGTCGCCGTAGCCCTCGGCCTCCATCTCCTCGTAAGGCACGAAGCGCAGCGAGGCGGAGTTGATGCAATAGCGCAGACCGCCCTGATCGCGCGGCCCGTCGGGGAAGACATGGCCCAGATGGCTGTCGCCATGTTTCGAGCGCACCTCGACCCGGGTCATGCCGTGGCTGGTATCGGTCAACTCTACGACATGATCGTCGATCAGCGGCTTGGTGAAGGACGGCCAGCCGCAGCCCGCGTTGTATTTCGTCGAGGAGGCGAAAAGCGGCTCGCCCGAGACCACGTCGACATAGATGCCCTTGGCGGCGTGGTTGTCATATTCGCCGGTGAAGGGCCGTTCGGTGCCGTTTTGCTGAGTGACGCGATATTGCTCGGGGGTGAGCTTCGCGATCGCCTCGTCGGATTTCTGCCAGTTGCTCATGATGGGTCTCCCTTTCGCGCCTGATCTAGGCGGCGCGCGGGCTTAGAAAACCCCTGCCGCCGCGTTTCGCTCGCATGTTCTACGGCGCAAGCCTACCATCCGGATCAGGAGGAGCCGACCATGACCACACCCGATCCCCGCGCCGATCTGGCCACCCACCGCGTCGAGAACCAGCCGCCCGCGCGCGGTGACGTCGATCTCTACGCCACGGACGCACCGCTGCGCGAGGCCGTTGCGCGCGCGGGCGGTCAAATCGAGGCGCTGTCGGATTACGGCCAGACGCTCGGCACCGTGGAGATGCGCGAGGCGGGCCGCGACGCGAACCGCTACCTGCCGGAGCTGCGGCTGTTCGATATGGGCGGGCGGCGGCTCGACGAGGTGCGCTTTCATCCCGCCTATCATCGCTTCATGGAGGCCGGGATCGGCGCGGGCTATGCCGCGCTGCCGTGGGAGGGCGCGAAGGGAGGCCACGCCACCCATGCCGCGATGGTCTATCTCGCAAGCCAGATCGAACCCGGTAGCTGCTGCCCGATGACGATGACCTATGCCGCGGTGCCTACCCTCGAAGCCACGCCCGAGATCGCCGCGCTCTGGCGCCCGAAACTGACGGCGCGCAGCTATGACCCGCGGGTGTTGCCGGTAGGCGAGAAGACCGGCGCGACGCTCGGCATGGCGATGACCGAGAAGCAGGGCGGCTCGGACGTGCGCGCCAACACCACGCGGGCCGAGCGCGCCGACGGGCATTGGCGGCTGACCGGGCATAAATGGTTCTGCTCTGCGCCGATGTCGGACGGCTTCCTGACGCTGGCGCAGACCGACAAGGGGCTCAGTTGCTTCCTCGTTCCGCGCTGGCTGGAAGGCGAGCGCAACGCAATCCGCATCCAGCGCCTGAAGGACAAGCTGGGCAATCGCTCCAACGCGTCCTCCGAGATCGAATATGAGGGCGCGGTGGCCCATCTTCTGGGCGAGGAAGGCCGGGGCGTCGCCACGATCATCGAGATGGTGCATCACACCCGGCTCGACACGGCGCTGGCCCCTGCGGGCCTGATGCGCGCCGCGATTTCCGAGGCGTATCACTGGGCCACGCATCGCTCCACCTTCCAGCGCCGCCTGATCGACCAGCCGCTGATGCGCGCGGTTTTGGCCGATCTGACGCTGGATTGGGAGGGCGCGCTGACGCTGGGGATGCGCGTGGCGGAGGCCTTCGACAGCGCCCGCCCCGAGGATCGCGCCTTCGCCCGGATCGGCGTGGCGCTCGCGAAATACTACGGCAACAAGCGCTGCCCCGTGGTGACCTACGAGGCGATGGAGGTGCTGGGCGGCATCGGTTACGTCGAGGACACGCCGATGCCGATGCTCTATCGCGAGGCCCCGCTGAACGGCATCTGGGAAGGCTCGGGCAATGTGATCTGCCTCGACATCCTGCGGACCTTGGCCAAGGAGCCGCTGGCGGCGGAGATGCTGCGCGCGGAGCTGGACGCCGCGCGCGGCACCGATCCGCGCTATGACGCGGCGCTGGCCGATCACCTCGCCCGCTGGCCCGCCCTGCCGCCCGAGGCCGAGGCGCGCTGGTTCGCGGAACGGCTGGCAATGCTCCTGACCGCGTCGCTGCTGATCCGAAATGCACCTGCGGCGGTGAGCGACGCCTTCGTCGCGACGCGGCTTGCGGGCGAGGCGGGCCGGACCACAGGGGCGATGGCGGGCAGCGATGTCTCTGCTATCCTGGGCCGGATCGCTGGCTGAGACGACGGAAGCCTCCGGCGGGGATATTTGGATCAAGGAGAAGGAGGGGCGCGATGAGCGAAGACCGGTATCTGATCCGGGCCGATGAGATCGCGGCTATGGAAGGGCTGGCAAAGACGCATTTCCTCAACCCGAATGCGCGGCGGATCAACAAGAGCCTTGGCGATGCGACGGGGCTGACCGGGATCGGGGTGCATATCATCGAGGTGGAGCCCGGCTGCGAGACCACCGAGTTTCACCGCCACTACCATGAGGACGAGGCGATCTTCGTGCTCAGCGGCGAGGCGACCGCGCGGATCGGCGAAGAACGTCACGCGATCGGGCCGGGCGATTTCATCGGCTACCGGGCGGGCGGCGCGGCCCATACGATCGAGAATACCGGATCGGAGTTGTTGCGGCTGCTCGTGATGGGCCAGCGCCTTTCCCATGACGTGGGCGACTATCCCGACTTGGGTAAACGGCTCTACCGCAATGCGGGAATGGCGTGGCAGATGGTGGATGCCGACGCGATCACGGAGGTCACGGCGGGGGCCAAGAAATAATGCCCCCAGCCGATGCTCACGCGTTGAACAGGAAGTGCAGGACGTCGCCGTCTTTCACTTCGTAGGTCTTGCCCTCGACGCGGAACTTGCCCGCCTCTTTCGCGCCCGCTTCGCCCTTGTTGGCGACGTAGTCATCGTAGGAGACCGTCTCGGCGCGGATGAAGCCGCGCTCGAAATCGCCGTGAATGACGCCCGCCGCCGCCGGGGCCAGCGTGCCCTTGCGGATCGTCCAAGCGCGGGCCTCTTTCGGGCCGACGGTGAAATAGGTCTGCAGGCCCAGCAGATCGTAGCCCGCGCGGATCAGACGATCGAGACCGGCCTCTTCCAGACCCATCTCTTTGAGGAACATCTCGGCTTCCTCGGCGTCGAGCTGCGAGATTTCCTCTTCGATCTTGGCCGAGATCACGACAGTGCCCGCGCCCTGCTCGGCGGCCATCTTGGCGACCGCTTCGGATTTCGAGTTGCCGGTCGCGGCGGAACCTTCCTCGACATTGCAGACATAGAGAACCGGCTTGGCGGTAAGCAGCTGCAGCATGTTCCACGCCTTGCGGTCGTCCTCGGACACCTCGACGGTGCGCGCGGGGCGACCGGCTTCCAGTGCTTCCTTCGCCTGCTCGAGAAGACGCATCGCCTCCTTCGCTTCCTTGTCGCCCGATTTCACCTTGCGGGCGAGGTTCGCGATGCGCTTCTCGAGGCTTTCGAGATCGGCGATCATCAGCTCGGTCTCGATGGTCTCGGCATCGGCCACCGGATCGACGCGGCCCTCCACATGGGTCACATCGCCGTCTTCAAAGCAGCGCAGCACATGGGCGATCGCATCGACTTCGCGGATATTGGCGAGGAACTGGTTGCCGAGGCCCTCCCCTTTCGAGGCACCCTTCACGAGGCCCGCGATATCGACGAAGGTCATGCGGGTCGGGATGACCTCTTTCGAGCCGGCGATCTGCGCCAGCGTGTCGATCCGCTCATCGGGAACGGCCACTTCGCCGACATTCGGCTCGATCGTGCAGAAGGGGAAATTCGCCGCCTGCGCGGCCGCCGTTTTGGTCAGCGCGTTGAAGAGGGTGGATTTGCCCACGTTCGGCAGACCCACGATACCCATCTTGAAACCCATTTCGCCCTCCTGTTTGTGGCTGCGCGCTTCTTATTCATTGGGCGCCCCCGGTGCAAGCGCGCGCGAGGGCCGGAATCGTGATAGGCTGACCTTCTTGTTCAGGGAGGCGACCGCGATGAGTTTCGAACCCTACATCCACTTTCAGGGAAACTGCGAAGAGGCGATGCGTTTCTATGCCGACCTCTTCGGCACCGAGCCGCCCTTCATCATGCGCTATGGCGACATGCCCGAGGCCAGCGAAGGCATGAGCGAGGCAGGCAAGGCGCGGATCATGCATGCGCTGATCAAGCTCGGGGACGGCGCACTGATGGCCTCGGACTGGCCCGAGGGGCGCGATCGCCCGCAAAGCTCGGTCTCGATCTCGCATGTCTCGGAGAACCGGGAGGCCGCGAAGGCGATCTTCGAGCGGCTGTTGGATAGGGCCGAGGAAGTGATGATGCCCTTCGACGACACGTTCTGGGCCGACGGGTTCGGAATGCTGCGCGACCGCTTCGGAACGGCGTGGATGATCAACGGCCCCTCGAAGATGTAGGCGCGGGCCGTCTGGGACGTCGCTACAACACTACACCGCGCGCGAGGCATTGATTTTCTCGCCCTCTTCGCGCAAACCGCTTCGGGACCAGCCGGAGGGACGCCATGACTCGCATCGACGCCAAATTCGCCAGCCTCAAGGAAGAGGGCAAGAAAGCCTTCGTCTCCTACATCATGGCGGGCGACCCGGATCTGGAAACCTCGCTCGAGGTGATGAAGGGCCTGCCGGCGGCAGGCGTCGACATCATCGAGCTGGGCGTGCCCTTCACCGATCCGATGGCCGACGGTCCGACGATCCAGCTGGCGGGCCAGCGCGCGCTCGACGGTGGGCAGACGCTTCAGAAGACGCTCGACATGGCAGCCGAGTTCCGCAAGACCGACGACACCACGCCGATCGTGCTGATGGGCTATTACAACCCGATCTATAACCGCGGCGTCGATCGCTTCTTGGAGGATGCGAAGGCTGCCGGGATCGACGGGCTGATCGTGGTCGACCTGCCCCCCGAGGAAGATGTCGAGCTTTGCATCCCCGCGCAGGCCGCCGGGATCAACTTCATCCGTCTCGCGACGCCGACGACCGACGACAAGCGTCTGCCGAAGGTGCTGCAGAACACCTCGGGCTTCGTCTATTACGTCTCGGTGACGGGGATTACCGGCTCTCAGGCCGCGCAGGCGACCGAGGTCGGCCCGGAAGTCGCCCGGATCAAGGCGAAGACCGATCTGCCGGTGATCGTGGGCTTCGGCATCACGACGCCCGAAGCCGCGAAGACCATCGCGGGCGTGGCCGATGGCTGCGTCGTAGGCTCGGCCATCGTGAAAGAGATCGCGGAGGGCAAGCCGGTGGCGGAGGTGCTGGACTTCGTGAAGGGCCTCGTGGGCGGCGCGCATTCGGCCTGAACGGCCACGCGCCGCTTAAGCGTGGCTCAGGGTTTCATGCGGTAGCCGATGCGCAGCCAGTACCAGCCAAGCCCCAGAACCACGACCAGTGCGGCGCAGATCACGGCCAACCCGTGCCACGGCGAGGCGTCGGAGACGCCGAGGAAGCCAAACCGGGCCATGTCGATCAGGTAGAAGACCGGGTTGTAATGGGTCAGGATCTGGAAGGCCGGCGGCAGCGCCTTGGCCGAGTAGAATGTGCCCGACAGGAACGACAGCGGCGTGATGATGAAGTTGGTGATTGCCGCCATCTGGTCGAACTTGTCCGCAAACACCGCCGCCAGAATACCCAGACCGCCAAGGAAGGCCGCGCCGAGCACGACCGCCGCAATCGCCCAGAACGGGTGCGCGATCCCCTGCCCCAGCACGGCAAACAGCCCGAGCCAGATCACGACCGCCACGATCAGCGCACGTGCCACCGCGCCGGTCAGATAACCCACGAGGATTTCCCACGGCGCAAGCGGCGGCATCAGCGTGTCGACGATATTGCCCTGCACCTTCGCGATCACGATCGAGCTAGATGTGTTGGCAAAAGCGTTCTGGATCACCGTCATCATCAGGATGCCCGGCGCGATGAAATGCAGGAAATCGACGCCCAGAACGTCGGCACGGTTGCGCCCGAAAGCCAGCGCGAAGACGGTCAGGAACAGACCGGCGGTGATCAGCGGCGCCAGCACCGTCTGCTGCCAGACCGCGAGAAAGCGGCGAATCTCGCGCCACCCCAGCATCCGCAGGCCCATCCAGTTCACCGCGCCAAAACGGCGCACGCCGATCTCGTACATCCTGATACTCCCGTTGTTGCCCGCTCCCTACACGCTCGCGGCCCGCAGCTCAACGTAGCCCGCGCACAGCTGGTTTCCCGCTTGCGCACTGCTCCGGACGTCCTCGCGGGCCTTGAAAAGCGGGCCTCGCGATTGTATCTCTGCGCTCTCCCGCTAAAATAGGGATAGAAACTGGAATGGCCTGCAAGACGGACTTGCAGGAAACCAAGGAAGGATGCCCATGTCCTGGACCGATGAACGCGTCGAATTGCTCAAGAAGATGTGGACCGAAGGCCAATCGGCCAGCCAGATCGCGAAAGAGCTGGGCGGTGTGACGCGCAACGCGGTGATCGGCAAGGTGCATCGCCTCGGCCTGTCGAACCGCACCGGCGGCGCAGCAGAGCCCGCGAAACCCGAGCCGAAAGCCAAGCCCGAGAAGGTCGAGGCGAAGGCAGAGAAGCCCGCCGCGCAGCCCGCAGCCGAGGCGCCCGAGCCCAAGCCCGCCGCGAAACCGGCAAGCCCCGCGCCCGCTCAGGCCGCAGCCCCGTCGGCCGCGCCCGCGCGCAAGGCGATCATCCCCGCCGGTCAGCCGCTGCCGCCGCAGCCCTCCGCCAATGAGATCGACCCGGCCGCGCTGGCCAAGGTCGGTGAGGTCGAGAAACACGCCAAGAAGCTTGGCCTGATGGAACTGACCGAGCGCACCTGCAAATGGCCGATCGGCGACCCCGCGACCGAGGAATTCTGGTTCTGCGGCCTGCCGAGCCAATCCGGCAAGCCCTATTGCGAGGCCCATGTCGGCGTCGCCTTCCAGCCGATGAGCTCGCGCCGCGACCGTCGCCGCTGAGGCAACCGCGATACGAATGACGAAGGGCGCCCCGCGAGGCGCCCTTTTTCTTTGGTCGTTTGGTCGGAGGGTCAGAACCGCCGGGTCCAACCCACCGAGGCCGAGAACTGGTGCATGTCCAATTCGACATCGCCGCCGAACATGCCCGGCCCTTTGACCTTATGCGGCGCGACATAGTTGATCGCGAAATCGAACGTGTCGCGCTCGTTGAGCTTCTTCGCCCCACCGAAGCTGAAATGATGCTCGACCACACCGGGTGCGAGCACGCCCAGCATCACGTCTTCCTTGCCGATCGGGTTCGTCGCGTAGGCATAGCCCGCGCGCCAGGTCATATCCGGCGTCTGCTGCCATTCCGCGCCGATCCGGATGACGTCCACATCATCCCAGCCAAAGCCCGCCCCGCCCTTGGCCCCGAAAAGCCCGTTGGTATTGGAATTCCCGACCGCAGCGATATTGCTGTAGAAGATCCGCTGGTAGTCCAGCATCAGCGCCAGATCGCTGCGCGGCTTGAAGGTGACGCCCGCGCTGATCGAGGCGGGAATGTCGAAGCTGCCCGCATCTTCGAAGAGCCCGGCATATTTGTCGAATTTCGACATCTTGAAGCGGGTCTGCCCCGCGAGGCCAACCGTGACCTGCGGCGAGATCTCGTATTTCAGACCGGCGCGCAGGCCGCCCCCGGTGGAAATGTCGTAGCCTCTGCCCGAGAAATTCGTTGGATCGACCGAGCTTCCCGAGAGTGACGAAATACCGCGTGCCGCGAAGCGCTGTACGGCAAAGGTCGGTGCGACACCCCAACTGAGATTGCCGTCCTTGCGCCCGTAACCGACCGAAACGAACATCTGCATCAGATCGACGCCCGCCTTGCCATCGCAGAAAATTCCGGTTGCGCCCCCGCAGTTCGGGTTCGCGACATCGGGGTAGCTCGTATTCATCCCGCCATTGCCATAGACCATGACGTTCAGCGCGCCGCCGCCTTCCAGCGGGCGGTTATAACCGAAATTCGGGATCGCAAACCAGTCATGCCCCGAATCTGCCCCACCATTGGGCAAAGGGGGGGACCCGTTCGCATCGAACCCCCGCCGCGGCGAGAAGGCCTCGAGCCCGAAGGTCATCGCGTGGCCGATATCGGCGATATTCGCGGGGTTGATCGCCGCCGACATCGGGTCGACCGAATAGGCCACCCCGGCCCCGCCGACACCGCGCTGCGCGGGCCCGTAGGCAAGGGCGAAGTAGCCCTCGGTCGCGCTTGCGACGCCCGGAACGCTCAACGCCAGGCACAGCGAAACCGCCCCCGCAAAACGGGGTAATTCAAACTTCTTCATTAGTTTCCTCCCTCTGAGCCGGTTGTCGCGCAGGCAGGCTCTCCCTTCCCCCCTGCGCCTCGGCTGTGCCGTTCGAAAAACAGCTTCAAATATTCAACTTTAAATATACCTGATCTGGCAAGCGTTTTCTCGTTTGCCGTGTGTCGGGCCGAAATCCGCCCCCCACGCCATGGGAATGCCATCCGTCACGCGGGGGGCTTTTCGGAACGCTCTGCAAGGGCTATATCGCGCGCCATGAGCACAAACCCTCCGAACCTGCGTCCCGATCTCGCGCCCCGCGCGCGCATCTCGGATGCCCCCCGCCCCGGTCAGCCGCTGATCGGGATGGTCTCGCTTGGCTGCCCCAAGGCACTGGTCGACAGCGAACGCATCCTGACGCGGCTGCGCGCCGAGGGTTACGCGATCTCGCCCGATTACGCGGGTGCGGATGCGGTGATCGTGAATACCTGCGGGTTTCTTGACAGCGCCAAGGCGGAAAGCCTCGAGGCCATCGGCGAGGCTCTGAATGAAAACGGCCGGGTCATCGTGACCGGCTGTCTGGGTGCGGAGCCCGAATACATCACCGGCACGCATCCTTCCGTGCTCGCCGTGACCGGCCCGCATCAATACGAGCAGGTGCTGGACGCGGTCCATGCCGCCGTGCCGCCCGATCCCGATCCCTTCGTCGATCTGCTGCCCGCGGCGGGCGTGAAGCTGACGCCGCGCCATTACAGCTATCTGAAGATTTCCGAAGGCTGTAACCACAAGTGCAAGTTCTGCATCATCCCCGACATGCGCGGCCGCCTCGTTAGCCGCCCGGCCCATGCGATCGTGCGCGAGGCCGAGAAGCTGGTCGGCGCGGGCGTGCGCGAATTGTTGATGATCAGCCAAGACACGTCCGCCTATGGCGTCGATATCAAACATGCCGAAGAGCGTGGCCACCGCGCGCATATCACCGATCTCGCGCGGGATCTGGGCTCGCTCGGCGCGTGGGTGCGGCTGCATTACGTCTACCCCTACCCGCATGTGCGCAACCTGATCCCGCTGATGGCGGAGGCTCAGGAAAACGGCGGCGGCGTGCTGCCCTACCTCGACATTCCGTTCCAGCACGCCCACCCGGATGTGCTCAAGCGGATGGCGCGGCCCGCGGCCTCGGCCAAGACGCTCGACGAGATCGCGGCGTGGCGCGCGGCCTGCCCCGATATCACGCTGCGCTCGACCTTCATCGTGGGCTATCCCGGCGAGACCGAGGAGGAGTTCCAGTACCTGCTCGACTGGATGGACGAGGCGCAGCTCGATCGCGTCGGCTGCTTCCAATATGAAAACGTCGAGGGCGCGCGCTCTAACACCCTACCCGATCACGTGCCCGACGAGGTGAAGCAGGACCGCTGGAACCGCTTCATGGAAAAGGCGCAGGCGATTTCCGAAGCGAAGCTGCAAGCCAAGGTCGGCAGCGTCCAGCAGGTGATCGTCGATGCGGTCGATGCGGAAGGCGCCACCTGCCGCACCAAGGCGGACGCGCCCGAGATCGACGGCAACCTGTTCATCGATGAGGATTTCGAGAATCTCAGCCCCGGTGATATCGTGACGGTCGAGGTCGATGAGGCCTCGGAATACGATCTCTGGGGAAGGCTCGTTTGATCCGCACTCTCGCTCTGCTCGCATTGCTTCTCGGCCTGTTGCCCGTCGCGGCGCAGGCTGGCGCATGCGCCATCGATGCCGCCCAAGGGCGCGAGATTGCGCAGGCGACTTCGCAACAGCGGCAAGCCCAAGGGCTGAACGCGCTCGCGACGGATCTGCAATTGACGCAGGCCGCAGCAACGCAAGGCTGCGACATGGCGCGCAAGGGCTTCTTCGATCACAAGGGCTCGGACGGATCGACCCCGCTCAGGCGGGCGGCGAAGGCTGGCTTCCGCGCCTGCCTGATCGCCGAGAATGTCGCGATGGGCCAGCGCGATCCGGGTGAGGTGTTCGACGCCTGGATGCATTCGCCCGGCCATCGCCGCAACATCCTGCTGCGCGGCGTGACCCGGATCGGCGTGGCGGTCGTGCCCCAGCGCGACGGCAAGGGCCCGTGGTATGTGATGGTGCTCGCGAAGCCCTGCTGAAGCTCAGGTCAGCCCTTCGGTGTCGATGTGGATGACCTCGCCGCAATGTTTGCAGTGGATCGCATCGGCATCGTGCAGGCTCAGCCCACAGGTCGGGCATTCATGGCGCACCTTCGTGGGCCGGAACAGCACCTGCGCGAGCCGCAAGAACAGCGTGACGCCGAAGATCATGATGGCGACCGAGATCATCCGCCCCCATTCGCCCTTGGGCGTAATGTCCCCGAACCCCGTCGTGGTCAGCGTGGTCACGGTGAAATAGAGCGCGTCGGCATAGTTCGAAATCTGCGGATTGATCCGCACCTGCGTGGCATAGATCAGCCCGGTCATCACGAAGAGGAACACGCCCAGATTGATGGCGGCGATGATGATTTCCTGATGATGGCGGAAGAATTTGAAGTCGTGCCGCAGCCGCGCCATGAGCTGATAGGTATGTAGCAGTCGCAACGTCCGCAGGATCCGCAGGAAGCCCAGCCCCTCCCCCGCGATCGGCGCGAGGAACGACCCGATCGCGATGATGTCCGCCCATGTCGCCGCGCGGGTCCAGAAGCGGACCTTCTCGTCCGAGATCGCGTAGCGGGCGAGGAAATCTGCCACGATCACGATGCCGATCACCGCATCGATGACTTCGATCGTGACCGTGTGCGGGAAGAAGGAGGTGACGATGACGAAGAGGATCGTGGCAAGGTCGAAGGCCAGAAGCGCATAACGAAACGCATGGGCGCGGCGAGAATCCTCCTCGTAGTAATGGTGCAGCGTCTTGAGCATCGTCTCTCCCATCGTCTTCGCTCAGGGATACAGGCTTTGAACGCCCTGTCAAAGCGCATGAAAAAGGCGGCCCCGGAGGACCGCCCTTTTCGTGGAGACAGCTCATATCAGCTCATTGGGCACTGGGCGCGAACAGCATCATCGCGGGCTGCGACGAGGCGCCTTGGGTCACGATGTAATTGGCGTCGCCGTAACGCCCGCGCTGCACGTCATGCTGGATGCGCTGGAGCTGGGCCACGGTGTAATCATCGGGGTTGAGCCCGAGCTGCTCGGCCATCTGGGTCTTGCCCGGCGTGGTCTCGCCAAGGCCGGGACCGCCCAGCTGCCGGTCCGCATGGCTGCGGTAATAGGCGAGCTTGGCGACATCGCCGTTACGGGCTGCGTGCAACATCTTCTGCAACTCACCCACCGAATATTGCGTGGGATCGACATTGTTCAGACCGGCGAAGGTTTGCAGCTGCGCCGCGATCTGGGCCTTGCCCTGATTGGTGGCGTTGACGACCATCGACGACGCTTGGGGTTGCGGCGTCATCGAAGGGGCGATGACACCCAGATCCGTACCATTGTCGGCCCCGACTTGGGTCGTGGCGGCCGAGGCGATCCCGGCGGAGCCAGCGGTCAGTGCGAGGGCTGCGATAGCAGTGGTCAGAAGATTGCGGGTCATGATGAAGTCCTTTCATCAGCAGGTTAATTTCCAGCGGCACCATCTGGCGCCGATGACCCCGACATATGACCTCACCCGTCGCACAAAAGGCCGTTTTGGCCCCGCCCCGTGTTCACTCAAACACATATACACAGGGAACTCTCATCCAGTCCGGATTCCGTGAAGTGACTGGAATACAAAAGGAAACCGAATTTCTCGAAAGAAACCGGCACGATGGGCCGGATATAGAAACGGCCCCTGCGAGGGGGCCGTTTTCGGTCAGAAGACTGCGTCGATCTTACGCGTCACGGCCCATCACGGGCTGCGGCGCCACGTCAACCGGCTTACGGTTGGTGTGGTCGATGACGTATTTCGCCTCTTCGCGGTTACCGTTGCGCAGCGCGTTCTGGATGCGGAACAGTTCGGCGGTGGTGTATTCAGCCGGGTTTAGGCCGAGCTGGGCTGCGATCTGCGCTTTGCCGGGGGTCACTTCACCAACAGCCGAGCCTTTGCTGGCCGAGGAGCTTTGCGACATCGACGGTGCGATGGAGCCGTAGCCGTCACCGCCAGCGGCGGCCAGCGAGGTGCTCAGGGCGAGGGCGAGGACCGAAGTCGTGATCAGCGTTTTCATTGTTACTCTCCTATACGAATACGCGTGTTGTGCTTCTCACCGAGAGCGAAGCGACAGGGGGAAGCGTCTGTGCCCTCGGCGATGAGGGGGATTTAGGACCGTTCGCATTCGCAGAAAACCACACTTTTCACACACAGTTCTGCGCATTTGCGCACGTTGAAAAATGACAGTTAAACGACAGAAGCGGCAGGCTCGCCCGTAGGCCCCCGCCACGCCCCCTTTCCCTATGCCGGCTTTCCGCATAGAAGGCGCCCAAACCCCTTATTCCAAACGAGGTCGACCATGGCGTCCTATCAATATGTCTATCACATGGATGGTGTCTCGAAGACCTATCCGGGTGGCAAGAAATGCTTCGAAAACATCCGCCTGTCCTTCCTGCCCGGCGTGAAGATCGGCGTCGTGGGCGTCAACGGCGCGGGTAAATCCACGCTGCTGCGCATCATGGCGGGAATCGACAAGGATTTCTCGGGCGAGGCCTGGGCCGCGAAAGGCGCGAAAGTCGGCTACCTCCCGCAGGAGCCCGATCTGGACCCGGCGCTGAACGTGCGCGGCAACGTCATGGAAGGCGTGGCCGCCAAGAAAGCCAAGCTGGAGCGTTTCAACGAGCTGGCGATGAACTACTCGGACGAGACCGCCGAGGAGATGGCCCAGCTGCAGGACGAGATCGACTCGGAAAACCTCTGGGATCTGGACAGCCAGGTCGACGTCGCGATGGAAGCCCTGCGCTGCCCGCCCGACGAGGCCGATGTCGAAACCCTTTCGGGCGGTGAGCGCCGCCGGGTCGCGCTGTGCAAGCTGCTCTTGGAAGCGCCCGACATGCTTCTGCTCGACGAACCGACCAACCACCTCGACGCGGAAACGATCGCCTGGCTGCAAAAGCACCTGATCGAATACAAGGGCACGATCCTCTGCGTCACGCACGACCGTTACTTCCTCGACGACATCACCTCGTGGATCCTCGAACTCGAGCGCGGCCGCGGCATCCCCTATGAGGGCAACTACTCCGCATGGCTGGAGCAGAAAGCCAAGCGCCTCGAGCAGGAAGCCCGCGAGGACAAGGCCAAGCAGAAAGTCCTCGAGAAGGAACTTCAGTGGATCCGGGCCGGCGCCAAGGCGCGTCAGGCGAAGTCCAAAGCGCGTATCTCGGCCTATGAGAAGATGGCGGACCAGTCCGAGCGCGAGCGCGTCGGCAAGGCCCAGATCATCATCCCGAACGGCCCGCGTCTGGGCGGCAAGGTGATCGAGGTCGAGGGCATCTCGAAACATTACGGCGACAAGCAACTGATCGAGAACCTGTCCTTCTCGATCCCGCCGGGCGCCATCGTCGGCGTGATCGGCCCGAACGGTGCGGGTAAATCCACGCTGTTCCGCATGATCACCGGGCAGGACACGCCCGACACCGGCGAGATCACCGTCGGCGACACGGTCAAGCTGGCCTATGTCGACCAGTCGCGCGACGCGCTGGACGCGAACAAGACCGTCTGGGAGGAAATCTCCGGCGGGGCCGAGCTGATCGAACTGGGCGACGCGCAGGTCAACAGCCGTGCCTATTGCGGCGCCTTCAACTTCAAGGGCGGCGACCAGCAGAAGAAGGTGGGTCTCCTCTCGGGTGGTGAGCGCAACCGCGTCCACATGGCCAAGCTACTGAAAGAAGGCGGCAACGTGCTGCTCCTCGACGAACCGACCAACGATCTGGACGTCGAAACCCTGCAGGCGCTGGAAGCCGCGATCGAAGACTTCGCCGGCAACGCGATCATCATCTCGCACGACCGCTTCTTCCTCGACCGCCTCTGCACCCACATCCTCGCCTTCGAGGGCGACGCCCATGTGGAATTCTTCGAGGGCAACTTCGAGGATTACGAGGAAGACAAGATCCGCCGTCTCGGTCCGGATGCTGTCGAGCCGAAGCGGGTGAAGTATAAGAAGTTCAGTAGGTGATTTAGCGGCGGGTCTTTACTCGCCGTAAACGCTGCCCCATGCTGCCCTTTTTAGATTGAGGGCAGCATGGAAAATTTTGCATTACAAACTTTCATTAAATTTTGTCTCAATGGAACACCCGGTAGACTCTCTGAGATTCAACGGCGCTTCGAACCGCGCTCGGGTTACGACCACTACTGGAGCTTTGATAAAGCGGTACGTATGTATCTATTGGACAAAGACGTCGAAAAAGCGCGTGCAATTGTCGAAAGCCCAACCAACAAGGTCGAAAAAACAAACAACGTCCAGCTCTTCGATAACTTTATAGAGCGGTTTGGTAGTCTCAAATCAATACGACCAGTCGACCACCAAGAAATATTCACTCCTCCTGGCGCATATTTCAATATCAACGTCGTACCTCTCTTTGAAATTGAGAAGGTCTCAGAACGCAGAGTGCATTGCGTTTGGTTGAACAAGTCCATTCAACTGAACCAACGGTACGGTGGATTAGCTTGCTACATTATGCGGCAAGCCTTTCGGACCACGACTTTGGCAAACGCGAACTTCTTTTTTTCGGACCTTGTCATCGGAAAGAATTATTCCGAAAAACAAGTGAGCGAGCATGCACAAAAGATACTTTCGGCGGACGTCCATAGTCTGAATCATTGTATTGACCAAGCTCTCTCCTAACCCCCAACCAAAACCACACACCCCAGCCTCATCTCACCTCGCCCCTTGCGCGCCACCTTCCCCAGTTCCCCATTGCCATCTATAGTGTCTGGTAAGGGACAAGACACAAGACAAAGCGGGGATGGGACTTGGCGCATATCATCGTGATGGGCAACGAAAAGGGTGGGTCGGGGAAGTCCACCACCTCGATGCATGTGGCGACCGCCTTGGCGCGGATGGGATGGAAAGTGGGGGCGCTCGATCTCGATCTGCGGCAGCGCAGTTTCGGGCGCTATGTCGAGAACCGGCTGGCCTATATGGATCGCGAGGGGCTCGACCTGCCCTGCCCCGATTATCGCGAACTGCCCGAGGTGGACGCCTCGACGCTGGGTCCGGGCGAGAACCCCTATGACCATCGTCTGTCGACCGCCGTGGCCGAGATGGAGCCGTCCTGCGACTTCATTCTGATCGACTGCCCCGGCTCGCATACGCGGCTGTCTCAGGTCGCACATTCGCTGGCCGATACGCTGGTCACGCCACTCAATGACAGCTTCATCGATTTCGACCTGCTGGCGCGGATCGACCCGGTCACGTCGAAGGTGATCGGCCCCTCGATCTATTCCGAAATGGTCTGGTCGGCGCGGCAGCTGCGCGCGAAGGCGGGGCTGAAGCCGATCGACTGGATCGTGCTGCGCAACCGCGTGGGCGCTCAGCAGATGCACAACAAGCGCAAGGTGGGCGCGGCACTGGAGCAGCTCTCGAAGCGCATCGGCTTCCGCGTCTCGCCCGGCTTCTCGGAGCGGGTGATCTTCCGCGAGCTGTTCCCGCGCGGGCTGACGCTTCTGGACCTCAAGGACCTCGGCGTCGAGAGCCTCAACATCTCCAACGTGGCGGCCCGTCAGGAAGTGCGCGACCTGATGAAGGAGCTGGACCTGCCCGGCGTCGCGGTCGACTTCTGAGCCTCTCTCACTGCGCGACAGGCCCCTGAGACAAACAAACGCCCGCTGGGAGTGACCCTCGGGCGTTTCGTTACTGGTACGGGTAGCTGACTAAGGCGCGTGCTTTTACTGAGGTTTCGGCATCTCAGCGAAAGGCGATACGCGTCTGCGGCACGGTGCGGGCAACGAGCCGAGTTCTTTCATCCGCAGGTCGATCCGATCCTCGCGGCGCTTAAAGACGCAAAAAAGGGCAGTCAGACAGCGCATTCCGTGTCTCCTTTGTATCGACGCCGTTTTAGCGTCACCCTTCGAGATTTCCGGCCAATTGAGGCGCTTCCGTGGCGCACTGTGGATATGTCAGTGGCGTTGTCGGGACGCTTTCACGGCCTCTTACGCGGCGATAGGACCCTCGCAGTTTGCGATATCCGCGCCATTGCGGGTCTTGCGCGACCAGCCAAGCGCTACGAAAAGCCCCAGCCCCGCCAGCATCATCCAGACCGAGGCCGGCAGCGGCACCGTGGCGGGCGTTTCCACCAACATCGCGATATCGTCGAGCGTGACATCGCTGCTGAACCCGACGAAGCCGCTCGCGGGCTCGAACGAGAATTGCAGACCCAGCGTCGCGCCCTGGTTCGACTGCAGCAAGCTGGACAGGTCCAGGCTGACGGGCGTTGCGACCGTATTGAAAGAGTTCGAATAGGCCGCATAGATCACATTGTTCAGGCTATCGAAGACCGAAAGCTGGAACAGCGGCGAGTTCGTCGAAAAGAACGTGTTACCGATCTGCGCCGTGAACGAGAACGTCGCGGCCAGCACCTGATCGGGCACGTCGAAATACTGGGTCAGCGAGGCCGTGCCCGCATATCGCGGATCGAAGGAGACGTCGTAGGCGCCGCCAAGCGCCGGATGCCCTCGATTGCCCCGCTCGATCTCGAAGGTCTCGCCCCCGCTGTTCGCGCTGGTGCTCCAGCCCGACAGATCGCCGGTCTCGAAATCCCCGTTGGTGATCAGATCGACCGTCACCGCCTGCGCGGCAGAGGCATAAAGGACGCTCGCCACCAAAAGGGCGAGACCGCGCTTCGCAAAACTGACAATCGGTAACAACATGACAGGCTCGATCTCGATGGCGTCGCCCCGTTCTTGATGCGGAGGCGACTTCGTTACCTTTCATTAACCATCGGAATCGGGACGCACTGGGGCTCCACCGGGGCAATTTCACGATGGGCCGCCATGATGTGTCCACAATCGAAACGCCGCCCCGGAGGGCGGCGCGATTGTTGCAAGCGATGCGAGAGACAGGTTACCGGGCCCAATCCCACGGCACGGTAAACTCGCCCAGCTTATGGGTCAGCGCATCCTGATCGCAGTCTCCCGTGGTCGCCAGATGCGCCACCAGACCGCGCTTCTTGTCCTCGGTGACCGAGATGACATGCGCCTTGATGCCCGCCGTCTCCAGCTCGGCATTGAGCACCCGGATGATCGCCTTCTTGCGCAGGTCGGGCTTGAAGATCTTGCCCACCGCCGTCTTCGGCAGCTCGTCCATCACCTCGAGATGTTTCGGAACCGCGGCGCGCTCGTGGATATTGGCGCGCGCATGCTCCATCAGCTCCTCGTGGGTCACCTCGGCGTCGGCCACCAGTTCGACATAGGCGCAGGGCAGTTCGCCCGCGAAGCT
Source organism: Thioclava sp. ISO4 (assembly GCF_058105145.1). Lineage (NCBI taxonomy): Bacteria > Pseudomonadati > Pseudomonadota > Alphaproteobacteria > Rhodobacterales > Paracoccaceae > Thioclava > Thioclava sp. ISO4. The sequence goes on from NZ_CM176571.1 coordinate 3,955,318, forward strand.
ATCAGGCTGGCCGATCGCGCCCGCGAAAGCCACCGCCGGGTGGCTCAGCAGCGCGTCCTCGATCTCCGCCGGGTCGAGATTGTGCCCGCCGCGGATGATCAGGTCCTTCGCGCGGCCCGTGATCCAGAGATAGCCGTCCTCGTCGATACGCCCCAGATCGCCGGTGCGCAGGAAGCGCTCCTCGGCGAACAGGTCGTGGTTTTTGTCCGGCTCGGTATAGGTCGAGCCCTCGAAGACGCCCGGATTGGCGACGCAGATTTCGCCGACCTCGTCGCGCGCGCATTCGTCGAACGTGCCGTTGCGCTTCTTGAGAATGCGCACATGGGTGTAGGGCATCGGAATCCCGACGGAACCCACCTTCTTCATCCCGTCCACCGGATTGACCGACACCAGACAGGTCGCCTCGGTCAGGCCGTAGCCTTCCGCGATCTCGACCCCGGTTGCCGCCTTGAAGCGGTTGTAAAGCTCGATCGGCAGCGGCGCCGAGCCCGAGAGCGCGATCCGCAGCGAGGAGATATCGGCATCGACCTTGCGCTGCACCATCGCGGAAACAGCCGTCGGCACGGTGATCAGGAAGGTCACCTGCCAGCGCTCGATCAGCTTCCAGAAATTGTCGAACACGCCCTCCCCGCGATAGCCCGCAGGGGTCGGGAAGATGACATGCGCCCCGCTCGCGATGGCCGACATCAGGATCGGATAGGCCGCGAAGACGTGGAACAGCGGCAGCGGGCACATCATCACGTCGTCTTGCTTGAACAAGAGCCGCCCACCGAGCCAGCCGTTATAGATCATGCCGGAATATTTGTGCTGCGCGACCTTGGGCATGCCCGTCGTGCCACCGGTATGGAAATAGGCCGCGACGCGATCCTCGTTGGGATCGTCGAACATCAGCCGGTCGCCGGGCATCTTGCTGGCTTCGCCGTTGAAGCTCATCACCTTCGCGTTGTGCTTCACCTCGGTCTTGGGGCGAATGAAGGGCACGATCCAGCTTTTCGGCGGCGAGAGGTAGCGATTGAGATCGACCTCCAGCACGGCTTCGACATTGGGCGCAAGCCGCACGGCTTCAGCCGCCTTCTGCGCCACGTCGGTCTTCGGGAACGCCTTCAGCGTCACCAGAACCTTCGCCTTCGTCTCGCGCAGGATCGCGCCGATCTGCTCGGCGTCGAGAAGCGGATTGATCGGGTTCACGATCCCGGCCGTCGCGCCCGCCAGAAGCACCGTCGCGGTCTCGAGCGAGTTCGGCAGCAGATAGGCCACCGTGTCGGTCGGCCCCACGCCCAGATGGCGCAGCAGGTTCGCAGCCTGCGTGACCTTGCCGTGCAATTGCGACCAGCTCAGCGTCTCCGCCTTGTCGGTCGGGCCGGACATGATCTGGAATGACAGGGCCGGACGATCGCCATGGGCCTTGGCGGTCTCGCTCAGAAAGCCGTAAAGCGTTTCGGGGCGGTTGCGCGCCTCCCAGGGTTTCTCGGCCTCGACCGCATCACGGTCGGCAACTGTCGCGAATTTCTGCATTATTCTCCTCCCGGGGCCGCCGCGTTCCTCCACTGACGGGCCATGCGCAGGATGCGGCAAAAGCGCCCGCCACGGCAAGAGTTACGCCGCCGCCAAAACGTCACGTCACGCAAATTCTGACGTGGGGAAACAAGCGTCCGGGTTCAAGGTGCAAAGGCGCGAACGCCCCGTCACGCCCCTTCGGTGAATTGCAGCCTCGCGAGTTCGGCATAAAGACCGCCCTCGGAGACGAGGCTGTCATGCGTGCCCTGTGCGACGATCTTGCCGTCCTCGAAGACGACGATCCGGTCGGCCTTCTTCACGGTGGCCAGACGGTGCGCCACGATCACCGTGGTGCGGGTCTTGGCCAGCTGATCGACGGCCGCCTGAACTTCGCGTTCGGAAGCTGCGTCCAGCGCCGAGGTCGCCTCGTCCAGCAGCAGGATCGGCGCGTCGCGCAGGATCGCCCGCGCAATCGCGATACGCTGCTTCTGACCGCCCGACAGCATCACGCCGCGCTCGCCCACATAGGTGTCGAACCCTTCGGGCAACGCTTCGAGGAAGTCGTAGGCATGGGCCGCGCGCGCGGCCTCTTCGACGTCGCGATCGCTCGCATCGGGACGGCCGAAGCGGATGTTTTCGCGCGCCGAGGCCGCGAAGACGACCGGGTCCTGCGGCACCAGCGCGATCGCCTGACGGAAATCGTGCCGCGCCATGTCGCGCAGGTCGTAGCCGTCGATCGTCACCTTGCCGGTCTCGGGGTCCCAGAACCGTTGGATCAGCTGCACGACGGTCGTCTTGCCCGCGCCCGAAGGGCCGACCAGCGCCACCGTCTCGCCCGGCGCAATGTCGAGATCGACATGATCGAGCGCCGAGGCCTGCGGCCGCGACGGGTAATGGAAGCTCACATCCTCGAACCGGATCGCGCCGGTTGCGGGCAGCGGCAGTGGCACGGGATGCTCGGGGTCCTTCACCGAATCCTCGCTTTGCAGCAGTTCCACCAGACGCTCGGTCGCGCCTGCCGCCCGCTGCAATTCGGACCAGATTTCCGACAGCGCGCCGACAGAACCCGCTACCATCACCGCGTAGATCACGAACTGCACCAGCTCGCCCACGCTCATCTCGCCACCGCGCACATCCCGCGCACCGATCCACAGCACGCCCACGACGCCTGCGAAGACGAGGAAGATCACGATCACGGTCATCACTGCACGCGTGCCGATCCGCTTCTTGGCGGACTGGTAAGCTTTCTCGGTGACGTCGGAGAATTTCTCGCGGGTGATCGCCTCATGGGTGAAGGCCTGCACGGTCTGCGCGGCCAGAAGCGACTCCGAGGCCGAGCCCGACGAGTTCGCGATCCAGTCCTGGTTCTCGCGGCCCAGCACCCGCAGGCGACGGCCCAGAACCACGATCGGCACCACGACCACCGGCACCACCAGCAGCACCAGCCCGGTCAGCTTGGCCGAGGTAAAGAGCAGCATGATCAGGCCGCCGATCAGGATCAGCACGTTGCGCAGCGCCACCGAGACAGACGAGCCGATCACCGAGAGGATCAGCGTCGTGTCGGTCGTGATGCGCGAGATGATCTCGCCGGTCAGGATCCGTTCGAAGAAAGCCGGGCTCATCGAGATCACCCGGTCGAACACCGCCTTGCGGATATCGGCCACGACCCGTTCGCCGAAGCGCGTGACAAGGTAGTAGCGCAGGCCCGTCCCGAGCGCGAGCAGCCCCGCGATGACCAGAGCGGCGAAGAAATACTGATCGAGCAGCGCCGCGCCTTGCTGGAACCCGTCCACCACGCGGCGCACCGCGAGCGGCAGGATCAGCGAGATCGAAGCGGTGGCGATCAGCGCCAGCAACGCCCCGAAGGCAAGTCCCTTGTAAGGTGCGATGAAGGGGCCGAGCCCCTTGAGCGCGCCGATCTTCTTCGTCTTCGGCCGGTCATCGGCCGGTCCCGTCGGTCTGCGAGCCATGAATTCTCCCTTGCTTGGTTCAAGGGTTTAGGGGGCGGGAGGTCAGCGGGCAAGCCTCGATTGGCAAAGCGGTGGCACGCCCATGCCCGGACAGCCTCACGATAGCTCACATTTTCGCAGGAAGGCTACGGGCGGCCGGACTCGAACCGGCACGGGCAATGCCCAAGGGATTTTAAGTCCCGTGCGTCTACCATTTCGCCACGCCCGCAGCGCGCTCTGGCTAGCGCGGGCGCGGCGACTTGGCAAGGCCGCGAGGCGCTCAGCGCCCCTCGAATTTCGGCGCGCGCTTCTCGAGGAACGCGGTCACGCCTTCGCGGAAATCATGGCTCTGGCCGAGGCTGCCCTGCAGCTCCGCTTCCAGTTCCAGCTGGGTCGACAGATCATTGCTGTAGCCCTCGCGCAGCGAGCGCTTCACGGCGCGATAGGCCGCCGTCGGGCCATTGGCCAGATGCGCCGCGCGGGCGCGCCAGTGATGGTCGAAATCGACCTCGGCAATCGCTTCCCAGATCATGCCCCAGTCAGCCGCCTGCCGGGCCGAGATCTTGTCGGCGAACAGCGCCATGCCCATCGCGCGGGCAAAGCCCACCTGACGCGGCAGCCAATAGGTGCCGCCCGCATCCGGCATCAGCCCGATCCGCGTGAAGGCCTGAATAAAGCTCGCCGCTTCCGAGGCGATGACCACATCGGCGGCCAGCGCGAGGTTCGCCCCCGCCCCTGCCGCAGGCCCGTTCACCGCGGAGACCACCGGCAGCGGGCTCTCGTAGATCGCCTTGAGCATCGGCTCGTATTCGTCGCGCAGCACCCGCTCCAGATCGAGCCCGGCCGCCGCGACCCCGTCGCCCAGATCCTGCCCCGAGCAGAAGGCCCGCCCCGCGCCGGTCAGCACGATCACCCGTGCCTCACCCTCGGCGCGTTTCACCGCCTCGAGGATTTCCGCGCGCATCTGCGCGTTGAGCGCGTTCATCACATCGGGCCGATTGAGCGTGATCACCGCGACCTGCTCTTCGACCTCGTACCGGATAACCTTGAACACCATCTGGAAAACGCGCCTCCCTCTTTGTCGCGCGCCCACGATAACGCGGGTCACGCGAAGGGAAAGCGGAACGGGGCGTCACGAAGGGCGCCCGGCTCGTTTTCTTCAGAAGATCTCGAACAGGCCCGCAGCCCCCTGCCCGCCGCCGATGCACATCGACACGACGCCGTAGCGCGCGCCACGGCGCTTGCCTTCCAGCAGGATATGGCCCGCCATGCGCGTACCCGACATACCATAGGGGTGGCCGATCGAGATCGCGCCGCCATTGACGTTGAGCTTGTCGTCCGGGATGCCCAGCCGGTCGCGGCAATAGAGAAGCTGCGAGGCGAAGGCCTCATTGATCTCCCACAGGTCGATATCCTCGATGGAGAGCCCCGCGCGCTCCAGCAGGCGCGGGATCGCGAAGACCGGGCCGATGCCCATCTCGTCGGGCGCACAGCCCGCAACCGCCATGCCCCGGAACGCGCCCAGCGGCTCCAGCCCGCGCCGCGCGGCTTCCTCGTCGGACATCACCACGCAAGCGGAGGCGCCGTCAGACAGCTGGCTCGCATTGCCTGCGGTCACGCATTTGTCGGGGCCCAGCACCGGCTTGAGCCCTTGAAGCCCCTCCAGCGTGGTCTGCGGACGGTTGCACTCGTCGCGCTCGAGCCGCACCGACTGCTCCGAGACGTCGCCCGTGGCCTTGTCCTTCACCAGCTTCACCGCCTCGACCGGCACGATCTCGGCGTCAAAGCGGCCTGCCTCCTGCGCCGCGACGGTGCGGGCCTGACTTTGCAGCGCGTAGATGTCCTGCGCCTCGCGGGTCACGCCATAGCGCTCGGCCACGACCTCCGCCGTCTCGATCATCGACATGTAATAGGCGTCGGGCACACCGGGGCTGCGATAGCGATAGCCGTTCCAATGCTCGTTCTGCACCAGCGAGATCGAGTCGAGCCCGCCCGCAAGCGCCACATCCATCTCGCCCGTCATCACGCCATGGGCCGCCGCCGCGATCGCATTGAGCCCCGAGGCGCATTGCCGGTCCAGCGTGACGCCCGCCACGCTATCGGGCAGGCCCGACGCCTGCGCGATATGACGCGCGACGTTGACGCCGGTGGAGCCCTGCGTAAGGGCGGAGCCGAAGATCGCATCCGCGATCTCGCCGCCCTCAAGTCCGGCACGGGAAACGGCCGCGCGCACGGCATGGGCGGCCAGCGCCGGGCCTTCGAGATTGTTGAACGCCCCGCGATAGGCCTTGCCGATCGGCGTGCGGGCGGTGGAGACGATGACAGCGTCGCGCATGGGAATCCTCAGATGGTTTCGAGCCCGCACCAGTCCGCGATGAACAGGGCGGTGCTCTGGGTGATGCGACGGATGCTTTCCAGCTCGACGCGCTCGTTGAAGCCGTGGATCGCCTCGGCGCGCGGCCCGTAGACCAGCGCGGGCGTGTCGGCATAGAGCCCGAAGAAGCGGGCATCGGTGGTCGCGGTGATCGCCACACGGTCGAGATCGCTCTCGTTGACGCTGCGATGCGCCCCTTCGAGGGCACCGATCGCGGCCTTCGCGGTGGCGGAGTGGTCGTCGGAAAGCGCGTAGCCCTCGGCCATGAAGCCGTGCCAGACGATCTCGGGCAGCGAGTTCTTCAGGAAGGCGTTGGAGCGTGCGGCATCCATGATGGTCTCAGTGATCTCGGCGCGCGCGGCGGCGATATCCTGGCCCGGATAGATCGCGATGCGCATGTCGAAGATGCACCAGGCCGGAACGGAGGACGCCCAGTCGCCACCCTGGATCTTGCCGATATTGAGGTTGATCGGGTGATGCACATGACCGTAGTCGGAATGCCGGCAGCCCGGTTCGTTCCAGCGTTCTTCCAGCCCGTGCAGCGCCTCGATCAGCGGGATCGCGGCCTCGATCGCATTGGCGCCGGTGCCGGCATAGGCCACATGCGTGGGCAGGCCTTTCAGGTGGACCTGCGCCCAGACCACGCCGAGCTGCGCGCCCACCAGCTTTTCCTCGAACGGTTCGGGGATCAGCGCGGCGTCGGCGCGGTAGCCGCGCTCAAGGCAAGCCAGCGCGCCGTTGCCGGTGCATTCCTCTTCCACGACGGATTGGAAGAACACATCCGCGCCGGGGGCGAAGCCTGCCTTGCGCAGCGCATCCAGCGCGAAGAGGTTCGACACCAGCCCCGCTTTCATGTCGCCCGCGCCGCGCCCGTAAAGCCAGCCATCGGCGACATGCGGCTCGAAGGGCGGCGCGTCCCACATGTCCAGAGGGCCCGCGGGCACCACGTCGATGTGACCGTTGAGGATGAGCGAGCGGCCCTTTTGCGATTGGCTGCGATGGGTGCCCACCACATTCACCGCATCCTCGTAATCGCCCATCACCGGCGAGAAACCCGGCATGTCGCGGATCTTGTCGACGTCGATCTGCCAGCGGTCCACCTCGTAGCCGCGCTCATCGAGAGCAGCGGCCATGAAGTCCTGCGCGCTCTGCTCCTGCCCACGGGTGGACGGGTGCGAGGTCAGCTCGGAAAGAAACGCGGTCTCGTCGTCGAATGCAGCGTCGACCGCCGAGAGGATGCGGGTTTTCAGCTCGGTATCCATGTGGTGCCTCAGAATCTGGGAATGTCGCCTTGCGGCAGCGCAAGGGGCGCGCCGGTCGCCTCGCGGATCTCCGCCTCGGAGATGCCCTCGGCCAGTTCGACCAGCGCGAAGCCCTGCGCGGTCACGTCCACGACCGCCATGTCGGTATAGATCCGCGCCACCCGCGCCTTCGCGGTGAGCGGCAGCGAGCAGGTCTCGAGCAGCTTCGGGTTGCCCTTGCGGTCACAATGGGTGGTCATCACGACGACGCGGCGCGCCTTCTGCGCCAGTTCGATCGCGCCGCCCGCGCCGGGCGAGAACTTGCCCGGGATCTTCCAGTTCGCCAGATCGCCGTTCTGCGCGACCTCGAAGGCGCCCAGCAGCGTCAGGTCGAGCCGCCCGGAGCGCACCAGCGCGAAGCTCACCGCGCTGTCGAAAAAGGCCGAGCCGGGGATGGTCGAGACATAGGCCCCGCCCGCGTCGATCAGATTGCGGTCGGCGCGCTCGAGCGGCAGCGTCGGCCCGATCCCGGTCAGCCCGTTTTCCGAATGCAGGCAGACGGGGAAGTCGGCTGGCAGATGGTTGACCACCTTGGTGGGCAGGCCGATGCCCAGGTTCACGACCATGCCGGGCGCGATTTCGCGCGCGGCACGGGCCACCATGCGGGATCTAGCGTCTGACAATGCCATACTCCTCGGAAATCTCGTCGAGTTTCACGACGTGGTCGATGAAGGCGCCGGGGCTCTCGGCAGCGTCCGGGTCGATCCCGCCGAGCGGCAGAAGCTCTTCGGTCTCGGCGATCACGCGGGTCGCGGCCATCGCCATGAGCGGGTTGAAATTGCGCGCGGTGGCGGCATAGGCGAGGTTGCCGAAGCAATCGGCGCGCGCGGCATGGACCAGCGCCACATCGCCACGCAGAGCCGGTTCGACCAGCATCGGGCGGCCATTCATCTCGATCACCTGCTTGCCCTGCGCCAATTCGGTGTCGATGCCGATATCGGTCAGGATCGCGCCAAGCCCCGCGCCACCGGCACGGATACGCTCGGCGAGGATGCCCTGCGCGCAGAACTCGACCTCCATCCGGCCCTCGTTCATCGCCGCGATGGCGTTGGCGTTGAGCCCGAGATGGGTGACGATCAGCTTGCGCACCTGACCGCCCGCGATCAGGTGGTCGATGCCCATGCCCGCCTCGTTGGCGTCGTTCTTGACCAGCACGAGATCGCGCTGCCCCTGACGGGCCAGCTCGCGCAGCAGCGCGAAGGGGGTGCCGGGCACGCCGAAGCCGCCCACCAGCACCGTGGCGCCATCGGGAATCTGCGCGACCACCTCTTCCATCGCGATGGATTTGTCGGGCAGCTTCATGCGCTGACCTCCTCGACCACCGGCAGGTCGTGATTGGCCGCGAAGGCATCGAGCGCGTCGGTGAGGATCGCCATGATCTCGTCGATCTGCGCCTCGGTCACGATCAGCGGCGGGCAGACGAGGAAATGGTCACCCTCGTAGCCGCCCCGCGTGCGCCGCGAATAGATGATGAGACCGCGCTCATAGGCCAGTTCGACCAGCTCGGTATGGGCGTTCCACTCTTTCGGCAGGACCTCCATCGTGTCGCGATCCGAGACCAGCTCGAAGGCCAGCAGCAAGCCCTTGCCGCGCACGTCGCCGATGAAGGGATAGCGGTCCATCAGCCCGGTCAGCCGAGCCTTGAGAACATCGCCCATCCGCGCAGCATTGCCGATCAGGTCCTGCTCTTCCATCTCATCGAGCACTGCGAGACCGGCCGCGCAGGCCAGCGGGTTGCCCGCATAGGTGAAGCCGTGCAGGAAGCCGCCCGCGTCGAGCAGCGCCTCGACCATGTCGTTGCGCGCGACCACCGCGCCCAGCGGCGCGTAGCCCGCCCCGAACCCTTTCGAGAGCGCGACGATGTCGGGGGTGATCCCCCAATGCTCGGCGGCGAGGAACTTGCCGGTGCGCCCGGCCCCGGTCATCACCTCATCGTAAATCAGCAGGATGCCGTATTCGCGGCAGATCTCGGCCACGCGGGTGTAATAGCTGTCGGGCGCCACGAGCGCGCCGGTCGAGGCCCCGCCCACCGGCTCCATCAGGAAGGCGAGCACCGTCTCGGGGCCCTCCGCCTCGATCTTCTCGCGCAGCATCTCGGCATATTTGATGCCGCGCTCTTCCTCGGTGAGATTGTCGCGGTCGAGGTAGCAGGTCGGCGCCGGAACTTTCGGCATCTCCGTGAACATCGGCGCGAATTTCCCGGTGAAGAGCGGGCTGCCGGTGACGCTCAGCGAACCCATCGTCGCACCGTGATAGGAGGGCAGCCGCGAGATCACCTTGTAACGGCTCTCCTCACCCTGCGTGACCGCATATTGCCGTGCGAGCTTGATCGCGGTCTCGACCGCCTCGGAGCCGCCGGAGACGAAGAACACCTTGTCGAGCCCTTCGGGCATCCGCGCGGCGACCCGTGCGGCGAGATCCTCGGACGGGTGCGTGCGGAAATGCAGCCGGTAGCCGAAGGTCGAACGGTCCATCTGCGCCTTCATCTTCTCCAGCACGCGCGGATTGGAATGGCCGATATTGGAGACCATAGCACCCGAGGAACCGTCGATGTAGCGTTTCCCGTTCTCGTCGTAGTGGTAGATTCCCTCGGAGCGTTCGAGGAAAGGCCGCGGCTGGCGCGACTGGTAGAACAGGTGAGACTTTTCAGTCGTCATTTTGCACCTTCGAGATGTTTGCGCAGGAAATTCCGAGTCCGTTCCTGGGTCGGGTTCTTGAAGACCTGCTCGGGCGGGCCCTCTTCGACCACGACGCCCTTGTCCATGAACAGCACGCGATCGCAGACCGAGGCGGCGAAATCCATCTCGTGGGTGACGATGATCATGGTCATGTGCTCTTGCGCGAGCTTCTTCATGACCAGGTTCACCTCTTCCACCAGCTCGGGATCGAGCGCCGAGGTGGCTTCGTCGAACAGCATCAGTTTCGGCTTCATCGCGAGCGCACGGGCAATGGCCACACGCTGCTTCTGACCGCCCGAAAGCTGCGCCGGGTAATAGTCGATGCGCTCCAGCATGCCGACGTGATCGAGCTGCTCTTCGGCAAGCTTGTCGGCCTCCTTATCGGAGATCTTCTTGAGCAGCTTCGGCGCCATCGTGACGTTGTCGCGAACGCTCAGATGCGGGAAGAGATTGAAGTGCTGGAACACCATCCCGATTTCCTGACGCATCGCGTTGATGTGCTTCTCATATTGATTGTGCGGCAGGTTCTTGTTGACCTGCACCCCGTCGAGCCAGACCTCGCCGCCGGTGAGCGGATCGAGATCGTTGATCGCGCGCAGCAGCGTGGATTTCCCCGAGCCCGAGGGGCCGATGATGGCGACGATCTGGCCGCGTTCCACGTTGAGCGAGATGTCCTTGAGCACTTCCAGCGTGCCGTAGGATTTCTGGGCGTGACGGATTTCGACGAAGGATTTTGTCTCTGTCATGTCGATATCTCCCGGATCAGCGATAGAGGCGGTTGCGGTTCTCGAACCAGCGGATCACCGCCTCCATGCCGAGATTGATGATGTAGTAGAGGACGGCAGCGGCCGCGTAGAACTCGAAGGCGCGGTAGGTCTGGCCGATGGCGCGCTGCGCCGAGAGCGTCAGTTCCGACACCCCGATCACCGAGACCAGCGCCGAGTCCTTGAGAAGCGCGATCATGTTGTTGCCGATGGGCGGCAGCACGTCGCGCACCGCTTGCGGCACGACCACCTTGATGAGCGCCTGCTTGCGCGACAGGCCCAGCGTCCGTGCGGCCTCCATCTGACCTTTGTCCACCGCGAGCATCGCGGTCTGGATCAGCTCGGAGTTATAGACGGCGAAGTGGAAGCCAAGGCCGATCACACCTGCCACGAAGGCCGGAAGGTCGATGCCGATCTGCACCAGCCCGAAATAGATCAGGAAGAGTTGCAGCAGCAGCGGCGTGCCCATGAAGAGCCAGGCGATGAAGCGCACCGGCAGGCGGATGATGGCAGGCGCGTAGAGCGCGATCACCGCGAGCAGGATACCCCCGAAGAAGCTCAGCAGAGCCGAGGCGGCGGTGATGGCGATGGTCCACAGGACACCCAGCGCGAGCGTGCCGTAGAAAGGCGGGATGACGGAGAAATCGAGACCCATGGCTCACTCCTTCTCATGCGGGCGGGAAAGGGGGGCGGATGCGCGGATCATTGGATACGCACCTTGCGGTCGAGGAACGAGACGCCCTTGCCCACCGCGGTGATGATGACGAGGTAGAGAACCCCCGCGAGCAGGAACATCTCGAACGGCTTGTAGGTCGAACCGATGTAGCGCTGCGCGGTGTAGGTCAGCTCCACCACCGAGATCGCGGAGACGAGCGCCGTGCCCTTGATCTGCGCGTTGATGTTGACGCCGAGCGGACGGATCATCAGGCGCAGCGCCTGCGGCAGCGTCACCTTGCGGAAGGCCTGCGCCTTCGACAGGCCCAGCGTGCGCGCGGCCTCGGTCTGGCCTCGGTCGACCGCGATGATAGCCCCGCGCATCGTCTCGGTCATGTAGGCCCCGATATTGACGCCCAGCCCGATCACACCGGCCTGGAAGGCATCGAGCTGGATGCCGATCTGCGGGCCGCCGAAATAGAGCAGGAACAGCTGAATCAGCGCGGGCGTGCCACGAAAGAAGCTGACATAGGCCGCCCCGATGAAGCGCAGGACGGAGAAACGCGAGAGGCGTGCCGAGGCCCCCAGCGCCCCGCAGATCAACCCGAGGATCGTTGTCAGCACCGACAGCTCGATGGTGACCCAGGCAGCCTGCAGGAAATACGGGTAGATCTTGAGGATCAGTGCGACATCCATAGATGGGCCCTTCCTTCGATGGTCCGGAAATGGCACGCGCGCCGAGGCCCCTCACGCCGCGGGGAGGTGCGGCGGGGGCGCGTCGTCACAGGGCGCGCGTGCCTGAGTGCAGCGAGTGTGCGGGTCGGATCAGCGGATGTCCGAGCCGATCCACTTCATCGCGATCTTCTCGTAGGTGCCGTCCGCCATCATGGAGTCGAGCGCGTCCTGCATCGCCTTGTGCAGTTCGGGATTGCCCTGACGGATCGCGATGCCAGCCTGATCGGCGGTGCCGCCGAGGTCGACCTTGAGCTGCTTGATACCCGAGTCTTTCTTCTTGATCGCGAGCAGCACGGGGATGTCGTCGTTGACGATCGCGTCCACGCGGTTGTTCTCGAGCTCCAGCATCAGTTCGGGCAGACCCTTGTAGGTGCGCACGTTGTAGCCCTGATCGCGGGCCCATTGCTCGTGCGTCTCGCCCAGCGTCACGCCGACGGTCGCCGTTTTCAGGTCGTCGAGCGAGGTGATCTTGCTGTCCTTCGCGACGAAGATACCGCGGCGCATCCGGTAGTACGGGCCGACGAAATCAACGACTTTGGCGCGCTCGGGCGTGATCGACATCGAGCCGACGATCGCGTCGTATTTGTTGGCCAGCAGACCGCCGATGATCCCGTCCCATGCGGTGGTGATGATCTCGGTCTTGAGGCCCATGCGCTTGGCGATCTCTTCGCCGATCGCCGGGTCGAAGCCGACCACCTGGTTTTCTTCGTTGATGAAATTGAAGGGCGGGTAGGCGCCCGACATGGCGATCCGGATCACGCCCTTGTCCTTGAGGCTCTCCAGCTCGTCAGCCGCGGCAAGGCTGGGCAGCGAGATGCCGGTCGCGGCGAGCGAGCCAGCCCCGAGGATGGTTTTGAGAACGGTTCTGCGGTTGGTCATGGATCTCTCCTGTTGGTCATGACTGCGGGCTGCCTTGTTTACCGGCACGTCCCGCCACGGCGAGGGCCCCGTCCGGAGCCTCGTTGAACGAAACGCTTGCATGGCGCAGAGTATTGCGCAAATAAATAATGGAAATCTTCAATATAGATTGAAATTATGGTCAAGCCCTACGAACAACGGTTTCCCTGGCATCTCGACTGGAACCTGCTGCGCACTTTCATGGTGGTGGTGGAGCAGCGGGGCATCTCGCGCGCGGCCTATCTTCTGGGGCTCAAACAGCCCACGATTTCGGCTGCCCTCAAGCGGCTGGAGGAACGCACCGGCCACGAGCTTATCATCCGAAAACCCAACGAATTCAAGGTCACTAGGGCGGGCAACCTGCTCTATCAGGAATGCGCCCAGATCTTCGGTGCGGTGTCGCAGATCCCCTCCCTGCTGGAGACCGGCGCGGAAGAGCTGCGCGGCCATATCGCGATCACCACCACCTCGCATGTCATCTCCGATCACTACGACGCGGTGCTGCATGATTTCGCGACCGAGCATTCCAAGGTGACCTTCTCGATCTCGGTGGCCGAGAGCGAGGAAGTGGTGAGTCGGGTGCAGCAGAATCGGGCGAGTCTGGGGATTTGCCTGCTTCACAAGACGCCCGAGAACCTCCGCGCGCAGGTGCTCTACCGCGAATATTTCGGCCTGTTCTGCGGCACGCGCCATCCGCTTTTCGAGCGCGAGGAAATCACGCTGCCCGAGCTCGAGGGCGAGGAGTCGGTGTCGTTCCAGACCGAGACCGAGCACGGCCCGCTGCATCCGGTCTCGCTGCTGCGCGCACGGGCCAAGCTCGCGCCGAGCTGGCGTGGGGTGTCGTCGAACCTGCACGAGCTGCGCCGGATGATCGTGGCCGGTGTCGGGATCGGTGCGCTGCCGCTGCATGTCGCGCATCGCGATGTCGAGTCGGGCCGGCTGCGCCAGTTGCCACCCTATGACGGGCTGCCGATGGTGAATATCTACCTGCTCACCAACCCGCAGCGGAAACAGTCTAGCGCGGAAGCCGCGTTTCTTGCGGCCTGCGATGCGATGATGGCCGAGAGCGATCTGGCCGAGCGCACCTATTACTGAGCACGCGCCTCAGAAGGTGGGCGGCGTCGCCGCCGAGACCACCACGCAGCGCGCCTCGGCCACGTTGCGAAAACGATGCGGCAGGCGGCTGTCGAACAGGTAGGCATCGCCCGCGCGCAGAAGCTCGGTGGTCTCGCCCACCGTCAGCAGCAACTCGCCCTCGATGACGAAACCGCCCTCCTCGCCCTCGTGGGCATAGGCCTCCGCCCCGGTATCGGCACCGGGCTCATAGGTCTCGTAGAGCAGCAGAATGTTGGTCTGCCCCGACTTGCCCGCCCGCTTGAGCGAAAGCGCATCGAGTGCCGCACCGCCCGAGCGGTAGATCCGGCCCGGGTTGATCTCGGTAAGCTCGGAATGCCGGAAGACGAACTTGCCGGGCTCGGCGGGCGTATCGCTGTCGAAGAACTCCGCCAGCGTCGTCTCGAGGATTTCGAGGATCTTGCGCAGCGAGGTGATCGAGGGAGAGGTCTTGTTACGCTCGATCAGCGAAACCAGCCCGTTGGTCACGCCCGACCGCTGCGCCAGCTCGCGCTGCGACAATCCCTTGTCCTCGCGGATCGCCCGAAGCCGTCCGCCCACGTCGAATTCGCTCACCGCAAGCCTCCTGTCCTGTGCCTGTTCTAGAGTGCGGCCGGGCGGATTTCCAGCACGCGCGCTTTCACCATGCGTTTAACAAACTAAACATTGCACAGTTATCCGTTAAACACTAGCGTCACATCATTCCGTGATTCTCCAGCCCCTGAGGAGTGCCCATGTCCAGCAATGCCGACCTCGAGACCCGCCGCGCCGCCGCCCTTGCCCGGGGCGTGGGTGTGCAGACCCAGAACTTCGCCGTCTCCGCAGAGAACGCCACCGTCACCGATGCCGATGGCCGCGAGCTGATCGATTTCGCCGCCGGGATCGCGGTGGTGAACACCGGCCACCGCCACCCGAAAGTCATCGAGGCGGTGAAAGCCCAGCTCGACGCCTTCACCCATACCTGCCATCAGGTGATGCCCTACGAGCCCTATGTGCGCCTCGCCGAGCGGCTCAACGAAAAGGTGCCGGGCAATTTCGACAAGAAGTCGATCTTCGTCACCACCGGTGCCGAGTCGGTCGAGAACGCGATCAAGATCGCCCGCGCCTATACGGGCCGCAACGCGGTCATCGCATTCAGCGGCGGCTTCCACGGCCGGACCTTCATGACGATGACGCTCACCGGCAAGGTCGCGCCCTACAAGGCGGGCTTCGGTGCGATGATGCCCGACGTGTTCCACGTCCCCTTCCCGAACGCGCTTCATGGCGTGTCGACCGAGGACAGCTTCGCCGCGATGGAGAGCCTGTTCAAAACCGATCTCGACCCCACGCGCCTCGCCGCGGTGATCTTCGAACCGGTGCAGGGCGAAGGCGGCTTCAACCCCGCCCCGCATGATTTCGTCAAACGCCTGCGCGCTTTCTGTGACGAGCATGGCATCGTGATGATCGCCGACGAGGTGCAGACCGGCTTCGCGCGCACCGGCACGCTCTTCGCCATGGACGCCTACGACGTGGCGGCCGACGTCACCACGATGGCGAAAGGTCTGGGCGGCGGTCTTCCGATCGCGGCGGTGACCGGGAAAGCCGAAATCATGGACGCGGCGAACCCGGGCGGTCTGGGCGGCACCTATGGCGGCAACCCGCTGGGTATCGCAGCCGGGAACGCGGTGCTCGACGTGATCGAGGAGGAAGACCTCTGCGCCCGCGCCAACGAGCTCGGCTCGCGTCTCAAGCAGCGTCTGGAAGCGATCCGCGCCAACATGCCGGAGATCGCCGAGATCCGCGGCCCCGGCTTCATGGTCGCGGTCGAGCTGATGTCGGACGGCAAGCCCGACGCGGCCCTCACCCAGCGCATCCGTGTCGAAGCGCTCAACCGCGGTCTGCTGCTGCTGACCTGCGGCGTCTATGGCAACGTGATCCGCTTCCTCGCGCCGATCACCATCCCCGACGAGCAGATGGCCAAGGCGCTCGACATCCTCGAAGAGGCGATGACCGCCGCGAAGGAGGGCTGATATGCTCAAGCTGAACGACCCGAGCCTGCTGGAGACCCGCGCCTATGTGAACGGCGAATGGATCGAGGGCGCGAAGCGTTTCGCCGTGCAGGATCCTGCGACCGGTGAAACCGTCGCCGAGGTGGCCGATCTCGACGTGGACGCCACGCGCGCCGCGATCGAGGCCGCCCATGCCGCGAAACCGGACTGGGCCGCGCTCACCGGCAAGGAGCGCGCGGGCTACCTGCGCCGCTTCCACGACCTGATGATGGAAAATCAGGACGACCTCGCCGCGATCCTGACCGCCGAGATGGGCAAGCCGCTCGCCGAGGCCAAGGGCGAGATCGCCTATGGCGCAAGCTTCCTCGAATGGTTCGCCGAAGAGGCCAAGCGCGTCTATGGCGACGTGATCCCCGGCCACCAGCGCGACAAGCGCATCCTCGTGATCCGTCAGCCTGTGGGCGTGGTGGGCTCGATCACGCCGTGGAACTTCCCCAACGCGATGATCGCGCGCAAGCTGGCCCCGGCGCTGGCCGCGGGCTGCACCTTCGTCGGACGCCCCTCCGAGCTGACGCCGCTCTCGGCCCTCGCGATGGCCGTTCTGGCCGAGCGCGCGGGCATCCCGGCGGGTGTCTTCAACATCATCCCCGGCGTCGATGCGGCGGGCATGGGCGAAGAGCTTTGCGCCAACCCCAAGGTCGCCAAGATCACCTTCACGGGCTCGACCCGCGTGGGCAAGATCCTGATGCGCCAAGGGGCGGAGACGGTGAAGAAGATCAGCCTCGAACTCGGCGGCAACGCCCCGTTCCTCGTCTTCGACGATGCCGATCTCGACGCGGCAGTCGAAGGCGCGATGATCGCGAAGTTCCGCAATAACGGGCAGACCTGCGTCTGCGCGAACCGGATCTACGTGCAGGCCGGCGTCTATGACGCCTTCGCCGAGAAGCTGGCCGCGCGTCTTGCGACCCTGCAGCCGGGCAACGGCTTCGAGCCGGGCGTGACCACCGGGCCGCTGATCAACGCGGACGCGCTGGCCAAGGTCGAGGCGCATATCTCGGACGCGACCGAAAAGGGCGCGCAGGTCGCTGCGGGCGGGCATCGCTCGAACCTCGGGCGCACCTTCTTCGAGCCGACGCTCCTGACCGGCGTGACGCAGCAGATGCGGGTCGCGCGCGAGGAGACCTTCGGGCCGCTCGCCCCGCTGATCCGCTTCGAGACCGAGGCCGAGGCGATCGAGATGGCCAACGCGACCGAATTCGGGCTGGCAGGCTATTTCTACGCCAACGACCTCGCCCGCGTCTGGCGTGTGGCCGAAGCGATGGAGACCGGGATCGTCGGCGTGAACACCGGCCTGATCTCGACCGAGGTCGCACCGTTCGGCGGCATCAAGCAATCCGGTGTCGGCCGCGAAGGCTCGAAATACGGGATCGAGGATTTCACCGAGCTGAAATACATGTGCCTCGGCGGGATCGAGTAAGCGCTGAACCTGAGACATCAGGGTGAGAATAAAGAAGCGGCGGGCTTTCCCGCCGCTTCTTTCATTTTTAGAGGCCTGAAGAGCGGCTGCGTCATCGACACTACGGTCACAGTAGCAGGGCGCGCGGCGGACCGTGGGGTGGCGCCTCAAGACCTCGAGACGCAGGCGCTTTATGCCTGCCAAGCCCTGCCACCGCTCGAACGTCTCGGATAGCTGTCCAATGCGCCAGCCCGTCGGGACGGGCCGGCGCGCGCCCTGCGGCTTCGCCGCGCTCCGGGCGCAGCCGCGCTGCATGATCGTCGGGTGGCCTCGGGCCGAACCTAGAGAACGGTGCCCCGCCCCCTACTCCCCCATCAGCTCATTCAACCGCTTACGCTCGTCGTCGGAGAGATCGGGCTGAGCCGGACCCTCGGACGCGGCACGGCGCGAGCGGACATAGAAGAACCCGCCGATCAATGCGACGATCAAAGCCCCCGGGCCGAGATACCACAGCAGCAGGTTCGCCCCGCGCTTCTCCGGCTCGAACAGGACATATTCGCCGTAGCGGGCGGTGATGTAGTCGATCACCTGGCTATTGGTGTCACCCGCCTGCAAACGCTCGCGCACCAGCAGCCGCAAATCGCGCGACACCTCGGCATTGGAGTCGTCGATATTCTCGCCCTGACAAACCGGGCAGCGCAGCACCTTGGAGATTTCGCGCGCCCGTGCCTCCAGCGCCGGGTCCTTCAGGATCTCGTCGGGCTGCACCGCAAGCGCAGGCCCGATCGAGAGGAGCGCCGAAAGCATCAACGCCAAGGCAAAGAAGGTTTTCCTGAGCATCGTTTACTCCGCCGGAGACGCTTGCGCCGAGGAAGCACGCGATTTGCGCGCCCCGGCTGCAACACGGTAGCGGCGATCCGACAGGCTCAGCAGCCCGCCCAACGCCATGATGATCGCGCCCGCCCAGATCCAGTCCGCGAAGGGCTTGATATAGGTGCGCACCGCGTAGCCGCCCTGATCCTGCGGATCGCCGATCACGAGGTAGATGTCGCGCATCGGCGTAGTGTGGATCGCAGCCTCGGTCGTCGGCATCCGCTGCACCGGGTAGGTGCGCTTCTCGGGATGCATCGTCGCGATCTTCTTGCCGTCCTTCTCGACCAGCATCGTCGCCATCTGCGTGATATAGTTCGGCCCCTTCTCCTTGTGCACTTCGCTCAAGGTGATCTGGTAACCGTCGACGGTGAAGGGCTCGCCGATCTTGGCGACGCGGATATCCTCGATCTGGCCCGCGGTCAGAAGACCGATGCCGATGAAGGTAATGCCGAGGCCCGCATGGGCCGTAGCCTTGCCCCAGTCGGCACGCGGCAGACGGGTCAGGCGTCCGAAATTACGCGCCGAACGCTGCCACAGCTCGGTCATGGCCCCGAAGACCAGCCAGCTGCCCAGGAACACCGCGACGAGCGCGAGCAGCGAATTGCCGCTCTCGACCGCCCAGGCGAGCCCGCCCAGAGCCAGCGCCAGCACGAAGGCCGGGATCAGCGGCTTCACCACGCGACCGAGACGCGCGCGTTTCCAAGGCATCATCGCGCCGATCGGCAGGATCAGGGCGAGGATCACCATGAACGGGGTGAAGGCCTGATCGAAGAACGGCGCGCCGACCGACAGCTTGCGGCCGAAGAACATCTCCGCGACCAGCGGCCAGACCGTGCCCACGAAGACCACGAGCGCCGCGACCGCCAGCAGGATGTTGTTGATCACCAGCGCGGTTTCCCGCGACAGCATCGAAAACACGCCCTTGGCCTGCATCGAGGTGGCGCGGAACGCATAGAGCGTCAGCGCCCCGCCCACGAAGAGCGCGAGAATGCCGAGGATGAAGATGCCGCGCTGCGGGTCGGAGGCGAAGCTATGCACCGAGGTGATCACGCCCGAACGCACGATGAAGGTGCCGATCAGCGAGAAACCGAAGGCCATGATCGACAGAAGGATGGTCCACGACTTCAGCGCCTCGCGCTTCTCGACCACGATGGCCGAGTGCAGCAGCGCGGCGGCCAGAAGCCACGGCATGAAGGAGGCGTTCTCGACCGGGTCCCAGAACCAGAAACCGCCCCAGCCAAGCTCGTAATAGGCCCACCAAGAGCCCAGCGCGATGCCGATGGTCAGGAAGATCCAGGCCGCCAGCGTCCACGGGCGCACCCAGCGCGCCCAGGTCGCGTCGACCCGGCCCTCGATCAGCGCCGCCACCGCGAAGGAGAACGACATCGAGAGGCCGACATAGCCGAGATAGAGGAAGGGCGGGTGGAAGGCGAGCCCCGGATCCTGCAGCAGCGGGTTCATCCCCTCACCGTTGAACGGCGGCTCCGCGAGACGCAGGAACGGGTTGGAGGTGAAGATGATGAAGCCGAGGAAGGCCACGCCGATCCAGGCCTGAACGCTCAGCACGCGGGCGCGCAGCCGCGGCGGCAGAGCGCCACCGAACACGGCCGCCGCCGCCCCGAAGAGCGACAGGATCAACACCCACAGAAGCATCGAGCCTTCGTGATTCCCCCACACGCCGGTGATCTTGTAGAGCATCGGCTTGTCGGTATGGGAATTCGCCCAGACCAGCTTCAGCGAGAAGTCCGATACGACGAAGGCGTGGGTCAGCGCCGCGAAGCTCACCGCGATGAGCAAAAACTGCGCTGTTGCGGCGGGTTCGCCGACCGCCATCCAGCCGCGCCAGCCTTTTTGCGCGCCGACGATGGGCACGATGGCCTGCACGATGGCCACCGCAAAGGCGAGAATCAGGGCAAAATGCCCGAGTTCGTTGATCATGGGACTCCTCCTGTCGCGGGGCGAGAGCATAGAGATATACGGCCTTCGGGCCAAGGAGGATGCGCGCCGATGTCGCAACTTTCCGACAGCCGCTCACGGGGGCGTGAATGGCACAGCCCATTCTCAAGGTCTAAGCAAGGCGCGTGAGACCAGAAGGGATGCTGAAAATGCGTGCGATCGTGATCGGGCCGCTGCTGGCCTTGGGCCTTGTGGCAGGATGCCAGTCGGAGCCGGGCGACCCTCTCGAGGCCATCGCGCCGAACGCGATCTGGGAAGTGGTGTCGATCGACGGCAAGCCCCTGCCCGACGGCGTGGAGGTCACGCTGACCCATCCCGAAAAGGGCCTGATCGCGGGCAAGGCGGGCTGCAATCACTATAACGGCCGGATCTCGGAGAAGGATGGCCGGGTGCGCGTCGGCGAGCTGGCCGGAACGCGCATGATGTGCCCCGAGCCCGCAATGGGCGTCGAGAAGGCCTTCCACTCGGCCATGGCCCGCGTCGATACGGTGAAACTGTCGCAGGACCGGCTGGAGCTGATCTCGCAGGGCGACACGGTGATTGAAGCCACGCAATAAGCGCCTTGACCGGCGATGCGGGGCGTGGCCCTCTCGGGCGATGTTCCCGATCCGCGATCACAACCCCTCTTACAGCACCCCATGGGTCACATGGACGCTGATCGCGATCAATATCGTGGTCTATGTGATGACCGCGCCCTGGGGCGGCGATATGCGGGAGCTCTGGCTCGACAACGCGCTCTGGCCTGCTGCGATCACGCATGGCGTCGCGTGGCACGGGCTTTTCACCCATATGTTCCTGCATGCGGGCATCCTGCATCTGGCGGGCAACATGCTGTTTCTATGGGTCTTCGGCGACAATCTCGAAGACCGGATGGGGCGTGGCCTGTTCCTGATCTTCTATCTCGCCTGCGGGCTGGCCGCCGCCTTCGCGCAGATCGCCGCGAACCCGAATGCGACCGTGCCGATGGTGGGCGCCTCGGGGGCGATCGCAGGCGTGATGGGGGGCTATCTGCTGCTCTATCCGAAAGCGCGGATCGACGTGCTGTTCTACTTCCTCGTCTTCTTCAAGATCTGGGCCACGCCTGCGTGGCTGGTTCTCGGTCTCTGGTTCGTGATTCAGCTGTTCAATGAAGTCACTAGCGGCACGGCAGGCGGGGTGGCACATATGGCCCATATCGGCGGCTTCGTGGCGGGCGCGCTTCTGACGCTGCCGCTGTGGTATCGCCTTGGCGGGCCGCTCTTCTGGCGGCTCACCCATGGCCACCCGCCCTTCCCCGAGGCCCGCGAGCGCCAGACCAACATTCCCACAGTCACACGGAGACGCTGATGCTGCCCGAGATTCAATCGCCCCACCGCCTGACCTGCCATTGCGGCGCGGTGGAGATGGAGGTGACCCTCTCCGACGGGCTCAACACCAAGCGGCGCTGCGACTGCTCTTTCTGCCGTCGGCGCGGCGCGGTGGCGGTCTCGGCCCCGCTCTCGGGCATCCGCATCGTGAAGGGCGAGGACAACCTGACGCTCTACCAATTCGGCACGATGACCGCGAAGCATTACTTCTGCAAAACCTGCGGCATCTACACCCATCACCAGCGCCGCTCGAACCCGAACCAATACGGTGTGAACGCCGCCTGTCTGGAAGGGGTGAACCCGCGCGATCTCGATCCGGTGCCGTGGAATGACGGCGTCAATCACCCGACCGATCGCGCCGACTGATCCTCTCGAATGAACGCGGCGGCGCGCTCGGCGATCATGATCGTCGGCGCGTTCGTATTGCCCGAAATCAGACGCGGCATCACCGAGGCATCGACAACGCGCAGCCCGTCGATCCCACGCAGCCGCAGCTGAGGATCGACCACCGACATGTCGCCCTGCCCCATCGCGCAGGTGCCGACCGGATGATAGATCGTATCGGCCCGCGCCCGGATATCGGCCATCAGCCCCTCATCCGTCCCGTCATGCGGATAGAACCTGCGCCCCCGCCATGGGCGAAGCGGCTCCGCCTCGGCGATCCGGTCCAGAAGCCGCGCGCCTTTCAGCAGCAGCTCTGCATCGCGCGGATCGGACAGGTATTCGGGGTCGATCAAGGGTGCCGCGCGCGGATCGCTCGAGGCCAGCCGCAGCGTCCCGCGTGACTGAGGCCGCAGCGGACAGATATGAGCGGACCAGCCATCGGCCAGATGCGGCTTGCGCATATGCTGGTCGACGATGCCCACGACGAAATGGATTTGCAGATCGGGTCGGGTAAGGCTCGGATCGCTTCGCAGGAACGCCCCGCCCTCGGCCATGGGCGAGGCGAACAGCCCCTCGCCATGCTTGCGCCACGCGCCCGCCGCCCGCGCCAGCCGCATCAGCCCGCGCGGGTTCAGCCCCACCACGTCGCGCCGGGGCGACGTGTAGCTGATGACGTAATCCAGATGGTCCTGCAGGTTCGCGCCCACACCCGGCAGATCGAGACGCGGTTCGATCCCGACCTCGCGCAGATGATCCACAGGCCCGATCCCTGACAGCATCAGCAGCTGCGGCGAGCCGAACGCCCCCGCCGAGACGATGACTTCACGCGCCGCCTCGATCTTCATCCGCTTGCGGCCTTGCCGGACGATTGCCCCCGTCGCGCGCCCCTCCGCGATCTCGATCTTCTCGGCGCGCGCGCGCGTCAGCACGGTCAGATTGGGCCGCGCCATCACCGGATGCAGATAAGCCGCCGCCGCCGAACAGCGCTCGCCCTTGCGCGGACCGTCCCAGAATTGCGTGACCTGATAGAGCCCCGCCCCCTCCTGTCGTGGCCCGTTGAAATCCTCGTTCGGCGGGCATTGCACGGCCGCGCAGGCCTCGATGAAAGCGCGGCTGATCGCCCGTGGCCGCCGCTGATCGCCGACCTGCAACGGCCCCGCCGCGCCATGCCAGTCCGACGCTCCGCGGGCATTGCGCTCGGAGGCGAGGAACCACGGCTTCACGGCCTCCCAGTCCCAGCCCTCGGCGCCCGCCTCGGCCCAGCCGTCGTAATCCTCGGGCTGGCCGCGCGCATAGAGCATCGCGTTGATCGCCGAGGAGCCGCCAAGCCCCCTACCTCGCGGCTGGAATCCGCGCCGCCCGTTCAACCCCGGCTGCGGCACGGTGCGCAGCGCCCAGTTGTGGATCGGCGGTCGCCCGGCGACCATCGTGGCGACCAGCGCAGGCGCACGCACGAAGATGTCGCGCGCCTCGCGGCCCGCCTCGACGAGGCAGACGGTCACGGCCGGGTCCTCCGACAGCCGCGCCGCCAGCACCGAGCCCGCCGAGCCGCCGCCCAGAATGAGATAATCGAAACGCAAGGGCTCCTCCTTCCCTCGTTCGCGAAAAGCCTAACGGGTTTCGGAAGATAAGGAAGGATTACGCTGGGTCGGACGGGTCAGGGACGTGCCCGAGCCTTGGGTGACAACGACTGGAATTGATTGCCCGGATCAGCCGCGGAGCGGCCCGGGCAGCGCCCGACCGCCCCCTCGGGCGGGCGCTTTTGTGACGGCAGCGCGCGGGCCGAGGTCGCCCGGACGTGACGAAGATAAAGCGCCAACCTCAGAGGGCGGCGCGCCCACCCGGCGGTCGGGCCCCGCCCTCCGCTGCACGCAAAAGAAAACGCCCGGTCTCTCCGACCGGGCGCTCCAAACTCTCTCGCGGGCAACCTTAGCTGCGCAGCGTGCCGCCGGTGGCTTTGCTCACCTTCTCGACGATCTTCTTGCTCACCGCTTCGATCTCGGCATCGGTCAGCGTCTTGTCGGCAGGCTGCATCCGCACCGTCAGCGCGATCGACTTCTTGCCCGCGCCCATCTGCTCCTCGGCCTTGGCGCCAGTGAACTGGTCGAAGACGTTGACGCTCTCGATCAGCTTCTTGTCGGCGCCCATCGCCGCATTCACGGCCGTCAGCGCCTCGACATTCGCATCGACGACGAAGGCGAAATCGCGCTCGACCGCCTGCAGGTCGGAAATCTGCAGCGCGGGCCGCGTCGCGCCCTTCTTCTTCGGGAAGGGGATGTTTGCCAGACGGATCGTGAAGGCGACCGCCGGGCCCTTCACGCCCAGTTCGCGCAGCACCTTGGGATGCACTTCGCCAAAGGTCGCCAGCAGGTTCGGGCCAAGCGCCACATTGCCCGCCCGGCCCGGATGCCACCACGCATCGAGCTTGCGGTTGATCTGCGCACGCGCCGGCGCGCCGACCGCGGCCAGCACGGCCTCGGCATCGGCCTTCGCGTCATAGAGGTCCACCGGGCGACGCGAGCCGAAGGGATCGCGCGGCGCGGAGTGACCGACCAGAAGCCCGGTCGCCTGCAGAACCTGCTCGCCCGGCTCGCCGCCGTTGAACGCAGGGCCGACCTCGAACAGCGCCAGATCGTTCAAACCGCGTGCCTGATTGCGGGCAGCCGCCTGCAGCAGACCCGGCAGCAGATCGGGGCGCATATGCGTCATCTCCGAGCTGATCGGGTTCTCCAGCTTGGTCGCATCCGCGCCCCCGCCGAACAGCTTGGCGGACGCCTCGTCGATGAAGCTGTAGGTCACGCATTCATTGTAGCCCAAAGCCGCCGTCGTGCGCCGCGCCATCCGCTCGCGCTGCTGCATCGGGGTGAGGATCGCGCCGGGCACACCGGTCGTCTCGCGGCCCATCGGCTTGCCGATCAGCTTCGTCAGCGAGGCGATCCGCGCCACTTCCTCGACCAGATCGGCCGCGCCCAGCACGTCGGGGCGCCAGGTCGGGGGCGTCGCCATGTCGCCGTCGAGCGTGAAGCCCAGAGCCTCCAGCGTCTCGCGCTGCGTGGCCTCGGGAATGTCCATGCCGACGAGCGAGATCACCCGCGCCGGGTCCAGCTTGTAAGCGCGGCTGACATCCGGCACCGCGCCGTCCATCACCAGCTCCGACACTTCGCCACCGCAGAGATCCACGACCATCTTCGCCGCCAAATCGAGCCCCGGCAGCGTGAAAGCCGGATCGACACCGCGCTCGAAGCGGTAGCGCGCATCCGAGTTGATCTTCAGCGCACGGCCCGTCGCCGCGATGGTGATCGGGTCCCAATAGGCGCTCTCGAGGAATACATCCACCGTGTCTTCATCGGCGCCGGACTCTTCGCCGCCCATGATCCCGGCAAGGCTCTCGACGCCTTTGTCATCGCAGATCACCATGTCGCCTGCGCGCACGGTATAGGTCTTCTCGTCGAGCGCGAGGAATTCCTCGCCACCCTCAGCCGGCTTGATCACCAGATTGCCCGCCACCTTCTTCATGTCGAAGACGTGGAGCGGCCGGTTCAGGTCATAGGTGAAGTAGTTCGTGATATCGACCAGCGTCGAGATCGGACGCAGACCGATCGCCTTGAGCCGCTTTTGCAGCCACTCGGGGCTCGGCCCGTTCTTCACGCCCCGGATCACGCGACCAGCAAAGAGCGGGCAGCCCTTGTCCTTCAGTGCCGGGTCGATCGTCACCGAGATCGGTGCCTCGAACGCAGCCTCCACCTTCGGCACGTCAAGCGGCTTGAGCTTGCCCAGACCGCGCGCCGCCAGATCGCGCGCAATCCCGCGCACGCCAAGCGCGTCGGGGCGGTTCGGCGTAATCGCGATCTCGATCACCGGATCGACCGCCTCGGGACGGTTCGCAGCCAGCCAGTCGGTGAACTTCTGCCCAACCTCGCCCGACGGCAGTTCGATGATCCCGTTATGCTCGTCCGACAGTTCCAGCTCGCGCTCGGAGGCCATCATCCCGTGGCTCTCCACCCCGCGGATATTGCCCACCGACAGCGTCACGTCGATGCCGGGCACGTAATCGCCGGGCTTGGCCAGCACGACCGTGATCCCGGCCCGCGCATTCGGCGCACCGCAGACGATCTGCGTCACACCCTCATCCGTCTCGACCATGCAGACCCGCAGACGATCGGCGTCGGGGTGCTGCTCGGCGGACTGCACACGCGCGAGCGTAAACGTCTCCAGCTTCGCCGCCGGATCGACGACTTCCTCGACTTCAAGCCCGAGATCGGTGAGCGCCTCGGCGATCTGATCGACGGTGGCCTCGGTCTCGAGATGATCCTTGAGCCAGGACAGGGTGAATTTCATCGGACTTCCCTCAGGATTGCTTGCGCTGCGCGAGGTCCTTGTAATCCCCCATCTCAAGGAGTTTCAACTCCCGCCAAAGCCGGATCGAGGGTTTTGCGGCGAAAAGGAGCGACCCGATCAGGAACAACCACGTGCCGGGGATCATCAGGCTCTCGTAGAAGAAGAAGATCGAGCCGATGACGAAACAGAAGGCCGCGCCGAAATCGACCACCGTATAGGCGATCTCCGTGAGCGCGACGAAGCGGCGCTGCTCGGGGGTCTGCTCATGCGATGGGGTGTCGAAGATGAAGTTACTTTTGGCCATCGGTCTCTCCTTGATAATCCTTTACCAAGCGAAACCGTTCGCAAACGAGTTCCATCTCGGGAGTAAAACCTCCGTTACGCTCGAAATAGGCCTGATGACCCTGCCGCCAGCCTTCCAGCGTCTCGTCCTCCCCCTCGGCCAGCGCGAAATCCTCATCGACATCGCAAAACCGCCGGATCGTGACCTCGACGGTCTCGATCAACACCGCGGGCTTGCCGTCCCAGTCGAGCGCGATATCGCGCCGCCCCACCACCGGCATATCCTCGCCCCCTTCGGTGAAGTAAGTGAGCGCGCCGCAGGTGGCGGTCTTCTTGCCTTGGCGGATCAGGCCGAGGAGCTGGACGCAGAGTTCGCGGCTGTCGCCGAAGGTGAAGGTGATGGGGTCGGGCATGGGGCTCGATTAATGACTGAATAAGGTTTCGATTGGTTTAGTTCAGAACACTGCGACAGCCACGCATTGCCGACAATAATTAGCAGCGCAGAGCAGATTACTAGCGCGGAACAAACGAGGGAGAAACGGAACCACTTCTCCTTCGCGAAGAGGTCACGCATCAGATCTTCTTGAAGCCGTTTAGCGAGGCCTTCTCGAGATATATCGGGCTGAACATTTGTGATTGAGATTATGTCCAGATGCCAAATTCCTCGAAAAGACAAAACGAGCGGAGCCAACAGCAAAATGATTGTACCAGCTGTGAAACCGACTCCCAGAACATAGTTTTTTGCTCCAAAGCCATACGCCATGAACGCACTGATCGCGAAAATCAAAATCGCTGTTAGACCCGCGCTTTTTGTTTCAACTTTCTTCAAAGTCCCCAGCAAGATCTCATGTGCAGCCGGGCTAAGCTCGAAACGATCCCTAGCGCATAGCTTCGCGTTCGCGTGATAGTCGCAAAAAGTCTCGTCAGGCTTGAGCAACGCATAGGCTTCATTTCTCTCTTTGAACCTATGCCGAGTTCTCGGACATGAAAAACGGTTGGTCGCGCTGATCGCAAACAAACAGCCGATCTCGAGGACTAAAGCAACGAGAAAAAAAGTCGTGCCCAAGCCGGAAAATGTCACCGACTCAACCCACCAGCCACCGTCGGCAGGTCCAGCGCGCTGAACCCGTAATGCTTCAGCCAGCGCAGGTCGCTCTCGAAGAACGCCCGCAGATCCGGGATGCCGTATTTCAGCATCGCGAGGCGGTCGATCCCGATGCCGAAGGCAAAGCCCTGCCATTCATTCGGGTCGATCCCGGCGGATTCGAGCACTTTCGGATGCACCATCCCCGAGCCGAGGATTTCCATCCAGTCGTCGCCCTCGCCGATCTTCAGGCTGCCACCCTCCCACGAGCAGCGGATATCGACCTCGGCCGACGGTTCCGTGAAGGGGAAATGCGAGGCGCGGAAGCGCAGCTCGACGCCGTCCACCTCGAAGAAGGCCTTGCAGAACTCTTCCAGCACCCATTTCAGGTTCGCCATCGAGATGTCTTTGCCGATCGCCAGACCTTCGACCTGATGGAACATCGGCGTGTGGGTCTGGTCCATATCCATGCGGTAGACGCGGCCCGGCGCGATCACGCGGATCGGCGCGCCCTGCTCCAGCATCGCGCGGATCTGCACCGGCGAGGTATGGGTGCGCAGCACATGGGGCGGACGCTCGTCACCTTCGTCGCGATGCATGAAGAACGTGTCATGCTCCTGCCGCGCGGGGTGTTCGGGCGCGATGTTAAGCGCGTCGAAATTGTGCCAGTCGTCCTCGATCTGCGGGCCTTCGGCGACCGCAAAGCCCATATCGGCGAAGATCGCGGTGACCTCGTCCATCACCTGAGAGACCGGGTGAATGGTGCCAGCGCGGTGCGGACGGCCCGGCAGCGTCACGTCGAGCCATTCCTCGCGCAGCCGCGCATCGAGCGCCGCATCCGCCAGCGCCGCCTTCTTCGCGCGCAGCGCCGCGTCGATCTCGTCCTTCAGCACGTTGAGCGCCTTGCCCGTGGTCTGGCGCTCCTCCGGGGTCATCTTGCCCAGCTCACGCATCTTCAGGCTGATCTCGCCCTTCTTGCCCAAGGCGGCCAGACGGATCTCTTCCAGCGCGGCCTCGTCGGTCACATCGGCCACGGCGCTCAGGTATTTATCGCGAAGCTCTTGCATATCATTCCCCGGGAATTTGCTTGGCCCACGGGTTAGCCGCGCCGGCGCGCCTTTGCAACCTCGCGCTTGCAGGCAAAGGGCGGATGGGGGCGCTGCCCCCGGCCTTGCGGCCTCCCCCGGGATATTTCGCTCGAGAAGACGCGCAAGACATCCTTAACCAGAATCGGATTGTCTCGGAGACGCGGTACAGGCGGGGACGCCGATGACCGCTCGAGGAGAAGCGCCCGGTCAGCTGCCCGACGATGGGCCCGAGCCGGGCGTTTTTTCTTCCTCTTGGTGGAAATATCCCGGGGGGCTCGTGAAACGAGCGGGGGCAGAGCCCCCTCCCCGGCAGGCCACCCATCCGAAACGAAAAAGGCCGCCCCAGATGGAGCGGCCCTTCCCGAATTCTATCGTCAGCCGATTACGCGGCGGCGGCGGCTTTCGCCTGCTCGACGATCGCGCCGAAGGCTTCGGGCTCGTGCACGGCGAGATCGGCGAGAACCTTGCGGTCCACTTCGATGCCAGCCTGGTTGAGGCCGAAGATGAACTTCGAGTAGCTCAGATCGGCATCGACGGCGCGCACGGCGGCGTTGATACGCTGGATCCAGAGCGCGCGGAAATTACGCTTACGGGCTTTACGGTCGCGGGTCGCGTATTGGTTCGCCTTGTCGACCGCCTGGGTCGCAGTGCGGAAGTTGCGCGAGCGCGAGGAATAATACCCTTTCGCCTTCTTGAGCACTTTCTTGTGCGCGGCGTGGGTGACCTTACCGGATTTGACGCGTGCCATTGTTCAAGTCTCCCGAGTTCAGCGGTTGTAGGGCATGTATTTCTTGACGATCTTCGTATCCGCCTCGCAGAGCACCATGGTGCCCGAGGTTTCGCGGATGAATTTCGTCGAGCGTTTGATCATGCCGTGACGCTTGCCGGCCGGACCCACCTTGACCTTGCCGGTCGCGGTGAACTTGAACCGCTTCTTGGCAGCGGATTTCGTCTTCATCTTGGGCATTTACAGCTCCTTTGCAGGGTGTGGAAGCGCGACTCGGCATGCCACTTCGGCCGGCCGCGCGGGTTCAGAGTGGGCCTGTTAGACGGCGCAGGGCGGTTTGGCAAGGGAAAAGTCCGGATCAGCCGCAGTTCCGGAGGGGGACGCTAGTAATTGATCACGCGGGCCAATACGCGCGCCACCGCCTCGGGCACCATCTCGAGCGTGTAGCCGCCCGGGCGGGCAAGAAAGGCCAGCAGGATCAAGGCCACCGCCACGACGATCCCGAAGGTGGCCGCCCGCGGCGGGCGGCCATCGGAGAAGGCGGAGATCGCGGCCGGGATCGCGAAGATCGCGATCCCCAGTCCGATCGTCAGCAGGAGATCGGTATCGATCGAAGAAAGATCCATCGCCTGCCCCCAGTTTCACCATCCCTGATAGGGAAGGTTACTCAGGGTCAGTGCGGTAAATCAATCGCTCATCACAAGGTGCGACGCGCAGGATGTTCGTGGTGCCCTGCACGTTGAACGGCACGCCTGCGGTGACGACGATCTGCTGCGTCTCGTCGGCAAAGCCGAAATCGCGCGCCGCGCGGGCGGCGTTGACGACGGCCTGCTTGAACCGCTCCAGCTCACCGGACGGCACCGCATGCACCCCCCAGGTCAGCGTGACCCGCCGCAGCGTCGCCTCGATCGGCGAGAGCGCGATGATCGGCACGCGCGGACGCTCGCGCGCGATGAGCGCGATCGTCTTGCCCGATTGGGTGTAGGCGCAAATCGCTGCGATGTCGGTGGTCTCGGCGATCTCGCGCGCGGCGGCCACGATCCCGTCGGCGACGGTCTGGCGCGCAGCGGAACGCGACGCTTCGATCACTTCGCGATAGGTCGGGTCCTTCTCGACCGAAATCGCGACGTTGTTCATCGTCTCGACCGCTTCGACCGGGTAGTTGCCGGCCGCGGACTCCGCGGACAGCATGACCGCATCGGCGCCCTCGTAGATCGCGGTGGCGACATCGGAGACCTCTGCGCGGGTCGGCATCGGGCTCTCGATCATCGATTCCAGCATCTGCGTCGCCACGATCACGGGCTTTGCCCAGGTGCGGCATTTGCGGATCAGCTGTTTCTGGATCGGCGGGACGGCCTGAACGGGCAGCTCCACGCCCAGATCGCCGCGGGCGACCATGATCCCGTCCGAAGCCTGAAGAATCTCGTCGAAGCTGCGCACCGCCGAGGGCTTCTCGATCTTCGACAGGATCGCCGCGCGCCCCTTGGCCAGTTCGCGGGCTTCTTCGACGTCCTCGGGACGCTGCACGAAGCTCAGCGCGAGCCAGTCGACGCCCATCTCGCAGGCGAATTCCAGATCCTTGCGGTCCTTTTCCGACAGCGCGGCCAGCGGCAGCACCACGTCGGGGACGTTCACGCCCTTGCGGTCCGAGATCGTACCACCCACGGTGACGGTGCAATTCGCGAAATCATCGCCGCAGTCATCGACCACCAGACGGATCTTGCCGTCGTTGACCAGCAGTTCCGAGCCCGGCTCGAGCGCCTGGAAAATCTCGGGATGCGGCAGGCACACGCGATGCGTGGCGCCGGGCTTGTCCTCGAGATCGAAGCGGAACTTGTCGCCGTCTTCCAGCTCCGCCCCATGCGCGGCGAAGGTGCCGACGCGCAGTTTCGGGCCCTGAAGATCCGCGAGGATCGCGATCGGGCGGCCGAATTCGGCTTCGAGTTGGCGGATGATGGCGTGACGGGCGCGATGCTCCTCGTGGGTGCCATGGCTCATGTTCAGGCGGAACACGTCCGCGCCTGCGACGAACAGAGCTTTGATGCTGTCATAGTCCGAGGAAGAAGGGCCCAGCGTAGCCACGATCTTCACGTTGCGAAGGCGTCTCATGCGTCCTCGTTTTCCGTTCAAATTGATGTCATTTCGTGGGCCAAGTAAGCGTATGGCGCAATTTGTCCCGGGCCGCAACTGGCGTGGCGCAATCTTTCCCGTTATCTGGGCCATATCGAGTAAGCGTGAAGAGACTATGAACGAAAAACAGCCCCTTTCGATCACCGGAGAGGCACGGACCGGACGCTGGCTGGTCACGTGCGATCATGCGCGCAACACCGTGCCCGAATGGGTCGGTGGTGGCGATCTGGGGATCGAGGCCGAGGATATGGCGCGCCACATCGCCTATGACGTCGGCGCGCTGGGGCTGTCGGAAGCACTGGCGGAGCGGCTCGACTCGCCGATGATCGCGAGCGATTTTTCGCGCCTCGTGATCGACCCGAACCGGGGCGAAGACGACCCGACGCTGGTGATGAAGCTTTATGACGGCACGATCATCCCCGCGAACCGCCATGCCGACGCGGCAGAGGTCGAGCGGCGGCTGGACCGGCTCTATCGTCCCTATCATGCGGAATATGCCCGGCTCGCGGCCCGGCGCGACGATACGGTGATCTGCGCGGTCCACTCCTTCACGCCGCGCCTGCGCGGGCGGCCGCCCCGGCCGTGGGACGTCGGCATCCTGCACGCCCCGGCCGATCCGCGCCTCGCCTATGAGATGATCGCAGCGCTCGAAGCCGAGGGCGATCTCTGCGTGGGCGACAACCAACCCTATCTGGGGCATCTGGAAGGCGACTCGATCGACCGCCACGCGCTGGCGGATGGTCGCCCGAATGTGCTGCTCGAGCTGCGCAACGATCTGATCGCGACACCCGAGCAGCAAGCGGCATGGGCCGACCGCCTCGCACCGATTCTAACGCGGGTTCTGGAGCAGAGCGACCTCTGATTGGCGACAATAATTCCACCGGTCCCGCGATTGCTTCCAAGCGGCGCAGCTTCCGCCACATTCTGACCACATTCTATTGACGACCTCCTAAGAGCATCGGATATCTAGCCCTGATTTCAGGGGGATATTACCTATGCTTGCGACTCTTCTACTCGCCTTCCTGCCGATGGCGCTGCTTGTCGGCGTCGGCCTCGACGGCGGCCACGACCATAAAGATCACAGTGACGAAGAGGACCAGACGCGCCCGGAAGAAGACGGCACCGGTGCAGGCGAGGAGATCGACATCTCGGAGCCCGATCAGGTGACCGAAGGCACGTCGGGCGACGACACGATCCGTGGCACCGACGGGACCGACTCCGTTATGGGGAACGCGGGCGACGACACCATCTATCTCGGCGATGGCAACGACGGCGGCGACCTCTCGCCGGAGGCCCAGCAGGCGATGGATCAGGCGACGAGCCTTGGCGACCTCCTCGACGCCTTCGAGGCGTCCGGCGTCTTCGGCGCGGTCGGCGGCTCGGGCAACGACTATATAGATGCAGGCGCGGGCAACGACTCGATCACGGGCAGCCAGGGCGACGACACGCTACGCGGCAATCTCGGCGCGGACTATATCTTCGATGCGGAAGGGTCGAACGATCTCTATGGCGGCTATGGTGACGACGAGCTCCATGCCGTCGATCAGGACGGCGCGCCCGACCTGCTCGATGGCGGCGCGAATAACGACTACCTCCACGGCGATGACGGCGACACGATGACCGGCGGCACCGGGTCGGATTGGTTCGCGGTCAACTGGAACGAAGGCGATGCGCCGGTGACAGTGACTGATTTCGGACAGCTCGGCCCGAACCCGGACCCGAACGCGTCCGGCGAATATCTCGGCATCGAGGTGGATGACCTCTCGCACCTGTCGGACTTCACCGTCTCGCAAAGCGGCAAGGACTCCATCGTGTCGATCAATGGTGAGAACGTCGCGACGCTCAAGAATGTCGAATATGCCGCGCTCAAGTCGGTGGGCAGCGCGATCTACGCGACCGACGGGACGAATTACGGACACCCGACCTACGCCTGACCCATTCTCGAATCACAGCGAGAGGCCGCCGATCGCGCGGCCTCCTTCCGTTTTGGTAAAGCCCCCAAAACGCGACCATATCCGATCGCGATACTAATCCTCGACATTCTCTCTGATGGTTAACGACCTCTGAACAATGGGGCGGTTTCGGCCTCACAAAACTTTTGCGCAACCGACAAAATGTCGCGACGATCAAGGCAAGATCAGGAGAAACCATGCTCGCCTTGTTCATCGCCACCACCATCGCGTTATGCCTTCTCGGCTGGGCCGAGGGCTTGCCGCGCCAGCGCCAAGCGCGCGCCACCGCCGACATCGGGGCGGCCGCCACGGCGCCGTCGCATGGCGCTCCGCTGGAAGAGACGCTCGACACGCGCCCCGCCAATGCGGAGGACGGCGCGGACGACCTCGACGCCGCCGTGATGATGCGCATCGAAGCGCTGCTGGCGCATCCGAACCAACAGGCCGAGACCCGCGCGAAACACACCCCGGCACCTGCGCCCGCCGCAGGCCCCGAGCCGCTGCCGCGGATCAACGGGTTCGAACCGGGCGACGCCATCGCCCTCGATTTCACCGGCTCTGCGCCGCGCCGCGACGACATCACCTTCCGCACCTGCGCCGAAGGCACGCTCGTCGTGATCGAAGGCCAGGCCGAACTGGTCATCACTGGCATCGCGCCCGAGCAAATCGCGCCAGATGCCTTCCAATTCCGCGCTCATGCGGCGGCCTGAGAGACACCGCCCGCATGACAGGAAAAGACCCCGGTTGGGCTGGCCGGGGTCTTTTCTTTTTTAAATTCTGGATGTTGCGCCTCGGCGCGCGTCAGATCGCGGCTTTGCGGCTCTCGTCGAGATAGATCTCGCGCAGGCGCGCCGCCACCGGGCCGACCGCACCCTCGGCCACCGTCTCGCCGTCGATCTCCACCACCGGCATCACGAAGGCCGACGCCGAGGTATAGAAAGCCTCGTCCGCGCCTTGCGCCTCTTCGATGGTGAAGGGACGCTCCTCGATCTCCATCTGCGCTTCGGCGGCATATTTCAGCAGCGAGGCACGGGTGATCCCGTGCAGGATGTCCTCGCTCAGATGCCGCGTGATGATCTTGTTGCCCTTCACGATATAGACGTTGTTCGACGAGCCTTCGGTCACGAAGCCATCCTCGACGAACCACGCATCGTTCTTGCCCGCCTTCTCGGCCGCCATCTTCGCCATCGACGGATAGAGCAGTTGCACCGTCTTGATGTCGCGGCGATGCCAGCGCAGATCGGGCAGCGAGATCACCTTGATGCCCTGTTTCGCCTTCGGATCGTCGGCGAGGTTCGGCTTCGACTGGGTATAGAGCACCACGGTCGGGGGCGTGCCCTCCGGCGGGTAGTGGAAATCGCGATCGCCCGCATTGCCGCGCGAGACCTGAAGGTAGATCAGCCCCTCGACGATGTCGTTGCGCTTGACCAGTTCGCGGTGGATCTCGATCCATTCGTCGCGGGTCAGATCGCAGCTCATCTCCAGCTCCGCCATCGAGCGGTCGAGCCGGTTCATGTGACCTTCGAATTCGAGGATCTTGCCGTCCAGAACGGAAGTCACCTCATAGACCGCATCGCCCATCACGAAACCACGGTCGAAGACGGAGACCTTGGCCTCTTCCTCGGGAATATACTCTCCGTTGAGATAGACGATCCGGCTCATATTCTTGCTCCTTGCAAACTCAGCCCCAAAGCTCAGGCTCCGGCGGCTCCACCACGCTGCCCTTGTAGCGCAGCGGCACATCGCGGTCTTCGGCCAGAAGCAGCGGGCCGTCAAGATCGACGTAATCGGCACCCTGGGCGACCAGCATCGCCGGCGCCATCGCCAGAGACGACCCCACCATGCAGCCGACCATCACGCCGAACCCCTCGGCGCGCGCCAGATCGCGCAGCTGCAGGGCCTCGGTCAGCCCGCCGGTCTTGTCCAGCTTGATGTTGATGACGTCGTATTTGCCGCGCAGGTTCAAAAGCCCGTCGCGGGTATGGCAGCTCTCATCGGCGCAGATCGGCACCAGCCGCTGGATATCCGACAGCGCCTCGTCCCCTGCCGCGGGCAGAGGTTGCTCGACCAGCGCGACGCCCAGCTTTTTCAACTCTGCCTGAATGTCGAGGAAAGTCTCGATCTCCCAGCCCTCATTCGCGTCGACGATGATCTTCGACTCCGGCGCGCCCTCGCGCACCGCGCGCAGACGCGGCATGTCCTCAGGCGTGCCGAGCTTGATCTTCAGAAGCGGGCGATGCGCATGCTCAGAGGCCGCCGCGCGCATCTTCTCCGGCTCGTCGAGCGACAGCGTATAGGCCGTCACCTGGCTCACGGGCTTGTCCAGCCCGGCAAGCTCCCAGACCGGAACGCCCTTCTTCTTCGCTTCCCAATCCCACAAAGCGCAATCGACCGCATTGCGGGCGGCGCCTGCAGGCAGCGCCTCTTGCAGCTCGGCGCGGGAAATCCCTTGCGGCAGGCTCTCGATCTGCGCGGTGACGCTGTCGAGGCTTTCGCCGTACCGCGCATAGGGCACGCATTCGCCCCGCCCCGTCACGCCCTCGCGCTCCAGCGTCACGCTCAGCACATGCGCCTCGGTGCGCGAACCGCGCGCGATGGTAAAGACCTGCGCCAGCTTGAACGTATCATGGCTCACCCGGATCATCCGCGCCCCCCTTCGACTTGGTGCAAATATCCCCGCCGGAGGCATCCGGCAGGGGTCACAAGCGAGACAATCAGATCGCGGCGAGCGCGTCTACCAGCTTGCCCGCACCGAAGCGGAACGGATCGGTGGCGGGCAGGCCCATTTCTTCCTCGACCTTCGCCAGATAGGCCTTGGCCTCGTCCTCGCCCATCTTCTGGGTGTTGACCGAGATGCCGACCACCTGACAGGCGGGATTGGCGACTTTCGCCAGCGCCAGCGCCATGTCGCTCAGCTCCTGCAGCGAGGGCAGCTTGTAGCCCGGCAGGCCGCGCATATGGGTGCGCGTCGGCTCATGGGCGAGGATCAGAGCGTCGGGCTGACCGCCATGGATCAGCGCCATCGTCACGCCCGAATAGGAGACGTGGAACAGGCTGCCCTGCCCCTCGATCAGGTCCCAGTGGTCGGAATCGTTGTCGGGCGTGAGGTATTCGATCGAGCCGGCCATGAAATCCGCAATCACGGCGTCGAGCGGCACCCCGTCGCCGGTGATCAGGATGCCGGTCTGGCCGGTCGCGCGGAACGTGGCCTTCATGCCGCGCTCGCGCATCTCGCGCTCCATGCAAAGCGCGGTATACATCTTGCCCGCCGAGCAATCGGTGCCCACGGCAAGGCAGCGCTTGCCCGCGCGCTTCTCGCCATTGGCGATCGGGTATTTCACCGCCGGGATGCGCACGTCATGCAGCTGACGCCCGCAGGCTTCGGCCACAGCGACCAGATCGGGCTCGTCGCGCAGCAGGTTGTGCAGGCCCGAGGCGAGGTCGAGTCCCTCTTCCAGCGCTTCCACCAGCACCTTCTTCCAGCTCTGCGAGATCACGCCGCCGCGGTTCGCGACGCCGATCACCAGCGTCTTGCAGCCCTTCGCAACGGCTTCTTTGATATCGAGATCCGGGATGCCCATGTCGGCTTGGCATCCCTCCATCCGGTACTGGCCGACGGCATATTCGGGCCGCCAGTCCTTGATCCCCTGCGCGACCTTCGCGGACAAGGGATCGGGGGCATCGCCCAGAAACAGTAGATAAGGGGTGTCGATCAGCGACATGCGTGTCTCCCTGTGGTCTGTGTTTTGTCTTGTTTGTTGATGATATTAGGGCGCGGCGCAAAAATTTCTTGGGGATTTCCGTGCAACATTTCCGGCAAAACGGAAGATCCTTCGGCAAAAGCGCCTATTCGCCGCAATTTCGCGCACCGCCCGGATTTCCAGATGCCAGCAATGCTGCAGCGCGGCCCTGATTCTGCGCTTGCAAAATTGCCTTGCATGAGGCCGCGCAACAATATACCCAATCCGCAACCCAAAACGTAACTTCCTTGCGAAAGGCCGCTTCATGAGCTTCCGCGTTCAACCCACGCCCCCTGCCCGCCCGAACCGCTGCCAGCTTTTCGGCCCCGGCTCGAACACCAAGCTCTTCCCGAAAATGGCCGCCTCCGCCGCCGACGTGATCAATCTCGACCTCGAGGATTCGGTCGCCCCCGACGACAAGGCGCAGGCGCGGCGCAATATCATTCAGGCCAGCCACGAGATCGACTGGGGCAATAAATACCTCTCGGTCCGCATCAACGGCCTCGACACGCCCTATTGGTATCGCGACGTGGTCGAACTGCTCGAAGAAGGCTCCGAGCGCATCGACCAGATCATGATCCCGAAAGTCGGCTGCGCGGCGGATGTCTATGCCGTCGACGCGCTGGTCACCGCGATCGAAACCGCGAAGGGCCGCAGCAAGAAAATCTCGCTCGAAGTCATCATCGAAAGCGCCGCCGGTCTCGCGCATGTCGAGGAAATCGCAGCATCTTCTCCGCGCCTGCAGGCGATGAGCCTCGGCGCCGCCGACTTCGCCGCCTCGATGGGCATGCAGACCACCGGCATCGGCGGGACGCAGGAAAACTACTACATGCTGCGCAATGGCGAGAAGCATTGGTCCGACCCGTGGCACTGGGCGCAGGCCGCGATCGTCGCCGCCTGCCGCACCCATGGCATCCTGCCGGTCGATGGCCCGTTCGGCGATTTCTCCGACGATGACGGCTTCCGCGCGCAGGCGCTGCGCTCGGCGACGCTCGGCATGGTGGGCAAATGGGCCATCCATCCCAAGCAGATTTCCCTTGCAAATGAAGTCTTTACGCCCTCTGATGAGGCCGTGACCGAGGCCCGTGAAATCCTCGCTGCGATGGAAGACGCCAAGGCACGCGGCGAGGGTGCGACCGTCTACAAAGGCCGTCTCGTCGACATTGCGTCAATCAAACAAGCCGAAGTGATTGTAAGACAAGCCGAAATGATTAAAGATTAAGCCGCGCGCGAACGAATCGCGGTACAGTTACCGAATCCCGGAGCGGTTGGGAGGGGAGGCCCGGCCGCATGAGGGAAAAGGAGCGCCCTGGCTTACGGCCGGGGCGTTTCCGTTTTTCTAGCGCCGGGCACCCCACGCAAACGCCATCTAGCCGCGCTGTGCGACGGCCCGATGACAGCTCTGCAAATCTCAGCGCCTCAGCCCTGCAGCGGCAATCGGATCTCCGTCAGCAAATCTTCCGGCTTCGTGTTCATCGGATCGTTGAGATAGACCTCGTAGGCCACGAGATCGCGATGCGCCATGCCCGATGCCGGGAACCACTCCTCGTCCAGCCAGCGATAAGCCTCGGGCAGTTGCTCATAGGGCCCCTTCACCGTCACCACCGCATATTTTCCGGCCGGATAGCGAATCTCCGCAAGCGGCGGGAAGATCACGAACCCCTCGCCCACCGCGAAACAGGCATGCGAGCGCAGCTCCTCCGCCGGCACTTTGCGCGGATTGTCGTGGCCTATCATCGCCGCGTGCTCGACTTCCGCCCAGGACGGCTCCGGGATCAGCGAGACAAGTTTCTGAAAGACCGGGCCCACCGACGGGTAAGGCCCTTTATGTGCCAGCCCGGCAAGCCGCACCGCTGGCATCTCTTTGATCTCGACTTCATACGCCAAATTAACCCTCATCCGGTTAAAGCGCGCGTTTCCTCAGTCAGTCTATCACCTCCCATCCGCCGCGCCTATGAGGCAAGCCGCCGCCGCTCGTGCAATCGGGACGCGCCCGCCATGCGCCACCCAGTTGCAATTCCCGAGCGTTGAAGACATTAAGGGCGCGAGTTTCCGGATGCGGAGTGATCCATGACCTATCTCGAATTCGAAAAGCCGCTGGCAGAGATCGAAGGCAAAGCCGAAGAGCTGCGCGCGCTGGCCCGGCAAAACGAAGAGATGGATGTCGACAAGGAAGCGTCAGCCCTCGACAAGAAGGCCGAGACGATGCTGCGCGACCTCTACAAAGACCTGTCGCCCTGGCGCAAATGTCAGGTCGCGCGCCATCCCGACCGTCCGCATTGCAAGGACTATATCGACCAGCTCTTCACCGAGTACACGCCGCTCGCGGGCGATCGCAACTTCGCCGACGATCACGCGGTGATGGGCGGCCTCGCCCGTCTCGGCGACAAGCCGGTGATGGTGATCGGCCACGAGAAGGGCAACGACACCGCAAGCCGCATCGAGCGCAACTTCGGCATGGCCCGCCCCGAGGGCTACCGCAAGGCGATCCGCCTGATGGACATGGCCGCCCGCTTCGGCCTGCCGGTCGTCGCCCTGATCGACACCCCCGGCGCCTATCCCGGCAAGGGCGCGGAAGAGCGCGGCCAGTCCGAAGCCATCGCCCGCTCGACCGAGAAATGCCTGCAGATCGGCGTGCCGCTGATCTCGGTCATCATCGGTGAAGGCGGCTCGGGCGGCGCCGTGGCCTTCGCCACCGGCGACCGTGTCGCGATGCTGGAACATTCCGTCTATTCGGTGATCTCGCCCGAAGGCTGCGCCTCGATCCTGTGGAAGGATTCCGAGAAGATGCGCGAAGCCGCCGAGGCGCTGCGCCTGACCGCGCAGGACCTCAAGAAGCTCGGCGTGATCGACCGTATCATCTCCGAACCGATGGGCGGCGCACAGCGCGACGCCACGGCGACCATCGCCTCGGTCGGCTCGGAAATCTCGCTGATGCTGGCAGAGCTGGAGGGCCAGAAGCCCGCCGATCTGATCAAGGCACGCCGCAAGAAGTTCCTCGACATGGGCACGAAGGGGCTTTCGGCCTAAACCGAAGAAGCCCCCGCGCATTCCGAACCGGCTTCACGCCGGTTCCGCCTGCCTGCGCATCAGCCCCGCCCCCAGCGCGAGCGCGATAATGACCGCGCCGTAAATCTCGGTGGTCAGCCGCAGCCCCAGTTCCGGCACCGCCAGACCCGCCAGCACCGCAGGCACCCCGAAGGCCGAGTAAGCCAGCGTGAACAGTGCCGCGAACAGCCCGCCACGCTCGTCCGGTGCGGCCAGCGGCGCGAGCGAGCGCAACACCCCCGCAAAGCAGGTGCCGAAGCCGATCCCCGCGATGAAGACGCTCGCGAGATAGAGCGCGAAACTCCCCGTCGCGAGCGCCGCGAGCGACAGCACCGTGCCCAGCACCAGCCCGTCCGTCCCCAGAAGCGCGATACGGCGCGGGGCCAGATTGCGCGTCGCATAGCACGAGGCCGCTCCGGTCCCCGACAGGAGCGCGACGATCGCACCCTGCGCCAGCGCGGTGTGAACCTCGAAGACCTGCGCCACGATCGGCGCCCCCAGCGACAGGAACAGCGAGCCGGTTCCCCACCCCGCCAGCACCGCGGGCGCACCGCGCCGGAAAGCCGCACGGATATGGGGCGGCACAGAAACCTGCGGGCGCAGCGAGGCCAGCGTCCCCGCGTGGCGCGGCGCGGTTTCCGGCGGCAGCCAGACCAGCAGGGCCAGCACGCCATAGACGACCGCCAGACCAAGGAAAGTCGCGACGCGCGGCGCAGGCGCGTAGGCCAGCAACGCCCCGCCCGCAAGTGCCCCGGCCGCCAGCCCCGCCAAGGGCGCGACCGCATTCCAGACCGCCGCGAGACCGGGCCGCGCGGGCGGCTCGTGATCGGTCGAGCTCGCGCTCAGGGTCGAGATCAGCAGGCCGCTCGCCATGCCCTGCAACACCCGTGCCAGCAGCAGCGTCATCGCCGTATCCGCCCAGAGAAATTCGAGCATCCCGAGCGCAAGCAGCACGAAGCCCACCGACAGGACGGGCCGCCGTCCGAGATGATCGGAGAGCCGCCCGAAGACCAGCAAGGTTATCAGAAGCGCCCCGGCATAGATCGCGAAGATCCCCGTCATCATCGCCGAGGAAAAGCCGATCTGCGCCTGCAGGACCGGGTAGAAGGGCGACGGCGCGCTCGCGCCCGCCAACATCAGAACGAGCCCCGTGATTGCCAGCACGAAGCCTGCCGGGCTCCGCGCGGGCGGATTTGGAGATGCGGCGCGCGGGCCAAAATCCGTGTCGTCGGTCATCGCTGTCTCCTGATGCGATTGGTTCGAAAATTGTCGAACCTCCACATACTCGACAGGACGCATGGTTCAAGTATTATCGAACCATGAGCACGCCCCCCGAACTCCCGCATCCCCCCGCTGACTCGCTGTCTCTGTCGCAGGTGCTCTTCGCGCTCAGCGACCCGGCGCGGCGCGAAATCGCCCGCAACCTGCGCGACGGCCCGCTCGAAGCGGCGGCCTGCAGCGCCGTTGCCGCGGATGTCCCGAAGTCGACGAAATCTCACATTCTCAAGGTTTTGCGGGAATCCGGCGTGATCCGGAACGAACCGAACCCGAACGGCCGCGGCCGCCTGCTCACCCTGCGCCGGGACGACCTCGAAGCGCGCTTCCCCGGCCTGATCGACCCGATCCTCGACGCCGATCTGCGCGAGAGCTGATCACGCCAACGTGTTCCCGCGCCCGCGTCCATCAGCGCAGCCGCCCCCCTTCGCCTTGGCAAAAATATCCCCGCCGGAGGCACCCTCCGGCGCGACCCGCTCAGGGCTTAGGCAGCTCGAACCCGGCCTCCGCCATCAGCGCATCCGAGTGCGGCTCCACCACCGCCTCGACCGCCGCCAGCGTCTCGGAGGCGGAGCCCGCCGCTTCGATCACCGGCAGGAACTCGGTCACCGCCACGCCCGACCGGATCGGCCAGCCGCGCTTGCTCCAGAACAGGCCCGCATTGGTCGCGGCGGGCACCACCGGCAGCTTCGTGGCCTCCGCCACCACGCCCACGCCCTGCTTGTAACGGCGCCTCTCGCCCGGCGGCACGCGGGTGCCCTCGGGATAGATGATCAGCTGCCCCAGCCCATGCGTCGCGCGCGCCTCTTCGACCGCGCCCAGCATCACCTTCATCGCCTCCGACCCCTTGGAACGGTCGATCGGGATGCAGCCCGCCTTATGCGCGAACCATCCCATGACCGGCACGTTCAACAGGGCCTTCTTCATCACGAAGGCCCGGCGCGGCAGGTGATTTGCGAGGATCAGAATGTCGAAAAAGCTCTGATGCTTGGCCGCGACGATGCAGTCGCCCTCGG
The DNA here is from genome assembly GCF_058105145.1 of Thioclava sp. ISO4. Lineage (NCBI taxonomy): Bacteria > Pseudomonadati > Pseudomonadota > Alphaproteobacteria > Rhodobacterales > Paracoccaceae > Thioclava > Thioclava sp. ISO4. Next base: position 3,997,963 of record NZ_CM176571.1, read on the forward strand.
GCGGCGTGCCGCGCAGCTCATAGCGCAGCCCCAGATAGACCCGCGCCATATCCAGCAGATGCTGCGTCCAGATTCCGGCGGTGCGATGCACACCGGCCCGCCCCTTGGGCAGCACCTGAAACACAAGGCCCCAGGCCCCGATCAGCACCGTCGCGATCGAGATGTGAACGTAGTAAAGCCCGGTCATCACATGGGTCAGCGGCGTGACCTTTCCGGGGCGGCGCGAAGGGTCGGACATCAGCGAAGTCTCCTGAGCATACGCAGCGCGGCGAAACGGGTGGCGGCAAAGGCCACGATCGCGGCGATCGGCGGAATGATCAATGGCCAGAGCCATGCAGCCCCGGAAAAGCCCAAACCGGTGAGGAAGCCGCCCGCAGCCTCGGTCGAGGGCAGCAGCGCCACCGCGAGCATCCCCAAGACCGTGCCCGCCACCGCGCCGATCAGCCCGCGCGTGGTGAAGCGGCGCACGAAGGCCCGCGCGATGAAGGCGTCTTTCGCCCCCACCAGCCGCAGCGTCGCGATCACCTGACCGTTGGCGGCCAGCGCGGCCTGTGCGGCCAGCGTGATCATCCCTGCCATCGCGCCGAAGATCAGCAGAAGCGACAGCAGGCCCAGCGTGCGGATACGCTCCGCCGCCGCCACCAGCGGACGCCGCCAGCGGGTATGGTCGTCGAAGATCGCGCCGGGCGCTTCGGCCTGCAGCCGCAGCCGCAGCCCCTCGGCATCGACGCCCGCGCCGGTCTCGGTCACCGCGATCAGCTTCGGCAGCGGCAGCGCATCCACCGGCAGATCGGGGCCGAACCACGGCTTCAGCAGCCCCTTCATCTCGTCATCGCCCATCACCCGCGACGAGGCGACTCCCGGCGTCGTCTTCAGCACTTCCTGCACGGCGGCGACCTGCGCATCCATCTGCTCGGGCGGGGCGGAGATGCGGATCGTGGCCGAGCGCGCGAGGCTATCCGCCCAGCGATCGGCAAGCCTCCCGGTCGCCAGCGACAGCGCCAGCGCGAAGACCGCAAGGAAGGCCATCGCGGCCGCGGTGAACAGCGTCAACCGCGCGGTGAACCCGGTCGGCGGCACGACCCGATCCGGTCCGTTCGTCTCGGAGGCGAATGTCAGCATGGTCAGCTTCACAGATCGGCCCCCGCCGTATGCAGATGGCGCTTCGCGATGCGCAGAACCCGCGCCGAAACCTGCGGCTTCGCCTGCCGGATCAGGTTCAGGTCGTGGGTCGCGATCACCACCGTCTTGCCCATCTTGTTCAGCTCGACCAGCAGCGACAGCAGCCGCAGCGACATCTCCCAATCGAGGTTCCCGGTCGGCTCGTCGGCGAGGATCACATCGGGCGACATGATGACCGCGCGGGCCAGAGCGACGCGTTGCCGCTCCCCGCCCGACAGTTGCGGCGGCAGCGCATTCGCCTGCCGTTTCAGCCCGACCCAAGCCAGCAATTCGCGCAGCTGGGTCATGTCGGGCGTACGGCGATTGACCGTCATCGGCAGCGCCACGTTCTCTTCGACCGAAAGGTGATCGAGGAACTGGCAGTCCTGATGAACGACGCCGATGCGCTGGCGCAGCCCGGCGATTTCGTCCCGGTTCATCTCGCGCACATCCTTGCCGAACAGCGACAAATGCCCCGCCGTCGGCAGCAATTCCGCGTAGCATAATTTGAGAAATGTGGTCTTCCCGGCCCCCGACGGTCCGGTCAGAAAATGGAATGACCCAGGGGCAAGCGTCAGGGACATATCGCTAAGGAGCTCCGCCCCGCTATAGCTCATCGCCACATTTTGCAGCTCGATCACTGCCAGCCCCTCTACTTGGTGCGCGCTTCGCGAATTAAGTGGCCCAAATCATTTGGACATTCCGCCCGCGCTTGCTACAACATAAGACAGTGGTTGGCCAGAACGGCAAAACGCCAACACGGGCAGGGATGGGACAATATGCGGTTGGTTTGCCCCAATTGCGGTGCGCAATACGAAGTGGATGACGCTGTCATCCCAGATGGCGGACGGGATGTGCAATGCTCCAATTGCGGGCACGGCTGGTTCCAGCCGAGCAAGGATATGCTCTCTGCCGAGCCCGAAACCACAACCGCAGCGCCCCCGCCCGAAGGTTGGGATCTCGACGCCGAGACGGAGGCCGAGGCAGAGGCTGCGCCTGAGGAGACTGAGGCAGAGGTGACGGCGGAGACGCCCACCGAATCCGAGGCCGTTTCCGAACCCGAGCAACCCTCCGAACCCGAACATGTTTCCGAGCCCGAACCGCTGCCCGAACCAGAGCAGCAACCCGAGCCCGAAGCCGCAACGCCCCTGCCCGAGCCCGAGCCGGTCGTGACGCCTCCGGAGACGGACGACACGGATGCCGCCATTGCGGCGATGGTCTCGACGGCGGAGCCCGAGGAACGCGAAGACGACGACGAGGAGGACGAGCCGGGCCTCGGCCCCGCCCCGCGTGTCGGCGCCACCCCGCGCAAACCGCTCGATGACGGGCTGCTGTCGATCCTGCGCGAAGAGGCCGAGCGCGAAGCCGCGCAGCGCCGCGCCGAAGGCTCGAGCGAGCTGGAGACGCAAGACGAATTGAACCTCGAAGAGCGCGAGACTAGCGAAGACGCGGAACGCGCCGCCGAGGCCGCCACCGCCGATCTGGCGCGCCGCCGCAAGGGCGCGCAGGACTTCTCCGATCTCAGCGAGTCGGAAGAGGATCGCGTGGCCGACCTGCTCGGCGAGGACGACGAAGACATGCACACGATGCGCGGGCGCGAACGGCTGCCCGACATCGACGAGATCAATTCGACCCTCACCGCGACCTCGGATCGCGAGGGCGACAGCGTGGCCGAATTCTCGCCGGAGATGGCGCGCCGCCGCCGCTCGGGCTTCAGCCGCGGCTTCATCTTCGTGATGGCGATCACCGCGATACTGGCGCTGCTCTATGCCTTCGCGCCGGACATCGCCGCGAAGGTCCCGGTACTGAAATCGCCGCTGACGCAATATGTCGTCGCGGTGGACGAGGGGCGCATCTGGCTCGACGACCAGTTGCAGATCCTGACGCATCGCCTCTCGCCCGAAGCGACCTCGGACGGCTTCACCGAATAAGTTTTCCTAATAATCTGCCGCCGCGCATAAGTTGAACTTATGGGCGCGCGGCGTCAGCCCGCATTCGAGAACTGATCGAGCAGCCGCTTGAGGTAGTCGAGCTCTTCCTCGGGGCGCAGACGATCGGCCGAGCGGCGGCGGATTTCATCGAGCAGATCCTGCGCCCGGCGATAGACATCCTCGCCGTTGAGCATCTGACGATCCGTGCCAAGCTGGTTGCCCTCGCCCTGCGCGCGGCCGAGCGGATCGCGCGGCATCTCGCGCCCGCCCAGTTGCCCGGGTTGGCCCGCCTGCTGATTGCCCTGCTGTCCGGGCTGCTGACCGTCGCGGCGCGCCTGTTCGTTGCGCATCGCCTCGCCCAACGCGCGCATCCCTTCGCGCAGCGCCTCGATCGCGTCAGCCTGACGGTCGATCGCCGCCGAATTGTCGCCCTCGCGCAGCGCTTCCTCGGCCTGATCCATTGCGCGCCCGGCGTCGTCGAAACGCTTCTCGGCCTGCTGGCCCGCCTCGTTGCCGAAGCCCGGCAGCAGCCCGCGCTGGCGGTCGAGTTCGCGGCGCAGTGCGCGCTGGCGATCCGCGAGGCTTTGACCATCCACGCCGCCCTGCCCGCCGTTCACGCCGGGCTGGTCGCCCTGCCCCTGACCGTCGCGCTGCGCCTGCCCGTCCTGGCCTTGGCCCTGACCGGGCTGGTCGCCGGGCTGCTGGCCCTGACCTTGTTGGCCTTGCTCGCCCTGCTGGCCTTGTTGACCGTCCTGACCCTGCTGCTGGCCCTGTTGTCCTTGCTGACCTTGCTGGCCCTGCCGACCGTTCTCGGCCTGCTGCTGGCGCTCCTCCGGGGTCATGAACTGGTCCTGCAGGTCGCGGAACGCATCGTCGGACAGCTCCTGCTGCTTGCGCAGCGTATCTTGCATGTCGCGCATCGCCTGACCGCCCGGCATGTCGCCCTGACCGCCCTGCCCTTGCTGGACCTTGAGGTTCTCCATCATCCGCGCGAGCTGGTCGAGCAGCTCCTGCGCCTCGGCCATCCGGCCCTCCTCCATCAGCTTCTGGATCTGGTCCATCATCTGCTGGATCTGGTCGCCGGTGATCTGCTGGCCCTGCTGCGGCTGCTGACCGAATTGCGGGCCCTGTTCCTGCTCCTGCGAGCGCTCGGCAAGCATCCGGATGTAATTGTCGGTCGCCTCTTTCAGCTCCTGCATGAGCTTGGCGATCTCGTCCTTCGAGGCGCCGTTGCGGATCGCCTCGGAGAGCTTTTCCTGCGCCTTCTGCATCGCGGCCAGCGCATCCGCCAAGCCGCCATCCTCGACCAGCTCCGCCATCTTCCACAGCGCCTCGGCAATCTCGTCGCGGGCCTCGGAGGACAGGTCGGGATCGTCGAGCCGCCCGATCACGAGGCGGATCATCAGATACACGTCCTCGCGCTTGATGAAGCCTTCGTGGCGGTTCGAGATCGCCCGCAGAAGCTGATCGGCATAGGAGCGATTGTCGCGCGACCACAGCAGATCCCGACGCACTTCGATCAGGGCAGAGGCGAGCGGGTCGAAGAAGCGCTTGCCGGGCAGGATGATCTCCTGCGTGCCGGAAGTGCCGGTCTGGCCGCGCCCGTCCTCGACATCCAGCGTCAGTTTCACCGGCAGATTCGCCCAAGGATGCTTCGCGGCATCCTCGACGAGGCTCTCGGTGAAATCGGCCCGCGATCCGGAAATCGGCAGCGGCAGATCATAGATCAGATCGTCGCGCGGCTCGGGCGGGATTTGCAGACCGTAGCGGCGATCGACCTTCGCCAGATCGAGCGAAATCACCGCATGGCCCTTGGTCACGGCATAATCGTCCTGCGCAGTGAAGGGCAGGCTCAGCTTGCCATCGGCGCGGCGATCCGGCGTGCCAGCCAGCGCGACCGAGGGCGCCTCGTCGGGGCGCACCACCACGTTGAAGCGCCGCGCGGCGGGGCCTTTGAACTCCAGAAGCCCGTCGCGGACGGCCTCGAATTCGCGGGTCTCGATGCCGCTGGCGGTTTGCGCCGCACCCTGTTCGGGCAGCGCGGCCGGGTTCGAGACGCTCTCGGAAAAGCCAATCGCGCCGGACGCGCCATACAGCCGGATCGAGAAGCGGGTGCCTTCGGGCACGATCAGCTCGTCGCCCTCGACCTTGTTCAGATAGAGCCCCGGCTTGCCGGTATAGCGCGGCGGCGCGGCCCAGCCTTCCCAGCTTGGCCCCATCGCGGCCTCGGCAGAGCCCGCCGGCGTCGGCAGCCCCTCGGTCGGATGCAAGAGCCGCTGCGGCACGCCGAAGATCACCGCGACGACCAAGGCCGTCAGCGCGGTCAGACGCAGCGCGTAGGGATCGCGGCGGGCGAGATCGGGTTTCGGACGCGGCGCGCGGGCGGCCTGCGCGGCCTTGGCCATGCGCCGCAGATGCGCCATCCAGAGCGCGCGGGCGGCGGGATCGTTCTGCCCCAGCGCCATCTCGTCGGTCAGCGCGGAAAGCGGGCGGCCCGGCAGCGTCGCATCGAGCCGCGCGATCGCATCCGTGCGGCGCGGCCAGCGCATCCGCCACGCGCCCCATGCCAGCGCGGCGAGCGACGAGATCAGCGCAACCAGCCAGAACCAGCGCCCGCCCGGGCCCAGATAGGCGGGCAGCGCGAAGGCGATGGCGGTGGCGATCAGCGCGAGAACGGAGAGAAGCGGCCAGAAGGCGCGCAGCCCCCGCTCGACGATCATGCCGGCATGAGTGAGCGCAATAGGCCGGGAGAGCGGGGCCAGAGCGGCCTGCCCGTCCTCCTTCGTCGCCGCGTCGCGCGAAGCTTTGCTGAACCAGTTCCTGACCGGCATACTCTCCCTATCCGTCGGCCCCGATTCCCTTCCTACGGATCAGAGCCACTCCGGGATCGTATCGCGGGAGAGCATTTCCTCAAAGCTCGGTCTTGCCCGAATGAGAGCGAATTCGCCGCCGCGCACCAGAACCTCGGGGATCAGCGGGCGCGAATTATATTCCGACGACATGACCGCGCCGTAGGCCCCCGCCGAGCGGAAGGCGACCAGATCGCCCGGGCCGAGCGGCGTCAGATTGCGCGCCTTGGCGAAGGTGTCGCCGGTCTCGCAAACCGGGCCGACGATGTCGAAAGGCGCGGATTCGGTGCCCGGCGCGGCTTCGATCACCGGGACGATGTCGTGATGCGCGCCATACATCGAGGGCCGCACGAGGTCGTTCATCGCCGCGTCGAGAATGAGGAAATCGCGCCCCTCGCCCTCTTTCAGCCAGATCACCGAGGTGACCAACAGCCCGGCATTTCCCGAAATCAGGCGGCCCGGTTCGATCTCGATCTCGCAGCCCAGATCGCCGACGGTGCGCTGAATCACCTGCCCGTATTCGATGGGCAGCGGCGGGGCGGAGTTCGACCGCTCGTAGGGAATGCCAAGACCGCCGCCAAGGTCGAGACGGCGGATATCGTGGCCATCTGCGCGCAGCGCCTCGGTCAGTTCGCGGACCTTGAGGAAGGCGGCCTCGAAAGGCTCCAGATCGGTCAGCTGCGAGCCGATATGCACGTCGATGCCCACGACCTCGATGCCGGGCAACTGGGCCGCCTCGGCATAGACCGCGCGGGACTTGGCGATCGGAATGCCGAACTTGTTCTCGGATTTGCCGGTCGCGATTTTCTCATGAGTTTTTGCGTCCACATCCGGGTTCACCCGCAGCGCGATCGGCGCGGTGACGCCCATCGACGCGGCGATTTCCGAGATCGCCAGCAGCTCCGGCTCGGATTCGACGTTGAACTGGCGGATACCGTTCTCGAGGACGTAAGCGATCTCCTCGCGGGTCTTGCCCACGCCCGAGAAGACAACGCGATCCCCCGGCACGCCAGCCGCCCGCGCCCGGCGATATTCGCCGCCCGAGACCACATCCATCCCCGCGCCCATATCGCCCAGAACTTTCAGCACCGCGAGGTTCGAGTTCGACTTAATCGCGAAGCAGATCAGGTGATCGGTCCAGCCAAGCGCCTCTTCGAACAGCTTGAAATGGCGCTCCAGCGTCGCGGTCGAATAGACGTAGAAAGGCGTGCCGATAGCGGCCGCGATCTCGGGGATCGGCACATCCTCTGCATGAAGGACGCCGTCGCGATAGAGGAAATGATCCATGAGAGGTCTCGATTACTGGGACTGGTTACCATCCGCCTCGGACGGCGGGACGGGCGGGCCGTCGACACCGCAGGCGGCGAGCGAGAGAAGAAGCGTCAGGGCGAGGGTCAGGGTCTTGGTCATGGGGTCACCGAAAGGGTCATGATGCCAACGCGCGCCGTCGCGGCGGGATAAACTTTGATGCCGTCACGGTTGATGCCGACATGTGTGTGTAGCTCCGGATCGGCGGCACAGGCGCCAAGCAGACCGATCAGCAGGAACGGAGCCGCGAATTTCATCCAAGCTGTTCCTTCCAGCGAGCGATCTGCGCGCGCACCTGATCGGGCGCGGTTCCGCCGTAAGATTGGCGCGAGGCGACCGAGTTGTGAACCCCGAGCACGTCGAAGACGCTCTCGGTGATCGCCGGATTGATCGACTGCATCTGCTCGAGGCTCAGATCGGGGAGATCGCAGCCTTTTTCCTCGGCCATCGCGACCAGCGAGCCGGTGACGTGGTGAGCGTCGCGGAAGGGCAGCCCCGCCTCGCGCACCAGCCAGTCGGCCAGATCGGTCGCGGTCGAGAACCCGCCCGAAGCCGCAGCCTCCAGCTTGTCCGCGTTCACCGTCATATCGCCGATCATCCCCGCCATCGCGGCAAGCGCGAGCATCAAGTTGTCGGCGGCGTCGAAGACCTGCTCCTTGTCTTCCTGCATGTCCTTGGAATAGGCGAGCGGCAGCCCCTTCATCACGGTGAACAGCGCGACCGAGGCCCCGAGGATGCGCCCGATCTTGGCGCGGATCAGCTCTGCCGCGTCCGGGTTGCGCTTTTGCGGCATGATCGAAGAGCCCGTCGACCACTTGTCCGACATCGCCACGAAGCGGAACTGCGCCGAGGACCAGATCACCAGCTCTTCGGCGAGGCGCGACATGTGGACCGCGCAGATCGACCCGGCCGAGAGGAATTCCAGCGCGAAATCGCGATCCGACACCGCGTCGAGCGAGTTCGCCATCGGCCGGTCGAAGCCCAGCGCCTCGGCCGTCGCGTGGCGGTCGATCGGAAATCCCGTGCCGGCAAGCGCCGCAGCCCCCAGCGGGCATTCGTTCATCCGTTTGCGCGCGTCTTCAAAGCGGGATTTGTCGCGCGCGAACATCTCGACATAGGCCATCATGTGATGGCCGAAGGTCACCGGCTGCGCGGTCTGCAGATGGGTGAAGCCGGGCATGACCCAATCGGCGCCGTCTTCGGCCCGGGTCAGCGCAGCGCGGATCAGCGTGTCGAGACCCGAGATCGCGGCGTCGCATTGCTCGCGGACCCAGAGGCGGAAATCGGTCGCGACCTGATCGTTGCGCGACCGCGCCGTGTGCAGCCGCCCCGCCGGTTCGCCGATGACTTCCTTCAGCCGCGCCTCGACATTCATGTGGATGTCCTCGAGCGCGGTCGAGAAGGGAAATCCGCCCGCTTCGATTTCTGACAAAACCGTGAGCAAACCTTCTCCGATCACCTCGGCGTCCTTATCACTAATGATGCCTTGCGCGGCGAGCATCGCGGCGTGGGCTCGGCTGCCGCGGATGTCCTGCGCGTAGAGCCGCTGGTCATACCCGATCGAGGCGTTGATCGCCTCCATGATCGCGTCAGGTCCCGCGGCGAAACGCCCGCCCCACATCGCGTTGGAGGACTTGTTCTCGTCGGTCTGATCGGTCATGGTCTGAGGCCCTTGCTAGGAGGCTATATGTTACGGTTTCTCGTCCTTTATACGGCGCTGGCGCTGGGTGCAAATGTTGCGCAGGCCGCGGATCTAGATGCGGTGAAATCGGGGCAGATGGAATCCCTCGTCACCTATGACGAACCGCTGCCGCTGCCGCCCTTCACGGTGACCGATGAAAGCGGCGAAGAGCATTCGATGAAAGATTTCGAAGGCAAGGTGGTGCTGATCAACTTCTGGGCGACGTGGTGCCCGCCCTGCCGCGAGGAAATGCCCTCGCTGAATGCGCTGCAAAAAGAGTTCGGCGAGAATGGGTTTCAGGTGATGACGATTGCCACGGGCGGCTCGAACTCGCCCGAGAAAGTCGCCGCCTTCTTCGACAAGGAAGGCATCGACGCCCTGCCCCGCTTCCACGACGACGCCAATTTCGCCGCCCGCGCGATGGGCGTTCTTGGGCTTCCGGTCTCGATTCTGGTCGACAAGAACGGCCATGAGGTCGGCCGGATGATCGGCGGCGCGGAATGGGATTCGCCCGAGGCGAAGAAGGTCATTGAGGCGCTGATCGACGAGAAGTAAGCGCAGAGTTGCGTGACTGCCGCGGGCGTTTGCCACCGGGCCGGTTTTCCGTTGCCGCCCGTTCTTCGATCGCATCCCGCGCAACCGGTTCCGCGTGTCGAAACATTCTGCAGAGCCCGGCTTCCGGGCTGCACCTGAACTTCCAGCCACGTCTCTGCCCGCGCGAACCATGTTCTACACGGTTCTACGCAGATTGTTTTCCTTGGCGCTCGGGTCTGCCAAGCCTCACGCTGCGCTTCTCCCCGCGCGCAGGTAGCGCCCTAGCCAATGTTCGATCTCTTCTGACAGGGCCAGGATGGCCTCAAGACGCCCTTTGATATCGTCATGGAAACTGTCGAGCTGGTCGATCGTAGCCGCGAGGCCGCCATTTGCATCCCGCATGCGCCCACACTCGACGCGCCCAAGGACGCGGATCGTGTCGAGCCCGAGCAACTGGCGACGAATGTCTCGGCTTTGGTTCATCATATCGTCGGCGAGTTCGGCCGCTTGACGCATCGCGGCATTCGCATCGGCAGTGCCTTTGGTGACGAGCGACTGCAGCAAAGCGCGTTCGTCCTCTCGAGGCTGATCATTCTGCACCTCTTCGCCCATGAAGTTGGTACTCATTTCGTTTAGGACGCGCCGCAGCCCAGTTGGAACACGGCGCGCGCGACCTGAAAGGCCATCTGACCGCAGAGATTACCGCGACCGGCAACGAATTTGCGCAGCCGCTCCGAGATCACAGCGGAGGAGGCTTTGTAGTTTTCCGAGATCGCAGACACCGGCCCACCGGACGGCTCGAGCCGCGAGGCGACGATCCGCATGTTGTTCGGCACGGATTGTAATGCTTCGAAACTGCGTAGAAGTCCGAATTGCTCCTTCGTGAGCCGCCCCATCGCGGTGTTCAATTCGGCCAGCATCCGCGTATTCTCATCGGCATTTCGATTGAGGCGGCGATCCCGTTCGGTAAGCTCAAGCGCCAGCGCATAGGCCATGAAGGCGGTGTAGCTGGAATAACCGCCACGCTCCGCGAAATCACGCAGCAGCGTCGCGCTCTCCTCCGGGTCGAGTGACTCCGCCCGTTCGCGCGCAGAGAGATCACGGTAGAGCTGGTGGATTTCATCGGACAGCTCGCTCGTCGGTTTCAGCCGGACCGAGAGGTAGCCCCCCTCGATCGGCATGACGACCGCGAAGACCCAATACCACCCGCCGCCTTTCGCCTTGTTCTTCACATAGGCGCCCATGGGATAGCCTTTTTTCAGCGCATCCCAAAGCACCCTGAACACCGCTCGCGGCGTATCGGGATGACGCACGATCTTATGCGGCGCCCCGATCATCTCGGACCACTCGAACCCCGCGGTGCGCCGAAAAATCTCGTTGCCCGATTGGATCACCCCGCGCGTATCGGTGCGCGAGTAGAACAATTCTTCCAGCGCGAAAGGCACCTCGTTGGTGCCGCGCAGTCCCGGCTGCCCCATTTTCGTCATCGCCCATTCTGTTCCATCGAGGTCCACCCTAGGCACCTGCCGGTTACCATCGACTTAACGCCAGATGCGAATTTCCCGTTAACCACGAGTCCGGCGTATTTCCCGGTCTTTACCGCTTCTTAGGCGCTTGCGCGGATGCTTGGCTCGAAGGCGAAGGAGGGGCAGATGACGAATCGAGACGCGAGGACCATGCCGGTGCATCGTGACGAAGATAGCCCGCTGAGCTTTGCGGCTGCCGAGCAAAGCCGGCAGGCCTTGGCCATGGTGCGCGCGGCGATAGACCGGCATGACGTCATGCTGGCCTATCAGCCCGTGATCCAGACCTGTCGCCCCGACCGACCCGCGTTTTACGAAGGCCTGATCCGGGTTCTCGACGATCGCGGGCGCATCATTCCCGCGAAGGAATTCATCAATGCGATCGAACGGACGGAGGTCGGGCGGAAACTCGATTGCCTCTCGCTTGAACTGGGGCTGAAAGCGCTCCTCGGGCGTCCGGATCTGCGCCTGGCGGTCAATATGTCGGCGCGCTCGATCGGCTACGCGCCCTGGACCAAGGTTCTCAATCGCGGCCTCGCGGTCGATGAAACCGTCGGCGAGCGTCTCATATTGGAGATTACCGAAAGCTCGGCGATGGAAATTCCCGAGCTGGTCAGCGTCTTCATGGAGGATTTGCAGGCGCGCGGCGTCAGTTTCGCGCTCGACGATTTCGGGGCGGGCTACACGTCTCTCCGCTATCTGCGGGATTTCTACTTCGACATCATCAAGGTCGATGGGCAGTTCATTCGCGGCATCTCGCACGATCCGGACAATCAGGCGCTGACGAAATCGCTGCTCGACGTGGCGCGCCATTTCGAGATGTTCACAATCGCCGAAGCGGTCGAGTCGCTGGAGGATGCCGAATATGTGGCAAGCCTCGGCGTTGATTGCATGCAGGGCTATTGCTTCGGCGCGCCGACGATCCACCCCCCGTGGAGCGAGTCTCGCGAACCGCAACGGAGACGCGCATGACCCCATGCCAGAGCGCAATAAAGTTGCGTTAACAATTTCCCGAGCGACGGGATTAAGCTTGACCTCTCGTTCCCTTCCGCCATGCTGCGCAGCAGCAGAACGGACGCGCTTTCGCGCCCGCTTAAGTGATGAGGAGGATCCCATGACCAATGTCGTCATCGTCTCGGCCGCGCGTACGCCGGTTGGCTCGTTTTTGGGTGCGTTTGCCAATACGCCCGCACATGACCTCGGCGCCGCCGTGATCGAGGCCGTCGTCGCCCGCGCCGGGATCGAGAAGTCCGATGTGTCCGAAACGATCCTCGGTCAGGTGCTGACCGCGGGCCAAGGCCAGAACCCCGCCCGCCAAGCCCATATCAACGCGGGCCTGCCGATCGAAAGCGCCGCCTGGTCGATCAACCAAGTCTGCGGTTCGGGCCTGCGCACGGTCGCGCTCGGCGCCCAGCATATCATGTGCGGCGATGCCGATATCGTCGTCGCGGGCGGTCAGGAAAGCATGTCGCTCAGCCCCCATGTCGCGCATCTGCGCGCGGGTCAGAAGATGGGCGACATGAAGATGATCGACTCGATGATCAAGGACGGGCTGTGGGACGCGTTCAACGGCTATCACATGGGCCAGACCGCCGAGAATGTCGCGACCCAGTGGCAGATTTCGCGCGAGATGCAGGACGAATTCGCGCTGGCTTCGCAGAACAAGGCTGAGGCCGCGCAGAAGGCCGGCAAATTCGCCGACGAGATCGCCGCCTTCACCGTGAAGACGCGCAAGGGCGACACGGTCGTGGATCAGGACGAATATATCCGCCACGGCGCGACGATCGAGAACATGCAGAAGCTGCGCCCGGCCTTCGCCAAGGACGGCTCGGTGACCGCGGGCAACGCGAGCGGCATCAATGACGGTGCGGCCGCGGTGCTGCTGATGTCGGAGGAAGAGGCCGAGAAGCGCGGGCTCACGCCGCTGGCCCGCATTGCCTCCTACGCGACCGCCGGGCTCGACCCGTCGATCATGGGCTGCGGCCCGATCCCGTCCTCGCGCAAGGCGCTTGAGAAGGCTGGCTGGAAAGCCTCCGATCTCGACCTGATCGAAGCCAACGAGGCCTTCGCGGCGCAAGCCTGCGCGGTGAACAAGGACATGGGTTGGGACGTCAGCAAGGTGAACGTCAATGGCGGCGCCATCGCCATCGGCCACCCGATCGGCGCCAGCGGCGCGCGAATCCTCAACACCCTGCTGTTCGAGATGAAGCGTCAGGGCTCGAAAAAAGGCCTCGCCACGCTCTGCATCGGTGGCGGTATGGGCGTCGCAATGTGCATTGAAGGCCTCTAACGGCAAAAAAATGCTGCATCTGCAAAAAGAGCGCGCAACTTTGTTGCGCGCTCTTGTCATTTTCGGTAACAGCATTTCAAGAGCATTCCATTTGGAGGAGGAATCATGGCGAGAGTTGCATTGGTCACCGGCGGATCGCGCGGCATTGGCGCGGCGATCTCGAAGGCGCTTCAGGCGGCGGGCTACACGGTCGTCGCGAACTATGCCGGCAATGACGAGGCTGCGGCCAAGTTCACCGAGGAGACGGGGATCAAGACCTACAAATGGTCGGTCGCGGATTACGACGCCTGCGCGGCGGGGATCGAGCAGATCGAATCCGAGGTCGGCCCGATCGACGTTCTGGTGAACAACGCGGGCATTACCCGCGACGCGCCGTTCCACAAGATGACCCGCGAGCAGTGGACCCAGGTGATCGACACCAATCTCAGCGGCATCTTCAACATGACCCATCCGCTCTGGACGAAGATGCGCGAGCGCAAGTTCGGCCGGGTCGTGAACATCTCCTCGATCAACGGCCAGAAGGGTCAGTTCGCGCAGGCGAATTACTCGGCGGCGAAGGCGGGCGATCTGGGCTTCACCAAGGCGCTGGCGCAGGAAGGCGCACGCGCGGGCATCACGGTGAACGCGATCTGCCCCGGCTATATCGCGACCGAGATGGTCATGGCGGTGCCAGAGAAGGTGCGCGAGTCGATCATCGGCCAGATCCCGGTCGGGCGTCTGGGCGAGCCCGAAGAAATCGCGCGCTGCGTGGTGTTCCTCGCATCCGACGATGCGGGCTTCATCACCGGCTCGACGATCACCGCGAATGGCGGTCAGTATTTCATCTGATTTCGCCTCTTGGCATTCTCGACGGAGGCCCGCATTTTGCGGGCCTCTTTGTTTTGGCGGGGACAGCATGACACGCGGCAAGGCCACTTCGATCGGGTTCACGGCGGTATTGCTTTGGGCGCTGCTGGCACTGTTTACGGTGGGATCGGCCCCGGTGCCGCCCCTGATGCTGAATGCGCTCTGTTTCGCGTTGGGCGGCGCGGTGGGCGTGATCTGGCTGGTGGCGACCGGTGCGCTGGGGCAGTTGCGGCACGTGTCGTGGAAGGTTTATCTCTCCGGGACGGCGGGGCTGTTCGGCTATCATTTCCTCTATTTCTCGGCGCTGCGCCTTGCGCCCCCGGCCGAGGCCGGGCTGATCGCTTATCTCTGGCCCCTGCTGATCGTGCTGTTTTCAGGACTGCTGCCCGGCGAGCGGCTGACGCTTTGGCATGTCGCGGGGGCGGTGCTTGCCTTCGGGGGCGCGGCGCTGATCCTCGGGGGCGGGATTTCCGCCGATCCGGCGGCGCTGCCCGGCTATGGGCTGGCGCTGATCTGCGCGCTGACATGGTCGAGCTACTCGCTGCTGTCGCGGCGCTTCGGCGCGGTGCCGACGGCGGCGGTCGCAGTCTATTGCCTCGCGAGCGCGGCCCTGTCGGCCGTCGCCCATCTGGCGCTGGAGCCGACGATCTGGCCACAAAGCGCGCTCGGCTGGGCCTCGGTGATCGGCTTGGGGCTGGGGCCGGTCGGGCTTGCCTTCTACACATGGGATCTTGGCGTGAAGCGCGGCGATATCCAGCTGCTGGGCACGGCCTCCTATGCGGCCCCGCTGGTCTCGACGCTGGTGCTGGTCGCGGTCGGGATCGCGAGTGCGCGGCCTACCCTACTGATCGCGGCGGCGATGATCGCCGGGGGCGCGGGGCTTGCGGCGCTTGGCGGTCGGCGTCGGCGCGCCGCGCCCCCTCCGCCGGATATGACCGGGCAGGATCTGCCGCGGAAAGGTTCGGTCTGAGTCGGCGCCCTCCTCGAACGGACCTTTTAAAAAGAGACGGGCCGCCCCGAAGGACGGCCCGGTTAAACTCGTGGGAGGGCCCTCAGGCCGTTTCGAGGCGGCGGATTTCCTCTTTCAGCCTAAGTTTTTGCCTTTTCATCTGAGCGATTTCGAGATCGTCGATGCCGGGTCTGCGCGCAGCGCGCTCGACCTCCATCGACAGAGCCTCATGTTTTTTGCGAAGTTCGGTGATATGCGAACCAAGCGACATGGCAGTCTCCTCTCCAGTTGTCAGCCCGTCGATTGCAGCACAGGTTTTGAGTCGTGTCACGGAAATGTCGTATAGCGACGGGTTATCCCCAGCATTTTCGCGAAATCTTGCGAAAGCGTTAACGCGGAATCGGCAATTTTTGACCTTCACGCAGGATTTCGCGCGCAATATCCGTCAAATCCTCTGCGTCACGTGAATGCACCGGCGCCGAATGCAGGATCAGCGGCGCCAGAAGCTGCAGCGGCGTCCGCGCGCCTTTGCGAGCCGTGACGATCACCCGCCGCGCCGCGCGCCCTGTGCGGGGGGCGATCGGCAGAACGGTGATCGCGCCGGCCCGCCCGTGCAGACCCACCAGCAGATCCGCCAGACGGTCGGCCTGCTGGATCAGCGTGATCCGCCCCTCGGGCTTGAGCCGCCGCAGCCCCGCGTCGAGCCATGCGCTGATCGGCGTCGCCTCGCGCTGCGCACGCTCGCGGCCGGGATCGGCGGCGGGCGTGCCGTCCTCGGGCCCGAAATAGGGGGGGTTGGCGATGACGTGATCGAAGCTACGCGCCCGGAGATCGGCGGGCATCTGCGCCAGATCGCCTTCGATCACCTCCAGCGCGATCCCGTTATCCGCCGCGTTGCGCCGCGCGAGATCCGCATAGGCGGGCTGCAGCTCCAACCCGCTTTGCGCAAGCCCCGACACCCGCCAGCCAAGACACAGGCTCGCCACCCCGGCCCCGCAGCCGAGCTCCAGAACCGACTGGCCCGCCTGCGCCGGACAGGCCGCCGCGAGCAGGACCGGGTCCATCGCCGCACGGTAGCCCGCGCGCGGCTGGGCGATGCGCAACCGCCCGCCGAGAAAGCCATCGACTGTCAGATCCTCGGGCCCGAACCGATCCATGGGCATCAATCCGATTTTATCTCGTTATCGCGCAGAACCGCCTGCGCCATGAACATGTCGCTGTCGCGCACCATCAGGCGGCGCGGAAGGATTCCGAGCGAGCCTTCCAGCACGCTCGTATGGACGTCGAGTTGAAACGTGCTTATACCCTCGCCCTCGAGAAGGGCGGTCGCCATGGCCAGTTTCACCGGGTCCGTGCTGCGCAGTAGCTCTTTCATATCCCTCACTTACGGCCCCTTGCGAGGGCTGTCGAGATGAGGCAGATCGAAGGGATGAACATGAGCCTCGACGACAAGCCCGACAACACGGCGAAACCGCATGACCGGCTCGCGGAAGCCTTGGCCAGCGACATGGCGGCGGTGGATACGCTGATCGCCGAGCGCATGGCTTCGGAAAACGCGCCGCGTATCCCCGAAGTGACCGCCCATCTGGTCGGCGCGGGCGGCAAACGGCTGCGGCCGATGCTGACCGTCGCGGCGGCGCGGCTGTGCGGCTACGAGGGCAGCCTGCATCACAACCTCGCGGCGGCGGTCGAGTTCATCCATACCGCGACGCTGCTGCATGACGATGTGGTCGACGAAAGCAAGCAGCGCCGGGGCCGCCCGACCGCGAACCTGCTCTGGGACAACAAGTCGAGCGTGCTCGTTGGCGATTACCTTTTCGCGCGGTCGTTCCAGCTGATGACGGATACTGACAACCTGCGGGTTCTGTCGATTCTGTCGAACGCCTCCGCCGTCATCACCGAGGGCGAGGTGCTGCAACTGTCGGCCGCGGAAGACCTGAACACGACCGAGGACACCTATTACAAGGTGGTGCGCGGCAAGACCGCGGCGCTGTTCTCGGCGGCGACCGAGGCGGGCGCGGTTCTGGCCGGTGCGCCGGAGGATCAGATCGCGGCGCTGCACGATTACGGCGAAAGCCTCGGGATTGCCTTCCAGGTGGTCGACGATCTGCTGGATTATCTCAGCGATGCCGAGACGATGGGCAAGAATGTGGGCGACGATTTCCGCGAGCGCAAGCTGACCCTGCCGCTGATCAAGGCGCTGGCGAAAGCCGACGCGGACGCCCGCGCCTTCTGGACCCGCACCATCGACAAGGGCGACCAGCGCGAGGGCGATCTGGAGCATGCGCTGGAGCTGCTGCACGCGACCGGCGCGCTGGAAGAGACCCGCGCGGCAGCCCTCGAATGGGCCGATCGCGGGCGCGAGCGGCTCAAGGTTCTGCCCGAGAGCGAGCTGCGGCAAATGCTCGACGATCTGGCGGATTACGTGGTGGCGCGGCTGCGCTGAGGGGGCTCTGCCCCCCGCCCTGCGGGCTCCCCCCGGGATATTTCGATCAAGAAGAAGAGGCGCGGCTTTGGGGCTGCGCCTTTTGCGTCTGATCGCCGAGCATGCCGGACGCGCGCCACCAGTCGGGGCGACGTTGGGCCAGCATCGCCTCGGCGGCCTGCGCCCCATCCAGCGTTTCGAACAGCGCGAAACAGGTGGCGCCCGAGCCCGACATCCGCGCGAGGCGGCAGCCGGGCAGCGTCATGAGCCCGTCGAGAACCTCCCCGATCACCGGGGCGGACGCGATAGCAGGGGCTTGCAGGTCATTGCGCTGGGTCGCGAGCCAGTCGATGCAATCGGGCGCGCCAGTGAAGCTCGGAAGCGCTTCCGGCATCGGGGGATTGTCCTTCGAATCGAGCCCTTTGAAGATCGCAGGCGTCGGCACCTCCACGCGCGGATTAACCAGAAGCGCGGGCAGCGGCGGCAGGGCAACGGGGTCGAGCGTCTCGCCGATACCGCGCACGCGCTGGGGCTGCGGCGTCAGGCACATCGGCACGTCTGCCCCAAGCTGTGCGGTCTCTGCCGGAAGGGGCTGGCCCCAAAGCGCAGCCAGCGCGCGCAGCGCAGCCGCCGCGTCCGACGATCCTCCGCCAATGCCCGAGGCGGGCGGCAGATGCTTGTCGAGATGGATCTCGGCCCCCTGCCCCGCCGGGCGCGACAGGAGGGACGCGGCCTTCAGCGCGAGGTTCGATGGATCGGCAGGCACGCCCGCCGCCTCCGGTCCAGCCACGCTGAGCGAAAGCGCGTCGCTCTCGCGTAGCACCAGCCGGTCGCCCATCGGCCCGAAGGCCACGAGGCTGTCGAGCAGGTGATAGCCATCGGCCCGCTGGCCGGTGACATGAAGCGTCAGGTTGATCTTCGCCGGCGCGAAGGCGTCAATTATTCGCATCGCTCGCGGGCGTTTCGGGGGCGGCCTGAGCAGTATCCTTGCTCGGGCCCTTATCCTCGAGCGGCGGCAGACCCTGCTCCTTACGCAGCTGATCCAGACCCACCTCGATCTTTCGGCGGATCGCGTCGGGATCGAGCTCCTCGGTGGTCTCCGCATCGTCGGTCGCGAAGGACAACGCGCGGCGCCACTGGAATTTCGCCTCGCGCTGACGGCCCACGGCCCAGAGCACATCGCCCAGGTGGTCGTTGAGCAGCGGATCGCGCGGCTCGAGCTCCACGGCGCGCTCCATCTTTTGTGCCGCCTCCTGATAATGGCCAAGCTTGAACAGCGCCCAGCCGAGACTGTCGATGATGAAGCCCGCATCCGGACGCTCGGCGGCGGCCTTGCGGATCATGTCGAGCGCCTCGTCGAGATTCTCGCCCTTGTCCACGTAGGAATAGCCCAGATAGTTCAGCACCGAAGGCTGATCGGGCGAAAGGCGCAGCGCCTCGCGGAAGCCCTTCTCGGCCTCGTCCCAATTGCCCGAGCGTTCCTGCGCGATGGCGCGCGAATACCAGACGAACCAGTCCTTCGGCTCGGGCTGGCCGAGCAGGTCGATCGCCTTGTCATAGGCACTCGCGGCCTCGGCAAAACGGCTCTCGCGACGCAGCGTATCGCCGAGCGCGGTCCAGACGCCCACGAGGTTGGGACGGCTGCGCGACAGGTTCTCGAGCACTTCGATCGCCGCATCGTTGCGGCCCGCGCGCACCATCGATTCCGCGCGTCCGATTTCGGCGGCGTGATAGATCGGGCTGTCGGGCTTGATGTCGGCATAGGCTTCGATAGCCAGATCGTACTGGCCCTGCTGGTCGAGCATCGATGCGGTCAGCAGCGTCGCGTCATCCATGTCGGGCCGGATCATGTTCGCCAGCCGCGAATGCACCAGCGTGAACGTGTCGGGCGCATCCCCGATCAGCGCCTGCGCGACCGAATAATAGACCTCCGCCACGCCGTCGGACGCGTTGCGCACGACGTCGAAGGGCAGCGTATCGCTCGCCTCCAGCTTCTTGCGGATATCTTTCAGCTGCGGATCGAGATCCTTGCCGAAGCGATCCTCGATCAGCTTCAGCGCCTCTTTGTTCTTCTCGAGCTGCGAGAGCACTTCGACATGGGCAAGCACGCCGCGGCGGGTCGAGGTGATCTTCTCGCCATGCTCGCCGCTCAGGATCGCATCGGCGCCTTCGTAATCGCCGACCAGCGCCAGCGCGAGCGCCTTGTGGAAGCCCGCGAAGGCCGCAAGGCCCTGCTGCTTGCCGACCTCGTCGAAGGCGGCGGAGGCGTCGGACATCTTGCCGTCGCCCGCCAGCGCCCAGGCCTTGGTCAGACCGCCCACGAGCGGCCCGGGATCGGCACCGCTGTCGAGAAGCGCGAGCGCCCCGGTCCAGTTCTTGTCATGCGCATCGGCCGCCAAAGCGGTGAGCGCCGCGATCTGGCTGCCGGTTCCGGCCTCGACCATCTGCTGCGCAAGCGGCGTGGCGCGGTCGAAATCGGCGATCGCGATCTCGGAAACGAGCGTCGCTTCCGCGGTCGCGCCGCTGGTATCGCCGCTGGCCATCAACTGACGGTAGTAATGCGCGGCCTCGGCGAAATCGAATTGCTGCGACGCGATGCGCGCGGCGAGATAAGCCCCCGCCTCTGCCGGGCTCGGGTCATTCGCGGTGTCGGCAGCATCGCCTTTCGCGGCGGCGTCATCGGCGGCCTGCGCCGCATCTTCGGCGCTGCCCGCCTTGGGCGCATCCTGTGCCAGCAGCGGCATCGGCGCGGTGGAGCCCATCAAGAGGGCGAAGAGCGCAAGGCGCAGCGGGGTCTTCAAACTCGACACGAAACGGTCCTCTCATTCGGGTTGAAATCGAGCGTAACGGCGCGATGCGGGCATTACAATGAGCCGTACCACCGCACGCGGGAAGCCGCCTGCGCAGACACGGCGTTGTGATGGGCGCAAAGAGAGGGAGAAAAAGAAAAAGGGGCCCGCAGGCCCCTTTCGCGATCACATGTTCGGGTAGTTCGGCCCGTCGCCGCCCTGCGGGGTGGTCCAGTTGATGTTCTGGCTCGGGTCCTTGATGTCGCAGGTCTTGCAGTGGACGCAGTTCTGGAAGTTGATCTGGAACTTCGCGTCGTCGCCCTCGCCGACCACCTCGTAGACGCCCGCCGGGCAGTAGCGCTGCGCGGGCTCGTCATATTTCGGCAGGTTCACCGAGATCGGGACCGACGGATCCTTCAGCTGCAGGTGGCAAGGCTGGCTCTCTTCATGGTTGGTGAAGGAGAAGCTGACATTGGTCAGGCGGTCGAAGCTCAGCTTGCCATCGGGTTTGGGGTAGTCGATCGGTTTGAACTTGCTCGCCTCGCCGGTCGATTTCGCATCCGATTTGCCATGCTTGAGCGTGCCGAACAGCGAGAAGCCGAAGAGGTCGTTGGTCCACATGTCGAGCCCGCCGAGGACGAGCGAGGGGATCATCCCCCATTTCGACCACATCGGCTTCACGTTGCGGACTTTCTTGAGGTCGTTCGCGATCGGGCCCGAGCGCAGATCGGCCTCGTATTCGGTCAGCTCATCGCCCGAACGACCGCCCTTGATGGCCTCTGCCGCAGCTTCCGCCGCCGCGATACCCGACAGCATCGCGTTATGGTTGCCCTTGATGCGCGGCACGTTCACGAGCCCCGCCGAGCAGCCCAGCAGCACCGCGCCCGGCACGGTCAGTTTCGGGATCGACTGCCAGCCGCCCTCCGAAATCGCCCGTGCACCGTAAGCCACGCGCTTGCCGCCTTCGAGCAGTTCCGCGACCATCGGGTGATGCTTGAAGCGCTGGAACTCCATGTAGGGATAGAGATGGGGGTTCTCGTAGTTCAGGTGCACCACGAAGCCGACATAGACCTGATTGTTCTCGAGGTGGTAGATGAACGACCCGCCGCCAGCATTGCCGCCCAGAGGCCAGCCCATCGTGTGGGTCACGGTGCCTTCGCGGTGCTTCTCCGGATCGATCTCCCAGATTTCCTTCATGCCGAGACCGAATTTCTGCGGGCAGTGACCGTCGGAGAGGTTGTGCTTCTCCATCACCACTTTGGCGAGCGAGCCGCGCACGCCCTCGGCGATCATCACGTATTTGCCGCGCAGCTCCATGCCCGGCTCGTAGCCCGGGCCTTCCGTGCCATCGGCTTCCTTGCCGAATTCGCCCGCGACGACACCGGCCACCCGGTCGCCGTCCCAGACGATTTCCGAGGCGGCCATGCCAGGGAAAATCTCGACGCCCAGACCTTCGGCCTGCTCGGCCATCCAGCGGCAGACATTGCCCATCGAGACGATGTATTTGCCGTGGTTCGACATCAGGGGCGGCATCGGCCAGTTCGGGATGCGCATCGCCCCGGCCTCGCCCAGCATGTAGAAATTGTCCTTCTTGACCGGCACGGTGATCGGCGCGCCCTTGTCCTTCCAGTCGGGGATCAGCTGATCCAGACCGCTGGTGTCGAGCACCGCGCCCGACAGGATATGCGCGCCCACTTCCGAGCCCTTCTCGAGCACGACGACCTCGAGCTCCGGGTCGATCTGCTTGAGACGGATCGCCGCCGAAAGCCCTGCAGGCCCCGCGCCCACGATCACCACATCATATTCCATCGACTCGCGCGTCACGTCGGTCATGTCTGTCGAACCCCTTGCTGGTCGTCCTAGCTGGCGTCCTGCCTAGCCTACCTCGCGTAACGAGGCAATTGTTACGCTGCGATGCCGCGCAACAATCTTGCGCCAAATTGCAGCCGCTCCCCCA